>CAZLPU010000006.1:0-93777 GCA_964561475.1 uncultured Alphaproteobacteria bacterium
CGCTTCATCGTCCAGTCCCTCTCGCTCAGGGCCAGACTCTAACTCAAACTGGAAGGGAAATCGGGGGGCAGACCACCACTCATTGCACAATTTGGCGGTCTCGCTATTGACCGGGTCAATACAGACCAGTTGGGTGCCTGATTTGCGGGCTTCTTTGAGGGGGCCATGATCGACGCTGCGCGTGACAGCAGGATTGTTGCCCCAGATAATCGTCAGATCCGAATTCTTCGTGTCACTCAACGAATGACCACCCGGTCCAAAGAAGCTCGCGGCACGGATCCCAAACATGTATTCGAGGCCCTTGGCGACACAATAATCAACGCCGCTCGGCCGCATGGCCGTGCCGCCGGTCAAACCGGCATAGCGCAGGGCCGAGCCACGGGTCAGGATCCCATAGGCCCCAGAATACTGGGAAAAGGCGACGGCGCGTGACCCGTATTTATCGGCGATTTGCTTCTGTGTCGTGACAAAGAGCGAAACTGCTTCGTCCCAGGAGATTTCCTCCCATTGCCCTTCGCCGCGAGCGCCAATGCGCTTGAGGGGTTTGCGCAAGCGATCGGGGTGGTACTGATATTCAAGACGCGAGCGCCCCATCAGGCAAATTCTGTTCTTGTAACCGGGTACTGGGTATTCGGCGGCATCGACGGATGTAATCTTGCCGTCCTCCACAGTGACCGAGAGACCGCATTTCGGTTTCGCATGGCAATTTGGGTCGCAGACGGAGCGCTCTTTATGGGTCATCTCTGGGGCCCCTTTTGCAGGTCATGCATGGAAAAATGCCTGAGATCGGTCGGACCTTCACCATGAGGCATTCGTGATCTCAATTGTCGAGTGTTTCGCGTGTGGACCGGATCCGTCAAGCGCTGTTGCGGAATAGGATCTCGGCCTCGGCAAGGTCATCTTGTGTATTAATATTAAAGAGAAGGTGAGGGGGGAAAGCCACTTCACTGGCCGCGCTTGCGCGTGCCAGCCCATGCAGCGATGGGCCTTTACCAGTGCCAACGTCGGCAAGCTCTTCAAGGACGCGGGGTATGGGCCACAGACCGAAGGTCGCGTGGCGGTAGAGCCCCGTCCCACTGTCGCTCTTACTCACTGCGACCGCGCAAGGGCCTGTTGCGGCCAGTACATCATAGAGATCGTAGGGCAAAAACGGTCCATCCACCGGTACCGTGAGGAAGCGCGTGACACTCGGCTGCTGTGACCGTAGCCAGTGCGCTGCAGCCCAGAGCCCCGCCGCGGGGCCCGTCGGCCCGTCTGCCCGGTCCGGCACGACACTGTGGCCCGTGCCATAGTCGCTCCGCCCGGAGATCACGATATGGTCTACCTGGGGCGCCAACCGAGCCTCAACATGGTCGATCAATCGCCGCCCCGCCAAGAGGACGCTCGCTTTGTCTACGCTCATGCGGCGTGATTGGCCCCCGGCGAGGATCACGCCCACCCGTGGCGCCTGGTCTCCAGTGTGGTTGCTCATCGGGGGTTACTTGCGGTTTCAAGGATGGCGAATGGAGCGAATCTCTCGCTGGAGGGAGTAGCCAACCACAAACGGGACCCGAGCGTCAGAGCAACACCACTCGCCGACCAAGCCTGACCTCATGGTTTTCAGCTTGGGGGGGCCGTGGACAGATCGGTGAAGGATGTCTCGGTTTACTGGGCCACGCTACCATCCAGGCCGTGATTGGCCAAGGTGAGGTATTCCATTTTTCAATCTATGGTCAGTGTGCCGAAATTCTCGCCCTTGTAGAGATCGGTCAGCTGGTTGGGCCCAGGTTCAGTGATCTCCCATCCCTCATTACGCGGGATCGAGAGACGACGACAAGGCCTCAGTGGTCCCGGGTCGAGGTCCACGCCCGTTCCGTGGAAATCCTAATGCCGCTGACGCATCGCACCGCAGTACGCCGTCGCCTGAAAGAGGGCGAGCATGCCGACAAGGACCTGGCCGAGAAGAGTCACCACCAACCGCTTACCAGCGGCGTCTCGTGCGGCTCGCCTTCCTAGCACCCGATCTTCAGCGGGCCATTCTCGAAGGTCGCCAGCCGCCGGACCTCACTGTTGGCTGATTGATGGACGGACCCGTGCCGCTGCTTTGGACCGAACAGGTCGAGGTCTTCAGTGCCGGGACGGACGTCTGACGTCCACATCGATCTCCAACGCTGACGTCAGTTCACCCTGTTCTGCACAACGAGTTCCCTGTTCCGACGCATTCCGCCCCGTGTTAATGCAGAAAAACGCCCCTGTTCTGCGCATTAACAGGAAACTGAAATAACTCATTGAAACTACGTTATAAATTCGGTAGCGCTCCAACAATAGGTTCGGATTCCACCCTGTTATCGGCCCAAAATCGAAAAAAATCCCTGTTCCTGGGTTCTGGCCAAACTGCCCCCCGCATCGGACGACCAGAGACCACCCGCGCAAAGCACACCGAAACGGGCCCAATTGAGGGGCAAATACTGAGCGCTGAATGAGATTGTACCTGGAATAACCGCGTCATTACCGGGCCTTGCGGCGCGGTCCCTGAAACAGAGACGAATTGCGGGACTGGATGGCAGATGGGGTGGGATTCGAACCCACGAGACGCTTGCACGCCTGCCGGTTTTCAAGACCGGTGCCTTCAACCACTCGGCCACCCATCCACGGAAATGTATGCCAGACCCATCAGCCGTTTGACTGAGGGCACTGGCAGAATTGGAAAATGTCACTGTTTGGTGCCGGATTCAACCGTGCCTGCAACCGGGACCGGAAGCCGGGCTTGCCAGGGAGGCAGCCAGCCCTTGGACAGGGCGGGAGCCTGCTCATTGGCGGGCCCCGGGCCCTATCAAGTGCCCCGACACCATCAACCGGGGCCATCAACCGGGGGCGATGGCCCCGGTTGAGTTGACGGCGTTGGCAGTGATCGGTTTTAGAAGCCTCTCTGGCGGGCGAGGCGGTCCAGCTCGCTCCACTGGTCGGCGGCCCGGGTGAGGTGGTCCTCACGGGCGCGGTTGAATTGCTCCAAAGCCTTGCGTTCGCCGAGGAAATAGAGGCGGTTGCCGACAATGGTCCATTCCAGGGGGCTGCCGGGCACCAGGCTGCCTTGGGCCAGGTTCTTCACACAATAGCCGCCGAATTGCGGAGCAAAGGCCTCCGGATCGTTCACGAACTGGTCCCGGTTCTCTTCCGACGCAAACTGGAAGGTGGCGCCTTCGTAGTCCGTTTGGAACTGGGCGGAGCCGGACCGAGGCGCTTTCTCCGTGAAGTAGGCTACCGGATCGTAACCCTGAAGCGCGACACCCGCATCGTCGGTGACAAACCGAGGCCCCTGCCATTCACCGGTCACGGCCGGATTTGTCGCGGCAACCGGGTCGGCCCCCAATGCGCTCGCCGCCGGCTGGGCAGAGGCGAGGACATGGGTCATGCCGGGGCCGGTCAGAACAGCTACAGCGGTCAGACCCATAATCCCCAGGCCGATGATCCCGCGACTCATAATCGCCCGACCCATAATCAATTGAAAACTCTTCATGATTGTCCCTCTGTTCTGCCAACTCAGCCCATCAACCTGGGCCGGATCCGGGTACCAGCGTGCAGCTCCCCGACAACGGCATCTTTCGACTGACCCTTCATGAGTCCTGGCATGCCCGAGAGCCCGGGTAAATGCACGGTTCCGCGACCACCGGACCGGGTGATCCTCCACGCGCCTCATCCACCCCCAACCTGTTGCGCCAACCCCTTCGGCACCTCAATGACCTTCGCGCCGAGATATTCGCCGAGGGATTTGGCCTGGCGGTCGATGCGGTTGTTGGAGGAGGCGCCGCCCGCAAGCACGCCCTTGATCAGGAAGTTCAGGGCCCGGAGATTGGGCATCTCGTAACGCTCGATCTCGTAGGGGGCCATGTCCGGGAGGAGACGTTTGAACGCCTCCACGGTCAGGGTGGCGTGGAGCCAGGCATAGGCTTCGTCCGTACGCGCCCAGACCCCGCAATTGGCGTTGCCTCCCTTGTCCCCGGAGCGGGTACCGAACAGGCGGCCGAAGGGCAGGCGCACCGGCTCTCCCTCGGGCACCCGGCCGATAGGGGCGGGGACGCGCTGATAATGGATCTCCTCCAGGCCAAGGCTCTGGGTGGCGGGCACCTCGATCGTCCGGCCATCCACATGAACCCGCTCCACCACCCGGCGGCTGTCGATCAGGGCCGGCCAGTGCACGATGGTCTGTGTGCCGTTGAAACTCGACCGCGCCCCGCCCGCATTGCCCGGAACCGTGGCCAGGGCCAGTTCCGTGACCTTGGCGGCAAACAGGCGCCCAAGACCCTCTGCATCGCTCTTGGTCACCGTGACCCGCAATATGGCGTGGGCGGTCTCGTTGGTCTGCGGATCGTCATGGTCGCTGCGGATCAGCTCAACATCCACCTCGTCGAACTGCTCCCGCCCACCAAGATTCCAGAACACCTGGTCCAGATAGGCCTCGGACTTTTTCTCGACATCAATGCCTGTGAGCAGCACCTCGAAGCTCTGTTTGTAGGGACCAAGAGTATTGAAACAGACCTTATGGGTCGGCGGCGGGCTTGAGCCCCGGCAGCCCGTGACCCGCACCCGGTCCTGGCCCTCCTGGGTGAGGGTCATCGTGTCGAAATGGGCGATCACGTCCGGGTTCAGATAGGCGGGCGATGAGATTTCATAAAGCAGCTGGGCAATCACCGTACCTTCCGACACAAGACCGCCCGTACCCGGATGTTTGGTGATGGTGAAACTGCCGTCCCGCTCGATTTCCGCGATGGGATACCCCATGTTCCTGAAGCTCGGCACTTCCTGGAAGAAGGCGTAATTGCCGCCGCAACATTGCAGACCGCATTCGATGATGTGTCCCGCCGCCAGGGCACCGGCCAGGGCATCGAAATCATTGCGCTGCCAATTGAATTTCCAGGCTGCCGGGCCGATCACCACCGCCGCGTCGGTCACGCGGGGGCAGATCACGATATCCGCCCCCTGATCGAGGGCTTCCTTGATCCCCCAGGCTCCCAGATAGACATTGGCCGTGACCGGGGTCTGACCGGACTGGGCGAGGATTGTGCCCGTGTCCAGATTAGTGAAGGTCTCTCCTTCCGCCTGAAGAGCATCCAGATGGGGCAGAAGATCATCCCCGTCGATATAGGCCACCTTGAGGTCCGCCCCCACCTCCCGGAGGATCTTCTCCACCTCCTCCGCCATGCTTTTCGGGTTGAGGCCGCCTGCATTGGTGACGATCTTGATGCCCCGGGCGGCGCAGATCCGGGCCACATCCTTCACCTGTTTGAGGAATGTGCCCACATAACCCAGGTGCTCTCCCCGGCTCTGCTTCTGGCTGAACAGGATCGACATGGTCAACTCGGCCAGATAGTCACCGGTGAGCACATCCACCGGGCCGCCCTCCACCATCTCCAGGGCCGCGTCCAGCCGGTCACCATAGTAGCCGCTGCAATTCCCGATACGGATGATATCGTTCATGGTTTCCGTCCCGTTCTTTTTGTGTGCGGATCAGTCTGCCCCGCCGGTCAGTCCTCGTTCACCCAGGCGGGCTTGCGTTTTTCCCGGAAGGAGGCCATGCCCTCGGCGGCCTCGTCCGAGCGGAACATGCGCACGCTCCATTCCGAGGTCTCCTCGAAGGCCCGGGCTGTTTCGAGACCAGGCACAGTGCGCACCAGGCGCTTGCATTCCCTCACCGCATTGGGGCCGCCCAGATTGATCATGGCGATTTCTTCCGCCACCGCTTCCATCAGAGCGTCCTTGGGCACGGCCCGATGCACCAGACCCAGATCCACCGCCTCCTGCCCGGTAAACCTCCGCCCGGTGAGGAACAGACGCATGGCATTGTGCTGGCCGAGCTTGGGCAGGCACACCACGGAAATCACCGCCGGGATCACGCCGATGCGCACTTCGCTGAAGCTCATGGGCACATCATCCGCACTCACCACAATATCGCAGGCCCCCACAAGCCCGAGGCCTCCGGCAAAGGCCGGACCATTGACCGCGCCGATCACCGGTTTGGGACATTCCAGCATGGCGGTGAGCACGGAAGGCAGGGAGACCGCCCGGGCCCCGTCCACCGCTTCCCCCGGCGGGCTTTTCAGGTCCGCTCCCGCGCAGAAAGCCGGATCCGTGCCGGTGATCACGATGCAGCGCACCCGGTCATCGGCGATGGCCGCCTGGAGATGATCGTAAAGCGCGTTGACCAGGGCCGCTGACAGGGCGTTGCGGGCCTGGGGCCGGTTCAGGGTGATCCAGGCGGCCCCGTCCCGGATGTCGTAAAGGGCTACGGTCTCTTCGCTCATTGCTCAGCCTGCTCTCTTAATCTCGGAAGACGATCGGATCCGTCCGTGAACCCCTATTACCCTAAGCTCAACGGCACATATGGGTACCGCCGCACACGGTGAGGGCTTGGCCCGTCATGTAGACACTGGCATCGGAGGCCAGGAACACCGCCACGCCTTTCATGTCGTCGGGTTCGCCCAGGCGGCGCAGGGGCGTGCGTTCATTGACCCGTTCTTCAGCGTCCGGATTTTCCCACAATGCCTTGGCGAAATCCGTCTTGATCAGCCCGGGGCAGATCGCATTCACCCGGATGCCCTTGGGTCCCAGTTCCAGGGCCAGATTGCGGATCAGGGCCAGGTCCGCGGTCTTTGAAATACCGTAGGCACCGAGAGACTCCGACGGCGTGAAAGCGCCGACGCTGGAGGTGACCATGATGGACCCGGAGCCCTTGGCGATCATGTCCGGGGCGACCATCCAGGTCAGCCAGTGATTGGATTTCACGTTGGAGGCCATGATCTTGTCGAAGGCCTCGTCGGGCAGATCCTTCATGGAGCCGTAGAAGGGATTGATGCCCGCATTGCACACCAGCACGTCAATGGGACCCAGTTCCTGGCGGGTCCGGTCCACCAGGTTCTGAAGTTGCTCCTTGTAGCCGATATTGCATGCAATCGGGATCGCCCGCTCCGCGCCGCACTTGATGTTGATGGACCGGGCCGCCGCCTCGCACTGGTCGAGCTTGCGGCTGGAGATCACCACCTTGGCTCCGTGTTCCGCCAGACCCTCGGCCATGGCCAGCCCCATGCCCTTGGAGGCGCCCGTCAGCAGGGCCACTTTGCCTGTGAGGTCAAAAAGATCTGTTTCAATCATGGGTCGTCTCCCCTTCCGATGACACGCGTTGTCAAACCACCATGCCTGGTGTCATCCTAGCCCAGAAATCGGCACGTTTGGCCAGCCCTGCATCGCATGCTGAGGTGCGGCAGGGGCAAAGCTGCGGGAGGGAAGACAAAGCGTCCCCGGGCTGAATGCTTCCCGGGTCCAAGCCTTAACCCGGCACGGCCAGTATTGGAGAAACAACAGTTTGCGGAAAATACACCGATAAGGCTTCCCTCCCGGCCTTGGTTGCGTGATACTGAAGCTGAACTACACAAAAACAAAGTCCCATGAACTGACATCGGCTGACTGGACTACCGGATTTGATCCGGGAAAACCGGGACAGAAGGGCAGGGGACACCAGGGAGAATGCGCCATGGGCGGACAGCCTCACCTTGGCGGCAATCCGTCCGTAAGGGGCGGACCACGGCACCCGTGCCTTGAAGGCGCACGCGGTATCGGCCGGTCCTATCAAGGCCGGTCATATCAAGACCGTGATACGGACGGCCTCTCTCACGAGGCAAGCGGCCGGGCCCCGGCTTGCCGCCGGCGGGGCGGGTGAGGCCATGCAAGCCTATGTCATCCGCCGCCTGCTGACCTTGATCCCCACACTGCTGTTCGCCAGCCTGATCGTTTTCATCTCCATGCGGTTGATCCCCGGCGATGTGATCGACCTCATGCTGGCCCAGAACGACATTGCCACCGGCCAGGACCGCGCCCGGATCGAGGCGGCCCTCGGTCTGGATAAACCCTTCCATGTCCAGTATTTCGAATGGATCGCCGGGCTCGTCCAGGGGGACATGGGCTATTCCCTCTGGCAGAATGCTCCGGTTACCGATCTCATCCTGGAACGCCTGCCCATCACCTTCGAACTGGGGTTCCTGGCCCTGATCGTCGCTCTGACCACGGCCATTCCCATCGGCATTTATTCCGCCATGCGCCAGGACACCATGGGGGACTATCTCACCCGGTCCTTCTCCATCATCATGCTGGCGGTGCCCAGTTTCTGGCTGGGAACCTTGGTGATGGTGTTTCCGTCCGTGTGGTGGCGCTGGTCGCCGCCCCTGGAATATGTGCCCCTTTTCGAGGATCCCCTCGCCAATCTCACCCACATGATCGTACCGGCGATCCTGCTGGGGCTGGGGCTTTCGGCGGTCACCATGCGGATGACCCGCACCATGATGCTTGAGGTCATGCGCCAGGACTATATCCGCACCGCCAGAGCCAAGGGGCTGAGCGAAACCATGGTGGTGCTGCGCCATGCCCTGCGCAACGGCCTCATTCCCGTGGTGACCTTGATCGGTCTCCAGGCCCCGCTGCTCATCGGCGGTGCGGTGATCCTGGAGCAGATTTTCGTGGTGCCCGGCATGGGCCTGCTGCTTCTCGAAGCGGTGTTCCAGCGCGATTATCCGATCATTTCCGGCATCTTCCTCACCGTGGGGGTCGGCGTTCTGTTGATCAATCTGGCGGTGGATCTGAGCTTTGCCTGGCTTGACCCGAAGGTGCGCCACCAATGAGTGATCAAACCCTCAGCCTGCCCCTTGAGGACAGACCGCCCCGGCCCGGCACCCGCACCCTGGCCTTCATCCGGCGTCTGGCGCGGGACAAGCCTCTGGGTGCCTTCGGCGGCGCGGTGTTCCTGCTCTTTCTTCTGTGCGGGATCTTTGCCGATGTGATTGCCCCGTACGGCATGAACGAGACCCACATGCTGCGCCGCCTAGAGGGGCCGAGCTGGGAGTTCCTGTTCGGCACCGATCATCTGGGTCGGGATGTCCTCTCCCGTGTTCTGGTGGGGGCGCAGCTCTCCATGATCGTCGGTTTTCTGGCCGCTGGTCTGGCGACGGTGATATCGATTATCATCGGTGTGCTGTCGGGCTATCTCGGCGGCCGCTTCGACATGCTGGTCCAGCGTTTTGTCGATGCCTGGATGACCTTCCCGGATCTGGTGCTGCTCATCGTCGTGGTTTCCATCATTGGCGCCGGGATCCCCCAGATCGTCCTGGTGCTGGGGCTGCTCTATGGCATTGCCGGATCCCGGATCGTGCGCGGCGCGGTCCTGTCCATCCGCGAAGAGATGTACACCCATGCCTCCCAATCCATCGGCGCGCGGACCATCCATATTCTCTGGTGGCATATCCTGCCCAACATCACTCCGGTGGTCATTGTGCTGTTCACCACCCGAGTGGGCGCAGCGATCCTCTCGGAAGCGGCCCTGTCCTTTCTGGGTCTGGGGGTACCGCCGCCGGCGCCCACCTGGGGCAGCATGCTGAGCGGCACCGGGCGGACCTATATGTATATCAGCCCGTGGCTGGCCCTTGCGCCGGGGCTGTGCCTCACCATTGTGGTCTATGCCATCAATGTGTTCGGTGATGGTTTGCGGGACCAGTTGGATCCGCGCATGCGGGGAGGGCGTTGACCATGCTTCGTCTCATCACCGGTCTGGTGCTGGCTGCCATCCTCACCCTGATTGTCCTGGCGGGCCGGATGGCCGGTGAGCGGGACACGGCCGGGCCCGCACCCTATGACAATCCCGACCCGGATGAGGCACCGCAATATGGCGGTACCCTGAATGTAGGCACCGTCTATGTTACCCTCTCGGCCCTGTCCTGGGATCCGGCGGACTGGACCTGGAAGATCAACCACGACACGGGCAATGTCCGGGAACAGCTGTTTGCCGGCAATCTGGATCTGAGTACCCGCAAGGGCGGTCCCTATCCCTTCGTGGCCGACGCCTATCTCCCCAGCGGCGCCATCCGGGGGGAACTGGCCGAGAGCTGGACCTGGGAGACGCCCCTGCGCCTTGCGGTCAATCTGCGGCGGGGGGTCTATTTCCCCGACAAGCCCGGCGTCATGACCCGGCGAGAGCTTGACGCGCAGGATGTGGTCTACAGCTTCAATGTCGTTAACCAGAGCTCGAAGCGTATTCCCAGCTATTTCGACCATCTCGACCGGGTGGAAGCCCGCGACAGCCACACGGTGGTCTTCCACTTCAAGACCTTTAATGCGGAATGGGATTACCGGTTCGGTTATGGCTTCTACTCCGGCATCAGCCCCCGGGAAATGGCCCAGGTGGATGCCCGGATGTGGCAGAACCTCACCGGCTCCGGCCCCTTCAAGCTCACCCGCTACATCCAGGGCAATGTCCAGGACTATGCCCGCAACGAGAGCTATTGGGATACGGAAACCATCGGCGGTACCGAGTACGCCATCCCCTTCGTGGATAACGTCACCTACCGGATCATCAAGGACGAGGCGACCTTCCTGTCCGCCCTGCGCACCGGGCGCCTGGACATCCTGGAGGCCATGCGCTGGATCGCCGTGGACCACCTGAAGGAAACCACGCCGGAATTGCGCTGGAACCGGTGGCTCGCCACGTCCGGCACATTCGTTGCCCTGCGGATGGACCAGAAGCCCTTCGACGATGTCCGTGTGCGCCGGGCGGTAAATCTGGCCGTGAACCAGCAGGAGATTGTGGACATCTTCTATGGCGGCCACGCCGAATTGATGGCCTTTCCCCAACACCCCGCATTCGGCGACTATTTCCAGCCCCTGGACGAAATGCCCCAATCCGTGCAGGACCAGTTCGACTACCGGCCCGAGGAGGCCCGCCGGCTTCTGGCGGAAGCGGGCTATCCGGACGGGTTCACCGTCCAGGTGCAGGTGTGCAGTTGCAGCCCCACACAGATGGATTTGATCCCTCTCCTGGTCAGCTATCTGGCGGATGTGGGCGTGCGCCTGGAGATCCGCACCCTGGAATACGCATCCTTCCTGTCCCTGATGACCACCAACAATCACGGTCCGGCCTATCTGATGGCCACGGGCCATGTGAACCCGATCACCACCTTGCGCAAGACCTTCGTGACCGGGCAAACCTGGAATCCCTCCATTTACTCCGATCCCGCATTCGACGATGCCATCGACCGGCTCCACCAGGAACGGGATGAAGGGGTGCGGGTGGAGATGGTCCGGGCCTTGACGGCCAAGGTGATGGACGATGCCCCCTTCATCTGGCTGCCCACGCCTTACGTTCACACGGCCTGGTGGCCCTGGGTACGCAATTATGGTGGGGAACTGAGGGCCGGTGCCGTGCGTCCGGGGCCGATCTATGCCCGGATCTGGATCGACCAGGACCTGAAGCGGAAAATGGGCTTTTAGCGCCATGGATCAGCACCCTAGATTAGGGCCATGGATCAGTGTCGGGACAAGTCACGAGGAAAAACAGGCGGTGACGGATCATCTGCTCAGCATCGAAGATCTCTCCGTGGTGTTCCGGACCGACCGGGGGCCGGTGCGCGCGGTGGATTCCGTCTCCCTCCATGTGGATTCCGGGGAAACCCTGGCCATTGTGGGGGAAAGCGGGTCCGGCAAGAGTGTCACCGCCCTGTCCGTTCTCCAGCTACTGGGCGGTGCAGGACAGGTAGACCGGGGCCGGATCCTCTTTGAGGGAACCAACCTCCTCGAACTCGACACCAAGGCCATAAGGGACATCCGGGGCGACCGCATCGCCATGATCTTCCAGGAACCCATGTCCTCCCTCAATCCCGCCCTGACCATCGGCAAACAGGTGGCCGAGCCTCTCTATCTCCACCGGGGTGTGAGCTGGGCCGAGGCTCTGGACCAGGCCGCCAGTCTCCTGGCCCGGGTCGCGATCCCGGACGCCAGGCACCGGCTCAAGGACTACCCCCACCAGTTTTCCGGGGGCATGCGCCAGCGGGTGATGATCGCCATGGCTCTTGCGTGCAATCCCCGTCTGATCATTGCCGATGAGCCCACCACCGCCCTCGACGTGACCGTGCAGGCCCAGGTGCTTGCCCTTCTGAAGGATCTGACCACGGAGGTTCACTCCGCCCTGATCCTGATCACCCATGACCTGGGCGTGGTCGCCCGGTATGCGGACCGTGTCGCCGTCATGTATGCGGGCCGGATCGTGGAGCAGGCTTCCGCCGCAGCCCTCTATGCGCGGCCAAGCCATCCCTACACGAAGGGTTTGATGGCCTCCATTCCCGGGATCACCGGCAGCACCGGCGCGCGCCTGTCCACCATCGGCGGCCAGCCGCCGGATCTGGCGCGCTTGCCAGCGGGCTGTGCCTTTGCCCCCCGTTGTCCCCACGCCCGCGCCCAGTGTCGTGAGGCGCCACCCCCATTGGACCCCATTGCCCCCGGTCATGAGCGAGCCTGCTATGGATACTGATCACCACACCAGCCGGAGGGGCAGGGGAGACCTGTTGCGGGTGGAGGGCCTCAAGGTCCATTTCCCCGTGCGCGAGGGGCTACTGGGCGGGCGTCAGACCGGTTCCATCAAGGCCGTGGACGGAGTGGACTTCACCCTGCGCCGGGGTGAGACATTTTCCCTCGTCGGAGAATCCGGTTGCGGAAAATCCACCACGGCACTGGCGGTTCTGCGGATGACCCCGGTCACCGGGGGGCGGATCATCTTTGACGGTACCGATCTGACCGCCCTCGGCCCGGGCGCCATGCGCCCCTTCCGCCGCCGTATGCAACTGGTCTACCAGGACCCTTTCGGCTCCCTCAATCCGCGCATCCAGGTGCGGGACCTCATAGGCGAACCCCTCGTGGTTCATGGTCTCGCCCGCAACCGCCGGGACTACCGGGACCGGATCGCGGGCCTGATGGAACTGGTGGGGCTCTTGCCGGACATGGCCACCCGCTACCCCCACGAGTTTTCCGGCGGCCAGCGTCAGCGCATCGGCATTGCCCGGGCCCTTGCTCTTGATCCGGACCTTCTGATCTGTGACGAGCCCGTGTCCGCCCTCGATGTCTCGATCCAGGCCCAGGTGCTCAACCTGCTGATGGATCTCCAGGACCGGCTGGGCCTCACCTACCTGTTCATTGCCCACGACCTGTCCGTGGTGCGCCATATCAGTGACCGGATCGCCGTGATGTATCTGGGCCGGATCGTCGAGGTGGCGGGCCGGGATGCGCTTTTCGACGATGCCAATCATCCCTACACCCAGGCCCTCCTGGCCTCGGTGCCCGTGCCCGATCCCGCCCTGGAGGCGAGGCGGCCCCGCCAGGCCATTGCCGGTGAGGTGCCCAGCGTGCGCAATCCCCCGCCGGGATGCCGGTTCCATCCCCGCTGTCCCCATGCCCTGGCCGCGTGCGCCCGCAAGGATCCCCCGCTCCAGTCCCCCAGCCAGTTCCCCGGCCAGTCCCCCGACCAGTCCCCCGGGCCGGATCGTCTGGTGGCCTGTCATCTTTACGGCTGACGGCTATCGGGCCGCCAGGTTCATACCTGATGGCCGGGTCCGGTGGATGATCGCACCGCCTGCTGCTATCCTTCACCCACTGCCCGAATGACGCACAAGAGAATGGGAGAATGCGGCCATGCACATGGATTTGAGCCCCGAGGACGAAGCTTTCCGCGCGGAAGTGCGCACCTTTTTGAGCACGACCCTGACCGATGACTTGCGCGCCGCTTCCCTCGACGGGCTCGGCGCGGACCGGGAAAAGGTCTCCCAATGGCACCGGATCCTGTTTGAAAAGGGCTGGGCGGCGCCGGATTGGCCCGAGGAGTATGGCGGCACCGGCTGGAGCCCGGCCCGCAAGCACATTTTCAACCAAGAACTGGTGCTGGCCGGCGCGCCGATCCTCCAGCCCTTCGGCCTCTCCATGTGCGGCCCCGTGATCTACACTTTCGGCTCCCAAGAGCAGAAGGACCGCCACCTGCCGCCCATCCTCGACGGATCCGTATGGTGGTGCCAGGGCTATTCCGAACCGGGCAGCGGCTCTGATCTGGCCTCCCTGAAAACCGCCGCCGTGCGCCAGGGGGATGAATACATCGTCAATGGGCAGAAGATCTGGACCACCAATGCCCACAAGGCCGACTGGATTTTCTGTCTGGTCCGCACGGACAATACGGGCAAGCCTCAGACCGGCATCAGTTTCCTGCTCATCGACATGAGAACCCCCGGTGTGGAGGTCCGGCCCTTGATCGCCCTGGACGGGGTGAACCATTTCAACGAGGTCTACTTCACCGATGTCCGTGTTCCCGCCGAAAATCTGGTCGGTGAGGAGAATATGGGCTGGACTTACGCCAAGTATCTCCTCGGCCATGAACGCATGGGCACGGCCAATGTGGCGGCCTCGAAACGGGCGGTCGCGGCGTTGTGGAATATCGCCCGCAACGAACCCGGCGATGACGGTGAACCCTTGAGCATGGATCCGGACTTCACCGCCCGCCTGAGCGAGACGGAGGTCAAGCTCATGGCTCTGGAAATGACCGAAGCCCGGTGCCTGTCCGAGTTGATGGCCGGTAACCATCCCGGCGATGCGGCGTCCATGCTCAAAATTTTGGGTACGGAAGTCACCCAAAGCCTGGAAATGCTCCGTGTGGAAGCGGTCGCCCATTACGCGCTGCCCTTCCTGCCGGAAAGCACGATGCCGGGCTCCAACGAGGCCCCCATCGGTCCGGACCACGCCATGCGCGGCATGATGAGGTTCCTCTACGGCCGGGCCCACTCGATCTATGGCGGCACCAACGAAGTCCAGCGCAACGTCATCGCCAAAGGCGTCCTGGACTTGTGACCTGCAGGACGGCTTGAGTGGAGGGCTGAAAGCCCGGCTCACTCAAGCCGTTACTCTGTTGCCACTCGCGGGCTGGCTGGTGCCGCTCATGGCGGGTCGGGCCTCATTATCTTGCGGTCAATCTTTCGCCGCCCCTGCGCACCCGAAGAGGCGGACGGTTATTCCGCGCCCTTTTCGGAGAGAAATGCCAGCACTTCCGCCACGGCCGCATCGTAGGACGCGGTCATGCGCTCGGCTTCGACCAGGACAGGATCCGTGTGCAGAAACAATTGGACTTCGCCATTGTAGTTCGACCAGGCGAACTTGACCCGCTCATAGGGCACCATCGGCACCCGCAGGTGGTGCCGGACCAGGACCGCATCATCAATGGCAAACATGCCGTCAGCAAGGGGAAAATAGTTCGAGATATAGTCCGGCATCAACACTTTGCGCAAATAGGGTTCCAGGAACGAAAAACGCCGGCCAATCTTCATGACCCTGCCCGCATCATCATAGGAAGTCGATGTCGGGCGCAGGCTGACAATGCGCTGATAGGTTCTCTCCACGCTCTCCATCGGAAAGACGACCGGAAACTGCTTGGTTGACCGATTGTTGCCTTCGTCCAGTTGAAGGGAGCTTGTCCGCAGACTGAGCGGACTGATGATCGGTCGAATGTCATGGGGCTCATCCTGGTGATAGCGTGTGACAGCCCGGACCGAAATGAAGGAAAAGATGTCGCTCATGGGCAGGCCCACAGCCTGACCCATCTCAAAAAGCTCCGTGTCTTTCACAGGCAGAACAATCCGCTTCACCTTAAAATCGGTCCCGGTGAAACCGAGCGTCCGATCCTCGCCGCCGAGCGGCGGGTATGATTCATCGGACGGCGCCGGAGGTTCGCTCCCCTTGTCCTGGTCCGTATTCTGACCGGCCGCGCGGAGTTGATAGCCAAATCTTGTCCGCTCACCCGTTTCCTCAAACAAATGCTTGGCATGCTTGTTGAACATGCCTTCGAGATCGGAATAGACATGATGCCAAACAAAGGTCAGCTGCCGGCGATCTGACGAAAGAAAGACCCTGAAAAGCGGCAGCCCCTCTCCAGGTTCGGCGGGCTGAGAAATCTCCGCGTCGGCGGACGCTCTGAGGGGATCAATGTCTTCACCGGGGTCCAGAACCTGAAAATGCACATCCCAATCCGGCTCCACGGTCTGCCAGTAGGGCATGCCGCCAATCTCAACCACATTGCGCCGGAACATGTCATAGGACGATGCCAGGGATTTCAGACGCTCCAGGACAACGCCTTCATCGAGGGGCGCGTCAAAATAATAATCAACCGTAACCGGAATATACCGATTATTGGGCGGACCCTGCATCAGCCAGAACTGGGCATCCCCATTGGCAACCTGCTGAAAACCGGCGCTCTCCCGCCGGTACTCCACGAATTGGGAGTACCCGACCAGTGCGACCATGGACAGGACGACCAGCGCCACACTCACGTAGACAGTCTTCCGTCTGAACATTGATAGTGATCCCCAAGCTGATGCTGGCCTTCGCCCCATGCCCACCCCTATGGCGGGGTTCGTGTCGTGACGATCCTGCCCCGGTCACGTTTCCCCGCGCTCATGACGGTCCCGCGCCTCATCCCGCAATTGGCGCTTGAAGATCTTGCCCGTGGCGGTGCGGGGCAGGGGCTCGGCCATGAAGTGGAAATACCGGGGGATCTCGAAGCGCGCCAGCCGGGGTTCCAGGAAAGCGCGGACTTCCGCCTCGTCCATGGGGCGGGTGGCGTAGATGGTGGCCCCCACTTCCTCGCCCAGGCGCTCGTCGGGCACCCCGTAAACGCTGGTCTCCAGAATGTCCGGATGCTCAAGAATGGCTGCTTCCACGGCACCGCAGCCGATGTTTTCCCCGCCCCGGATCACCAGATCCTTGATCCGGTCAACGATATAGAGGAACCCGTCCTCGTCCATATAGGCCACGTCCCCGGTGCGCATCCAGCCGTCCGTATCAAGAACTTCCGCTGTCGCATCAGGTCGGTTCCAGTAGCCCCGGAACATCGACGCCCCCCTGACCAGAAGTTCTCCCCGGCCATAAGCAGGCAGGGTGTTGCCCTCCTCGTCGATGATCTTTATGTCGAGGACGACGGAGCACCGCCCGGAACTGTCCGGATGGGTCACATAATCCTCACCTGCGATGCTGGTGCCGATGGCGTTCGTTTCGGTCATGCCCCAGCCCGTGTTGGGTCGGGCGGTCTGGAAGCCTTTATTGATGGCCCGCACCTGTTCCGGCGCCCGGGGCGCACCGCCCCCGCCCACCAGTTGAAGGCTGCTCAGGTCCCGGTTTGAGGTGGCCGCCGCGTGCACCAGATCGCCGGTCATGGCCGGGGTGGCCACGAAGGAGGTGATCCGTTCCCGTTCGATAATGTTCATGGCCTGGGTTACGTCCCATTTGTACATGCACACAAGCCGGCGCTGGGCCCGGTAGCATCCCAGATAGATCGCATTGGAGCCGGTGACGTGGAAAAGCGGCACCGCAAGGAGGGAGGCCCCCTGTTCCATGGCCCCATCCTCACCGGCGAAGGGCATGTCCACGGACCCGGTCATCACCGCCGCCTGGGCCTCGACTTCCCAGGACAGCAGCGCACTGATGATCGAGCGATGGCTGCACACCACCCCCTTGGGATGCCCGGTGGAGCCGGAGGTGTAGAAAATCGTGGCATCGTCATCGGGATGGATATTGAACCAGGGCAGGGGAGAGTAAGGCACCCCCTCCAGGGCCCGGTTCAAATGCTGGATCCCAAGGGGCAGGGGACGGGTGGGGCGCACTGCCAGTACCGCCATCCGCTCCGGCGGGTGTTCGATCTGGGTGTACCGGTCGATGCGCTCCTGGTCGGCGATCAGCACCTTGGCGCCGCAGTCCCGCAGGGCATAGTCCATCTCATTAGGCTGCCACAGGGCGTTGAGGGCCACCGCAACCGCACCGATGGAGGTCACCGCGGAATAGGAGATCACCCATTCCGGGTAGTTGCGCATGGAAATGGCCACCCGGTCGCCCTGGCGCACCCCGTAACGCTGAACCAAGAGGGTGGCGAGCTGGCAGGCCTTGGCCCAGGTCTCCTCGAAGGTCAGCCGCTCATCCTCGTAAATGAGGAAAGGCAGGTCGCTCGCGGTGCTGATGAACAGCTCCCGCATGGTAGGGGGGGCATGGCGGAACACCCGGCAGGGTCGGCCATAGACGTCCGCTTCTTCCAGCTCGTAAGGCTCGCCTTCCGCCAGAATGGTCTTCAGCGCCTGTTCGCGGCTCACCATGGTGCGTTCTCCCCTGTGTTTTATCCCACCCGGTCCACCCCGTTCTGACGCGGGGCGATGGTCTGCCCCCGATGTCCAGAGGCGGTCTCAAGTGTTCGAGAGTGCCGGTTTTCCGGGGGGCAGGGCAAGGCCTCACTGCATGTGTCGTCCATCCGCTCGCCCATGACGGGCCACCACACGGATCCTTCAACGGGTTTTGACTTGGCCGCGTCCCGTCCGATGGCAAATGACACAGAGCGCCGCCGTTGGGGCGGAGGGGCTTGGGTATATTGGAGAGAGGCCATTCATGACCGGATTCCCGAGGCGATCATTTGCACTCCTTTCCTTCTTTCTCGCCGCTCTGAGTACGGGGGCGAGCGCCCGGGCAGAGACCGGCGCCGCCCCCCGCAACACTGTGCTCGAGTTGTTCACCTCCCAAAGCTGCTCGTCCTGTCCCCGGGCCGAGGCGGTGCTGTCCCGTGTGGCGGAGCGGGCGGATGTGGTGGCCCTGGAATGGCACGTGGATTACTGGGACGACCTGGTGCACGGACGATCCGGCCGCTGGAAGGATCCCTTCTCCGATCCCGCGTTCACCCGGCGTCAGCGGACCTACAATGAAAACTTGCGGGGCACCCGGAACGTCTATACCCCCCAGCTTGTGGTGGCGGGCCGCACCGAGAGCCCCGGCTTCGACCAGGCCGCCATCGAAGCCCAACTGGAGCGCAGGGCAAGGGATGGTGAAGACTTTTCCCTCACGGTTGATGGGACGTGGCCGGACGGGTTCACCATCCGCCTAGACGGCACGGTGCCGGGACCGGAAGATGCCGCGCCTGAAATCTGGTTCGTGGATTTTCTGCCGAAAGCGAGCACAAAGGTCCGGGGCGGCGAGAATCATGGCCGCACCCTGGCCAATCTCAATGTGGTCCGGGCCATCACGAAAGTGGGCGCCTGGACCGGTGGCAAGGCTCAGTTCACGGTCAACCGGGCGCCGGTGGCCCCCGAGGCCCGCTGCGCGGTGCTGCTACAGCGCCCCGGAACCGGCGCGGTCCTGTCGGGCCAATACTGCCCCGCCTGACCACTTAAGTGTGTGACTGCCGAAGTGACTGGTGATGGGGGCCGCTTGGAACGGTCTGGCGCCCGGCAGATTTGCCGCGCTGGCCCCCTGATCCAGGGACTATATCTCTTGATCTATCGCAAAGGGACGCAGCTAGAAACCGTGCATTCTGAAGCCGTATCGCGGTAGTCTTGTCATAGCAATGAGGGCAAGTGCAGGTCTGGCCGGCCTGCCGGGTTCTCCGTCAACCGGTCGAGCGGTGTGCTGCGCAGGGGCCAAGCCGCCCCCTGCCAATTCACCACCGGGGCGAACAATAAGCGAGACGATCAAGAGGAGCAGGCCATGGACTACGACAAGCTGTTTGGCGACGCCATCGAGCGCCTTTACGAAGAAGGCCGCTACCGGTACTTCGCCGAGCTTGAGCGTAAAGTCGGTCAGTTCCCCCAGGCCCATCACCACGGCCATGGCAGCGTCAGCACTGTGGGCGACGAACGGTTCTGCCCTGGCGGCGCCGAGCCCGCAGACATCACGATCTGGTGTTCCAACGACTATATGGGCATGGGCCATCATCCGGTTGTGCTCGACGGCATGAAGCGCGCCATCGACCATTGCGGCGCCGGCGCAGGCGGGACCCGCAATATCTCCGGCACCAATATCTACCACCGCATGCTGGAAGAAGAACTGGCGGACCTCCACGGCAAGGAAGCGGCGCTGCTGTTCACCTCCGGCTACATCTCCAACGAGGCGACCCTGTCCACCCTGGGCAAGGTGGTGCCCGGCTGTGTGATCTTTTCCGACGAACTGAACCACGCCTCCATGATCGCCGGGATCCGCAATTCCGGCGCGGAAAAGCATGTGTTCCGCCATAACGACCTCAAGCATCTGGACCAGCTTCTGGCCCAGTATCCCAAGGAGCAGGCCAAGCTGGTCGCCTTCGAGAGCGTCTATTCCATGGACGGGGACATTGCGCCCATCGCTGAGATCTGCGATGTGGCCGAGCGCCATAACGCCATGACCTATCTCGACGAAGTGCATGCGGTGGGCATGTATGGACCCCGGGGCGGCGGCGTTTCCGAACGGGACCAGGTCTCCGAGAGGCTGACGGTCATTGAAGGCACCCTGGGCAAGGCCTTCGGGGTCATGGGCGGCTACATCGCCGCATCGAAAAACCTGGTGGACGTGATTCGGTCCTATGCTCCGGGCTTCATCTTCACCACCGCGCTGCCTCCCGCCGTCTGCGGCGGGGCCCTGGCCAGCATTCGTCATCTGAAGAAAGACGCTGCCTTGCGGGAGCGCCACCACGAGCGGGCCGCCACCCTGAAGCGCCTCCTGGCCCAGGCGGGGCTGCCGGTGATGCCTTCGGTCAGCCACATCGTGCCCGTGGCCGTGGGTGATCCTTATCTGTGCAAGCAGGCCAGCGATCTTCTGCTGGAGCGCCACCGCATCTATGTTCAGCCGATCAACTTTCCCACAGTGCCCCGGGGCACGGAGCGCCTGCGTATCACCCCGACCCCGCTGCACAGCGATTCGGAAATGAACCGCTTGGTCGAGGCCCTGAAAGACGTGTGGGCCAATCTCGACATCCGCCAGGTCGCCTGACCAACGCGCGCCGTTCCGCCCGCGAAGGCTACTGGCCTTTGCGTTGTTGGCGCCGTTTGTGGAGCCAGAACAGGAATGGGGCCAGAACCCATTCGTAGAGGGCAAACGCAAAGGGGCGCACCAGGGGAAAGTTGGCGAGGCTGGCAAGCCAGCCAAACCCCTGAACTTCCCGCCACAGACGGATAAAAGCCGCCACACCGCTCAACAGGGTCCCGTCCGTGTCATAGACATGGAGCCGCCGGGCGGCCTGATCCTGGGTCAGGTTGGCCGCGTTCAGCGCCTCAAGGTCCACGGAGATGTCGATCCAGTCCACCGGTGCGCCGGTACGCTCCACAATGCCCTGGTAAAGGACAATTTCCCTGCGGCAGATCGGGCATTCCCCGTTGTAGAGCACCGTGATCCGTGCTGCTCCGCCGTCCCCTGCGCCGTTATCCTGCGCACCGTCGTCCTTGGCCATGTTCTGCTCCCTGATGTGGTCGAACCCTACCAATTCCGTATCTCGCCCAAGGCCTGTTCGGTCTCTGTCAAGACTGCCTGTTCGGTCTTTGTTAAGACGGAAGGTGAACCTTGGACCATGGCGTAGCTAGGTGGGACCGTGACCAAAGCGCCCGTCTCCCGGTTTGACCCGGGGGGTGGCCCCAGATTTCGCCTCACCTTCTGCCACGCCGGGCCTTCACCATGATGAATCGCGCTGCCGTAGCGTGATGAAATCCAACCCAGAAGAGACCGTTGACCGCATGACGCGCCTGTCCCGGTTCGACCTCGAATCCCTGGTGTCCGACCCCACTGAGACGGGGCGGATTTCCGTTGCCACTCATATTGTGCGGGCGGTCAAGGAAGGCCAGCTTTCGCCTGACGAGCGGGCCAAGGCCGATCAGATTCTCGGGCTGATGACCCAGGATGCGGCCGTGCGGGTGCGTGAAGCCATGGCCGATGTTATCGCCAGCGTGCCGGATGTGCCTCGGGATGTGATCCTGGCTCTGGCCCGGGACTTTGACCGGGTGGCCGAACCGGTGCTGCGCCAGTCGCCCCTTTTGAGCGAGGCGGAACTGATCGAAATCGTGAAAGGCGGCTCCGAGGCCAAACAGACCGCTATCGCGAGCCGCCCCCATGTACCCGACAGCGTGGCCCGCACCATCGTGGAGGAGGCGGGACCGGCACCGGTCACTGCCCTGGTGCGCAATCCGGGTGCGGAACTGTCCCAAAGCTCCATTGAACATGCGGTGAACCGGTTCGCCGGCAACGAAGCGATCGCCGAAAGCCTTGCCGTGCGCCCGGATCTGCCGGTCACCGTGGCTGAACGGCTGGTGACCATGGTCTCCGACCGGCTCCGGGCCTATCTGGTGGCCCGCCCGGACTTTTCCGATGCCATGGCCAACACCCTTGCGGAGCACAGCCGGGAACGGGCGATCATCTCCCTGTTTGACGATTATGGCCGGGGACGGAACATCCCCATCATGGTCGAGCAGCTTGCCAAAACCAAACGCCTCACCCCATCCCTGCTTCTCAGGGCTGCGTGCACGGGCGACATGGCCTTTCTCGAGGCCGCCATTGCCCGGCGGGCGGGCCTCGATCTGCCCGAGACCTGGGCCTTCCTCCATGAGCGGGGGCCTGAAGGACTCGATGCGGTGGTTGCCGCGGCCAATCTGCCCAAAGTGATGATCCCGGTTCTGCGTATCGCCCTTGCCGTTCACCAGGACCTGACCCGGGAGGCCGGTGAGATCTCCCGCGACCAATTCCGTGCCCGCATGATTGAACGGGTCCTGACCCGCTGCACCCATATCGCCGCCGACGACCTGGACTATCTTCTTCTGAAGGTCGATCAGATTGCCGCCGCCGGCAAGGTCAAGGGCGATGGGGGAGGCGCGGCGGCTGCGTGACTGGCCGTCCAAGTGACTGCCCGTCCAAACGGAATGACAGACGGCATCTCAACTGCCCGCGGCGTTCAGGAACTGCACCGACACAGCCAATCACCGCGTATCTAGGCCTCAAGGGGCTGATGATCGTTGACCGCGCCATCGGTCCGCGTGCGTTCTACCTTGGGCAAAGCCAAGCGGCGTTACGCGGTTAGAACATGAGGCGTTTAATCCGCATCATGCTCAAGGCCGCGACTGCGGTCCGGCGCCACTGCGCCGCCCTCGCGGAGGCGCCTCGCGCCGTGAGCGAAAAAGCGAGAGCGGCGGCCACCCTGTTTAAAGGTGATCGTGATTTTGCGCCCGCCGCTCTAGGAGCGTGATCCGACGAGGTTGGATCGGGCTCCGGCTGTGGTCCGGCACCGCCGCGCTGGTGCTGTGGGCCGGGAGCGACAAGTCGGCACACGTCCCCAGACTTTTCCACCGCTTTTTTCCGGGAAGTCCCGAAAGCGTGGTGCGGCGGACCCGGAATCAGACTATGCGACTGATTTGAATGAATTAGTCGCAATCCTCCGGATCAGATGTGGCCATGGTGAGTGCCATGCTGCTATAGCATCTCAGAGGAGCGGCTGCGTATTCTGCCAATCAGTACATTTCGTAGGATGTTGAGATCATTGCATTTTTGTCATGCGATAGAGGACTTGCGCGCCCGCTTGGCCGGTCTGGATTTCCGGGGAACCGCTCCGGATCGTCTTTGCTCCCGGTACAGAATAAACCTGATCGTGATGCCCTCGCCGGGAGGGACACTTTGACGGTTCCGCCAAACCTACACTCCGCGCCACCGGCCAACAAACACGGCAGGCGCACCACCGCCGCGCCCAAACGGGTCTTGGCGGTCCTTGCCCTGATGGTCTGCGCCCCATCGCTCCTCACCGTTGCACAGCCCGTCCGCGCCGAGACCGAAGCCGCCGCTGATCCCCTGTTGAGCGAGGCGGTGCAGAACCAGTTGGTTCTGGCGCTGGAAGATGGCCGCAGCGACCTCATTTCCATGACCGTCAAGCTCGCCGCCGCCGCCATTCCCGGGTCCGAAGCGGAAATTCTCGCCCTTGCGGCCCGCACCAAGCCGGAGCACGCCGCCACGGTGGCCGTGGCCCTGGGCTTGCGTCCGCGTTCGGCGGAAATGGCCGTGGCCCAGGCCCGGGTGAATGTTTCCGCCGCTGAAATGGCGGCAGAAATCGAGGAAGACCAGAAGCCGCGCTTCTTTTCCTTCGAAGGCTGGGACGGTCGGTTTGCCGTGGGTACCGCCGCCAGCACGGGCAACACGCGGGAAACGGATTTATCCGCGAGCCTGGATGCCAGCCGCAATCATGGCAAGCTGTCTTATGAACTGGCGCTCATCTACGAGTTTGCCAAGTCCGATGGCGAGCGCACCCGGGACCGGTACTCCGCTGATCTCCAGACCAATTATGCCATAACGGACCGCCTCTACATTTACTCTGCGCTTCAGGGTGAGCGGGACGAATTCGATGGCTTCGATTACCGGGCCACGGCCGCACCGGGTCTGGGTTATTGGGCGGTCAAGCGGGAAAAAATCAGTCTGCGGTTCGAAACCGGTCCCGCGGTCCGGTTCGAGGAACCGGAAGAGGGGACGGGCCAGGTCAGCGTCGGTGGGATCGCCTCCTCCCGCTTCAAATGGACGCCCCAAGACGGGCTGATCATCCAGAACGACTCCCGCGTCATAGCTACGGAAAATACCACCCTGCGCAATCTCGCCAGCATCACGGTGCCGGTCTACGCCAACCTGTCGCTGCAACTGTCCAACGAAGTGCGCTATGACTTGAATCCGCCCCAAGACACCGAGGCTCTCGACACTTCCACCCGGGCAACGGTGGCAATCATATTTTAACGCCCTAGTTCCTTGTACGTCCCGAAGCGGAGGCCATGTCGTGAGTGCGGCATGATCCGCACGGGACTGTGTGTGCGTGAAAAGCCCGGCGCCGATGCTGTCGGCACCCGGGTTGAGCTTTTAGCGGTCTTGAAGCGGTCAGGTCTGTGGGCAGGATGGAGTGTTCCAAATTCCGTCATAGTTTTCACAGACCGTCGCGCTGCCGCGAAAAACGCAATGTTGGGTCTGGGCATGTCATCTCCGGATCCGCTGCGTGGAACGGCCACTCTGTTGTGGCAAGAAGCGCCGCACAGGAATGAATAGTTCTTGGAACTTTTTGGGAGAATACCCACCATGCTGACTGCAAACGTTCGTACTGCCCTGTTCGCTTCCGCCGCCGTCCTGCTGGCCGCTGCGCCGGCGTTTGCCGACGACCACGGTCACAAGAACAAGGACAAGGGAATGGCTGGTGACAGCCCCTCCAAGTCCATCGTCGAACTGGCCGTCGCAACCCCTGAGCTGTCCACCCTCGTGGCAGCCCTGAAGGCGGCCGACCTGGTCGAAGCTCTGGAAGGTGAAGGTCCGTTCACGGTCTTCGCACCGACCAACGACGCCTTCGCCGAACTGGGCGATGCCGTGCAAGACCTGCTGAAGCCGGAAAACAAGCAAAAGCTTCAGGGCGTTCTGCTCTACCACGTGATCAACGGCGCGGTCTTCGCTGAAGATCTGGTCGGTATGGTGAGCGACGAGGAAACCCTCCAGGGCGGCACCGTGACCATCGACGGCAATGACGGCGTGATGGTGAACGACTCAGCCGTGACCACCGCCGACGTGGCCGCCACCAATGGTGTCGTGCACATCATCGATGCGGTCCTGATGCCGCCGGCACCGGAAGACGCCGAGATGGAAGGCGACATGGAGTAAGCTTCCACCGTCATCCCCCGGGTCCTGCCGGACCTGGGGGACTGATTGAACCGCACCGGCCCCAGGGTCGGTGCGGTTTTTTTATGCGCGGGTCAATGCCTGAATGCGGCCCTCACCGAATCTCCGCCATCTTTACACCGATGACATGCCCCCTCATCCCGGCTCGGTCCGGGGCGCGGAGCACGCCTTGAACGGTTCCATATCTCCCGACCGGTCAAAGCGTCTTGCAACCACGATCCCTTGGGCGCATGGTCCCACCCGAAAACGGCAGGTCGCCGGATGACGCGGCTCACAGGGGCCGCCTATCGCGCGGGGCTGAACAATTGTTCGCCGGTGCGAAGGAGAGGCAGGGAGAGTGGGGAATGGCGCAAGCTCAGGCCGGGCATCTCGGTTGTGCCGTCAATGATCATCTGCATGGAACAGGGCCCAAACGCATTCTATCGATTGATGCGGGCGGCCATCACAGCATGATTTCTCTCGGGTTTCTGGTGCGTATGGAAGCCATGGTGCGCTCCGAGATCCTGAGGCGGGAGGGACCCGGCTGTATCGCGTCGGTCAAGTCCCCCTGTCCCAGCCGCCCGGCCCGCAAAAGGACCTGCAAGACCCAGCGCGGAACCCTTTGCGAAACCTTCGACCTGATCGGCGGGGCCTCCTCCGGCGCCTTCATTGCGGCGGGCCTCGCCAAGGGCATTCCCGCCCTTGATCTGGCTGAAGCCATTGGGGATCTCATGCGTGATTCCCTGCGCCGGCGGGGTTTTCTGGCTCCCCGTGGCCCTGCGCCCGTTTTCCGCCGGGTGGCTTTTCTGTCGCTTTTGAACCGGCTTTTCGGCTGCCACCAGATGGCCGGACCCCGGCTGCGCACCGGTCTTGCCCTGGTTATGCGCCGGGCCGAAAACGGCCAGATGGAGATCTTGAGCAACCACCCAAGATGCCGTCATGCACGGGGCGGAGTGACCATCGCCGATGCGGTCCGCGCCGCCATGCCCACCCTGGGCCGTCCCGAACTGGGCCGTGGAGACGCGGAACTGGTGCGGTTCGTCAATGGCCGGCAGGCGGCCTATCACGATGCAGCATCCGGCGCCCACAGCGATCCGGCGCTGGCCCTCACCCTTTTCGCCACCCAGCCGGAATGCGACACCACCCCTGATGCATCGGAAGCTGGGGCTCCGGTGACCAGCCCCTGTGGGAAAGGTCCCATAGGCGGGCTGGGCTGGTGCAGCGGGTCGGACCTGCTCCAGGTCATTTCCGTTGGGTCCGGGCGCGGACGGCCTCACCCGGATCCAGCCCGGGATGGAGAGGACCAAGCCCAATTGACCGAAGCGCTCATGCAGAGTGCGGGCCTGTGCCTGACACCCCGTTGGCCCGTGGACGCCGCGACCGGGGGCTTCTCCCCGGAAACCCTCTCCGGCCTCAACGATTGGACCGGTAAAGGCGCCCGCCGCTTTGCCTATGCCCGTTACAATGTGGACCTGAGCAAGCAGTGGCTGGAGACGGCCCTGGGCCGCAGCCTGTCCTATCAGGATGTGGATTGTCTGCGTACGATCCGCCACGAGGATCAAATCGAACAGTTGTTCAATATGGGCCGTGAGATTGCCGATCAGCAGATCCGTGCCGATCAAATTCTGGGTCCCCAGCCCGGTGCAGTGTCTCCCCACGCCCGGCCGGATACGCCGAGGCCCACAACCCTCGCTGTGGCCTGACGCCTTCAGACCATGCGTTGCCCCCTTGGACCAGACTGACCTGAGTCACGGGGGCTTGCCTTGGGTGAGACGTGATCCGCTGGCCTGATTCACCGTCCTAGAGATCCGGATCATCCAGCCCCTTATCAATCGGGGGCGGGGCGGATTGAGGCTTCACAGGTTGAGGCTGCTCAGGGCTCGGATCGGCTTACCGGCGTGACTGCCCGCCCTTCTTTTGGGGCCGGTCATTTTTCCAGGCCAGCATGGTGTTGTTCCGGGAGCGGTCGACCACCTCGTAGCCCACATCCTTGAGGCGGGCCAGCACATCAAATCCCCACCGATCCGCTTCACAGTGCTCGATGATCAGCCCGCGGGGCCAGAGGGCCTGTTTGGGGCGGATCATCAGCGGCGCGAGGGCTTTGTCCTCATGGCCTTCAATGTCGATTTTCAGCACATCGATTTCCTGAAAGCCGTATTCCCGCATCAGTGTGTCCAGCCGGCGCACGGGCACGGGCAAAGTCCGGCTTCCCGCCTGACCCAGCCGGGCGGTGCCCAGACCGCCGGCGAGGTCCAGGTGGCCTTCCTCGTTTTCCAGACCCACCGCACACTCGGCATATTCGATGGACAGGGCGGTCTCGTCATAGAGATCCTCACGCAGAAGATTGTTCTTCATGCGCTCCACCATCCGGGGGTTGGGTTCCACACAGAGGATCCTGCAGCGGGCCTTGGCGAGGGAGGCAGCCTTGAAGCCATAGATCCCCGCATTGGCGCCGATATCGACGAAATGTCCGCCCTCAGACGGCATCATCCGTTCGATGAACGCGAATTCCTTGCTGTTGAAGGTATAGGGCGCCAGCAGGAACTTGGCCTCGCAGGTATTGTCCAGATGGAGGCGCACATGCTTGCCGAAGATCCGGCTTTCCACCGATCGCAAACGCAAATTCTTCTTGAAGAACTGAAGAATGGCCCTGCGGAACCGGCCCCGGCCCAGGAATGTGTGCCGGGCCAGGGTCACCAGCAGGGGGACCAGGAAACTGGTGCCGTCGTCTTTTTTCTGTCCCTGACGCCGGAGGCCGCCCTGTCCGTGCTGTACTGCATCCATCGCCGTTTCCTCAGACGCGCCCTTGCCCACAATCGGGCAGGTCCGGTTCTGTTGCCCTTTAATCCGCGTTTCTTACTGTTCTGGTCGGGAATCATCCCGGCACAGTCTTACTGTGGTCATACTGTTTCAGGGCCGACCCGTGATTGGCACCACGGCGCCCGGCACCGTCTGGCCCAAGCATTCCTCTAAACGACAAATGCCCTTGGATGCGCCAATTTACCAGCCTTTTCGACGCAACCTCGGCGGATACCGGAGCCGATTTTCCGGCACCGAGGTCCCGGGCCGATCCGTGGGAAGACACACACCGGTCCGGACGGTCACGATCCGGCCCCAGCCAGGGTCCAAACAACCGATAGTGAATGGAAAGGGCTGAAGGATTTGGCAGGGTCCGGGGCCGCGCCGACCTGTCACCGCGCATTTCGCATCAAGGACCCGTAAAACCAGGAGAACCTCATGTTGGGTAAGCTGAACCAAGTCGCGATTGCGGTTCCCGATCTCGATGAAGCCGTCCGTGTCTATCAGGATGTGCTGGAGGCGGTGGTCTCCGATCCGGAGCCCCAGCCGGATCAGGGCGTTACCGTTGTCTATGTCGACTTGCCCAATACGAGGATCGAATTGATGGCGCCGTTGGGAGACAGCTCCCCCATTGCCGGGTTTCTGAAACGCAATCCCCGGGGCGGTGTTCATCACATTGGGTTTGAAGTGGAGGATCTGCCGGGGATCCGGGAGCGTCTCGCGGAAAGCGGGGTCGGGATCGCCGGAGATGGGCGGCCCCGTTCTGCCGCGTCAGGCAACCCGGTCCTCTTTCTCCACCCCAAGGATTTCAACGGCACCCTCATCGAACTCGAAGAGGTCGAGGGCGCCTATGACGACTGACCCGTAAGAAGCCGCCGGACCGGGTTCAAAGACCAGGGACTGCGGACAGGGCCGCAAGAAAGGGCTGCGAAATGCATTGGTTTTCCGCGTTGGTGACGTTTGTCATTGTCTGGTGGATGATTTTCTTCATGGTCCTGCCCGTGGGTGTGCGGGGCCAGTTCGAGACCGGCAATGTGGAATGGGGCACCGAGCCGGGCGCGCCGTCCAAGGACAGCATGGGCCGGCGCATGCTCATCACCACCGGCATCAGCGTTCTGGTCTGGGCGGCGATCTACTGGCTGATCTCGTCAGGCACGATCACCCTCGACAGCATCCCCCTTTGGCGGCGCCCGGGTGAAACCCCGCTCACCTGACCGCGTGGCTGGCGGCCCCCTGTCTGGAACGGCATCTCTCCTCCGGGTGGGAGTGCCGGATATCGGACCAAGCCCTCAACGACCCATCACCCAGCCTGGTCGAAAGACGAGGTTGATCCGCTATTTCAACGGGTGAAGATTGAGAGCTGATAAGGCGTGCCGTGTGCCTGCCCAAAATTTAGGCCCAAAATTGCGGCAGGTGATTTTAATCTTTTCGAAACGTGCGTTTAGCCCGGAAAAAAAGCAAGTCCGCCCAATGGCGAACTTGCTGGCCGCAACGCTGGGGGCCATCCTGGATGGGTGGTTGGCGTCGATGGTGATGGCCAGCCGCGCTTGATGGCGTTTCCTCCCTCGACTTGGGCCGCCCGTTCGCCGGGCGGCCCTTTTTTCTGTCCAGATTAGGGATGCTGCGTCCGAATGTCACGCGCTATTCCTGCGCCTCAACCGTCGCGCCACGGTCCCACTCCTCCGTCCTATGCTCTCTCTCCCGTGCTGGCTCTCCCGTGCTGGCTCTCCCGTGCTGGCTCTCCCGTGTTGGCTGGCGTCAGCTTTGCCCGCTGGGAGAACGCTTTTCCGCTTTTTGCGGTCCAGCCATGGTAAAACCCCGCATGACGGGCTGACTCGGGAAGGCGAGGGGATCGGTTCGCTGGGCGCGCCCATGCAGCCCGGCACAAGCTCCATTTTTTCGTCGATCTCTTTTTTGTCGATCCCTTTTTCGTTTATCTCGGTGGCGCCTCACTCCTGTCATGGGGATGCGCGGATGCAGTGGTCCCTGACTGGATGACGTGACGGATTGGACATGGTTCCCTGGGGCCAGGGTGTCTTGACCGGTGAGAGGGGCGGGTGCGATGGGCCCCACCTCCAATCCAGAAGCGGCTAAACCTGATGGTGGCCAAATCCGATGACGGCCAAACCTGATGGTGGCGAAACCTGACGTCGGACCAAAAGAGTGCCGGAAACGGCGGGGCTGAAGAGGACGAGAATGGCGAACTCCATGGACGCAGCGGCGGCATCCAACACCCCATCCGCAGCCAATCCGGCGACCTCCGGCAACCCCGCAACATCGGGCAGCGGGCAGGGCCGGCGCCGGCGCAAATCCAGTCCCCCCATTTTCGCACCCTTCGAGTGGTGGATTGCCTGGCGGTATCTGCGGGCCAAGCGCAGCGAGAACTTCGCCTCCATCATCACCATCATCTCCTTCATGGGCATCATGCTCGGGGTTGCGACCCTGATCACCGTCATGGCGGTGATGAACGGGTTCCGCACGGACCTGATGGACCGGATCCTGGGCCTCAACGGCCATATCGCGGTCCAGGGCAATTTCGGTGTGCTCGATGACTATGACCGTGTTGCCGACACCCTTCGGGGCCTTCCCGGCGTGGTTCATGCCGCCCCCGTGGTGGAAGAGGGCGTCATGGCCGTGCGCAACAATGTCTTCAATTACGCCCTGGTGCGGGGCATCCGGAAGGAAGACCTGAAAGGGATTCCTCTCGTGGCGGACAATATCGTTTCCGGCTCCCTGGACGATCTTGAGGGCTCCCGGTCCATTGCCATCGGCATCCGGGCGGCGGAAATGTTCGGCCTGCGGGTGGGCGACAAACTCACCCTGATTTCTCCGCAAGGGGACGTGACCCCCTTCGGCACCACCCCCCGGCAGAAGGCCTACAAGGTCGCGGCCATCTTCCAGGTGGGCATGTCCCAGTTCGACGCCTCCTACATGTTCATGCCCCTGGATCAGGCCCAGCTTTATTTCAACAAGGGCGACGGGGTCACCAAGGTGGATGTCACCATCGAGGATCCGGACGCGGTGCGGGACTACCGGGTACCGATCATGGAAGCCCTCGGGCCCCGGGTGCGCCTTCTCGACTGGCAGCAGGCCAATTCGACCTTTTTCGGTGTGCTCCAGGTGGAGCGCAACGTGATGTTCATCATTCTGTCCTTGATCATTATTATCGCGGCCCTGAACATCGTCTCCGGCCTTGTGATGCTGGTGAAGGACAAGGGTCGGGATGTGGCGGTGCTGCGCACCATGGGCGCCTCAAGCGGCGCGGTGCTGCGGGTCTTCCTGATCGCGGGTGCTGCCATTGGGGTGATCGGCACCCTGGCCGGGTTCATCCTTGGGCTGCTGGTGTGCAACAACATCGAATCGATCCGCCAATTCGTCTCCTGGGTCTCCCAGACGGAGCTGTTCAATCCGGAAATCTATTTCCTCAGCGAGATGACCGCCGAGATCAACAATGGGGAAGTGACCGCAGTTCTGGTCTTCGCCCTGGCCCTGTCGCTCCTGGCGCCGCTCTATCCTGCCTGGAGGGCGGCCCGGCTCGATCCGGTGGAAGCGTTGCGTTACGAGTGATGCATGCTGCGTTCCTGTGTTCCGTGAGAAAGTGTGGCGTGTACCGCCCCGACGCGATTTGACATCAAGAAGGATTTGACCGGTCCATGGCCCAACACGCGCCGACACCAGACACTGGAACTTCTGCCTCCAACGGCAAGGGCCGTCCTCATCCGGATGAACCCCGCCGAGCCGGTCATACTCGTTCGCCCAAGGGGACACGCCCCGCGCTTTCCCTGCGCGGTGTCGAGCGGACCTTTCAGCAGGGGCGCGGGCGCCTCGAAGTGCTCAAGGGTGTGGGGCTGGATATCCACCGGGGTGAAATCGTCGCCCTCACGGGACCGTCCGGGTCCGGTAAATCCTCCCTGCTCCATATTGCGGGCCTTCTGGAAAAACCCACCGGCGGCGCCGTGGTGATCCATGGCCGGGACTGTGTGCCCCTGGGGGATGTGGACAAGACCCGCATGCGCCGGGACGCCATCGGCTTTGTCTACCAGTTTCACCAGCTTCTGCCCGAGTTCACGGCCCTGGAGAATGTGGTCCTGCCCCAGCTTCTGGCCAGCGTGCCACCCCGCTCCGCCGAGACCGAGGCCCGCCGCCTTCTGGAGCGCATGGGGCTGGGCGGGCGCCTCAACCACCGCCCCAACCAGCTTTCCGGCGGGGAGCAGCAGCGGGTGGCCATCGCCCGGGCCCTGGCCAACAGTCCGGAAATTCTGCTGGCGGACGAACCCACCGGTAATCTCGACCCGGAAACGGCGGAAGACGTCTTCAACGCCCTGGTGGAAACCGTACGCTCGGAAGGCCGCGCCGCCCTCATCGCCACCCACAACCTCGCCCTCGCCGAACGCATGGACCGCACCATCCGCCTGAAAGGCGGCACGCTGATCGAGGATTGACCTTTCCAACAAGGCCACCCTCTCCCCGTCATGCCCGCGCTGACGGGCAACCCGGGCAAGCGTTCGGGTCCGCGCAAACGATGTGCCAATGGCTGGTCCAGATCCGTGGACCCATATACCGCCTGCCCGTGGTCCATCCCCTTTCGGTAAAGGCACCCACTCTCACGGGTCGGACGATGGCATTGGGGGCGGTCCAGTCAGAAACTCGTCCTTGAACAGAAGAGGCAACAACCATGGCAGAGCAGGGCACACAACGGGCGGGGTTTGTGCATTTGCGGCTGCATTCCGCCTATTCCCTGCTCCAGGGGGCGCTGCCCATCAAGCAGATACCGGAGCTGTGCCGGGATCATGGGATGCCTGCCGCAGCGATTACCGACACGGGCAATCTGTTCGGCACATTCGAGTTTTCCCAGGCCATGGCGGGGGCGGGGGTCCAGCCGATCATCGGCTGCAGTCTGCCCGTGGATGTGCGCGAGGCCCTGTCGCCGGATCTCAAGGTGCGCCGGGAAGGGGGCGGCGGGGTGGAGACCACAGCGCCCATTGCCCTTCTGGTGAAGAACCGGACGGGCTGGCTCAATCTGTCGAAACTCTCCTCCAAGAGTTATCTGGACACGGACACAAGCGCCGAACCCCATGTCGCCCTCGCCGATCTCCAGGAAAGCCACGAGGGTCTGATCGCGCTGACCGGCGGTCCGGACGGACCGGTGAACAAGCTGATCGTCGCCGGACGCCTCAAGGATGCCGAAGCCCTTCTTGAGGCCCTGGCCCAGGCCTTCCCGGGCCGGCTTTACGTGGAACTCCAGCGCCACGGCCGGGAGGAGGAAGACCAGGCGGAAGGCCCTCTGGTCGCGTGGGCCTATGCCCGGGACCTGCCCCTTGTGGCCACCAATGAATGTTATTTTCCCCGCAAGGACATGTACGAGGCCCATGACGCCCTGATCTGCATCGAGGGAGGGCGGTATGTCATGGAGGAGGACCGGCCCCGTCTGACCCCGGAGCATTATTTCAAGTCCGCCGAGGAGATGACCGCCCTTTTCGAGGATCTGCCCGAGGCGGTGGACAACACCCTGGAGATTGCCCGGCGCTGCGCCTTCCGGGTCAAGAAACACAAGCCCATCCTGCCCGCCTTCAAGATCGCCGAGGGCCGCAACGCCACCGAGGAACTGCGCATTCAGTCCGAGGAAGGATTAAGGCGGCGCATCAAGGCCAAGGGCACCCATGTTGCCGAGGAGAAGTACTGGGCCCGCCTGGATTACGAACTCGGCGTGATCACCAATATGGGCTTTGAGGGCTACTTCCTCATCGTCTCGGACTTCATGAAATGGGCGCGGGCAAAGACCATCCCCATCGGCGTGCGGGGGTCCGGCGCCACCTCCATCGTCGCCTGGTGCCTGGACATCACCAACCTCGATCCCTTGCGGTTCGATCTCGTTTTCGAGCGGTTCTTGAACCCGGAACGGATCTCCATGCCCGACTTCGACATCGACTTCTGCCAGGACCGGCGCCAGGAGGTGATCGAGTATGTGCAAAGTCAGTATGGGGAGGACCGGGTCGCCCAGATCATCACCTTCGGAACCCTTCAGGCCCGGGCCGTGGTGCGGGATGTGGGCCGGGTGCTCCAGATGCCCTATGGCCAGGTGGACCGGATCTGCAAGATGATCCCCAACCCGCCGGGCAAGGCGGTGAAACTCTCCAAGGCCATCGAGGATGAACCGCGCCTGCGGGAGATGATCGACGATGACGATACGGTCAAGACCCTGATCAATATGGCCCTGAAGCTGGAGGGGCTTTACCGCCACGCCTCCACCCACGCGGCGGGCCTTGTCATCGGCGACCGTACCCTCCACGAGCTGGTGCCCCTCTACCGCGATCCCCGCTCGGACATGCCGGTGACCCAGTACCATTACAAGGATGCCGAAAGCGTCGGTCTGGTGAAGTTCGACTTCCTGGGCCTGAAGACCCTGACCGTCATTGCCAAGACCGAAGAGCTGCTGGAGCGCCGGGGCATCACCGTCCACACCCAGGACATGGAGTTTGACGACAAAAAGACCTTCGAGATGCTGGCCAGGGGCGATTCCATCGGGGTGTTCCAGCTTGAAAGCGCAGGCATGCGTGACCTGCTGCGCAAGATGAAGCCTGACCGTATCGAGGACCTGATCGCCCTTGTGGCCCTGTACCGTCCGGGTCCGATGGAAAGCATTCCCCGCTACATCGCCTGCAAGCACGGTGCGGAAGAACCCTTCTATCTCCACCCCATGCTGGAACCGATCCTTGAGGAAACCTTCGGGGTCATGACCTACCAGGAAGACGTGATGCAGATCGCGAGGGACCTGGCGGGCTACTCCCTGGGGGAGGCCGATCTTCTGCGCCGGGCCATGGGCAAGAAGATCGTCGCGGAGATGGACAAGCACCGGCTCAAATTCATCGAAGGGGCCGCGAAAAACGATATCAGCGCGGCGATCGCTGGTCAGATCTTCGAGCAGGCGGCGAAATTCGCGGGCTACGGTTTCAACAAGGGCCACGCGGCCGCCTATGCCCAGGTGGCCTACCAGACCGCTTACCTCAAGGCTAACTACCCGGTGGAATTCCTGTCCGCCTCCATGACCCTCGACATCGAGCGCACGGACCGTCTGGCGGTATTCCGTCAGGAGGGGGAGCGCCTGGGCATCAAGGTGGTGCCCCCGGACGTGAACCGCTCCGAGGCGGAGTTTCTCAGTGCCCATACGGATGATGGCGAGGAGATCCTCTATGCCCTCGCGGCCCTGAAAAGTGTCGGGCGCCATGCGATGGACCATCTCGTGGCGGTGCGCGGTGAGGGCGGCCCCTTCAAGGACCTGTCCGACTTCGCCGCCCGGATTGATCCGCGCGTCATCAACAAACGCGCCGTGGAAGGGCTCGCCAAGGCGGGGGCCTTCGACAGTCTGGGCCTGGAGCGCTCCGCGGTTTATTCCGGTGCGGACCGGGTGGTTCAGGCCGCCGCCGCGTCCCAGGAGGAGCGCAGCCAGGGCCAGGCCAATCTTTTCGCCGGAGAGCCCGTACAGAAAGAAGCCCTGCGTCTGCCCAAGGTGGACCCCTGGTCCGCCACCGAGGCCCTGCGCCAGGAACTTGAGGTCGTGGGCTTTTATCTTTCCGGCCACCCCTTGGATGACCAGGCCCGGGCCCTGAAACGCGCGGGCGTGCTGACCTATGGCCAGGTGCTGCAAGGGGAGGGGCGCAGCCTGGGCCGGGTGCGCCTGGCGGGCACGGTGATGGGCTTCAATGAGCGCAAGGGTAAGAGCGGGCGCCCCTTCGGCGTGGCGGAACTCTCCGATCCCACGGGCACATACGAAGTCTGGATGTTCTCCGAGCTTCTGCCCATAGCCCGGGAACAACTGACCCCGGGTGCGGCGGTGGTGGTCTCGGTTTCCCTGGACTGGTCCGATGAGGATGTGCGTCTCACCGCCAATGGCATGGAGCCCGTGGACGATGTCACCGCCCGGGCCGGTGCCGGGCTCGAAATTCACGTGAACGAGCCCGCGGCCTTCGAGGGCATCAAGGCCTGCCTGACCCGCAAGGGCCGGGGCATTGTCACGGTCATGCTCCAACTCGATGACGGCCTGTCGGAAGTCCCGCTCAAGCTTGCCGATACCTACCGGGTTGATGACAGCCTGCGCGGGGCCATCAAATCTCTCCCGGGTGTGGTCCATGTGGAAGAGGTCTGACGCGCTTTTCTTGGTCCCTCTGCCCATGGGTTCTTGCACAAGCGGTGTTTTGACCCTATAAGCCGTGCCCATTCCACACGCGGACGGGCACCGTCCAGCCTGCGTGGGCCAGACTCATGGTTCCTGGTCGTAAAGTCCCGGCATTCGGCGCAGGTCAATAAGACCTCATCCCAGCCAGTCCCGGGCTCTCCCCACGGACACAGCGAGTTCAATGCCCCCTCAGGCCGGCAGATCCGGTCTGTGGCGCTCATCCAATGGGCGTTTCAGACCCGATGCCCAATCCGGTGTCCTGACTGTTACCCGGAAACGGTGCCGTTGCGCCGTCGTGGCCAGTCAGGGCGATGTCCGCGGAGGTGAAACCGGAAACTGAGGAGCAAACCGGCATGTCGTTGCCAGACTTTACCATGCGCCAGCTCTTGGAAGCGGGCGTACACTTCGGCCACCAGTCCCACCGCTGGAACCCCAAGATGGGCCAATACATCTACGGGGTTCGCAACCGCATTCACATTATCGACCTGTCCAAGACCGTGCCGTTGCTGCACCAGGCCCTACTGGCCGTGCGCAACTCCGTCGCGGGGGGCGGGCGCGTGCTGTTTGTCGGCACCAAGCGCCAGGCCGCCGAATCCGTGGCCGATGCCGCCGGGCGCTGCGCCATGTACTACATGAACCACCGTTGGCTGGGCGGTACCCTCACCAACTGGAAGACCATGCTCAATTCCATCAAGCGGCTGCGTACGCTGGAAGAGACCCTGGACGCCGAGGTGAGCGGGTACACCAAGAAGGAAACGCTCCAGCTCACCCGGGAGCGGGAAAAGCTGGAATTGTCCCTGGGCGGTATCAAGGAAATGGGCGGTCTGCCTGATCTGCTGTTCGTGATCGACACCAACAAAGAAGCGATCGCCATCCAGGAAGCCAACAAGCTCGGCATTCCGGTGGTGGCCGTGGTCGACACCAACTGCGACCCGGACGGCATCACCTATCCGATCCCCGGCAATGATGATGCCTCCCGCGCCATCAGCCTCTATTGCGATCTGATCGCCCGCGCCGTGATCGACGGTATTTCCGAAAGCCAGGGCGACCTGGGTGTGGATATGGGCGAGTCCGAAGCCCTGCCCGAGGAGATGCTGGGTGATCTGGAAGGGGCCGAAGAGGTTGCCGCTGGCGGGATCGAGGGCGAGCCTGCCGCCGAGGACCTGTCCGGCGCGCCCGAAGAGGCAGCCGCTTCCGAAGAGGCGCCAGCAGAAGACGCTGCGGCCCCTGCAGAAACTGCGCCATCTGACACCGGCGAGCCGGAAAAGCCCGCACCGACAGCCTGAAGCCCGGGCCGAAATCGTGTATGAGATTGGGCCTGCGGCCGGAACCCGGTGGCAGGCCTTCCTGTGCGGGGCCCGGCCCTTCAGGTCTTGTGCGGACCGTCGAAGTGAAACACATAGAAAGCGACGCACCGTGTCGTGCGGCGCAAGGCCTGCCGGGCTGATCTGTTTCGGCCCTGTGGGGGACACGGACAATCGAGAGCTTGGCGAGAGCCGGGACACGGAAACCGGAATTGAGCCCAGGTCTCAGACGCCGGTTCGGTTTGAGACCCGGCGGGGACATCGCTGACAATTCAAGCGCCAACTATTCAAGGGAGTGGCAATCATGGCTGAAATCACTGCAAAGGCGGTCAAGGATCTGCGCGAGAAGACCGGTGCAGGCATGATGGATTGCAAAAAGGCCCTTGCCGAAAGCAATGGCGACATGGAACAGGCCATCGACTGGCTGCGCACCAAGGGCCTGGCGAAGGCCGCAAAAAAGGCGGGCCGGGTGGCCGCTGAAGGTCTGGTCGCTGTTGCCGTTGAAGACACCAAGGGTGTCGTCGTCGAAGTCAATTCCGAGACTGACTTCGTGGCCCGCAACGAAGTGTTCCAGAAGATGGTGGGCGACATCGCCACCGTGGCTCTGGACACCGACGGTGATTTCGATGCCCTGGCCAAGGCTGACTTCCCCGACGCCGGCAAGTCCGTGGACGATCACCTCAAGTTCTTGGTCGGCACCTTCGGCGATAACATGAACCTGCGCCGCAGCGCCGGCCTCAAGGTGACGAACGGTGTTGTGGTGCCTTACGTCCACAACGCGGCTGCCGACGGCATGGGCCGGATCGGTGTGCTTGTGGCCCTGGAATCCGAAGGCGACAAGGACAAGCTCAAGGACATCGGCCGCAAGATCGCCATGCACGTGGCCGCCGCGAACCCGCTGGCCCTGAACGTGGATGAGTTGGACAAGGACGTGGTCGAGCGTGAGCGTCAGGTCTTCTCCGAACAGGCGCGGGAATCTGGTAAGCCCGACAACATTATCGAAAAGATGGTCGAAGGCCGTCTGCGGAAGTTCTACGAAGAAGTGGTGCTTCTTTCCCAGGCCTTCGTCATGAACCCGGACCAGTCCATCGAGCAGGCCGTCAAGGACGCCGAAAAGGATGCCGGTGCTCCGGTGAAACTGGTCGGGTTCCAGCGATATGCCCTGGGCGAAGGGATCGAGAAGGAAGAGACGGATTTCGCGGCTGAAGTGAAGGCTGCTGCATCCGCCTCCTGACGATCAGGACCGGGCCGGAATGCTCCAGGATCCAAAGGGTTCTATGTGTTCCGGTCCGGACCCGTATCGACGCGCACCCCTTCGTTTCGCGCAGGAAAACCTTCGGTTGGTGGCATCGTTTCGCCGCCCGGGGTTTGGAATAGGGCCGGTGGTGTGGCCGGGCCGAATGGGGTCCGGCTGATGGCTATTCGGCCGGCACCGAGGATCAGGACCTTGATGGAGGCGCAGCGGTGAGTGTCGCGGAAGCAAAAGATCACGCAGAGCCCTTCAAGGCTCTTCCCTACAAGCGGGTGCTGCTGAAGGTATCCGGCGAGGCGCTCATGGGCGCCAAGGGCTTCGGCCTGGACATGGACACGGTCAACCGGATCGCCGGTGAGGTGAAAGAGGCTCTCGATCTGGGTATCGAAGTGGCCCTGGTCATCGGCGGAGGGAATATTTTCCGGGGACTGACCGTCGCCGCCCAGGGCATGGAGCGGGCATCCGCCGATTACATGGGCATGCTGGCCACGGTCATGAATGCCCTGGCCATGCAGTCAGCCCTCGAGAAATACGAAATCGACGCCCGGGTGATGTCCGCCATCCCCATGGAAACCATCTGCGAAAGCTATATCCGCCGCCGCGCCGTGCTCCATCTGGAGCGGGGCCGGGTGGTGATTTTCGCGGCCGGAACCGGCAACCCCTTCTTCACCACCGATACCGCGGCGGCCCTCCGGGCCGTGGAGATGGGCTGCAACGCCCTCTTCAAGGGCACCAAAGTTGACGGCGTCTACACCGACGATCCGGTGAAAAACGATGATGCCGTGCGCTACGAAACCCTCACCTATATGGAAGTGCTCAGCCGGGACCTGAAGGTCATGGATGCTTCCGCCATTTCCCTGTCCCGGGAGAACGATCTGCCCGTGGTGGTGTTCTCCATCCATGAACAGGGTCAGTTCGTGAGTGTTCTCAAAGGTGAAGGCCGGTCCACGGTTATTGAGTGACCGTTGCGGGAGCGACATCCTGTGGCGAAACAGGGGGCGGCAGACACGAGATTTTGCCCGTCCCCCATGGATTTGGCTGCGCCAGATCCCCATTCGGGTTCCGCGCCCTGGGCGCTCACCCTAATTCCGCCGCTTGACAGGTGCTTTTTCCAGACACTTTGTTGATGATGACTCTTCGCACCGCTGCCAACGGTTGCGAGCGCTAACCGGCTATATGGGACAAGAAACAATGAGTGACGCAGAAAGCCTTGATTTGAACGATCTTCGCCGGCGCATGGACGGTGCGGTGTCCACCCTGAAAACGGAATTTTCCGGTCTGCGCACGGGGCGCGCGTCGGCCAGCCTCGTGGACCCGGTCGTGGTTGAAGCCTATGGCTCCCAGATGCCGATTTCCCAGGTTGGTACGGTCAGCGTGCCTGAGCCTCGGATGATTTCCATCCAGGTCTGGGACAAAGGCATGGTCGGTGCCACGGACAAGGCGATCCGGAATGCAGGCCTCGGCCTCAATCCGGTGGTGGACGGCCAGACCGTGCGGATCCCTATTCCGGAATTGAACGAGGAGCGGCGCACGGAACTCACCAAGATTGCCGCCCAATATGCCGAACAGGCCAAGGTCGCAGTGCGCAATGTCCGACGGGACGGCATGGATAAGCTCAAGCGCCTGGAAAAAGACGGCGCCATCAGCCAGGACGAGCACAAGGGACAGGCCGACAAGGTGCAGGGTCTCACCGATGAGACCATCAAAGGCATCGATACGGCCCTTGAAGCCAAGCAGGCGGAGATCATGCAGGTCTGAGTGCTGCCGGCGGAGCCTGGCGGGCGCTGCCCCTGATCGCTTGGGCGACAGTCGAGTGGGCAAAAGTCGCATAGGGCAGGGTTGCAAGGGGCGTGGGTGAATATGAACCGGTATGGCAAAGACCGGTCTGTCGGGTTGGGAGCATATTTGGCCACGGAAGGACAGCATAGGTGATTTCATCTGCCACCGTCTTTTCACCGTCCCGCGAGTCCACTGACTGGGCCGTGCAGGCGGCGGCGAAAGGGCTCGATATGAATGCCCTGCCGCGCCACGTCGCCATTATCATGGACGGCAACGGCCGGTGGGCGGCTCAACGGCATCTCCCCCTCCAGTTCGGCCACCGGCAGGGTGTCGAGGCGGTCCGGCGTGCGGTCCGCGCCGTCCATGGACTGGGGATCGGCGCCCTCACCATCTACAGCTTCTCAACGGAAAACTGGAAACGTCCCCCTTCCGAGGTGGAAGCCTTGATGGGCCTTCTCAGGATGTTCATCCGGGCCGATCTTGAGGATCTGCGCTCCAACAACATCCAGATCGTCATCATCGGAGAACGGGAAGGCATTCCGTCCGACATTGCCAAGCTGCTCCTGGAAGCTGAAGAGACAACCCGTGGCAACACCGGTCCGAAACTGGTCATCGCCTTCAATTACGGGGCCCGGGCCGAACTGGTGAGCGCCGCCCAGGCCATGGCCCGGGATGCGGCAGCGGGGCTGATCGCGCCCGAAGACATCGACGAAGCGCTTTTTGCAAGCCGCCTGGGCACGGCGGATATCAGGGATCCGGATCTTCTGATCCGCACCAGCGGCGAACAGCGGCTGAGCAATTTCCTATTGTGGCAGTGTGCCTACACCGAATTCGTGTTCCAGGATGTGCTCTGGCCCGATTTCACCGGTGAGCATCTGATTGACGCCATTGCCACCTACCAGCGCCGGGACCGACGGTATGGCGGCCGCACCGATGGCGTGGAATCACACACCCTGGCAGGGTCCGGGCCGTAAGACGCGCGAGGCGTCGGACCCAGTGGGACCCGGTGCCGCATGAGGGGGATGAGACGTGGAGGCGGTCGCGCTGGCCCAGTCTGAAGACACCGATGGGACGCACTCATCCGCTTCCGCTGAAAAAGGCGGACGGGGATCCATCGTGCTGCGCCTGCTGTCGGCCCTGGTTCTCATCCCGTCCGCTCTTCTCGTTGTCGCTGCCGGGGGTTGGCTATTCACGGCCTGGGTCGCCCTGGCCGCGGTGCTGATGGCCCATGAATGGCTCAGGCTGGTGGGGGCCGGCCGGTGCTGGTGGTTGGGTCTGCCCCTTGCGGGCACGGCCCTTGCCGGACCGGTTGCGCTGACCGCCAGCGCCCCGTCCACTGGGTTCGGCCTTCTGCTTCTGGGCGGGGTCACGGCCGGTCTCGTGGCGGCGGCCCGGGGCAAGGATGGGTTCTGGATCCTCCTGGGCGCGGCCTATGTGACGGTGCCCGCGATCGCCACCGTGTGGCTTCGGGCACAGGGCCAGGGTCTTGATCTGCTGCTCTATCTATTCGTGGTGGTCTGGGTCACCGACAGCGGCGCCTATTTTGCCGGGCGTCTGATCGGGGGCCCGGCCTTTGCGCCCCATATCTCCCCCAACAAGACCTGGGCCGGGGTGATCGGCGGTGTGTTGCTGGCGACCATTGGCGGGCTCGGTGCCGCCCATGGGCTGTTCGGCGCGGGTCTGCCCGGCGGACCGGCCTGGGCCCAGATCCTGTCCCTGACCTTGCTGTTGTCGGTTGTCACCCAGGCCGGTGACATTTTCGAGAGTGCCTTGAAGCGCCATTTCGGGTTCAAGGACACAGGCGCGCTCATTCCCGGACATGGGGGTGTGCTCGACCGGTTAGACGGGTTTTTGTTTGCTGTTATGATGCTGGCGCTGGCCCAGGTGCTGGGGTGCGGTCCGGTTTAATGCCGCCGGGCTGGTCGGATTGACGAGAATGCCGTAAGGCCCGGGTGCTGAGTTCCGACCTGGATTGCGTTTGGGGCCAGATTCAGTGTGGGGGAAAAGTGCGTGACTGGACGTGGTGTGAGCGGATTGAGCACGGCTGCTGCAAACGGCCCGGCGGATGACCCAGCGACCGTTGCGGGTGGCGGGGTGAACGGGCGTGGCGATGTGGTGGGCTGGGACCGCTCCCATGGTCCTGACTGTGTGCTTCCCGCCGGCGGCCCCCAGAAATCTGTCACCGTGCTCGGCAGCACGGGCTCGATCGGCTGCAGCACCCTCGACCTGATCCGCACCGCCCGGTCCCGGGACGGGGCCGACCGGTTTCCCATCAAAGCCATGACCGCGAACCGCCGGGTCGATGATCTGATCGCCCAGGCCCGTGAATTCAAACCCGAACTGGCAGTCGTGGCCGACGAAAGCCTGCATCCGGCCTTGAAGGACGGGCTCGCGGGCACGGGCATCGAGACCGCTGCAGGCCTCAACGCCGTCTGCGAAGCGGCGGAACGGGACGCGGACTGGGTCATGGCGGCGATTGTCGGCGCGGCGGGCCTGGAGCCCACCTTGCGGGCCGTGCGCCGGGGCGTGGAAGTGGCTTTGGCCAACAAGGAATGTCTGGTCTGCGCCGGTGATTTCGTCTGCGAGGAAGTGGTGCGTCACGGTGCGGTGCTGCTGCCGGTCGACTCCGAGCACAACGCCATCTATCAGGCCTTCGACCCCCGCCATCTGGCCGGCGTCGAGCGGATCATCCTCACCGCGTCCGGCGGTCCCTTCCGGACCTGGACCCGGGAGCAGATGGCTGCGGCGACCCCCGCCCAGGCCGTGGCCCACCCGAACTGGTCCATGGGCGCGAAAATCTCCGTCGACAGCGCCACCATGATGAATAAGGGCCTTGAGTTCATCGAGGCCGCTTATCTCTTCCCCCTGTCTCCGGACCACATCGATATCCTGGTGCATCCCCAGTCGGTGATCCATTCCATGGTCACCTATGCGGACGGGTCCGTGCTGGCCCAGCTTGGCAGCCCGGATATGCGCACGCCAATCGCCCACACCCTGGCCTGGCCCTCCCGGATGTTCGCCCCCGTGGAGCCCCTGGATTTGGCGAAAGTGGCGACCCTGACCTTCGAGGCGCCGGACACGGAGCGGTTTCCCGCCATCCGTCTGACCCGGGCTGCCCTGGAGGCCAAAAACGGCGCCCCGACAATCCTGAACGCCGCCAACGAGATTGCAGTGGAGACGTTCCTCCAGGGCGGACTGGGCTTTCTGGCCATCGCCGAGGTGGTGGAAAATACCCTTTCTCGCATGGCCGGATCCGCGAAGGCCCCCGCGAGCCTTGATGAGGTCGTGAGCCTGGACCAGGAAGCCCGCGTCATCGCAAAGGATGAGGTTCGGGCCAAAGCCCACTAAGGTGCCCGTGTCCGGGGGCGGGGGCCAGTGGCGGCCCGGGCCTTGGATCCGTGCTTGAGTTTAGACCCCTCCGGTGCCGCGAAACGGTGCCCCAAGAAGGTGAATGCATGTCCGCTTTGCTGGAAATTCTCTTCGTGACGATCCCGGCCTTCGTGGTGGTGATCTTCATTATCGTGCTGTTCCACGAATTGGGGCATTTCCTGGTGGGACGGGCCTTCGGCACCAAGGTGGACGCCTTCGCGATCGGCTTCGGCCCGGAGATCACCGGTGTGGATGACCGCCACGGTACCCGCTGGAAGCTGTGCTGGATCCCTCTTGGGGGATATGTGAAATTCTCCGGCGATGAAAACGCGGCGAGCATGCCGAGCCGGGAAAAGGCCGAGGAACTGCGCCAGAGGGGCGAGGATCCGGACAGCCTGTTCTTCTTCAAGCCGCTTTATCAGCGGGCAGCCATCGTGGCCGCCGGGCCCGCCGCGAGTTTCCTGCTGGCCATCGTGATTTTCGCGGGCCTGGCCATGACCGTCGGTGAGCGGGTGATCTCCCCCCGGGTGGATCAGGTCCTGGCCGATGCCCCCGCCGAGGCCGCCGGTGTCCTGCCCGGTGACGTGATCGTGTCCATCAATGGTCGGCAGATCGACAGTTTCCAGGAAATGCAACAAGTCGTGAGCCTCAGCCCGGGCGTTGAACTGACCTTCCGGATCCGCCGGGACGGGGACAAGGAGATTGAGCTTCCCATCACCCCTGAGCGGGTTGAGGCGCCGGACGGGTTCGGAGGCACCCAGCGCATCGGGCGGATCGGCATTCAGCACGATGCCCAGGCCTCGGATGTCCGCCATGTCCGCTACGATCCCCTCACCGCCATCGCCGTGGGCACGGAACGCACCAAGGATGTCGTCGTGGCCACCGTGTCTTTCCTGGGCGGGCTGTTCAGCGGCACCCAGAGCACGGACCAGCTTGGCGGACCTGTGCGGATCGCGGAAATGTCCGGAGATATCGTCTCGTCGGGCACAACTATTCTGAGCAAGATCGTCGGTCTGCTCAGTTTTGCGGCTGTGCTGTCGGCGAGTATCGGCTTTTTCAACCTTTTGCCGATCCCTATCCTGGATGGTGGTCACCTGATGTACTACGCCTATGAGGCCGTGGTCGGGAAGCCGATGCCTGAGCGGATACAGGATTTAGGATTTCGCATTGGTCTTGCGATGGTGCTTGCGCTAATGATCTTTGCGACGTGGAACGATACGGTGGGCAGGTTTTTGAGGGGCTGACCCACCTTCCGGTTGTCATGGGCCGGATTTCCAGGTTGTGCTGTTTGGGCCGGATCAGAATAATCCTGCCCGGCGTTGCATTCGGGGCATGGCGGATCCGGCCGGTATCGTGCAGGGTTTCGCTATGACACACCGACGGTCCGCTTGTACCGCGCGAGGGTTTTGCCCGCGGGGTTGGACGGATCCGGTGGGGGGAGCTCTAAGGGGTGGCTTTCGCAGGCCGCCAGTCTGTGTGAGACTGATGGCTGATTGTAAGCGGACAGTTTGGGCCGGGGTCGGTTTCGTAAGGGGAGATCACCGCGTGACGGATGGGATCATGTGGCGCATCGGCCTGATGGTATGCGTATGCCTGCTGAGCAGTGTGCTTTACTCAGGCAACGGAGTTGCCCAGGGTATGGCGCTTGGCAATGGCGCCGCCAGTTCAGGGGAAAACGCCGGAGGGCAGAACGGCCAGAACGCGCCGGTGATCATTCGCCGGGTCGAGGTTCAAGGGAACCAGCGGATCGAACACACGACCGTGCGGTCCTATCTGTCGATCCGGGAAGGGGACACCTACAATCCCGCCCAAGTGGACCAGGCCCTCAAGACACTTTTCGCAACCGGTCTGTTCGCGGACGTCACCCTGCGCCTTGACGGCTACACCCTCGTGGTGAACGTGGTCGAAAACCCGATCATCAACCGGGTTCTGTTCATCGGTAACAAAGCTCTCGACAAGGACAAGCTGAACGAAGAGGTTCAGCTGCGCCCCCGTGTGGTTTACACACGGACGAAAGTCGAAGACGACGTCGCCAAAATCATTGAATTGTATCGCCGCTCTGGCCGTTTCGCCGCTGAAGTACGGCCGTCCGTGGTTCAGCTTCCGCAGAACCGCGTCGACCTGATTTTCGAGATCAATGAAGGGGTCGTGACCGGGATCCGCCGGGTCAACTTCATCGGCAACGAGATCTTTTCCGACTCCAAACTGCGTTCGGTGATCGTCACTGAAGAAAGCCACTGGTGGAAATTCTTCAGCTCCAACGACAACTACGATCCGGACCGGGTCGCCTATGACCGCGAACTTCTGCGTCAGTATTATCTGGGCAGCGGTTATGCCGATTTCCGGGTGGTGTCCTCCGTTGCCGAACTCACGCCAGACCGCAAAGATTTCTACGTCACCTTCACCTTGGAAGAGGGTGAGCAATATGTGTGGGGCGATGTGGAAGTCGAAACGGAGCTTGAGGCTCTGAATGCCGACTTCCTGAGACGCCTCGTCCCCATTCAAACCGGCGAGATTTACAACGCCAAGCGGATCGAGGACACGATCGAGTCCCTGACCTTCGCTGCCGGTGCCGCCGGTTATGCCTTCGTGGACATCCGACCACGGATCAAGCGCGACCGTGAAGAGCGTCGGCTGAACGTCACCTTTGTCGTGAATGAAGGTCCGCGCGTCTACGTGGAGCGGATCAACATCAACGGCAACAGCCGGACCCTGGACCATGTGATCCGCCGGGAATTCCGCCTCGTCGAGGGCGATCCCTACAACAAGATCCTGGTGAACCAGTCCCGGAACCGCATTCGTGCGCTCGGCTTCTTCAAGGAAGTGGAAATCACTGAAGAGCCGGGTAATGCTCCGGACCGGACCGTCGTCAATGTGGACGTTCAGGAACAGCCCACCGGTGAGCTTTCCTTCGGTTTCGGTTTCTCCTCCACGGATAACTTCCTGGGCGAAGTCTCCGTTTCGGAACGCAACCTGCTTGGCCGGGGCCAGTTCCTGCGCCTGCGCCTGCAACTTTCCGACCGCCGTCAGCAGATCGACCTGCGCTTCTCGGAACCCTATTTCCTGGGCCGGAATCTGGCCGCCGGTTTCGAACTGTTCCGGGTGGCCACCGACTTCGAGGAATCGTCCTTCGATACCAATTCCACGGGTTTTGGTCTGAATACCGGTTTCCCCCTGTCCGAGTATTCCAACCTGCGTTTGCGCTACACCTTCCGGAGCGACGAGGTTGAAGTGGACGAGCGGGATTGTGACCCCGAAAACCCACGGATCTCCCTCGCGATTTGTGACGCCGTGGGCCAGGACATCAGCTCGATTGTCGGCTACACCCTGCGCTACGACCGGCGGAACGATCCCCTGCGGCCGACCCGGGGTTACGACCTGACCCTGTCCCAGGACGTGGCCGGCGTGGGCGGCAACATCAATTATCTGCGGTCCCAGTTCGATGGCGGTGTCTATCGCGGTCTGCTGCCGGAAGTGATTGCCAGCTTCAACGTGTCCACCGGCTACATCTTCCCGTTCGATGACGGTGAAGTCCGCCTGAACGACCGTTTCTTCCGAGGCGGCAACGCCTTCAGAGGCTTCGACAATGCCGGTCTTGGTCCCCGGGATCTGCTGACCGACGATGCTCTTGGCGGCCGTCTGTTCGCGATCGGCTCCTTCGAGGTGAGTTTCCCGACCGGGCTTCCGGAAGATCTGGGTCTGTCCGCAAGCCTCTTTGCCGATTTCGGCACCGTGGGTCTGCTTAAGGAAGACGATCTGCCCGAGTTCACCTCGTTCCCCGACGAGGACGGCAACGAGTTGAACACCAATCCGGTGCGCTTTGCCGACGGGTCGATCAATGAATCCCGCGTGGGCTTCGATGCCTCCCTGCGGGCCTCCGCCGGGGTGAGTGTTTTCTGGGAATCGCCCTTCGGGCCTGTGCGTTTTGACCTTGCTGAAACGCTCTTGCACGAAGATTACGATGAAACCCAGGCCTTCCGGTTCACCGCCGGTACCCGGTTCTGATCCTGAACGTCGTTCCGGTTCGCTCCAGCGCTCCTCCATCCGGTCGCGATGGCACCGGATGGGAGCGTGAGACCAAAACCGCGCTTTCGGGGTCTGTTGCGGGAAAATCCGCGGTTGTGCCACGGGAATGCTATTTTCGGTCCCTGTAATATGGGACGGATCCAGGCCGGGGGGCCTGACGGCCAAGGGAGCCATCAGACGGGATAAAAGCCGGGGCAGGGACGGCGCCGCGCGCCATGCCTAGGCTTTTCGCACTGGCCAATCCGGTTTGTGCCGATATAAACGGCTCTGGACCGGTTCGGACCCTGTGCCATACACCAAAACCGACACGACACGCATGAAGGGGATATCACCATGTTTCAGCGCAACCTGTTGACCAGCATTGCCGCCGCCCTCGTGGCCGGCTCCATGGCCTTCGCCGCGCCCGCCATGGCCACAACCGTCCTGATCGTGGACAGCAACAAGATCTGGAACGACACCAAAGCCGGCAAGGACGTCCAGCGCCAGCTCGTCGCTTTCCGTGAGAGCCTCGACACCCAGCTGAAAGAGGCTGGCGAGACCCTCCAGAAGGACGTGGAATCCCTGCGCAAGGAAAAGGACGACAAGAAAATCGAAGAAGCGGCATTCACCGAAAAGGCCCGTGAACTGGCCCAGCGTGAAGCCCAGCTGCGCGGTGGCGTCCAGCAGCGCCAGACCCTGGTGCAGGTCGCGACCCGTAACGCCCAGGCTCAGTTCTACGAAGCCATCCGCCCCATGCTCCTCGAAGTGATGCAGGAGAAAAAGGGCGACATCCTCATGGAAAAATCCGCTGTTCTGTTCTCCACCGACGGCATTGAAGTGACCCAGCGGGCCATTGCCAAGGTCGAAACTGGTCTGAAAAGCCTGGAAGTCGTCCTGATCCCGCAGTCCGGCGAAGGCGGCGCCGAGGGTGAGGCCCAGGGTCCCGCGCCCAAGAAAAACTGATCATCCGCACTGACAGCCGGCCACCCCTGACCTATGGATTTCGGGGGTGGCCGGTCTGATTCTGCCTCCCATGGGCCGGTCCCCATCCTGTGTTTCCCGGCACGGCGTTTTCCAACCCGGCGTTTTCCAACCCAGCGTTTCCCAGCCGGCATTTGCCAGAGCCTATCGAATGGCTGCCGGTGCAGGGCCCTCCGCAAGGCGGAACTGAGACTTTGAAACCCTCCCATCCGCCGTCCCATCGGCACTGGGTTCATCTACACCTCCTTCCCGTCTTGACCGCGCTCCCCCATTCGGTTCCTCTCTAGCGCCCGGACGTGAATTGCTGTGCGCCGTGCTGCGCGCCCGGTCACCGGCACCAGAAAAACAGGCCTGTCTGGTCCTTTGCGGATCAGCGCATGGCCAGCAGACCCGCTGCGCATCGGCGCAGGGTAGAAAAAGGATTTCAGCCATGGCCGATCCAAGGTTCTTCGAAGCCATGGGCCCGGTCCGCCTGGGCGATCTTGCCAGCCTCGCCGGAGCCGAACTGGACGCGGGCGCCGATCCGGAACTGATGATCTCCGGCGCCGCCCCCCTGGATGCCGCGGGCGCAGCGGATCTTTCCTATCTGGAGGGCAAGAAGCACCGGACCGATTTCACCGCCAGCGCCGCAGGGGCCTGCATTCTCCCCGCCGATCTCGACCGGTCGGTTCTGGAAATGCCATCCGGCGAAGGCGCCGCCCCGGCTCTGCTGACCGCGCCGGTCCCCAAAGCCGCTTTTGCCCGGGTTGCCGCCCGCCTGTTCCGGGACACGGGCAGCTTGTTCCCCCAGCAGCAGTGGGTTGCGCCCGATGCCGTAATCGGCTCCGACGTGCAGATCGCCCCCGGCGCCGTGATCGCCGCCAAGGCCCAGATCGGCGACCGCACGGTGATCGGCCCCGGTGCCGTGGTCGGCCCCGGCGTGTGCCTGGGCCATGACTGTGTGCTCGGCCCGAATGCCTCGGTGACCCATGCGCTGCTGGGCAACAAGGTGGTGCTCCATGCGGGAGTGGCCGTCGGCCAGGACGGCTTTGGCTACGTGTTTGATGGGCGCAGCCATGTGAAAGTGCCCCAGCTTGGCCGGGTCGTGATCCAGGACGATGTGGAGGTGGGGGCCAAAACCACCATCGACCGGGGCGCCCATGGGGACACAATCATCGGGGAGGGCACCCGGATCGATAATCTGGTTCAGATCGGACATAACTGCCGAATCGGGCGCGGATGCATTATTGTTGCCCAGGTGGGTTTGTCGGGGACCACCGTGCTGGAGGATTTTGTCGTTCTTGGCGGTCAGGTAGGCTGCGCGGGGCATCTGACCATCGGAACCGGTGCCCAAGTGGCCTCCCAGAGCGGTGTTCCCCGTGACATTCCCGCCGGGGCGGTCTATGGCGGTTATCCCGCCAAGCCCATTCAGCAATGGCGCCGGGAAGTGGCAATGATTTCCCGCATGGTCAAGGATAGAGGCACCCGCGCAAAGGGTGCCGCAGCAAGTGAGCCGAAAGAACCGTCCCATGACCGAGAGCGAAACTGAAATGACCGGGGCGTCGGCCTCTGAACCGGCCAGCGGTATTTCCCTGGACGTGAACGATCTGATGCGGCTTTTGCCCCATCGCTATCCCATGCTGATGATCGACCGGCTTGTGGATGTGGTCCCCAATGAATCCGCCACCGGCGTCAAGAACGTCACCATCAACGAGCCCTTTTTCATGGGCCACTTTCCCGGCCACCCGGTGATGCCCGGTGTGCTGATGGTGGAAGCTATGGCCCAGACCGCTGCGGCTCTGGTGGCCCATTCCCTGGCGGCGGGGCTTGATGACAAGGTCGTGTATTTCATGACCATCGACAAGGCGCGGTTCCGCCAGCCGGTCCACCCGGGCGATCAGTTGCTGATCCCGGTCCGGAAGGTGCACAGCCGGGGCCCTGTTTGGAAATTCCATGGCGAGGCCCGGGTGGGCGAGACCGTTGCGGCCCAGGCCGAGTACAGCGCCATGATCGTGGATCGGGAACCGGACTGATCCGGACGAAAGGCATGCCATCCTGACCTGGGAACAGGGCGGGATGTGCTGGAGATTGGAACAGATGGCGAATATTCACCCGACGGCCCTGGTCGAGAGCGGTGCCCAGATCGGCGACGGCGCCGAAATCGGCCCGTTCTGCATTGTAGGGCCCCAGGTCAGGCTGGGGGAGAATGTCCGCCTCGTCAGTCATGTCACCATTACGGGCAACACCGCGATCGGCACGGGAACGATTGTTCATCCGTTTGCGTCCCTGGGCTCCCCGCCTCAGCACGCGGGCTACAAGGGTGAGGACACCACACTGACGATCGGTGCCGGGAATGTCATCCGGGAACACGTCACCATGAATGTGGGCACGGTGATGGGCCGGGGGCAGACGGTCGTTGGCCACAACAACATGTTCATGACCGGGTCCCATGTGGGCCATGACTGCGTGGTGGGCAACAACGCCACCCTGGCCAACAACGCCACCCTGGCCGGACATGTGGAAGTGGGGGATTTCGTCTTCATGGGCGGCCTGTGCGCGGTCCACCAATATGCCAGGATCGGACGGTTCGCGTTCGTGGGCGGCATGGCGGGTCTTGAGGGCGACTTGATCCCGTTCGGCTCCGTCATGGGCAACCGTGCCCATCTGGCAGGACTGAACATTATCGGTATGAAACGGCGCAACCTGGAGCGGGCGCAGATCCACACCCTGCGCCGGGCCTTCAAGGAGCTTTTCTCCCGGGACGGACAGATGCAGGACCGGGTGGAAGTGGCAGCGCAAACCTATAAGGACAGCGCAGAGGTGATGGAGATCGTGGATTTCATCCGCACAAGCTCCAAACGCCCCTTGTGTCTGCCATGGTCAGGCCGTGCAGCGTGAAACCGACAACAACCCAACCAAGACCGGGGGGCCTGCTGACACGGCGGCCCCTGCCGGGGAGCATGCCGACCTCAAGGAGGGGCTGACCCGGTTGGACAAGAGCCAGCCAGGTGAGGGCCAGTCCGGTGAGGTCCGGTCAGGTGAGGGCCAATCGGGTGACCCCCAGACCGGGGGAGATCAATCCCCCGGACAAGAGGGGGCCGCGCCGGAAAGCGTGCCGGAAGACCTTTCTGAGAAGGACGCGCACGAGGGCGTCAAGCTGGGCATTATTGCCGGCGGCGGCACCCTGCCGCTGCGGCTTGCCCAGGCCTGTCATTCCCAGGGCCGTCCTTTCCATGTGATCGGCCTTGAGGGCCTTGCCGCCCCGGCGCTCGAATCCTTCCCCTATGACCGCGCCGCCCTCGGCCGTGTCGGCCGGATCCTCTCCATCCTGAAGGACAAGGGCTGCAATGCGGTGACCATGGCCGGGGTGGTGAAGCGGCCGGATTTCTCGTCCCTGCGCCTCGACCTGACCGGCACACGGCTTTTGCCCCGGATCGTATCCGCGGCCCGGGGAGGGGATGATCAGCTTCTGCGCATGCTGGTGTCCTATTTCGAGGAACAGGGATTTGCCGTTGAAGGCGCGGACGATGTTCTGGAAAGCCTTCTGTCCACGGAAGGGGTCTGGGGCAGTGTTCAGCCCAAGGATGGCGATCTTGAAGACCTGGCCCGGGCGGCCACCATCGTAACCCGTCTGGGTGATCTGGATATCGGCCAGGCGACCGTGGTGTCCCAGGGCGTGGTCCTGGCGGTGGAGGCGGTGGAAGGCACAGACGGCATGCTGCGCCGCTGCGCGGAACTGCCTGCCCATTTGCGCCGCCGGGATTATGGGCCCCAATCCACCTACGGCCCCGGCGGTGTGCTCTACAAGGGTCCGAAGCCGGGGCAGGAGCGGCGTATAGATCTGCCGACCATTGGTGTGCGGACGGTGGAACTTGCGGGGGCGGCCGGCCTCGCGGGCATCGGAACCGCCGCTGGAGGCGTGCTGGTCCTGGATCGTGGCGCCGTCATCGAGGCCGCCGACCGGCTCGGCCTGTTCATCATGGGCATACCCGTCTCCCCAGCCAGGACCGGGAACGAAGCGGGCACTCCGGACCTTTCGGGCACCCCATCCGGTGGCGCCCAATCCGGTGGCGTCTTGACCGGCCGTGGGGATCCGGCAGACCCGGCGTCCGGCGGGAGGGCGCGGGGAGACGCGCCTGAATGACCATGGCCGGATATTCCGACGCCGAAGACTTCACCATCGACATTGCCGATCCAATGCCAGAAGCCGGGGCCCGCCCCTGGCCTCACATCATGGTCGTGGCCGGAGAACCTTCAGGGGACGCCCTCGGCGCCCAGCTCATTGCTGCCCTGCGCACGCTTACGGGGGACCGGATCAAGCTCTCCGGTGTCGGGGGCCAGGGCATGGCCGCCCAGGGGCTGCGCAGCCTGTTCGATATCGCCGACACTTCCGTCATGGGGTTCACGGAGGTTGTGCCCGCCATTCCCCGGGTGCTCAAGCGGGTCCGGCAGACGGCGGATTATGCCATGCGCATGCGCCCGGACGTCCTGGTCCTGATCGACAGTCCCGACTTCACCCACCGGGTGGCTGCCCGGGTCGCGGCCCGGATGCCGGGCCTCAAAGTGGTGAAATATGTGGCGCCCCAGGTCTGGGCGTCCCGGCCCAAGCGGGCCTACAAGCTTGCCCGGCTGGTGGATTGTGTCCTGACCCTGCTGCCCTTTGAGCCCCCCTGGTTCGAACGGGCGGGGCTGCGGGCGGTGTTTGTGGGCCATCCGGTGGTGGAGCGGGCAGGGGAGATGCGCGGCGGGGCCGTGTTCCGTACACGTCATGCCATCAGGCCCGAGGCGCCGGTTCTGCTTCTTCTGCCCGGCAGCCGGAGCCATGAAGTCAAGCTGATCATGGCCCTGTTCGGCGCGACCCTGTCGCGGCTGGCCCGCCAGGTGCCGGGCCTCCATGTCGTGGTACCCGCCGTGCCCCATCTGGAAGGCACGATCCGGGGGCTTGCGCAGGAATGGGATCTCCATGGGCTGACCGTCCCGGTACAGATTGTCGGGCAGAACGAGAAATTCGCCGCTTTTGATGCCGCCAATGCGGCCCTGGCGGTCTCGGGCACCGTGTCCACGGAACTGGCCCTTGCCCAGGTGCCCATGGTGATCTGCTACCGAGTGGGCCGGGTCACGGAATTTCTCGCCCGAATGCTGGTGAAGGTGCCTTTCATTACCCTGCTGAACATTATCGAGGGCGCCGGCGTGATCCCGGAATTCGTGCAGAATGCCGCCTCGCCCCGCATCATGGCGGAAGAGCTGGAAATCCTCCTGACCGAGCCCGCATCGGCGGCCCTCCAGGTCGAACGTCAAAACCGCGGCCTCATCCGCATGGGTCTCGGGGGCGATTCCCCCAGTCAGCGCGCCGCCCAGGCCGTCCTGCACATGCTGGATGAACCGCCTTCTCCCCGGAAAGGCAGGCGTGGCCGTGCCTATGCCCCGCCCAGGTCCCCGGTGCGGGGAGAGACCGCGCGCCATCCCCGCAGACCCATTCGGGCACGGACAAGAGAACCTTTCATCGCGAAACGCTGATCTGTGCGGATTATTCGACGCCTGCGCGCAGGAGGGCGGCGGCGGCGGCGATGGCACCGAGGCAGAGGAAGGGCAGGGTCCAGACCAGGACGCGGATTGGGCGGTTGGTCCGGCGCTGGTTGTCGTTGGCCGGGGCGGCGGGACGCGAGAGAACGGGTATGACGAAGAGCTTGCGGATGCGGGCGCCCGGGGTATCGTTGGCCTTGCCGGTCCGCCCGGCGGGGCAGGCGGTTCCTTCAGAGCATTTCATGCGCCGCTCCTTTCCGGCTGACCCGTCGACGGGAGAGAAACCGGCGGGCCCTTAGAAGGTGAGGGCGCCCGCCGGCCATCGCTGATGTCAGACCATGCTGATCAGGACCGGTGCTCCATGGGCACATAAGTGCGCCGGGGCGCGCCGGTGTAAAGCTGCCTGGGTCGGCCGATCTTCTGGTTCGGGTCCTCGATCATCTCCGCCCACTGAGCGATCCAGCCCACGGTTCTTGCCAGGGCGAAAAGCACCGTGAACATGGTGGTGGGGAAGCCCAGGGCCCGCAGGGTGATGCCCGAGTAGAAGTCGATGTTCGGGTAGAGTTTCTTCTCGACGAAATACTCATCCTGCAGGGCGAACCGCTCCAGTTCCACGGCCACGTCGAGCAGGGGGTCATCCTTGATGCCCAGTTCCGTGAGCACTTCGTGGGCGGTGGTCTGCATGACCCGGGCGCGGGGGTCGTAATTCTTGTAGACCCGGTGCCCAAAGCCCATCAGGCGGAAGGGATCGTTCTTGTCCTTGGCCCGGGCGACAAACTCGGGGATGCGTTCAGGCGAACCGATTTCCGCCAGCATGTTGAGGGCCGCTTCATTGGCGCCGCCATGGGCGGGACCCCAGAGGCAGGCAATGCCCGCGGCAATGCAGGCAAAAGGATTGGCGCCGGACGAGCCCGCCAGCCGCACCGTGGAGGTGGAAGCGTTCTGCTCATGGTCCGCATGAAGAATGAAGATCCGGTCCATGGCCCGGGAGAGCACCGGATTGACTTTGTAGTCCTCAGCGGGCACAGCGAAGCACATACGCAGGAAATTGTCCGCATAGCCCAGTTCATTGCGCGGATAAACGAAAGGCTGGCCGATGGAATACTTGTAGGCCCAGGCCGCGATGGTCGGCATTTTCGCGATCATGCGGTAGCTCGCGACCATGCGCTGGTAGGGATCATTGATGTCGGTTGAGTCGTGGTAGAATGCGGAGAGGGCACCCACAACGCCGACCATGATCGCCATGGGGTGGGCATCGCGCCGGAACCCGGAGAAGAAGTTCCTCAGCTGCTCATGGAGCATCGTGTGGTAGACGATGCCCGTCTCGAATTCCTTCATTTCCGCCGCGGTCGGCAGTTCTCCGTAGAGCAGCAGATAGCAGCTCTCCAGGAAATTGCCGTGCTCGGCCAGTTCGTCGATCGGATACCCCCGGTACAGGAGCACGCCTGCGTCGCCATCAATATAGGTGATGCTGGATTCGCAGCTTGCCGTGGAGGTAAAGCCGGGATCGTAGGTGAACGCGCCGGTTTCTGCATAAAGGCGGCGAATGTCGATGACATCCGGACCAACGGTTCCGCGCATGACAGGCAGATCGTGCACAGTGTTGTTGTGCGTGACCGACGATGAGCCGATGCGGGTTCCGGGTTTCACGACTGATTGCATGACATCCTCAATCTCATTGGTGATTGCCGCCGGCAGCGGCTCGGGGCGCGCCCATCGGAAATGATCCGGCCCCCCTGATGGCCAGCCTGACTACCGGACGGACCTTAAGGCGCAGGTCCCTAAGGCCGGTTTGCCGCTGGCATTTCACTTTCGGCATGCCCGGTTCTTGGCCATGCCGTACCGGAGGTCCCTGCGACCATCGTCGCGGGACCCAATCCAGGGGACAGCTGTCCCCGTCGCACGTTCCAGTACGACCCACACGCAAGCGGCCCTGCGCATGGTCCTCCCCAAATGATTTTGCCCAGATCCGGTTTGTGGCCGCCCCCAGACTGTTTTGGGCAATATACGCGGTTACGGCTCAAGCCGTCATCACTTCTGTTACAGTTCCTTACACGGGAGTGTTGACCCGTGTCGGAGGGGCGAAGACGCAATCCTGGCGCACAAGGAATCGCTCAGCCGGTCTGGTCGCCGATCCGGGCCAGGGTTTCCTCCTTGCCCAGGGCCACGAGCACGTCGAACAGGCCCGGGGAATTGGGCGTGCCCGTCAAGGCGGCCCGTAATGGCTGGCCGATCTTGCCGAATTTCAGACCCTCCGTCTCCAGGAAGCCCCGGATTGCCGCCTCGACACTCTCATGGGACCAGGGGTCGAGGGCCTCAAGGGTCACCGCGAGGCGGCCCAGAATGGCCCTGGTGTCGTCGTTCAGATGTTTCGCGGACGCATCCTCGACGGGAATGGGCCGGGGGCTCACCACCCAACTGCATTGCTGGCCCAGGTCCACCGTGGTCTTGGCCCGCTCCAGCAGGGACGGCAGCGCCCTTTTGACCCGTTCTTTTTGATCCTCCTGAAGGGGAGCGCCGGCGGCCTTCTCCAGGGCCTCTCCGATCAGTGCCATGGCCCGCTCAGGGTCTAGGGCCTTGAGGAAATGGGCATTCACATGGTCGAGCTTGTCCAGATCGAGCCGGGCCGGTGATTTCTTGATCCCGGCCAGGTCGAACCATTCGATGGCCTGCTCGGTGGTGAACAGTTCCTCGTCCCCGTGGCTCCAGCCCAGCCGGGCCAGATAGGTGCGCATGGCTTCCGGCAGATATCCCAGGTCCCGGTATGCCTCGACGCCCAGGGCACCATGGCGCTTGGAGAGTTTGGCGCCGTCGGGGCCATGGATCAGGGGCACGTGGGCATAAACGGGCACGGGCCAGTCCATGGCATGGAGGATTTGCATCTGGCGGGCGGCATTGATCAGATGGTCATCCCCCCGGACCACATGGGTCACGCCCTGGTCGTGGTCATCGACCACCACGGCAAGCATGTAGGTGGGGGTGCCGTCGGAGCGCAGCAGAACCAGATCGTCAAGCTGATCGTGGCCGATGGTGACATCGCCCTGGACCGCGTCCTTGATGACCGTGCTGCCGTCCCGGGGCGCTTTCAGGCGAATCGCCGGCTTGAGATCCTTGGGGGCGTCCTTGGGGTCCCGGTCCCGCCAGCGTCCGTCATAGCGGAAGGCCCGGCCCTCCTTCTGGGCCTCGTCGCGCATGGTGCTCAGCTCTTCCGGGGTGGCAAAGCACTGATAGGCCTTGCCCCTGGCGAGCAGGTCCTCGGCCACCGCCCGGTGCCGGTCCGCCCGTTTGGACTGGAACACCGGCTCCTCGTCCCAATCCAGCCCGAGCCATTCCAGGCCTTCGAAGATCGCGCCCACGGCCTCCTTGGTGGAGCGTTCCCGGTCCGTATCCTCGATGCGAAGGACAAACCGGCCACCATGGCGCCGGGCGTAAAGCCAGGAGAACAGAGCGGTGCGGGCTCCGCCGATGTGCAGGTAGCCGGTGGGCGAGGGTGCGAACCGGGTGACGATGGGGGATGGAGTGCTGGCTGGTTCAGATGACATGGGCGTCCGGAGAGTTCGCAAGCCCAAGGGCCGGGGCCCTCACTGGTACTCGCGGTTGGCCATTGGGGTTTGCGCGCGATCGCGATCGGATTGCGCGTGTTATGGCACAGGGCGCAGCCCGGTCCAAACGGCACGCTCTATCAACAGGCGCGACACCGGCGGTCACCTGCGAGGATTTGCGTGACGATTGGCGTGAGGACCGCTGCGGGGTGCGGGCGTGAAAGGAAAGGGAGGCCGCTTGCGTGGCGAGGATACAACCGCCACCATGGAAGTCCGGCTTTTCCGACCTCCTTTCTGACGATGCACCACGCGGGAGGCGCGAGGGAGCCCGTTTGGGAACCCGATTAATGACCATGCAGATCATAAAGTGAGGACAGTGCCGATGGCCGATCCAGCAAGCCCGGCAAGCCCAGAAAGTCTGGCGAGCCCGGCAAGTAACGAGGACTGGCGGGTCGAGATGATCCCGGCCAACGGACTCGTCTTTGAAACGGCGGTGATGGGAGAGGCGGAGCCCCTGGCCTTGTGTCTCCATGGGTTCCCGGAAACCTATTTTTCCTGGCGCTACCAGATGCCGCTCCTGAAGGCGCTGGGCTACACGGTCTGGGCACCGAACATGCGCGGCTATGGCTACTCGTCGCGGCCGGAAAATGTGTCCGATTACGCCATGCCCAATCTGCTCGATGACGTGAGCGGACTGTATGACGCAGCCGTGGAAAAAGGGCACAAACCAAGCCTGCTTTTGGTCCATGACTGGGGCGGTCTTGTGGGGTGGACCCATATTCTGGAGGGCCTGCGGCCATTCGACCGGTTCATCGCGGTCAATATTCCTCACCCGGACCGCATCCGGGCGGGGTTCTTCCGCCATGGCCAGTTCCTGAAATCCTGGTACGTGTTCTTTTTCCAGCTTCCCCGTCTGCCGGAATGGGCCCTGACCCGGAATGGCGCCGAATTCGTGGCCCGGGCCTTCAAGGACACCGCCGCGAACAAGGAGCGGTTTTCCGAGGATGTGCTTGAGGTCTACCGGGTCAATGCGCTGCTGCCCGGCGCGGCGACGGCCATGATCAATTACTACCGGGCCAATATGGGCGGCTCCGGCGGCGGACAGGGGAACAAGGGGCCGCGCACCACGGATGTTCCCACCCTGATGATCTGGGGAGAGAACGATATGGCCCTCGGCGTGCATCTGACCGAGGGGACGGACACGCTGGTTTCCAATCTGACCCTGAAGCGCCTCCCGGGTATTTCCCATTGGGCCCAGCAGGATGCGCCCGACGAAGTGAACGCCATCATCCGGGAATGGCTGACCGGCTAGTAACCGCAGCCTTGGGGGAAGCCATGACCGGGAGCAGGAGACCGGCGCGGAGCGGTCGACCGGAGGTTCCGCCTTTGCCGTCCCGCCCTTCATCCCCCGGCGGATCAGGACCAGCCCATGTTTCCGACCCAGCTTTCCAGCAGGATGCCGGTCTGGCTGACGCGCCTGCCTGATCGCGCTCTTACCGCCGGGTGGGCTCTTGCGGCATCAAGCCGCCGGGCATTCCTGGCGGAGCGGTCCCAGTGGGCCCTCTGGCTGCCCGTGGGCATCGGAGCCGGGATCGCCCTTTACTTTGCCATGCCCGTCGAGCCGCCACTGACCCTGGCGGTGGTCGGACTTGTGCTGTTGTGGAGCGGCTGGCGGGTCCTGCCCCGGGAGACCCCTTGGCGCGCCATGCTCTGTGGTCTGCTGATCATCTGTCTGGGATTTACGGCAGCGGCCTGGCGCAGCAACTCCGTCGGCGCGCCGGTGATCGAGAAGCGGCTCAGCACCAGGATCATCGATGGCGTGATCGAGCGGGTGGAGCGGCGCACAGGCGCCAGCCACCGGCTCACCTTGCGGGTGCTCGCCCTGGAAAAGCACGCCCCGGAGGACACCCCCCGGCGGGTGCGGGTGAGTGTGCGCGAAACCCTCCAGGACCAGACATTCCGAGCCCTTGGGCCGGGCCAGACCATCCGGGTGGCCGCCGTCCTGATGCCGCCTCCTGGACCCGCAGCACCCGGAGCATTCGATTTTGCCCGCCAGGCCTGGTTCCAGGGACTGGGCGGCGTGGGTTATGCGGTGCGCCCCCCGGAGATCCGGGAAGGTCCGACCCCGGAGCGGACCTGGATGGAAGCCATGGGCATGGGCATTGCGTCCCTGCGGGACGAGGTGACCTTGCGCATCAGGGCCGGGGCCCTGGAGGGCACGGGTGGGATTGCCGCCGCGGTGATCACCGGGGACCGGTCCGGCATTGCCCAGACGGATATCGATGCCTTGCGGGATGCGGGGCTTCAGCATCTGCTTGCGATTTCCGGTCTCCATATGACCGCGATTGCCGCCTTGATCTTCTTCGTGGTGCGGGCGGGGCTCGCGCTGGTCGAGCCCGTGGCTCTTACCCAGCCGGTGAAGAAATGGGCGGCCGCCGTCACCATTCTCGGAGGCGCCGCCTATCTTTTGTTGTCCGGGGCCTCCGTATCCACCCAGCGGGCCTTCATCATGGTGACCATTGCCATGGCGGCCCTGCTTGCGGACCGACCCGCCATCAGCCTGCGGACCGTGGCCCTCGCCGCCATGCTCATTCTGTTGTTCCGCCCGGAAAGCCTGATCCACGCGGGCTTTCAGATGTCCTTTGCGGCGGTGACCGCCCTGATCGCCGCCCACGAAGCCTGGGCAAGGTGGCGCCGGGGCCAGGATCCGGACCAGGGAGGCAAACTGCCCTGGCTGGCGGGGCTTGTTCTGGGGGTGGCGGCAACCACCCTGATCGCCGGGCTCGCCACCGCGCCTTTCGCGGCGTTTCATTTCAATCGTCTCGGCCATTATGATCTGCTGGCGAACATTTTCGCCGTTCCCCTGTTTTCATTCCTGGTCATGCCCATGGCCCTGTTCAGTCTGCTGCTGATGCCCCTGGGACTGGAAGCCTGGGGGCTTCAGGTCATGGGCTGGGGCATCAAGGGCATTCTGGCAGTGGCCCATGAGGTCTCCGGCCTGCCCGGCGCCGTGGGCCATGTGGCCGCGTTTCCGGGCTGGACCCTTGGGCTCATGGTCCTGGGCGGCCTGTGGCTGGCCCTCTGGCGGGGGCGCATCCGCCTTGTGGGACTGGCGCCGCTCCTGGCCGGTCTCACACTGGCCGCCCTGGCCCGGGGACCGGATCTGATTGTTGACCGGGACGCCAGCCTCGTTGCCATGCGCACGCACCCGGGCGGGTCCCTGACCTTCCATGAAGCGCCCCGGGACGACTTCACCGCCGGGGTCTGGTTGCGCCGGGACGGGGATGGCACGGATCCCGCCCGGGCCGTATCCGTCGCCCGGAATTCCGGTACCCTGACGACTGGCGACAGACCGGTCTGGATCTGCGACGGTCTCGGCTGTGCCGCCCGCCATGAGCCGGGACCGGACCGGGAACCGTTCTCCGTGGCCTTCGCCAGCACCGCCGGGGCCCATGGGGAGGACTGCCGGCGGGCCACTGTTCTGGTCAGTGCCGTGCCCGTGCGCGGACCCTGCCAGGGCCCCCGAATTGTCATCGACCGGTTCACGGTCTGGCGGGAGGGGGCGGTGGTGGTCTGGTTCCGCTCCGGTGCGCCCCTGATGCGCACGGCCCGATCCCTGAGGGGGGAGCGGCCCTGGGTCCTGCCCAGACTGCGAAAACGCCGGGCTGCGGATCATTCAGACCCGGATCATCAGTAGTGACGCAGAAGGGCCACCAGACGGCCCTGGATGCGCACCCGGTCCGGACCGTAAATGCGGGTCTCATACCGGGGATTGGCGGCCTCTAGCGCAATGGAATCCCCCCGCCGGCGCAGCCGTTTCAGGGTGGCTTCCTGCTCGTCCACCAGGGCCACGACGATGTCGCCGTTGTTGGCATTGTCCGACTGCTGAATGATCACCGTATCCCCGTCCAGAATGCCCGCGTCGATCATCGAATCACCGCGCACTTCCAGGGCATAGTGGTCGCCGGTGCCGAGCATGCTCATGGGGACGCCGATATGGTGGCTGCTGTGGGAGATGGCTTCCACGGGCACACCGGCGGCGATCCGGCCCATGACCGGCACTTCCACACCCTGATCGGATCCGGCCCCGTCCCGCTGATCGCCCTGGTGACTGTCGCCACCCCCGGCCCCACTCCCAGACATGCCACCGGATATGACACCCCGGGGCCCGCCGCTGGGCCGTTCCGGCAGACCCGACGCATCGGCGAGCCTGGATCCGGAGCCCCCACCAGCACGGGGCGCGGACACGGACGGACCGGGATCCGCCTGACGGCCGAGATAGGTGATGCCGGACCCTCTCGGCGCCACCGCCCCGGCGGGAGCGGCGGAGTCCGGCAGCTTACAGACCTCCAAGGCCCGGGCCTTGTGGCGCAGACGGCGGATGAACCCCCGGTCTTCCAGGGCCGTGATCAGACGGTGAATGCCCGATTTGGAGCGCAGATCCAGTGCCTCTTTCATTTCATCGAAAGACGGGGAGACGCCGGTTTCACGGATGCGTTCATAGATGAACATCAGGAGTTCGTGTTGCTTCGGCGTCAACATGGATCGGGCCCTCACTGTTCCGCAGCCTCGCCGGGTCTTCCGTGCCCACAAGGCTTTCTGATGGTGGTATCTGTTCCAGAAGGATGAAACCGTTCGGCGAAAAACAAGAACAGAGTGCACCCAGAGAAGGAACAAAACCAAAACGAGATTGTTCTACGGAAGTTCCATTCCTGCGTCAAGAGCGTCGCGGCGAAAAAGGTCCCACATGCACGTATGGGTTTAGATCGCTCCGGAGTTGGAGCCGGAGCCGGGGCCAGTGCTGAGGGAAGAGGCGAGGGGCAGGACGGTGCAGGGGGCGCCTTCGGCTACCGCCGGATCATGGGGCGGGCGCACCAGCAGAGCATCACTGGCGGCGAGGACCGAGAGCATGGAACTGTCCTGGACCGGAAAAGGATGCACTCGCAGTGATCCGTCCCCGTCCAGGCTGAGTGTGGCCCGCATATAATCCTCCCGCGGACCATTGGCCGGAAGCGGGGCGGCAGTGAATGCGCGCCGGGTGGCGGGCGCGCTGCCGGGAAGACCCTGGAGTGCCTCCAGGGCCGGGTCGAGAAAGAGACGGGCACAGACCATGGCCGAAACCGGGTTGCCCGGCAAACCCAGAAGGGGTGTGTTCTTCCAGGTTCCCCACATCAGGGGCTTGCCCGGGCGCATGGCGATGCGCCAGAAATCGACCACACCATCCGTAGACAGAACGGACCGGATCAGGTCGTGGTCTCCGACGGAGGCACCGCCAAGGGTGACGATCAGATCCGACTGCGCGCCCTGGTCCAGAGCCGCCGCGATGGCCGCCTCCTCATCCGGGGCGATGCCCAGATCCAACGCCTCAACGCCCGCCGCCTCCAGGGCCGCGAGAAGGCCGTCCAGGCTCGAGGCGACGGTCTGGGCCGGGCCTGCATCCATCCCCGCCCGGACCAGTTCATCCCCGGTGGCGAGGACGGCAACCCGGGGCCTGCGCGCCACCGTAAGCCGTGCCCAGCCTCCCGCCGCCGCCAGGGCGATGAGGGCCGGGTTCAGCCGGGCAGGCGCTTCGATCAGTGTGCTGTTTTCCTTGAAATCCCGGCCCGCGTCCCGGACATGGCGGCCCGGCCCGGCGGAGACCGTGATCGTGACCGTATCCTCGCCCGCTTCCGTGTCTTCCTGGGCGATCACCGTGTCCGCGCCTGTGGGCACGACCGAGCCGGTGAAGAGGCGGACAGCCTGACCGGGTCCCACGATTCCCCGGAAGGTTTGCCCGGCGGCCACCCGTCCGGCCAGGGTCAGCTTTATGGGTGGGCTGATGATATCGTCCGCACGGACCGCATAGCCGTCCATGGCGGAGACCGGACTGGCGGGCTGGGTGCGCCGGGCGGTGACCGTTTCCCTCAGAACCCGGCCGGTTGTCCGGGCCACGGGCAGGGTTTCGGTGTCAACCGGCGTGAGGCTCTGGACGATGCGGGTGCGGGCTTCATCGACGGGGATCAACCTGGAACCTCATGCCTGTTGGGGCGGCGCGTGATAGTCCGATTTGCCGCCGGTCTTGTGCACAAGGCGGATATCGCCGATTTGCATGGCCTTGTCCGCCGCCTTGAGCATGTCATAGACGGTCAGGGCCGCGACGGAGACCGCGGTCAGGGCTTCCATTTCCACGCCGGTCTTGCCGGACACCCGCACCAGGGCCTCGATCTCCACCCGGTTATGGTCCGTGTCCGGCGTCAGGGTGAGGGTGATCTTGGAGAGGGGCAGGGGATGGCACAGGGGGATGAGGTCGCTGGTGCGTTTTGCGGCCATGATCCCGGCGATCCGGGCCACGGCCAGCACGTCTCCCTTGGCCGCCGTTCCATCCTGGATGAGGGCCAGGGTCTGCGGCGCCATTGTGACGGTGCCCTTGGCGATGGCTTCCCGGTCGGTGTCGGCCTTGGCGGAGACATCCACCATGTGGGCCTCTCCGGCCTCGTTGAGATGGGTGAGGGTGCTCATGATGCGGAGGGTACTGAGACGGAGGCCGCGTCGGAAGGGGGGGCGATCAAATCCTTGAGCGCAGTGCCCGGATCCGGCTGGCGCATCAGGCTTTCCCCGATCAGGAACCGGCGCACACCTGCTCTGGCCAGACGCGCCAGATCCTCCGGCGTGCCCAGACCGCTTTCCGCGATCACCATCCGGCCCTCGGGCACCAGGGGCGCGAGGCGTTCCGTGGTCTCCAGCCGGGTCTCGAAACTGCGCAGATCCCGGTTGTTGATGCCGATGAGGGGGCTGGTGAGGCGCAGGGCCCGTTCCAGTTCCGCCTCGTCATGGACCTCGATGAGCACATCCATGCCCCAGGCAAAGGCGGTGCGCTCCAGCTCCGCGGCTTCCCGGTCGGTCACGGCGGCCATGATGATCAGGATACAGTCCGCTCCCAAGGCTCGGCTTTCGGCCACCTGATAGGGCTCGAACAGAAAATCCTTACGCAGAACGGGCAGGGCGCAGGCCTCCCGGGCGGCTTGGAGAAAACGGTCTTCGCCCTGGAAGGAAGGGGTGTCCGTCAGTACAGAGAGGCATGCCGCACCGCCGCGTTCATAGGCCCTGGCATGGGCGGGCGGGTCGAAATCGGCCCGGATCAGGCCCTTTGACGGGCTGGCCTTCTTGATTTCGGCGATCACCCCGTAGCCATGGACGGCAATGGCCCGGTCCATTCCGGCACGGAAGTCTCGCACCACGGGGGCGCCACGGGCTGCGGCTTCCACGTCCGCGCGGGGCCGGATCTGGCGGCGTTCGGCGATTTCCGCGCGCTTGTATTCGGCGATGCGGGCCAGAATATCACTCATCGGACAATCCCTTCCGACCCTTGATCATCGCTGGAGGAGGGTTTGCGCGCCGGTGCGCCGGTGACCGGCTGATCCGGTTCCGAATGAGTGACGGCGATCAGTTTCTCCAGAGCCGCGCGGGCAGCGCCGGTATCGAGAGCCTCCTCCGCCTTGCGCGCGCCTTCCGCCAGTGTGTCCACCCGTTTGGCGACCATAAGACCCGCGGCGGCATTGAGCACGACAATGTCCCGGTAGGCGCCCTTGGCGCCGTCGAGGAGGTCTTTCAGGGCGGCTGCATTGGTGGCCGGGTCACCGCCCTTGATGGCCTCCAGGGGATGGATGGGCAGGTCCGCATCCTCCGGGCTCACCGTAAAGGTCTCGATGGCGCCGCTGTCGAGGGCTGCCACATGGGTCTCTCCGGAGATGCTCAGCTCATCGAGGCCGTCCGCACCGTGAACGATCCAGACTCTGCCCGAGCCGAGCTGGCGCAGAACCTCCGCCAGGGGGAGCAGCCATTTGGCATCATAGACGCCGAGAAGCTGGTCCTTGGCTCCGGCGGGATTGGCCAGGGGGCCGAGCAGATTGAAAATCGTCCGCACCCCCAGTTCCTTGCGCACCGGAGCCACGTGAACCATGGCCCGGTGGTGGCGCGGGGCCATGAGAAAGCCGATGCCCGCCTCCCGGATCGCCCGCGAGACAAGCTCCGGGGGCACGTCCAGGCGCACCCCCAGTTCCTCCAGCACCTGGGAGGAGCCTGAGCGGGAGGAGGCCGCCCGGTTGCCGTGTTTGGCCACGGGCACGCCGGCGCCCGCGAGCACCAGGGCCGCGGCGGTGGAAATGTTCAAGGTCCCTTTGCCGTCACCGCCGGTGCCACAGGTGTCGATGCAGCCCTCCGGCGCTTCCACCCGGGTGGCCCGCTCCCGCATGACCTGGGCACCGGCGATCAGTTCGTCCACGTGCTCGCCCCGGGCGGCGAGCCCGGCAAGAAAGCCTGCGATCTGAACCGGTGTGGCGGCCCCGTCCATGAGGATTTCAAAGGCGATCCGGGCCTCATGGCGCCGCAAGGGGCGTCCCGAAGCGACGATGCGCAAGAGAGCGGGAAAATCCGGTGTGGTGGATGATCCGGACTCGGCCATTGTCCTCAGGCCTCCTTTACCAATTTTAGGAAATTCTTAAGCAGGTCATGGCCGTGTTGGGTGGTGATGCTTTCGGGATGGAACTGAACGCCGTGGAGGGGAAAATCGCGATGTTGAAGGCCCATAATGAGTTTTCCGCCCTCCGCCGACTGGCCAGCGTCCGGATGATCCGCCTCCGCCGTGATTCGGAAACAGTCGGGCAGGCTGTCGCGCTCCACGATCAGGCTGTGATACCGGGTGGCCTCGAAGGGATCGGGAAGGCCGGCGAACACACCGTCTCCTCCATGGGCGATCCGGCTCATCTTGCCGTGCATGCATTCAGGGGCACGGATGATCCGTGCACCGAAGGCCTGGCCGATCGCCTGGTGTCCCAGGCACACACCCAGCACCGGCACCCTGCCAGCGGCCTTGGCGGCCAGTTCCAGTGAGATGCCCGCCTTGTCCGGATCGCAGGGCCCCGGAGAAATGACAATGCCGTCTGCCCCGCTCGCGAGCGCCTCGTCGGCGCTCAGGGCGTCATTACGGTGGACACTGACTTCCGCACCCAGCTCCCCCAGATAGTGGAGCAGGTTGTAGGTGAAACTGTCGTAGTTATCGATGAGCAGGATCATCGTGGGCTTCCAGAAACTGGTGGACAGGACCATACCCGATGCGCGCCGACCCAGACCCTATCCGATCCCCGGGTTCACTATCGCCAAGGCCCCTATCCCCGGGGCCCCTATCCCCGGGACGCAGACCCCAACAGGGTCGACCCCGAGGACCCAGACGCCTTGGACACCCAATCGCAGGACCCCGGTCCGCACCTTGCTTCGCAAGACTGCAGCCTTCAAGGCGTGGGACCCCAGGCGATCCGGTCCAGGACCGTGAGGCGCGCCGGACCCGCCTTCCCGCCAGCCAGACGGGCCTCGGCGTGACCCAGGCTGACCGAAACCATCGTCACGGACCGGATCGCGCGCCCGATCAGGGGCCAAACCAAAAGCCGGGTAGGGGCGGTCAGAATGCGCGGTCAGCTTCGGGCTGGTCGCGGGTCGTCAAGAACCGGGTGGCTTGCCGGATGACTTATCAGTATGCACAGGCGCCCTGTCCACGCAATGCGCACGCAGGGGAGGGGCACGGTCCAGGCGGACTTTACAGTCCCCGCCGGACTGGATCTTGCACGACTCCGGTGTCACCCAGTGCCCAGGTGTCACGGGAAGTTCAGGCGGCAGGTGGAACGGTCGAAAGGGTGTCCGCGCCACAAGTCTTGTCTCCCCTGTCATTATCCCCGGGGAGTCCCTTCTGTTATGCTCCGCGTTGTCGTGGGTCTATCCCAAGCCGGGTCCAGGAATGGGACAGGTGCGGTGGCGGGACGATCCGGTTTGAACGCGGGGCCGGTCGCGTGACCCCACGGGTGTTTTGTTGCGTACACAGTGAGAGGTGGGCCGCGTGCTGAATGGACCCCCTGAACAAGATGGCCCGTCCGGCCTGAACCCGACCCTTGCCGGTGATGAGCCAGGCAAGATCGCGCGTCGGTCCGCGCCGGTCATGGACCGTCCGGCACCATCCCGCGGCGGCCCCTGGATCTATATTCTGGCCGTCTTCATTCTGTGCATCTCCAGTGGTGCCATGATGGGACGGTTCAGCACCTGGATGTGGCCCGACACTGCTGGCCAGGACGCTGTCAAAGCCCCGGACGAGGCCGGCCTCGCCGGTCAAACCGGATTTTTGCAGCACCGGGATCTGACGGTCCCTGTTGCCGCCGACGGCCCCGGGGACATTATCGTTCCCCTCACCGCTGCCGATCGGTCATCCCCATTGCAGGCCCGGGAGAGCCAGCCGCACGCCCGGGCGGCCATGCTCGGCGCGGCCCTTGGGCTGCCCCAGGAGCCGGACGGTGCGCCCCGGTTTGAAGGCCCCCAGTTTGAAGGTACCCAGTTTGATCCCGGCCAGGATGATGTCTGGCCCGAACCGGCGCTCATCCATGCGGGCTGGCGGGCAGCGCCGGGCCAGGGTGCCCTGACCGGCCTTGCGGGCGGCAGCCTGCTTGCCACCCGCGCCGCCGTGGTGCGTGGCCCTGTGATGGGTACGGATAAACCGCTGGGCATGGATGAACCACTGGGAACCGCTGAGCCGGGCCGTGACGATCATCGTCAGTCGGCGCCTGGGACCCAGCCTGCTGACAAGCCCGTCGAGGCGCCCTTGTTGCTTGCGGCCCTCAACCGCGACATACCTTTTTCGGTCCCCTACGCCCCATTGATCCGGAACGCATCAGTCCCGGATCTATCCGAGAGTGCGTTTTCATTACCGGTGGCGCAGATCCAGGGGCCGGTCTTCCAGTCAGTGCCTGGGGATGCCTTTGCCAGTCGGTCGAACCCGGATGTGGGCAGGGACGATGAGAACCCGGGCGGTCCGGCACCGGTGGCACTGCAATCTGCCCCATCTCCCTTCGCGACGGCCAGTGCTCCGGCGGCTGCCCCCCGGTCCGGTCTTCCGGGGACGGTGCAACCGGTTCCTGCCGTGGACAGTCTGAACCGTCTGCCCGAGCCGCAGCCACCACTGACCGGCGCCCAGCCGCCCCGGATCGCCCTGGTGATCGACGATCTGGGCATGAACACCAGCCGAACTCGCAAGGTGATCAATCTGCCCGCCCGCATGACCCTTGCTTTCCTGCCCTACGGCCAGGCCTCCAGGCGGATGGCCACGGTCGCGTCGGAAGCGGGGCACGAGGTGATCCTCCATCTGCCCATGGAACCGCAGGGGCCGGAAAATCCGGGGCCCAATGCTCTGCTCCATGATCTTGATCCCCAGGAATTTAGTCGCCGTCTGGAATGGGCGTTTGGCCAGATCGGCCCGATTGCCGGGTTCAACAACCACATGGGCAGCCTGCTGACCCGGGAACCCCGGGCCATGGCCCGGGTCATGCGCACGGCCCTGACCGTGGAAGGGGCCGGACCGGACGGCAGACTGTATTTCCTGGATAGTGTTACGAGTGCCGATAGCATCGCCTACGGCACCGCCCGGGCGGCAGGGATGAGGGCCGCCCGGCGCCATGTCTTTATCGATCATCACCAGACCGCCGGAGACATCCGCCGCCAGCTCGAGCGCACCGCCGGCAAGGCTCGCAGCGCCGGGGTCGTGATCGCGATCGGTCATCCCCACAAGGAGACCCTGACCGCCCTGGCGGCATGGATCCCGGAGATGCGCCGGGAGGGCATGCGCTTCGTGACCGTTGGCGAGGTGATTGACGATCTGGACAAGGGGCCGCGTCTGGCATCGCGGATGGAAGAACCGGCGGCGTTCTGAGTAGTGCGTTGCTGGCGACTCTTGGAGCGTGGCGGGCGGGAACGGCCGCCCGTTCCCATGGGAATTATTGCTCCACGGGGATTTGTTGCTCCATGGGAGTTATTGCCCCATGGGCGTTATTGCTTGAAATCCGGTGATGCCACCGCGCCCACGGGCGCAAAGCGGGTGGCTTCATCGGCGGCGCGGAAAAGCGCTCTGGCCTTGTTGACCGTTTCCTCGAATTCCATCTGGGGCACGCTGTCGGCCACCACACCACCGCCCGCCTGGACATGGAGCATGCCGTCCTTCACAACGCCGGTGCGCAGGGCAATGCAATTGTCCATGGATCCCGCGGCATCGAAATACCCCACCATGCCCGCATAAAGGCCCCGCCGGTCCGGTTCCAGTTCATGGATGATTTCCATGGCGCGTATTTTCGGGGCACCGGACACCGTGCCCGCGGGAAAGCCCGCCATCAGGGCCGAGACCGCATCCACATCCGCCCGCTTCTTGCCGGTGACGTTGGAGACGAGGTGCATCACGTGGCTGTAGTGCTCCACGGTGAAGCGTTCGGTGACGGTCACGCTGCCGGTTTCCGAGACCCGGCCCACATCATTACGCCCCAGATCCAGCAGCATCAGATGTTCGGCCTGCTCCTTGGCATCGCTCAACAGATCCGCCGCCAGGGCCTCGTCCTCGTCCCGGGTCGCCCCTCGGGGTCTCGTGCCGGCGATCGGCCGGATGGTGACCGTGTCATCGCGCAGGCGCACCAGCAATTCCGGACTGGAGCCCACAATCGAGAAATCGCCGAAATTCAGATAGAACAAGAACGGGGAGGGGTTGAGACGGCGCAGGGAGCGGTAGAGCGCGAAGGGGGGCAGAGTGAAAGGCCGTGAGAACCGCTGGCTCGGCACCACCTGGAAAATGTCTCCGGCCCGGATGTAATCCTTGGCCCGTTCCACGGATTCCAGATAGGCTTCCCGGGTCATGTTGGACACCGGCTCCACCGGACGCTCCGGGGTCTGACCATGATGGGCGGCGGTGCGCGCGCCGAGGCCCCGGCCGAAATCCCCCACCGTATCCTGGAGCCGCTCCAGGGCCCGGTCATAGGCCGCCTGAGCGCTCAGACCCGGGTCGGGCCACACCGGCGTGGTGATCTGCACTTCGCCGGTGACGGAATCGAACACCACCGTGATGGTCGGACGCAGGAACATGCCGTCGGGCAGCCCCAGGGTATTGGTCTTGGGCTCCGGCAGCCGTTCGATGAAACGCACCGCGTCATAGCCCAGAAATCCGAAAATCCCCACGGAAACCGGTTGGACCCCGTCGGGCAGGCGCACCCTGGTCTCCTTGATCAGAGCACGCAGGGCATCCAGAGGCGGCGTTTTGAGGGGCTCGAAGGCATCGGGCTGACTTCGGGCGGAACGGTTGACCGAGGCAACGCCGTCATCGATGCGAAAGATGAGGTCCGGCTTCAAGCCGATGACGGAATAACGTCCCCGGACCGCGCCGCCCTCCACCGACTCGAACAGGAAACTCAAGGGACGGTCCCCGGCAATCTTGATCATGGCGGAGACCGGGGTTTCCAGGTCCGCCACCATCTTGGTGGTGACGGCCTGGGGTTCGCCCGCGCTGTACCGGGCGGCGAAGTCTGAATAGGCGGGCAGGGCGTCCATGGGCTGTTCAGTCCTCTGCGCAAAGGGGGTGGGGACTGTACGCCCCATGCCGCCGGTCTTGTCAGTTGGGCACCGTGGTCAGAACTGGCCCGAATCCGGATCAAGGCCCAGGGCCCGGATGGCGGCGCGCCGGTTGATGGTCACGTCATACTCATTCCGCAGGGACGCGATGACCTGCTGGCCCAGATCTTCCGTAAGCTGGCGGCTCATGGTCTCACGCAGGGCACGCACCGCGCTGTCCGCCTCGGGAGCAGGGAGAATGTTGGTCACCCGGACCACCACATAATTCTCGCCTGTCCGGTCGGGTCCGGTGACCACACCCTGGAGAGGAGCGTTGAAGGCATCGTTCAGGACCGGTGCCGAGAGCACATCGTCCTGGTCGTCCCGGGCGAAGGGCTCCAGGGGTGTGGCAACGGGGCTGCCCACGGTCTGGGCCACTGTCTCCAGGGTTTCGCCATTGCGGACCTGATCCGCGACGGTCTCGGCCTTTTCCTCCAGAAGCGTCTCAAGCTGCTGGTCCCGCCACAGGGCGGCAACCTCGTCCCGAACCGTTTCCAGGGGACGCAGGGCCGAGGGCACGATCTGATCGACCCGCACGGTGAAATAGCCGCCGGTGCTGGTGTCTTCGATGGGAGCCTCAAGGCCCGGCTCCGTATCAAACGCCGAGATCAGCACACCGGGATCCGCAGGCAGATTTTCAGCCGGGGTGCCATCCACGGTCTCCCCGGTCTGGGAGACGTTTTCCAGGGTCACCACCGGAAGATCCAGGGCATTGCCCACTTCTTCCAGGGTTTGCCCGGCGGCCAGTCCATCTTCCAGACGGGAGAGCATGTCGAACACCGCATCCTTGGCCCGCTCCAGGGCGATTTCGTCGCGCAGCTCGTCCCGCACGTCTTCCAGGGGGCGTTCACTACCCGGTGTGATCTCGCCGACACGGGCGATGACGAAACCGAACAGGCCCTCGATCACCGGCGTGACGCCGGGTTCTTCCAAGGCAAAGACCGCTTCGGCCACCTGTTCGTCGGCCAGGTCTTCCCGGGTCATGGTGCCCAGGGCGGTGTCTTCCTCCGACAGGCCCTGTTCCGCGGCGATGTCCCGGAAGGTCGCGCCTTCGGCAATGCGCTGGCGAGCATCCGCGGCCGCTTCCGCCGTGTCGAACAGGATCTGGGAAATGGCGCGGGTCTCCGGCTCCCGGAAGCTCTCTTTGCGGAATTCATAGGTTTCCGCGATTTCCTCATCGGACACGGCGATGGTGTCCATGAGCTGTTCCGGCTCCAGGAGCAGATAAGTGAAGGTGCGGTATTCCGGCGCGGTGAACTGGAACGCCCGGTCCTGGTGGAGGGCCTCCAGATCCGCGTCGTCAGGTTCCGGCACCGTACCGGCACTCTCGGCGGGGATCACGAAATAGCGCAGTTCCCGAGTTTCTCCGGTGAAGCGGTGGATCTGGCGGGCCAGTCCACGGGGGGCGGCGATCCCAGTCCCAAGGGCTGCCAGCACATCCGCCCGGACCATGGCCTTGCGCAGAATGTCTTCATACATGGCCGCATTCAGGCCATTTTGCCGCAGAAGGCGCTTGTAGCTCACATCGTCAAAGGCGCCGGTCGGACCCTGGAACGCCTCGGTGCTGGTGATTTCAGCGGCAAGGCGCGCGTCGGACACGGTGACGCCCAGCTCCCGGGCTTTCTGGTCGATGACCCGCTCACTGATCATCTGATCGAGGGTCATGCGGTCGATCCCCAGGGCAATGGCCTGATCGGTGGGAATCGGCTGGCCGGTCTGGGCGCCGAAGCGGCTGCGCATCCGGTTGAACTCGCTGGCGAAGGCTTCCGCCGCGATCGGGTCGCCGTTGACCTTGGCCACGCTCGTGTCGGTCCGGCCCCGGAAAATGTCTTCAATGCCGAAAACGGCGAAGGCAAGAATCAGCAGGCCGACGAGAAGCAGGGAAACCCAGGTCTTTGCGGCCGCGCGCATTTGCGCCAGCATGTCCGAAACTCCTCTCGGTCGGCGGGACCGGTGCTCCGTGCCCGGTCCTCAATTGTACTGTCTTCGCGGGTCCGCCCGGTTCCGCGCCCCGGCCCCTCAGGCGGGACTGTCTACGGGTGCGCGCGCGGCGGATCATTTATAAGGTGCGGGGACTATAGGAATGGTACCGGGTCCGGGCAACCGGTCCGGGTCTGGCAGAAGCGTGAAGAGGGACGACAACATGACCATCACCCCGATTGTAATCGGCAACTGGAAGATGAACGGCCTCCTGGCCTCAACCGGGGAACTGGCCGCGGTCGCCAGCGATCTGGCGTCAAACCCGGCCTCCTGCGAGGTGATGATCTGTCCGCCCGCAACCCTGGTGGCGGGATTTGCCGCCCAGATCGACGGCACCGTGGTGGCCATCGGCGCCCAGGACTGCCACTGGGAACCCTCCGGCGCATTCACCGGCGACATCAGCGCGGGCATGATCGCTGACGCGGGCGGCCGGGCCGTGATCGTGGGCCACTCCGAACGCCGGGCCGGCCACGGGGAGACTGACACCATGGTCAATGCCAAGGCCGTGGCCGCCCACCGGGAGCAGATCGGGGCGATTATCTGCATCGGTGAGACCGAAGAGCAGCGGGATGGGGGCAGGACCCTCCAGGTTCTGTCCGAACAACTGGCCGGATCTGTCCCGGATTGTGCCACCGCCGCCAATTCCGTGATCGCTTATGAACCGGTTTGGGCCATCGGCACCGGGCGGACCCCCACCTCTGAACAGATCGCCGAGGCCCATGCCCATATCCGACAGACCCTGAGTGCCCGGTTCGGCGCCGATGGGGACGCCATGCGTCTTCTTTATGGTGGCTCGGTGAAACCCGGCAATGCGGCGGAAATCTTCGCCATCGACCATGTGAATGGCGGTCTGATCGGCGGCGCCAGCCTGAAAGCGTCGGATTTCCTGGCCATCATTCGTGCGGTGTGAGGGTGGCGGGCGGTGGACGCCTTTCCCGGCAGCCTGGCCGAATCGTGAGCGGCTAAAATGCGCCCAGGCTTTCTGACCGCTTGGCAAGGGATTTCGGGTCCGCTAAAACCCGATGGTGATCTGCAAGGTTTGGTTGTTCCGGCACGTGGCGACCTGGTCGCTGACGGCCCGGTCCAGTGGGTTCGAGGTTGGTCTCGTCCCCGGTAGTCCCAGTGCTGGTACGACCCTTGCACACTCAGCGCTCAAAACCGGCTATGGTTAGCGGCCCGGACAGCGGTCCGGCCCGGGGCGTGCCGTGCTTTCGTTGGTCGCTCTGTTGTTTTGTGCCAGTGTCTTGTTTTGTACCAGTCTCTTGTTTTGGTCGGGTCCGGGGCCAGATGCCGGATAGTCCAGAACTCCAGCTAAAGGTCGTTTCCCCGTCATGGCAGCGCTTCTTCTTGTCGTCCACCTCATCATCGCCATTGCCCTTGTCGGGGTCATCCTGCTTCAGCGGTCAGAAGGCGGTGCGCTCGGTATCGGCGGTGGCGGCGGCGGTGGCGGTGGCTTCATGACCAGCCGGGGCGCAGCCAATGCCCTGACCAGAACCACCTCCATTCTGGCGGTCTGCTTCTTCACCACCAGCATCACCCTGACCCTGCTGGCCCGGAACAATACCGGCGAGCCTGAATCCGTTGTGGACCGTCTGCCAATCGACAGCACGACGCCCGCCGCCCCTGACACGAGCGTGCCCGAGGTGCCCTCGGTGCCGGTTCTGGATGCGGATCCCACGCCAACAGCACCCTCGCCAGATGCCCCCAACAGCGAGGCCCCCAACAGTGATGGCGCCAGCAATGATACCGGCGGTGAGAACGCCTCCGCTGCCCCCAGCGATTCGGCCGATGGTTCGCAAACGAATGCCAATCAGCCGCCTGCACCGCCCCAGCCCCAGTAAGAGCGCGCGCAAGCCGGTGCTGGCTGTCTGTGCGCGACGGTTGGGTTCTTGGACCGCCGGAACCGTTTGAATCCCTCGATTTCCTGCCTTTCCATCCCCCCATTCATCCCGGCGCCGGCGTCCATTCCGGTGCCCTAAATGTGAGCGGCCTCCAGGAACCATTTGTGTTCCCCGGCAGCCGCGATAATGTGGCCGCCCATGGCGCGATTTATATTCATCACCGGCGGCGTGGTTTCCTCACTTGGGAAGGGGCTGGCGTCCGCGGCCCTTGGGGCGCTTCTGCAGGCACGGGGATTTTCCGTCCGTTTGCGGAAACTCGATCCCTATCTGAACGTGGATCCGGGCACCATGAGCCCGTATCAGCATGGCGAGGTCTATGTCACCGAGGACGGTGCGGAAACGGACCTGGACCTCGGCCACTACGAACGTTTCACCGGGGTGGCGACATCCCGGGGCGACAATGTCACCACCGGCCAGATCTACCAGGAGATCATCCGCAGGGAGCGCCGGGGGGACTATGACGGGGGAACCGTTCAGGTCATTCCCCATGTCACCGACGAGATCAAAGCCTTCATCACCCGGAACACGGACGGGCTCGACTTCGTGCTATGCGAAATCGGCGGCACCGTGGGGGACATTGAAGGCCTGCCCTTCTTCGAGGCCATCCGCCAGTTGGGCAACGATCTGGGCTTCGACAATGTGCTTTACATGCACCTGACCCTGCTGCCCTTCATCGCCAGCGCCGGGGAACTGAAAACCAAGCCCACCCAGCACTCCGTGAAGGAGCTGCGCTCAATCGGGATTCAGCCGGACATCCTGCTGTGCCGGGCGGACCGTCCGATCCCCTTGAGCGAGCGGGACAAGATCGCCCGGTTCTGCAATGTCCGCCCCTCCCGGGTGATCCAGGGTCTCGACGCCAAGAGCATTTATGATGTCCCGGAGCAGTACCACCAGGAGGGGCTCGACCGGGAAGTGCTGCTGTCCTTCGGCATCGATGACGCCCCGCCGCCCAATCTTCAGGGCTGGCACGAGATTTCCCGGCGCTACCGGGAGCCCGAGGGAGAAGTGCGCATCGCCGTGGTGGGCAAATATGTCGGCATGCCCGACGCCTACAAATCCCTGCGTGAGGCGCTCACCCATGGAGGCATTGCCAACCAGGTGAAAGTGGCCATCGACTGGATCGAGTCCGAGGCTTTCGAAAACGGCATGTCCGTTCAGGATCTCAGCGGCATTCACGGCATTCTCGTGCCCGGCGGATTCGGCGAACGGGGGGCGGAGGGCAAAATCAAGGCCGCCGGTTTCGCCCGGGAACAGCGCATTCCCTATTTCGGCATCTGTTTCGGGATGCAGATGGCGGTGGTGGAAGCCGCGCGCAATCTGGCCTGCATCGACGGGGCGGGGTCCTCCGAATTTGGTCCCTGCGATGATCCGGTGGTGGGTCTCATGCGGGAATGGACCAAGGGCAACCGGGTGGAACGGCGCGGCGAGAACGAGGATCTGGGCGGCACCATGCGCCTGGGCGCTTATCCCGCCCGACTGGCGCCCGGCAGCCGGGTTGCGGAGATCTACGGCGCGGCGGAGATATCCGAACGCCACCGTCATCGCTACGAGGTCAACATCAATTACATGGAAAGCCTGGAAGGGCATGGGCTGCGGTTCTCGGGCCTATCGCCGGACGGGGTTCTGCCGGAGATCGTGGAACTGCCGGACCATCCCTGGTTCATCGGCGTCCAGTTCCACCCGGAACTGAAATCCCGCCCCTTCGCGCCCCATCCCCTCTTCAGTGCTTTCATCGAAGCGGCCATACATCAATCCCGCCTCGTTTGAGGCGGGATTGATGGTGGTTTTCGCTCGCGCGCCGTATCCGTCCTGCGGACGGGGCGCTCCGCGGGGGCGGCGCATCAGCGCCGGGCCGCGGTCGCGGCCTTGGCTGGGGGGGATCTGCGGGGTGGGGTGATTGGGCTTTGGCTCAGGCTATCTATCTGCATGGGAAGAGAAGGCGGTCAGCGCCGCACCGCAACCCATAACCAACCGGTCCGGCGCTGACGGCGTCAGGCCGAGCGAGTCCATCGGGCTTTAGCTGAGGCTATCCATCCGCACGGGAAGAGAAGGCGGTCAGCGCCGCACCGCAACCCATAACCAACCGGTCCGGCGCTGACGGCGTCAGGCCGAACGAGTCCATCGGGTTTTGGCTCAGGCTATCCATCCGCATGGGAAGAGAAGGCGGTCAGCGCCGCACCGCAACAAAAAGGAACATCCATCATGACTGGAGCGAACAAGACTGTGCGGGTGGGCGCGCTGGAGATTGCCAATGACCGGCCCTTGACCCTCATCGCTGGCCCCTGTGCCATGGAGAGCCGGGACCATGCGCTGATGATGGCTGAAAAGCTGGGGGAAATCGCCGAACGCCGCAAGATCGGCCTGATCTTCAAGACCAGTTTCGACAAGGCCAACCGTACCAGCCTGACCAGCCCCCGGGGCGTCGGCATGGAAGCGGCCCTGCCTGTCTTCGCCGAAATCAAGGAAAAGACCGGCCTGCCGGTGCTCACGGACATTCACAGTGCGGACCAGTGCAAGCCCGTGGCCGACGTGGTGGACGTGCTGCAGATCCCGGCATTCCTGTGCCGCCAGACCGATCTGCTCATCGCCGCCGCCGAAAGCGGCGCGGTGGTCAATGTCAAGAAAGGCCAGTTTCTCGCCCCGTGGGACATGGGCCCCGTGGTCGCCAAGATCACCGGCGCGGGCAACCCCAATGTGCTCGTGACCGAACGGGGCGCCAGCTTCGGCTACAATACCCTGGTCACGGACATGCGCGCGCTGCCGCAACTGGCCGAAATGGCCCCCGTGGTCTTTGATGCCACCCACTCGGTCCAGCAACCGGGCGGCAAAGGCACCTCCTCCGGCGGCCAACGCGAATACGTCCCCGTCCTCGCCCGCGCCGCCGTGGCCGTCGGCGTCGCCGCCGTCTTCATGGAAACCCACCAGGACCCGGACAGCGCCCCATCAGACGGCCCCAACATGGTCCCCCTGGCAGAAATCGACACCCTGATCGAGCGATTGATGGCTTTCGATGGGGTGGTGAAGGGATAATCCGCCCTCAAGGTGGATGTTTCCAATTGACTATTCCTTCGCGGTAAGGTTCACTCAAATAAAAACAATATAAAAATTGTAATATAGATGGTGTTTTGATGCCTGATGATGTATTCGAAAGCGATCATGAAAATGTTTCTGATAATCGTCGGAAGGCGCACTTTCAGGAATGGCTGACAAAATGGCTTCCAGAGAAATTTACTAAATCCGTTTTTGTGGCGAGTGGCGTATTCGTTCTGGGGCTTGGTTTGTATCTTCTTCGAATTTTTGGATTTGACTCTGATCTGTTTTCTTCAGATCATGTACGCATTGCTATTTGTTTTGTGCAGCTTGTGATTATTATTTGCGCCTTTTTATGGTTTTTGGACCTGCCCACCGCTCAGCTTTCAGATTTACGGACAAATCGCGTCGTCGAGCAATTTAAAGCAATGCTGCTTATTGTTACTGCAGTATGGATGATCCAATATGTTATATTTGTTGTTTTTTCATACCTTTCAACGATGGAAAGTTTGTCAACTGATTATCCATTATTCTATCTTTTGAGAGGTTTGTTTAATAATTTAAGTTTTATTGCTCTATTGCTGCTTTATAGTGTAATAGCATGGTCGTCGGTAAAGAAGTATCGCATTTCCGAAGACCTAAGACATGATGAGAGAGCTGCGCTACCAAGAGCCGGTGAGACTTACCACATATATAGATACTCTTGGATTGCGCCAATTTTGATTGGGTCGATTGCTACTATAATTCTTTTTATATTCGATTTAATTTATGTTATCGGTTCTTTAGAAGGATATGCTTCATTTATCGACGATTCGCTAGAGATTTCGTTTGGAGAATGGTTGCAAAGCCCAATGTATGGTGAAGCCGAGGATGCACAACTTTTCGCCATTTCATTTTGGAGTTCAGTCTGCAGTGGGGCGCTTGTTGGAATAGGGATCGCTCTGATTGCCGGGCGGCTTGACAGCAAGTACATAAATTTGCCTGCAGGCTATGTATATGTCTTGTATTTGTATGCAATAATTCAGATTATTTGGCCATTTGTCCAGGGCAGTGACGATAATGTACTAGTTGCTGAGATTATGCTTCTAATTGCACTTGTGTGTAAGGTAGTTTTCTTTCTTATAATGTACTGGCTCATTTCGACGAATGTGATTTATTTTTATATGTATTCTGTGAGAAATTTGCAACACCTAGCTAACGAGCAACGTGAATCATTTATTAGTGATCCAGAGCACGTCATGAGAGAAGTGGACAGTTAAATCCATGGGAAAACAGGTGACATCAGTTACAGAAGTAAACTCTGAAAGACCTGGAATCCTCAAAAAAAGTTGAGGTAAAGACTAAGGAAATTTTTTTAGAATGAGAGCATGTTTGTTAGTTTTCCTCGGCTATGGCCCAGAAAATGGATTTGGGAGAGCAGACGACCAAAAGTGAAGCGGTCAACTAACTCAAAAAGCCGTCCATCCCCGGAAGATCCTTTACCAGGTCACTGACCTTGCCTGTCTGGCGGATGGCGGCGTCCAGTGCGCCGTCGGCGGCTTCGCTGAGTTTCTTTTCGGCGGACTTTTTCAGGATGCGGTTGAGCAGGCGGCTGATGCCGGTCAGTCGATTGGTGTTGACGGCGGGGGCCTTGAGTTCCTCGATGGTGGCGGTCAGGAGGCTGATGACGGTCTGGCGGAAAATTTCCGTTTGAGGGTCCGGCTGTCCACTGGCGCCGGGACCAGTGGACGCGCTGGCCAGGGAATTGGAAAACCGGAAAATGTTGCGCACCGTGTCCAGGGCCTCGGCCAGGGCGGCGATTTCCAGAAGCAGGTCGTCCCGGTCCGCCAGAACCCATTTGTCGAACCGTTCGATCTCCTGATGGGTGGTGCGCAGTTCCGATTGCAGATTTGCAAGCGCATTGGTGACGGCGCTCAGGTCGCTGCCCCGGGGGGCCGCGTCCTTGTCTTCGATGCGCGCATCGAAGGCACTCATTTGTGCACCGAACAGGGCAAGGGTAGACAGGTGGGGCTCGAACCGGCTTTGCAGATCCACGGTGCGCTGGCTCAAGCCGTCAAAGGCGTCCGCCAATTCCCGGTCGCCGGGGGCGTCCACCAGACCCTGCATGATGTCTTCATACTGAGAAAGAAGCCCAATGGCTTCGGTCAGCCCCTGGGCCTTGAAAATCAGCTCTTCCTGTTGTGTGCGCTGGCTCATGCCCGGCATCCTACGCGCTCCCGCGCCGAATGCCAGCCGAAGAGGAATGGCCCAAGAGCTGACTGGGGGGATGGCAACCGGAGCAGGGCGGGGGTAGCCTGACGGTCCGCCGGGAACCGGGCGCGCGGCGGTGGCACCAGTGCACAAGATCAGGTGCCAAACATGAGGTGCCAGACATGGGGAGCCGCGAGGCGGTCAACCGCGCCGCCGTCCGGACTTCGGTTCCACCCTTTTGGAGGACGTCATGGGTTTTATTCTTGGTCTTGCTCTCCTTGCTACCCTTTGGGCCGCTCCGGTTCAGGCCCAAATCGAGCCCTCAGCCGAACGCCAGTCCCAGCGGGAAGCCATTGTTCCCGAGGGGACGGAAGGATCCCTGGCCCTGGGCTACAGCGCGGCGGTGCGGGCCGGAGACATGGTCTATCTATCGGGAGTAGTGGCGGGCGTGCAGCCTGATGAAAACGGCGCCTTGCCCAAGATCACCGATGCGCGGATGCGTGAGAGTTTCGACCGGGCCTTCCGGCACATCGGCCGCATTCTGGAGGCCGCCGGCGCAAGCTGGGACCACGTAGTGGACCTGACCACCTATCACACCGACATGCCCGCCCAGATCGGGATCCTGGCGGATGTGAAAAGCCGGTATGTCGTGGCTCCCTATCCCGCCTGGACTGCCATCGATATCGACCGTCTCTACCCGGACGGTGGTCTGGTGGAAATCAAGGTCACCGCCTACGCTCCCCAAGAGGACTTGGGAGAGGACTCAACCGGTTCTGAATGACGGGGCATGACACCATGGGCGGGGTTCAGCGCAGCACCGGATCGAGGTTCATGGCGATGGACACCCGTTCATCCGTGCCTGTATAGGGCCGTACCCCGTGGCTGAGCCATGCGGGGAACACCACCAGGTCACCGGCCTCCGGGCGCATTTCCGGCTGCCAGGGCTGGGGCTTTCCGTCCTCGCCGATGAACCGGAAGGCGGTGGTGTGCATGGCAGCCATGGGAAAGCGGGGATCCTCGAAATAGAGTTCGCCCCCTGATGCCGCCGGGTCACCTTTGCCCCGGCCCAGGTCCACGTAGAAAACCGCCGCCCACAGATTGCCCGGATGGGTGTGCATGTGGTTCAGCGCTCCGGGTCCGGAGACATTGGCCCACATCTGAACCCGCCAGTCGACCTTCTCCACGGACCGGCCATGGAAATGGGTCAGCCGGCGGATCACCGCAATGGTCTGGTCCGACAGCTTCCGGGCGGGGGTCCCGCCCCAATCCAGCATGGCGGTATCGGAGTGCCAGCCGCCGATATTCGAGCGCTCCACCCCCGGTGTTGATTTCATCCGCTCCTTGATGACCTCTTTCAGATCCCGGATCAGAGCCTCGGGGTTGTTGAGGCGGGCAGCGACAATGGGCGTTTCGAAGAACCCCATGCGCTCGGCCTTCATGGACATGTCATAGGTCGTGGATGTCTTCGGCGATGCCATGTGCGGGTCCCCCCTTGTTTCTGCATGACCGGCCCCGGACCGGAAACCGGGCGCTTTCCTCAGCCGTGCCACCAAAGCCGATGGTCATGGGAGCCTAGGCGACAATGGGGCCCCTGAAAACCGGCCAGCTCCATGGATGCGGGCGGGCCTCCGGGAAACGCGGTCCTGGGTGAGGGCTGGCCGGCTCTCACGCCCGTTCAACCCACCGGGGTCACGGGCGGATAGAGGGTGTCCATGGGGATGGACTGGCCGTTGTCCTGGACGATGCGGACATGGTGGCGGCGCAGGCGGCGGGGTTCGGGCACGCCGCAGGAATGGGCGATGGTTTCCACCTCATGCACCAGGTTCTGGCAATAATGGGCCACACGGATGGCTTTGTCCTCAGGATCAAGGCCTGCCTGGAGCCGGGGATTGTGGGTGGTGATGCCTGTGGGACAGGTGTTCTTGTTGCATTTGAGCGCCTGGATGCAGCCCAGGGAGAACATGAAGCCCCGGGCGGAGGTCACCGCGTCAGCGCCCGCGCACAACGCCCAGGCCACGCCCGAGGGGGTCACCAGTTTGCCCGAGCACACTAAACGGATCCGATCCTTCAGACCTGCCCTGTACAGAATATCCGCCACGAGTGGCAGGGCCTCCCGCAAGGTGAGCCCCACATTATCCATCAGGGGCATGGGCGCTGCCCCGGTGCCCCCGTCGCCCCCGTCAATGGTGATGAAATCCGGCGCGCTTTCAATGCCCCGGGCCTTGATGGCGGCGCAAAGCTGTTCGAGCCAGCCATAAGCGCCCACCACGGTCTTGAAGCCTGTCGGCTTGCCGGTCACCGTCCGCACCCGGTCGATGAAGTCCAGCAGGTCGTCAACGGAGTCGATCTCCGGATGGCGGTTCGGTGAGAGGGAGTCCTGATCCTGGGGAATGTTCCGGATCCTGGCGATTTCCGGAGTGATCTTTTCCGCCGGAAGGATGCCGCCCTTGCCCGGCTTTGCTCCCTGGCTCAGCTTGATTTCGAACATCCTCACCGTGGCATGGGCGGCCATTTCCCGCAGCTTGTCATCACACAGACGGCCGTCTTCACCGCGCACGCCGTATTTGGCGGTGCCGATCTGGAACACGATGTCCGCGCCCCCCTCCAGATGGAACGGGGACAGGGCCCCTTCGCCGGTGTTCATCCAGCATCCGGCCATGCGCGCCCCGTTGGACAGGGCCAGGATGGCGGGCTTGGAAATGGCCCCATAGCTCATGCCGGAAATGTTCAGGATGGACCGGGCCTCATAGGGGTGGGCGCAATAGGGCCCGAACAGCATGGGCTCGGTCTGGGCGGCGTCGGACTCAAGGGTCGGGAACGGACAATTCACGAAAATCGGCGTGCCCGGAACGGTGAGGGACCGGGTGGAGCCGAAGGCGATGGTGTTGTCCCGGTCCAGGGAGGCGCGGTTGACCCATTCCCGTTCCGCCCGGTTGAAGGGCAGTTCCTCCCGGTCCATGGCGAAAAAGTACTGGCGGAAAAACTCGCCGAGGGTGGAGAAGCCGTAGCGGAAATGGCCGATCACCGGATAGTTGCGGAGGATGGCGTCCTTGGTCTGGGTGGCGTCCATGATGAAGGTGATGATGACCACCAGCACACAGAAACCGACACCAAGGACGAACAGCGCCACGAGAAGGTCCATGGCGCTTACAATCCAGTCAGGCAGCCAAATCATGGTGAGGTCACTCCCAGCGGAAATCCGATACATCGCCCGACCCTATATCATGGAGTGCGGTCCCGGGGGCAGGACTCATCGCGGCTTCTCGACCATGTGAGGTCGGGGATATGAGATCTGGATGGAACACGGATCAATATCCGCGTGCGGATTTCATAGTATAGAGTGCATTGTGCCCGTCAGTGTACATCTGTCCGGCATCGAGAGGGCGGCTTTGGCCGTCTCGCTGACCCTTTGTCAGGATCTGCACCCCATCTGCCTTTGGTACTGTCGTACAATTGTAACGTGTCAAGCCGGTCATGACATGCCTATCATGGGTTTCGTCATAATCGAATGGGAGGCGAGATATGTGGCAGACAATCCGGCGGTCCCTCGCGGCCGCGATCCTGGCGGCCTGGGCATTCCCCGGAACAGTTCCCATGGTCTTGGCCCCGGCGGTCTTGGCCCCGGCGGTTTTGGCCCCGTCGGTTTTGGCCCCGGCGGCCATGGCAGCAGGGACCGACACCGCAACGGGTGCAGGCGGCGCGGCGGCCGTGTCCTGCCCCAGCTGGCGGATGCTGGACAACAATCCCCGTACAAGGCAGATCGTGGCTGCCGAGACCGGTCTGTTCCAGCGCCACCAGGATGGCCGGATCTGGCAGTGGATGGGTCAGCCCTGCCGCCGGTAACAGTCTGATGATGCTCTGAGCATCTGTCCCGGCCGGCCATTTTCACGCCGGTCATACCTGGCCGACTGGGCAATCCTGATACGGAATAAAGACCTTATCGACCTGATTTTGAACCATTTGAATTTGAGAATTCGGGGGTTGAGACCATGGCCATGAAGCGCTTGCGGGATCGGTGGGTCCTGAATTTCAACGGATTTCTGATCCTCGCCCTGATTATCTTTCTGATTGTGTACGGCATTCTGGACAGCGGCCAACGCATCATCGACGAATTGGACAATGGCGGCCTGGAGCGGATCGGCTTCACGGTGGCGGCGGTGGTCCTGGGGGTTCTTTTCCTGCTTCTGGGTCGGTTCTTTACCCAGCAGCCCAACGAGGCCAGCGTGGTGTTGTTCTTCGGCAGCTATCTGGGCACGATCAAGGCCAGCGGCCTGCGCTGGACCCTGCCATTGACCAGCAGGCAGAAGATCTCCATGCGGTATGTCAATCACACCACGCCGCTTTTGAAAGTGAATGACGCCAATGGCAACCCCATCGAGATCGCCGCGGTGATTGTCTGGCGGGTGAGTGATGCGGCCCGGGCGCTTCTCGGGGTGGAAAACCACAGTCATTTCGTCCACACCCAGGCGGAAGCAGCCCTTCGGGCTTTGGCCAACCGTTTCCCCTATGAACCGGTGGAAGAGGACGATCAGGTCTCCCTGCGCGGTTCTCCGGAAACCTTGGGCGATATTCTGCGTAAGGAATTGCAGGACCGGCTCGAGGTGGCGGGCATCGAGATCAGCGAGGCACGTCTGTCCCGGGTGGCCTATGCCTCGGAAATTGCCTCGGTCATGCTGCGCCGACAGCAGGCCATGGCGGTGGTGGCCGCCCGGCGGATCATCACCGAAAACGCCGTCGCCATCGCCAGGGACGCCACCCGCGCCCTCCAGGAAGAGGGCCTGATTGATCAGGCCCCGGAAGCCAAGGCAAGGCTGGTGTCAAACCTGCTCGTGGCCCTGGTGGCCGAGCATGAAACCCATCCGGTGCTCGACGTCTCGTCCTGACGGGGGCTGGCTGACAGCTTTTGGCTGACAGCGTTTGGCTGCGGGCGGCGGGCGCGGCGCGGGGTTTGAGGTGGCGATGGCCCGGTCGGGTCAGACCGTCTCGAACAGGGTTTCGCAGCCGGTGCCCGACAGGGTGAGGTCCACCCGCATCCGGGCCACATGGTCGAGGGCCCCATAGGCTTCCCGAAGCCACCGCAGGCATTTGGCCTGGTACACGAACGGATCCTGCACCCAGGGCTGACCGTCGATCTCACAGGAGACCTGCTCCGCCCCGCTTGCCACCGCCGCCGCATTCCCGAGCAGGAAGGGGGCATAGACCCGGCCGATCTCGCACAGAAGATCCCGCAAGGTGGCAGGGGGATCGCCCAGGTCGATCCAGTCAGCCTCACTCACCTCCAGACCGCTCACATCCTCCAGGCGTTCCGTCCACGCATAAGACCGGGGGGAGACCTCCAGGGCAATCCCGGCGGGGGTGGGATCGGTGATCACCAGCATGGTCATCTGGCCATAGCAGGCGAAATCGCCCCCGCCGGGCCGCTCACCCAGCAGATAAGGCGTGTTCTGAATATGGGCGTCGAAAATCTCCAGATAGCGCCGCCAGCTCGCCTCGATCACCGGTGCCGTGACCGGATTGGAGCCCACGACGCCGATCCGGGAGATCTGCCGGCTGGCGATGAAGTCCTCCGCCTGGGCCCCTTCCTCCGGGCTCATCTGCATGGCCCGGCCATAGGGCATGTAGGCGCTGGCCTTTTTGGTGTCCGCCGCGTTGGCCCAGCGGTAGTGGAACATGCATTTGCTCAGCCATTCATCCCCGTAATCCTCGATCAGCAGATCGATGAACCGCAGGGCCGGGTCCGCCGGGCGCAGGGGCCGGTGGGGGTAGTCCGCCTCAAGACGGTTGAGGATGGGGGTGGTGTCTGAAAGGGCTTCGGCCGGGCCTCCGTCGGGCCTGGGGATCACCAGATAGGGCACCAGGGGCAGGGGCCGCTTTGGCAGGGCCTCCGCTTCCCGACTGCCGATGATCACGAACCGGTAGGGCAGGCGCCGGAACCGCAACGCCGCACGCAGCTTGCGCGTGTAAGGTGACGCGCCAATGCCCACCAGAAAAAGATCCTGCGTCGTGTCCATCCCATCCTCCAGACCCTGCATCAGTGCTTGGGTGTTGTCTGTTGACGCAGAGGGTAGCGGGCGGCGGCGGAGGAAACCAGGGGGTGCGAAGCGGTTGGGTGGACCGGAGGACGCCACCTTCTACCGGCACCTGCAACCGGGCAAGGTGTGGTTGCCCAGTAGCTGGCGCCGCTGATACCGCGTTAACCGAAGCTGGTTGAGGGATGGATCTTCAGGACACGGCTCTGTGCATGGTGCCCCGGTCCGCCAGATAGTGGCCGGCTCCGGTGGCATCCAGGGCCGGGGCGAAGGCATAGCCCTGGAGAATGTCGCAGCCCATCTCGCCCAGCAGTTTGGCATGGGCCATGGTCTCCACCCCCTCGGCGACCACTTCCACCCCCATGGACCGCCCGATCTCGATAATGGAGGCCACGAGCGCCCGTCGGGGTTCGGAGCGGGTGATGGGCTGGATGAGCTGCTGGTCGATCTTGAGCCGGTCCGGTTTCAGGGTCAGAAGGCTGATGATCGAGGCATGGCCCGTGCCGAAATCGTCGATCTCGATGCCGAACCCCATGGCTCGGATCCGCTGGACCGCCTCCAGAAGGTCCGGATCGCAATCGTCGAAAAAGATCGCCTCCATGAGCTCGAAGGCGATGGAATCCTCCTGCCCGGAATACTCGGCGATGGCGTTGAGAAAGTCCTGGTCCGTGAGGCCGCTCATGGTGATGTTGAAGGCCAGCCGGGGCACCTTAAGCCCCTGGGCCTTCCATTGCTCCCGGTCGGCCACCGCCTGGCGGAGCATGAGCCGGTCGATCCGGGTCAGGACATCCAGCTCCTTGGCGATCGGGAAAAACTCCGCCGGAGACAGAAGACCTTCCCTCGGGTGGCGCCAGCGCACCAGGGTCTCCAGGCCAATGACCTGGAAGTTGCGCGCATCCACCTGGGGCTGGTAGTGGGCAACGAACTCCCCGCGCTCCAGACCCGTGAGCACCTCATCGGAAATACGCTTTGTACGGATGACTTCCTGTTCCATGTCCTTGTTGTAGACCACGAAGCGGCCTCGGCCGTTTTCCTTGGCGCGATAGAGGGCAATATCCGCATTCACCAGCAGTCTAGACGGGTCTATGGGAGCGCCCTTCATGACTGCGATGCCGATCCCGATACTGGCGCCGAACCGGCAGACCGCATGTTCATAGGTGACCGGCCGGGATATGGCGCTGATGAGGGTCCGGGCCAGGACCTGCAGATCCTCCTCCTCGCCCTTTTCATCGTCGATCAGCCGGGCCAGGACGAATTCATCACCGCCGACCCTGGCCAGCACATCCATGGGATGGACGAGGTTGCCCATGATTTCGGAGACATGAACGAGGATGTAGTCACCGGCGGCGTGGCCCAGGGTGTCGTTAATCTGCTTGAACCGGTCCAGGTCGATATGGAGCAGCGCGAGGGCCTTGCCCGTCCGTTCCGCCTGGCGCGCGAGCCGGTTCAGGTTGGCATCGAGATAACGCCGGTTGCCCAATCCTGTAAGCGGGTCGCGCAGGGACTGGATCTCGATCTCGCTGGCGGCCTGTTCCAGTTCCGCATTCTTGGCCTGGAGCCGGCGCATGGTGGACCGGGCGGACCGGTGAGCGGGCAGGAAAATGAACAACGCCTCCAGGATCAGCACGGCGGTGGAGGCCGCGAAAATCCAGTCATGGACCTGGGAAAGCCGCGCCGCTCTCTGCTCTGCCTCTTTCTCCAGGGTACTGACAACCTGGTCCAGTCCGGTCAGAAGTGTGCCCGGACCAATGGCCTCAAGCCGGGCCATGGCATTGGATACATCCTGATCCTGTTGAGGTCCGCGGCGCTGATCGAGAACGGTTCTGGCGTCCTGAATATAGCCCCTGACCATGTCATCCAGGTCCGTGTCGCTTCCGCCGGATGCGTTTGAACCGAAATAGAGCGCCTGAAGGGCAGGGGACAGGGACGGTCTGGTGCTCAGGGTGCGGTGGGAGTCTTCAAAGAGATCGATGGCATCGCTCAGCCGCTCCTCAGATATCGCTGAGGGGCGTGCCCCATGCAGGTGAGCATAAAGGACAATCTGCTGGCTGAGCATCCGTTGACGGCCAGACATGTTCACAAGGCGCGCATCATCGGATGCCGCGTGAAGCAGGTTCTGGACCACCAGATAGGACAGTCCCACGAGGATAAAGATCAGGCCGAGGGCGAGAATGTAGCGCCGCCATAGCTGAACCAGACCTGATCCTTGAAATCCCGATGCCGCCGCCCGGTTCATGCCGCCTCCCCACCTCTTCTTCCGTCGGGAAGACTACGGCGAAGACGGATAAGGCTGGGTTAAGGACAGGGTGTCGGTTGTGCCGGCCGGGCTGCCCGGCTGGTTATGAATCCCAATCCATCAAGCGCCCCTCCGCATCCCGAAGCTCCGGGCCGTGGACCCGGGCGCGGCCATCGCCGAATTTGGCATCCCGCTCTCGGAAGGCCTGGCGCAGGCCCAGTTCCGCCACACTGGCCCGGAACGTGTCGGCGGCTCGCGTATTGTGCCCGCGCACATCGTTCTCCGCCGCCAGACGCTGGAGGGTGCGCGCTCCCATCAACTCCAGACCCAGATTGACGATCCGTTTGTTGGCACTCAGAAGATCCGGGTCGATCAGGGCCAGACGGTCGGCAAGCTGTTCCACTTCTCCCTCCAGATACGCCTCCGGCACGGCCTTGAGGGCCAGCCCGATCTCCTGGGCTTCCGAGCCGGTGACGGAATCCCCCGTGAGCAGCAGGCGCTTTGCCCACTGAGGACCCAGATTGTAAAGCCACATATTTATGGGGAGCGATCCCAGGTCCCTGGCCGGAGGGAAGGCGAAGCGGGCTGTGTCGGCGGCGATCACCATGTCGCAGAGCAGGGCGATGTCCGTGCCCCCTGCGAGGCAGGCTCCGTGCACCTGGGCGATCACCGGCTTGTGCATATCGAAAATGGTCAGCAGATAACGCTGGCCCCGTTCGAGCTGCCAGGCGTCGTCATCGATGCTGGAGGCGCCCCGGTACCGGTTGGCCGGATCCGCGACCCGGGAGACCGGCACGTCCCGGTCCGCCCCCGCCAGGTCATAGCCCGCGCAGAAGGCAGGGCCCGCACCCTTGATGATCACGCAATGGACATCCCGGTTGTTGTCCGCCTCCCACAGGGCCTCGGCCAGTTCGCTCTGGAGCTTGAGGGACAGGGCGTTGCGCTTTTCCGGCCGGTTGAGGGTGATGCGGGCCCGGCCCCGGTCCACCGTATACAGAATGGATGTGAAATCTGTCATCGCCGCCTGTCTCCCTTGCCGTGCTCTCTCTGTGGGCCGTGCTCTCTCTGTGGGCCGTGCTTTTCTTGTGGATGGGTCAACTATGGCAGATCCGGTTGAATGGGGAACCTGCGCACACCACTTGCATCTCACTCGCACTTGCGCATTTTTGAGAGGCAACAGGCGTATTGGGGTGTGCATGGACGAGGGTTCCCACGGTCATCCGACCGCAAGCTGGCCGGGTCAAAGCAGGCCCAGTTTGGGCCTGACCGGTGAAGGCCAAATCAGTGAAGATCCGACCGGTGGCGGGGCGGCTGGCGACACCTGCAGGCTTGCCCTGGAGGGTGTGAGCCGGCGTTTCGGCGCGCTCGAGGCCGTGCGGGATGTGTCCCTCACCGTGGCCGCAGGAGAAGTGGTGTGTCTGCTGGGGGCCTCCGGGTGCGGCAAGTCCACCACATTGCGCATCGCGGCAGGGGTTGAGCGCCAGAATGGCGGCCGGGTCCTGATCGATGGCCGGGAAGTGGCCGGACCCGACGGGTTCGAGCCGCCGGAGCGCCGGGGCGTCGGCCTCATGTTCCAGGATTACGCTCTCTTTCCCCATCTGAGTGTGGCGGACAATGTGGGGTTCGGCCTGCGCCGCCTGGACCGCGCCCAGCGGGACCGCCGGGTGTCGGAAGCCCTCGAACTGGTCCACATGGACGGATTTGCCGCCGCCTATCCCTCGAACCTGTCCGGGGGGGAGCAACAGCGGGTGGCCCTGGCCCGGGCGCTGGCGCCCCGTCCCGGTGTCATGCTCATGGATGAGCCTTTTTCCGGTCTGGACGTGCCCAAACGGGACCGGATCCGGGATGAGACCTGGGCGGTCCTCAAGGAAACCCGCACGGCGACTCTGCTTGTCACCCATGATCCGAAGGAAGCCATGCGCATGGCCGACCGGATTGCCCTCATGCGGGAGGGGCGGATCGTGCAGGTCGGTGCGCCGGATGAAATCTACAATGCCCCCGCCGATGCCCAGGCCGCCGCCTTTTTCTCTGACCTCAACGTGTTTGCCGCCGATGTCCGGGACGGGTGGGCCAGGACCCTGTTTGGCCCCGTGCCCGCGCCGGGCCATGGGGACGGCGCCAGGGTCAATGTCATGGCAAGGCCCCACGCCCTTTTTCTCGAAGGCCCCAATGGTCAAGAAGGTCTGGGGCGGACTGGGACAAGATGCTGCTCCATTGGGCATAGCAGCGAGGGTGGGGGCAGCGAGGGTGTGGGCGGCGTTGAAAGCGGCCGGGTTGAGGGCGTGGTGGTTCGTTCAGTGCTTCTGGGTCCGGAGAGCCTGATCGAGGTCCGGCTTGCGGGCCCGGATGGACCCGGCACCGATCCCGTCACGGTCGCCGATCCTGTCAGGCACACCGGTCCCGTAAAGGTGATGGTGCCGGGGACCATGCTGCCGGGGCCGGGAACCCGGGTGCGGGTGGCCATCGATCCGGCCCATTTGTTCGTCTTTCCTTTTCAATAAAGCGGGGGTGAGGGCGCACTGTCATGCCAGTGTTACCGGAATTGCGTATGGCGCTGATTGCGGGGCAGGGCTGACTTTGCCATGATCACGCGCCATCTCAGGGGCTGGCCATCCGCAATGGGTTGGATGGCGCCCGTTCGAAACGGTTCGCCGCGATCATGATACCGTCTGTGGGCATTGCCCCGGCGGACCGGCGGCGGACGAGGAGGAATAATCGATGAATATCGGCGTCTGGCAGATTGTCATTGTGGTCATTCTGGTTGTGCTGCTGTTCGGCCGCGGCAAGATCTCCGAGTTGATGGGCGACGTGGCCAAGGGCATCAAGAGCTTCAAGAAGGGCCTCGCCGACGAAGACGAGCAGACCAAGCCCATCGAGCAGAGCCGCGATGAAGCCATGGGCGCGAGTGCGGAAACCCAGAAGCGCGAACAGACCCGCGACGCTTGAGGCGAAAGCTTTCCGGCAATGCCCTCTGACAATGCCCCCCCTGACAAAGGGTGGGCAGGGTCCCTGCCCGGGGAACCCCAGCGGCGCACGCCCTTGCGTGGGAGGCCGCGGGGACCCATCCCGGACCTTCAAGCTGTGCCGTTGGCAGGCCGCGTGACCACCACCGCGCTGGGCCGCAATCCATCCCGAACTCCGTTGCTGAAGCGATGTAATGAGCACCCAGACCGATGATATCGACGCGAGCCGCGCGCCCCTCCTCGAACATCTGATCGAATTGCGCAGCCGCCTGTTGAAGTCGCTGATCGCGCTGGCGGCGGCTTTCGGCCTCTGTTTCTTCTTCTCCGCAGAGATCTACGGCTTCCTCACCCAGCCCCTGGCCCAGGCTCTGGAGGGGGAAGGGCGCCGGATGATTTTCACGGCCCCCCAGGAAGCGTTCTTCACCTATATGTGGGTCGCGGTCTTTGCGGGGCTGTGCCTGTCCTTTCCCGTGATTGCGGCCCAGATCTGGTGGTTCATCGCCCCCGGTCTCTACAAAAACGAAAAGCAGGCCATTCTGCCCTTCATTCTGGCCACGCCCGTGCTCTTCGCCGCGGGCATTTCCATGGTGCATTTCTTCATCATGCCCATGGCCCTGAAATTCTTCCTGGGTTTTGAGGTAACCGGAGATGAAGGCCCTCTGGCCATCGAACTGGAGACCCGGGTCAGCGAATATCTCAGTCTGGTGATGACCCTGATGTTCGCCTTCGGTCTGGCCTTCCAGTTGCCCGTGGCCTTGACCCTCATGGGCCGGGTTGGTCTTGTGAGCGCCGATTTTCTCCGCCGCCAGCGCCGCTATGCAATTGTCGGCATTTTCGCCGTGGCCGCGTTCATGACCCCGCCCGATCCCATGAGTCAGATCGGCCTCGGGCTATCGGTTCTTTTCCTCTATGAGATTTCCATCCTGGCTGTCGCCTCCATGCAGCGCAAACAGGAGCAGGAAGAAGAACCGGGCACGGATCTGACCCCGAACGGGTAAGCCACAGCCCGTGACCGCGGGGCGGCAGGACATGGTGAAAGGGCTTGCGCCCATGGAAAATGGGCCCAGAAAACGGGAGGACGCCAGCCATGGGCGGACCAGTCAAAATCGGAATCGATAAAGAGTCGCGGATCAACGGCAGTCAGATCCTGGGCGCGATTCAGGCGGCGGACCGTCCGGTGACCATGCTCCATGAAGACCCGATGGTTGCCTATATCGACGATTTCGTCACCGAAGAGGAATGCGCCCACATCATCGAAGTGGCATCCGGCCGCATGAAACGGGCGAGCGTTGCCGGGGACAAGGCCGGAGTGTTCAGCGACGGGCGCACCAATACGGTGGCCTGGCTGCCCCATGATCAGACCCCGGAATTGAAGACGGTTGCCGAACGGGTGGCCCGCCTCATGGGGGTGCCCTTGTTCCATGCGGAGAATTTCCAGGTCATCCATTACGGCACCGGCGCTCAGTACAAGGCCCATTTCGATGCCTTCGACGCGAGCATGGAACGGGGCAAGCGCAACATGGCCCGGGGCGGCCAGCGCATCACCACAACCTTGTGCTACCTGAACACGGTCGAGGGCGGCGGCGGCACCGGTTTTCCCAAGCTGAGTTTGGAAGTGCAAGCAGTGAAGGGCCGCTTGGTGGCTTTCAACAATTGCGAAGGCGCCACCCTTCAGCGCACCCCCTTATCCCTCCATGCGGGTCTGCCCGTGGAGAGTGGTGAGAAATGGGCCTTCAATCTGTGGTTCCGCAGCGCCCCGGCCAATCTGACCATTGATCCCTGACGGCTGATGCCTGGTCATTGACGCTGGTCCCCTGACGCTGGCCCCTTGACGGTGATTGGGCCGGTTGATGGCTTTTGGGGCCCCGGTTGCTCTCGGGCGAGCGGTCCTGTGCTTGCCTGCGCGGATCCGCGCGGGCACACTATGCGTGGATGCAAGGGGCCTTGCCGGTGTTGGTGATCCTATCGACACCGGCGGCTTGATGACGGCAGAAAACCACGGCACTAGAGCGGCGGGCGCAAAATCACGATCACCTTCAAACAGGGTGGCCGCCGCT
>CAZLPU010000007.1:0-90180 GCA_964561475.1 uncultured Alphaproteobacteria bacterium
CTCGCGGAGGCGCCTCGCGCCGTGAGCGAAAAAACCAGAGCGGCGGCCACCCTGTCTAGAGGTGATCGTGATTTTGCGCCCGCCGCTCTATTTGAAGCAAGCGACGATCGTCCGAGGCCGTTGCGGATAGGAGGGAAAAGATGAATGTTCGGGACGCTGCATTGTCAGCCGCGCTGATCGCCGTGATTCTGGCGGTGGCTGTTTCCCTTTTGAACGCCATTGGTTTTGGTGCTGATTTCAATTGGATCACTATTCCGCTTCTTGCGGCCGTAATATCTTTCCTTGTGGTTTTCCGCCGTCGCCGATAGTCCCGCCATTCATGGGTGACCTCCGAACCGGGGCACTCATCCTCCGCGGGCGTGGCACGCGCTTTCAATTCAATCACGGACCATGCGGTTAGAAACTCTGTAGGCTCAAACCTGATTTGTTCATCCCCAAGCGGACGGCACCCCTCGCATTGAGGGTGCCGCCCGTGGAGGGGCTGGGATCTGAGCGCCTCGGTTGTCTTTAGGCGGACTGAAGCAGGATCAGCCCCAGGGCTAGGACCGACACGAGGCCTGCTATATAGAACAGGGTGCGCCAGGGATTGAGGCCCAGCACATAGGTGATGGCATAAAGCGCCCGGGCGGCCACAAACACCCATCCCCAGAGAACCGCCGAGCCGTCGGCCCCGAGCCCGGAAATGACGGCAAGCAGGGCCAGTGGCAGAAACAGGATCAGATTTTCCTGCATGTTGGCCACAGCGCGCCGGGCCCTCAGGGCATGGACGCTCATAGGTAACTCCGTGTCCCGGCTGCCAAGGGCAAGGCCGATCCGCTCGGAGAGGGGGCCGCCGGCGAAAAACAGCGTGGGGCCAATGAAAATTTGCACGAGGTAAACCAGAAGGGCGGTCAGAATGACTAGGGTCATGGACATTCACTCCAGTTTTGGACGAGCGGGCACGGTCAACGGGGACAGCGGGGACCGGTGCTCTCCTTGGTGAAGAGCCCGTCAGACAAGTGGATCGCAGGGCCCGGCTGGGCTGACTTTGGTGTACATCCCAGCCAAAAGGTTCATACTGCTTCCGAACTCATAGCAGCCGTCCGTGAGCCTGTCGTAAAGGGCGGCTGTTCATCAATAAGCCATTTCCCCATAAGGCAAACACCAGCGCAATACGAGGAGGACATCTCGATGGACGCACTTTCTCCGGAAACCATCCAGAGCGTGGTCGACATGCTCACGACCTACGGCCTGCGGGTCGCGGGCGGCATCGTGATACTGATTATCGGCTGGTGGCTGGCCGGCCAGGTCTCCAATGCGGTGCGCAAGGTTCTGTCCCGGCGTTCCGATCAGACCCTGGCGGGATTTGTTGCAAGCCTGGTGCGGTATCTGGTGATCGCTTTCGTGGTGATCGCGGTGCTGAACCAGTTCGGCGTGCAGACCGCCAGCCTCATCGCTGTTCTCGGTGCCGCGGGCCTGGCCATCGGTCTCGCTCTCCAGGGCACCTTGTCCAGTGTCGCCGCCGGGGTTCTGCTTCTGGCTTTCCGTCCGTTCCGGGTGGGTCAGTATGTCGAGGTCGGCAGCCATGCGGGTACGGTCAAGGCGCTCACTCTGTTCACTACGGAACTGGCGACGCCGGACAATGTCCAGATCATTCTACCCAACGCCCAGGTCTGGGGCGAGCCGATCGTCAACTACTCCCACCACAGCCAGCGCCGGGTGGATTTCACCCTGGGGATTGCCTATGGCGACGACATCGGCCGGGCCATGGATATTGTTCGTAAGGTGATCGATGCCGATGAGCGGACCCTGAAGGATCCCGAGCCCCAGATCGTGGTGGGCGCGCTGGGTGCGAGCAGTGTCGATATCATCGTGCGGGTCTGGGCCAACAGCGGCGATTACTGGCCCCTCAAGTTCGATCTGACCCGGGATTTCAAGGAAGCCTTCGACGATGGCGGCATTTCCATTCCCTTCCCCCAGAGCGAAGTGCATCTCTCCGACCATGCCTTGAAAGCCCTGCGCGGCGCGGCCTGAGGTCCGTGATCCGGCCCCCTCGGGGCTGGAACTTGCCAAACCAATCAGCGCCCGCGGCCGGAAGTGCCGCGGGCTGCGTCATTTCATGGGCCCGTTCGCCACGGACGACCACCCTTTTCACGGACATGCCATGACCGGGTTCAACGCCCAGGCGCCTCTTCTCGCGGATCTACTCTGCCTGCACAGCAAATGGCTCAAGGATAAGCCCGCCTTCTATCATGGCCAGGCGGTGGTGACCTGGCGCGGTTTCACCGACGCGGTGTGCCGGGTCGCCAATGGCCTGCTTGCCGGCGGCATCGCCCGCGGGGACCGGGTGGCCCTGGTCATGAGCCCGGATACGGCGGCGGCAGAAAGCCTGTTCGGCATACTGATGGCCGGTGGTGTGGCGGCCCCTCTCGATCCCCAGGCCTCGGGGAAGGATCTTCTCGAGCGGATCGGGGCACTCAAACCCCGGGTGCTGATTGCATCGGCGGACCAGTGCCCCCGGCTGGAGACCATGCGGGACCGGCTCGAAGGGTTGGGGATTACATCCTTCATCAGCACAAGGACCACGGGCGGTGAGAGGGAGATTGTCCTGCCCGCCGGCTGGCTGGCTTACGGTCTGTGGAAGAACGCCCAGGGATCGGGTTTTCCCGGTATTGCCGTGGAGGGCACCGATCCGTGCACTATTCTGTACACGGCTGGCACGGCCGGTGCCGCCCGGGGGGTGGTTCATAATCATCGGGCCCGGGCAGACTGGGCCGGATACCTGGCGCCGGCCCTGGAGTACCGGCCCCTGTCCGTGACCCTCTGGCAGGGGGGCGTTCACACCCAGCTTGGCCTGTCGTCCCTGTTGTGCAGTCTGTCCCTCGGGGCGAGCACTGTCGTGCTTGAGCGGTTCGAACCCGGAGCATGGCTGGATCTTGTGGAGGCCCGCGGGGTCAACCATGCGGTGCTGTCGCCGTTCCATGCCCAGCTGGTGCTGGACGATCCGGATTTCATGCCCCATCGGGTGGCAGGCCTTGAGACCCTGATCTGTGCCGAGGCCACCTTGTTCCGCGCCCTGCGCAATCGGATCACCGACGCATTCCCCAATCCGCCGGTGGAGATCTATGCCCTGACCGAGGGCGCCCAGACCGTGCTTTATCCTCAAGATACGGATCGAAAAAGCGGCTCCGTCGGCAAGCCGGTCCGGGGCACCGATGTCAAGATCATCGACGGGGCGGGGGTGGAACTGGGGCCCGGCGTCATCGGCGAAATCGTGGTGCGGGGACCCACCCTGATGACCGCCTATTGGGGGGACACAGACAGACACGGGCATGACCCCTGGTTGGATCCGGAGGGGCGGGCCTGGTTGCGCACCGGTGATGCGGGGCGGTTCGATGATGAAGGCTATCTCCAGGTGGTGGACCGGATCAGTGATTTGATCGTCTCCGGGGGCATGGCGATCTCCTCAAGCGGCATCGAAGGGGTGATCGCCAGTCATCCGGGGGTGGCCGAGGTGGCTGTGATTGCGGTGCCCAATGATGATCTGGGGGCGGAACCTCTCGCCCTTGTTGTGCCTCGGGCCGGTGTGGCGGTCACGGCGGATGCGATCCTGTCCTGGGCCAACCGCCAATTTGTCCGCCCCAACCAGATCACCCGGCTGGAGCTTCGGGACATTCTGCCCCGCAACCCCACGGGCAAGGTCATGAAGAGCATTCTGCGCCGGGAATTCTGGCAAGCCTGACGGCCCTTTCCAACAACCCGTGCGGTCGGCCATCCGGAAGGCGTCAGGCTGACCCTGTCCTGAACCGGAACTGGTGTCGTGCCCGCATTCGAAAAGGCGTCTTCGGTCCGGTGAACCCGCTGTTAAGCCTGGGATCGTAGGACTGACCCTGGGTTTTTACGGATCGGCTGCCTTGAGGTCTTGGCAATTGGAGGCCTCGGTAACTGGATGTCTTGGTAAGTGGAGGTCTGGGCAAAAGGTGACCCCGTGGCAGGGAACAGTCCGTGTCCGGCAGGCAGGGCACACAGGCGGAGTGGACGGGCAGGGTGCGTCCTGGCGCCAGGCAATCCCCGCTGCAATCCTGGTTCTGATGGTTCTGACCGTGCTGGCCATTGACACCCTGATGCCCCGGGCCGGACGGCCCCTCATCCTGATCGCCGCCCCGTCAACCGGGGATGTGCAGGAGGATCCGGTCATCCGTGTGGGACGCCTTGGCGGACGCGTGCTGTCCAGTGATCGGCGCAGCGGGGCCATGCTGGCTCTGTTCGATCCGGTTCCGTCCCTTGAGGCTATTTGGCGGGAAGGCTACTGGTTCGCCGTCGATGCGGAAGGCCTGCAGGGGTGCATGCCGGGGCTTGAGGCCCGTTTTCCTGGACTGAGGAGCGTTGGAAATGCAGGAGATTGACCGCATCCGTCACAAGGCATTCCTTGTGCTGAACCGGTTCACGATCGCCCATCTGCCCCTCATTCTCATCCTGTCGTGGCTGGTGGGAGCCGATCCGCTGGTGCCGGGTCTTCTGGCCTCTGGAGTGGCCGCGACTGCTGCCGTCCTGTTGTGGCAGGGGACTGGAAACCTGGGCAACCGGATCACCACCGGGGTCTGTCTGATCCTGATGGTCTCCCTGTGTGTCTACGTGCTGCGGGGTCACCCGTGGCAGGTGGACATGCATATGTATTTCTTCGCGGTCCTGGCCATACTCGTGTCCATGCTCGACTGGCGGGTTCTCGTCGCGGGGACCCTGACGGTTGCCGCCCATCACGTCCTGGTCAATTTCCTTCTGCCGGCGGCCGTTTTCCCCGGCGGTACCGATACGCTCAGAGTGGGGCTTCATGCTGTGATCCTGGCCTCGGAGGCTGGTGTGTTGGTTTGGATCACCATACGCATGATCGCCACCCTGGAGGAAGCCGATCAGTCCCGTGATGTATCCGCAAGGGCAAGGCAGGAAGCCGAAAGGCTCATGGCGGAAAATGTGGAGACCAATCAGCGCGCCGCGACGGCCGTTCAACAGGCCGCCCAGTCCATGGCCGAGGATGTGGAAGCCCGCTATGACACGGTGGTGCAGGAAGTCTCCAAAACCAGTTCCGTCCTGAAATCCCTGACCACGGACATGTGCGGCGCATCCATGCGGGTGATGAGCAATGCATCCGATGTGGCGATTGCCACGCAACGCTCCCAGCAGAACCTGTCCGCGGTCTCCGGAACCACCGGTGACCTGATCGCTGCCATCGCCGATATTGGCCGGAAAATGGACCAGTCCATGAACGCCGCCGATCAGGCCGCCGCGTCCGGCGCCGGGGCGGAAGAAATCATCGGCTCTCTCTCGGACGCCGTGTCCACCATCGGCGAAGTGGCCAATCTGATCAATGACATCGCCTCCCGGACCAACCTGCTCGCCCTTAATGCCACAATCGAGGCGGCGCGGGCCGGGGAGGCGGGCCGGGGTTTTGCGGTTGTCGCGGGCGAAGTGAAGACCCTGGCCGTGCAGACGGCAAAATCCACGGAAGAAATCTCCCTACAGATCAACCGTGTCCAGAGCAGAACCAACGAGGCGGTCGCGGCGGTCAAGGGCATTTCAAGTCAGTTGGCCCAGGTTCGCGTCCTCAGTGAGGAGGCATCGGCGGCGATCGATACCCAAAACCGCGCGACGGGACAGATTTCCGCCAATATCGATGCAACCCGCGCAACCGCCGCCGAAGTGGCGGACAAATACAATTCCGTCTCAGCCGACGCTGAACGATCGGAGCAGATTTCCAGGGACCTGGAGGTGACCGTGGACCACCTCATGGAGATGATCGGCAAGATGCGCTCCGAGATGGTCCGGATTGTGCGCACCTCCCTGGAGGACGCGGATCGGCGTCGGTCCAGACGGGAGCCGGTGGCCCTCGACTGTGTCATAACCCTGCCCGATGGTCGGCGGCTTGAGGCCCAGGTGGTCAACATTTCCGAAGGCGGTATCAGACTGGAGGCGGGCGGACTTGACGGTGAGACCCTCGCCGGAGAGTTCACGGTGGAACTGCCGGAAGACCCAGGCCTGCCGCGCACGGGACACCAGACCGTGGTCGTGGTCCGCCACAGCGGTTCGGACCTCCACGGACAGTTCCTCGATGCCGGATCCGCTCGGGAGGCGGAGGACCGAACTCTCGCCGCATGACCCGGCCTGAAAGTCTTGCTCCGTACTTGCTGGCACCCTTTCCGGTGATCTGACCCTTGCGCTGACATATCCCTTGCGATGTCCGGGGCTATGGCCCCGGTCAGAAGTCGAGCATGTCCAGTTCCGTGGGTCCCACCGTGCCCGTGACCGGATAGCTCATGGTGTCCTGTAACAGGCGCACCGCCTCCACGGTCTGGGGCCCGTAAATCCCATCCGCCACCACATCCCGGCCCACGGACAGGGCTGAGAGAGCAAGCTGGACGATGCGCACATCCTGTCCCCGCATGAGGGGGCTTGTGAGCTCCAGAACCCGGGAGCCGGGCATGGGTCCGCTATAGACATCCGCGCCGGGCCGCTTGAACAGAGCAGGGGAGAGTTCCACACCCCGGATCACGATGGGCAGGCGCAGGTCCCAGTTCCCCAGCCGGATCAGTTCCGCGAACACCGCCATGCGCCAGGCATCCTTGCCCATGATCTTGCGCCGGTGGGCGAGCAGCCAGGCGCGGCGCTCCTCTACATAGGCGGCGAGCCATCGGGATTCCCCCAGGTCCTGGATCGTGTCGTGGGCCTTCACCGTGCGTCGGCGCACCCCTTCCCAGGAGCCGTGGCGCAGGGAATCGGCCACCACCGCGCGGCCAAGGGCCGTGGTCAGGCCCCGGCGCTCCGCCTCGGCCATGGCCCGGGTCCAGCCCTGGGCCTCCCAGGCGTCCTCCTGGATTTCAGCCATGGCCGGATCGTCGGCGGCGGCCCGCAGGAGGTTCTGGAAATACCGGTCCGTGGTGAGGGCCGGATTGCGGTCGCGCAGTGTCGTGCGGAAAAGCTGAAAGGGTTTGCCGTGGCGGGCCCTGTCGTGGCTCTCATAGGCCTTGACGATGCGCCCCAGGGAGCCGTCCCTGAGGGTGGCATCGCTCGCCCCGTAGATGAGGCCCCCATGTTCCCCGGGATCGGCGGTGATGGCGGCGTACTGGGGCAGGGGCGTGCCGGTCTCGAACAGGCGCAGGATGGCCTTGGCGGTCTGGATTTGAAGCGGTGTCATGGCTGTGGCGTATCGCAGGCGGCTGAAAAAGTCATGGCGCCCCAACCTGTTTGTGGTGCCGGCGCGGTTTCCATCTGGTGGTTGCCACCGGTTGGTTGCCATCGGGTGGTTGCCATGGAGCCGGCGCCGTTTGCTCTGATCGCCTGCCATAGCATGATCCGGCGGCGGATTGCGCCATCGCGCCCCTGGGCAGAAGAGGCTATACCGAAGGGCGTCGGGCGGCGCCTGTGCCATAGCCGGGAGCAGGGACCCATCCAGGGCGCGCGACGGCCACCAAGCCCGTTGTGCAGGCGGGAAAGCTGTTCTTGCAGGCCAGCAACCCGGTCTTGAGGGATGACTTCGTAAAGTCCGTCCCGTATGCAAGGGGCTGACAGTCAGGATTCGATCAACGGACGGAGGCCCCCATGCTGGCCCGCATCTACCGCCCGGCCAAGACCGCCATGCAGTCCGGCCGACGCAACACCAAGCGCTGGGTTCTGGAATTCGAAGCCGAGGAATCGCCGACCCTGGACCCGCTCATGGGCTGGACCAGTTCCGGCAACACCTCCCGTCAGGTGCGCCTTTATTTCGATACCTGCGAAGAAGCGGTGGCCTACGCCCAGCGCAACAAGATCCCCCATCAGGTCCTCCCGGACCACGACAGCACCCCTCGGCCCAAGGCCTACGCGGATAATTTCGCCTACGACCGGGTCGAACCCTGGACCCACTGACACCCGTTGCGTCTGGCGCGCACCTCCCGATCTATAGCGGCCCATGGTGCGCAAGGGCGGGGGGGGGCACAGCCCAAACCCCTCTTGCCTCCCGGCCCGCCCCGCCTGTAGCGTGCCCCCCACATGGCCCCGTAGCTCAACTGGATAGAGCAGCGGACTTCTAATCCGCAGGTTGAGGGTTCGAGCCCTTCCGGGGTCACCACTGATTTCAAGAGGGTATCGGGAAGGCAGACGCTGTTTGATCCCCGCATTTTTTATCGGCGGTCTGCTTGTGGGCCATTGATTGTCCCGCGCGGTTTCGGAAGCGGGAGGTTTTGGGAGGTGGTCCCTCGCCCACGAAATGCTCAACGCAACGCGGGGCTCGATCAGCTCAGTCCCGGATTTCTAGCGTCAAAGCCCGAAAGCACTGGCGATGCCAGCGAACATCTGTTCCAGCCTTCACCATGTGCAGGCTAAGGATGCATCGGTGCAGAGCCTTTGTCGCGCCAATAACATCAAGCTGAACCGCACCGGCCACGACCCTACGCAGTGGGTCACTCAGTGGGGGCTGGTCATCGCCCATAGGAAAATCAGACAACGGAAAATCGGACAACCGCCACTGTGGCACCGGGCGCAAAGCCGACTACGCCCGGTCTTAATTGGATTGCTTCATTAAAGTGGCATTACTGGGCGCCGCGTGGATGGATCGGTGGCATAGTCCTCGCGCATGCTTGGGACGCCGCCCCGCGTATAGCTAGCGCGAACGGACCTCGTGGCCGGAGTGTTGCATATAAGGTCGGCGGCACGGTCGTTATTGATGTCGCCTAAGCCAAATACTGCCCCCCTGTGAAAGCAGAACCCGTTCGTACTCTGCCAATTTGTTTGATTGGCATACCGACCATTTGAGGTAGCATAGTTGATGGCGACGACTCCGTTTCCATCGGTATGGCAAACGCGATCAGCACGGCGATCGCCATTCAAATCACCAAGGAAAACTTTCGCACCGGAGTGATAGCACCATCCGGGTTCACTTTGCCAAATGCGATTTGCAAAGATGCCAGTCCCTTCTGCGTAGTTTACTGTAATGACACCATTGGTCATCGTTGCACAGACCCGATCGGTGCGGCCATCGCCATTGATATCTGCAACTTTGAATTGGGCGCCATCGTGTGTGCAGAAAGCGCGCGAACTCTGCCAATCGGTCCGACCAAAGCCATTAGATGCCAAGTCAATGTCAACAATTCCCGATGGTGACGTATGACAAAGGAGATCAATACGACCGTCACCATCGAAATCCCCGGTGTGCATAATTGCCCCACGATGGACACACCAAAATGTATTCTGGATCCATGCCGCAAGGTCTGGGAGGATGTTATTGTCCCGTGGAAACAGCCCTCCGCGACCGAACGTTTTGACAATACCGAATGTTCGAGACGGCGAAGTCGTCCGCACTATGTCGGCTTGCTGCAATACGCCAAGGAGCACACGTCCCCGAAAGGCCGGCGCGCCAGAGTCTCCTTGACATGCCCATGTCGTGCCGGCGAACCGTCCGCGATAGTAATTCGGCGCCGTTGTGCGCTGCCCACTCGACATCCCGGAATTGCGCAACCGTGGTTGATTGGTCCTGCATTCGGGCCCGAAACCCACGATCTGCAACGGGCCCGGCGGCGTATCTTCAAGGCTGGTGTTGATGGGACGTGGCACCGCAATTGAGGCGGGCACGGGCTGATCCAGACGGATCATCGCGATATCCGCATGTCCCAAAGTCTCGGTCATAGCCGGTGATCTGAACTGTCGCGCTGTGATCTCCTCGACAGGGTCCATGCCATTAGGGCCGAAACGCACTTCAATCGTACCGCCACGCGGGATTGGATGCCAATTTCCGTCGTAAAGCGAGATGGGGTGCTCCATAATCACACCATTGTTGTCCGGTGGAGCATCAATACCCATTACGCAATGGCCAGCGGTGATGACGACATCAGGCGATATAAGAGTGCCTGTGCAGCCTCCCGCTGGACGATGCCCGTAATAAATGTTTCGTATTTGGACGACGGAGTTATTCTCCGGAGTATTCGGTGAGGCAGCACCATTGCTCATTGCATTTGCTGTAGAAAAGTTCAGACAGAATACTGACGTGACCAAAACAGCTTTGCATGCATTCAGAATTCTTCTAAAGGCAGGTTGGACCATGGTATTCTCTCCTGCTGGACCACATTTTGTAGTACAGAATCAAAAAAGCTCGCTTCTCGTCTACGTAAAATGTACAGGCTGCCGTCAATGCTACTCTTAGAAAATATAAAGCTGCAAAAACTAAGACAAATAACAATGATATCTATGTAACATTCTGAATGTAATCACGGCTGTCGAAAATAGCGTTTTGAAAGTATTGTTGAGAGAGTAAGCGGACCTGAACATGGGTACTCGGGCCCCGCCTCTCTATAATCATATCTGGACGTCATGGAGGTGTAAACCACCGAGATGAGGTCGGGCTTGGATCGATATTGAACCGGTGCCGATCCTTGAGTTGGGCGCATCCATTTTCAGAGTGAGGTGGGTGGGGGCCTAATTGTAATAGTCAGCATGCGCTTTCATAATGGGGGAAACACCGGGCGCGTCGAAGATGATTATGAGATTGAGACGTGGGCAGCGGGTAGATCCGATCCACCGTTCGACCAGACCGTTCTGGCTAGGCGATCATGGGGTCAATTGGATGGGCTGGGGACAATAAATCCGGGTACGCGGGATGTGGGACACCGGGTAGGCAGGGAGTGGATGACCATGAAGTGGTTGAAGACCCTCGTTTATGGGATCGCCGTGTTGATTGCCGTGCTCATCGGCGGCTATCTGGCGCGTCATGAATTGACCCGGTTATGGAGCGGTCTGCCGGCCTTTTCCCATGGCGCGGGGGAACGCCTGGAGCGTATGGTTCCCATGGCTGATGGCGTGGCCCTGTACACAACGGTGCACCTGCCGTCCGGTGACGGACCGTTCCCCACCGTGCTGATGCGCAGCCCCTATGCCCAGATTGGCTGGCTGATGCGGGATCTCGTCTGTGGCCGGTTTGTCCGGTACGGCTATGCTTGTGTGTATCAGGACACGCGGGGCCAGGGAGGGTCCGAGGGCGACTGGGATCCCGGCGCCAACCCAGAAATCGCCGATGGGCGCGATGCGCTTGCATGGCTGACCCGGCAGGACTTCCAGGACGGCAACATCGCCATGGTCGGGGCCTCCTATCTTGCTTCGGTGCAGTTCGCAGCTCTGGCGGATGGCGCGTCGCCTGCCCTGAAAGCCATCGTGCCGTCCATGTACACCACGGACAATCGCGGTGTGATGTACCAGGATGGCTTGTTCCGCCACGAGACCTACACCGCCTGGGCCAGTCTGATGCGTGATCCGGACAACACCGGCGGCGATCCGGGTGAGGATTACCAGAAGGCCATCCGCCACCGCCCCCATAGTGAGGTGGATACGGAGATTTTCGGTGAGCCCATGCCCTGGTACCAGGGCATGCTCACCGCAACGTCGCCGGGAGACCCCTATTGGCAACGGGCAGACAGGGTCAAATTGCGCAACACGCCCCAGACCATGACGGTGCCCGTCTTGATGATCGGCGGCTGGTACGATGTCTTTTTCGGCCCCCAGTTCGAGGATTGGCAACGGCTGGCGACCCGGTCTGAGAGCCGTTACATCATTGGTCCGTGGACACACTCAGGGGACGTTGGCGATCTGGACATGCCCAATGCCGGGGGCGGACGGTTCCAGTGGCTGGAAATGCTGCCCTGGCTGGAGCACCACTTGAAGGGCAAGCCCCTCGATATGCCCACGGGCCTCAGCCTCTATGTGATCGGGGACGGCGATTGGCAGCAGCATGACGATTGGCCCGCAGCCGTCGGCACGCGAACCTTCTCCTTGTCCAACCTGGACGCCGCCAACACCTGTGACGGTGGTACCCTGGGGGCGGTGCCGGGTCCTGGTGAGGCGGCCTTTACCTACGACCCGGACAATCCGGTGCCCACCCGGGGCGGTGCGGGGATGCTGGCGCAGGGCATTCCGGGATTTGGCGGCGCCCCTCGCGCCAATGTGGACCAGGCGGGGTTGTGTGAACGCGATGACGTGCTGACCTTCCAGAGCACTCCCCTGACGGACAGTTTGTTGATCTCTGGACGGATCAGTGTGACCTTGGCGGTCTCCTCATCGGCGCCGGACACGGCGTTCACGGCAAAGCTGATTGAGGTGTTCGCGGACGGCCGCAGCTTCAACATCCGCGACAGCATCACGTCCCTGGCCTACCGCAACGACGCGGAAGCTCCGGTCTCGTACACCCCCGGAGAGCGTGTTTCCGTCACCCTGGATTTCTGGCCGATTGCGTGGCGGATGCAGCCGGGATCAAGACTGCGCCTGGATATTTCGTCCTCGGACTTTCCCAAGTTCCATGCCCATACCAATCGGGCCGGACCGTGGGCGGAACAGACCGGGGCGGACACCGCAACCCAGGTGATCTATGGTGGCCGTGTCGATCTGCCTACGCTACCCTAGAAACGGTCTTCTCAGATCCGTCAACCCTTTGCATGTCCACGGAAAATGGGCATGCGCACAATGAGACGAGCCCCGCCTGTTGCGCTATCGGAAATGGCCAAGGTCCCCTCATGGCATTCCACCAGGGTCCTGACGATCGCGAGGCCGAGCCCGGCGCCGCCGGTCTCCCGCGACCGGGACGGCTCCAGACGGGCAAAGGGTTCGAGCAGGGCAGCGCGCCTGGACTTAGGGATGCCCGGGCCATCATCATCGACCATGAGCACCATGTCCTGATGATCCGTGTTCAGTGACAGATGGACCAGACTGCCGTAGCGCAGGGCGTTTTCCACCAGGTTCGAGACGATCCGGCGCAACGCCAACCGGTCGCCCAGGATCTGGACACTCTGGGCGGCGGGGTACACGGTGAGATCCGCCTTGGCGCCTTCGGCCTGACGGTCCCGGATCTCCGCCTCGAGAAGATCCGGCAGGTCAATCAGTTCCAGATCAAGCTGCCCGGCCTCGTTTCGGGTGGCCAGCAGGGCGCTGTCCATGAGGGTGACCAGATCCGCAATATCCGTCTCGGCCTGATCCCGGTCCTTCGGATCAGGGAGTTTCTCGATGCGCAGGCGCAGACGGGTGGCAAAGGTGCGGACATCGTGCTGGATCCCGCCGACCATGGATGCCCGCGCCCGCAGCAGTGCGGCGACCCGGGTCTGCTGGCGGTCGAAGGCGCCGATCAGTGTGCGCACTTCTCCGGTGCCCGCGTTGATGGCCGGCAGCCGGGCCTCCGGGTCCGAGGGGTCCAGGGCCTCGACGGCCTTCGCCAGCCTCAGGACGGGACGGAATTCACGGTTGAGCAGGATCAGCGCGCCCAGGGCAATCACGATCCCCAGAATGGCGAGGGTAAAACCGACCGGCATGCCGAAATCATTGATCCAGGCAGCACTTTCACTGGTGACGATCAGCACGCCGCCACCCTCCAGGCCGATGCGAAACTCCGCGGCGTTCAGCAGGCTGTAGAAACTGTCTCGGAAGAGTTTGCGCGGCGCGGCATGGGCGGCGAAGGCGCGCTCCCCAAGGGCCGCCCGGTAGTGCTCGAGGACGGGGTCATCCGCTGACCAGTAGGGTTTCCCGCCGGTTTCAACTGGCACCCCTTGCTCTACCCGCAGAGTGAGCTGGGCGGACTGGAAGGCCTGATAAATCCTATCCCGTTCATCCGCAGGCGTGCGTTCGAGCAGGCGGGCCATGGCCGCCAATTGGGCAGGCTGGGGCACACCGGCGATGCGCTCGGCTCCCCTGACCATGAAGTAAAGGGCGAATGCGATGGACGCCACCGCGAGGAACCCGGTCACCAGGATCGTCGCAATCCGCCAGCCGAAGGGCGCCCGGCCCATCATGGCACCGGGGCCACGGCGCAGGTGAGCAGATAGCCGTTATTGCGCACGGTACTGATGAGATCCGGTCCGGACCATGCCGCGGCCAGCTTGCGCCTCAACCGCGAAACAAGCATGTCCACCGACCGGTCGAAGGGCTCTGCTTCCCGGCCGCGCAAGGCATCAAGGATCTGATCCCGGGAGAGAACCCGGCGCGGTCGGCGCACGAAACAGGTAAGGAGATCGAACTCCCCGCTGGTCAAGGTCACGATCTTCCCCTCCGCGTCGAAAAGCTGTCGGGCGTCGATGTCGATGACGAACCGGTCGAAGGTGAGACGCCGGGTCCCGGTGGGCGCGCCTTTCGTCCCGGCACGGCGCAACACGGCGCGGATGCGGGCCAGAAGCTCCCGGGGCGCGAAGGGTTTGACCACATAGTCGTCCGCACCCATTTCAAGGCCAAGGATCCGGTCGATCTCGTCGCTCTTGGCGGTCAGCATGATGATGGGCGGCGCACCGTCGCCGGAGAGGCGCCGACAGATGGAAACACCGTCCTCCCCCGGCAGCATCAAGTCCAGAACAATCAGATCGACGTGCTGACGCGCGAGGAGGGCGTCCATGTCTTCCGCGTTCGCTGCCGTGTGCAGAGTAAACCCCTCCTGAGCCAAGAAGGCGCTCAGAAGCTCCCGGATTGAAGAATCGTCGTCCACGAGAAGGATGTTCTGCCCTGTCATGCCCTGAGTTTGCGCCGGGATCCTGTCCTCATGCAAGCAAATGTGGCCCTTGTTACACGCTGTTACGCACCGGTGACGTTTGGAGACCATCTGTTTCGTGCACGGGATCGGGGTGTGACGTCCAGGCGGGATAACGGCCTTCCCATAGTTCACTGCCAACAAGGGAGGCCCCCATGCGTTTTGGCACACTCTTCAAAACCCACCACAGGCTCAACGACCACACTCCTGCCCACCATGAGCCACTCCACGATGATCCCGGCCACAACAACTCCGGCCATTTTGATTTCGGACACCATACCGGCGAACAGAATGACCCGGCGCAGGCCACAGCCGACGGGGACCTGATCTCGGCCTTTTTCGGACTGGATGATGGGATCGGTCCCATGGGCCAGGACGGTCTTCCCGTGGTCTTTGAGACGGAAGTGGATGTGGCCAGTCTCGATGCGGAGGATTTCCTGGTCACAACCGCGTCAGGCGAGGTGGGCACCGTCCAGATCGTCACGCCCTTTCCCGCCAATGACGACGGTGAGATGCGCACGATCCTTCTGGTGGGCGATTTCGGGTCGGCCGATGACCAGCCCGTCACCGTGGAGATCGTGGGGGATGTTCTCTCCGAAGACGGTACGGTCAACTATAACGGCGCGGCCATTGCGGTGATACCTCTCGAGGCCGGCCCGAGCCTCGTCTTCGCCGAAGTTGTGCCGGAGGAGGATTTCGGCGCGGCAGATGTCGGCACCATCCCCGAAGAGGGCGGCACGGTGATCCGCACCACTTGGGACGGCGGTGTCACCCAGCCGGACGGCACGCCATTGGATGAAACCGATCTTGCGAACTTTACGGTTTCAGTGGAGCTGGAAACCGGGGAAATCGTTGATGTGAACCCTGTCGCCATGAGCGATCTGGGCGACAACGACAATAATCAGCTTCTCTACATTCCGGTGGAAGGAACGCCGCTGACGGTCTCGTTCGCGGCCCAGCAGGTCACCGATCCGAATGGTGATTTCAACGAGGCGACCCAGGTGGATGTCGCGCCCCTCGCGGAGGATACCGGCGCGGTCTACGACTCCATCATCTATTTTGGCGACAGCTTCACGGACAGTGGGGAAATCTACAATCTGACCGGCGAATTGCTGGTCCAGCCGCTTCCCTCCGATGCTTTCGGCTATGACGGTCAGGTTTCCAACGGTCCGGTCTATGCGGATTATGCCCCGGAGCTTATGGGTATCGAGGCCGATGGCAGCCTGAATTATGCCGTGGGGGGCGCCAGGGCCGTGGGCGAGCAGGACTTGGGCGCGATCCTCGCCTCAAGCCCCCTGGCGAGACCCGACCCCAATCCGGAATTCACCAGCTATGACATCAATCTGGGCGCCCAGGTTGACCGGTTCCTGGAGGATGCAGCGCAGTTGGGCGATCTCTCCGGTTCGGCGGCATCCATCACCATCGGTCTGAACGATTTCCGGCAACTGCCCAACCTGATCGACCCTGCCAACCCCAATCCGGCCGCCATTCAGGCCGCCGCTTCCCAACTCTCGGCTCAGGTTCTGGCCGCCACCATGCAGGCCGCCGCCGATCTTGCCACGGCAGGGGTGGGTACGATCATCCTCGGCACGCTCCCTCTGGTATCCCGTGAGAATCCGACACCGGAACAGGATCTGCTCAACGGCGTGGTCGGTCAGTATAATGACGCTCTCATGGCCAGTGTCGCGGGGCTTGAGCAGCAAGGTATCGAGGTCGTGGTGGTCGACTTGGAAGCGATGTTCCTGGAAATGACGGCCAATGGCTCCAACTACGGCTTCTTGAATACTTTGGATGCGCGTCTTGATGGGCCCCAACTGATCGATCCGGACGGGGATGGGCCGTTGCCCCCCGCGCCGGGATATGACGTGAACCCGGAGATTGCCGCCCTCGACGCGGATCAGCACGTGTTCTGGGACACAATCCATCCCACGACCGCTGCCCATGGTGTTCTGGGTGCCTTCCAGGCCTCGACCCTGTCCGGGGATAGCATCGAGTTTCTGGGGGATGAGGAGAACGACAGTCACGGATCCTTTGATGACGACCTGATCTTCGCCCAGGGCGGGAATGATACCATCCGTGGTCAGAATGGCGATGATGCCGTCTTCGGTGGTGCGGGCGAGGACCGTCTTGGCGGCGGAGCCGGCTCTGACATTCTGGCCGGTGGCGATGGCCAGGACCGGGTCCATGGCGGCCGGGGCGCGGATGTGGTCGCGGGCAATGGCGGAGACGACCGGCTTTTCGGCGGCCACGGGGATGATGCTCTCATCGACGGTCTGGGGTCGGACTATGCCAATGGTGGCCACGGGGATGACGTGTTCTTCTATACCGAGGCTGAATTGATCGGCGGCACCAATGGTACGGACCAGGACGTGTTTATCGGAGGCGGTGGAGACGACACCTTGTATCTCGTCGTGTCCGAAAGTTCCCGCGCAGCCGTGGAGGCGGAACTGGAACAGGGGCTTGGTCGTGTCACCCATTTCGAGGCGTTGGGTCTGACCACCCAGGGCATCGAGAATGTTGTGCTGCTCGATGACCGGGCGGCGTTCGGCACGGTGATGGCGTCACCGGATCTCCAGCCGGTTCTGGATGAAGCCGAGGCCTGGAACCTGATCTGATCGGGGTTGGCACTGGATAGGGGCGTCCCGGGGCTGGTCCCCGGGGCGCTCTCCCGTCTGCGCGTGCAATTTGGATATATTTTATCTTTATGCGAATTATATAAGACACTGACCGGCCTTTTTCCGGCAGGCAATTCCGATCCCGTCGCCGTTAGATGTCCGGGCACCGGATCCCGCGCGTGACCCAAGCCTTTCAGGCGAAGGCGGGCAGGGGCCGCGATCCGCGGTCGGCGGGTACGGGTGATCAACCCTCATCAAACCGCAGCACATGCGGTCACCGGCCAGGGCACCCCACCTGGTGCCTCTCTCACGCCGAATGGGCCTTGCCTGATTCCCGACCTTCCAACCCTGCCGATTGTACCGGCTCCTTCAAAATAGGGGCGCAATGCAACTGGTGCCGGAATGCCTTCACCCTTTGGCTAGGTCTGCGCCATGCCTTTGTCGGAATCGGTCGAAAAATGCTGCGGTAACGGGTGTTAACGGGTAGAAAACGAATGAGTGAGGTGGTGGGCCAAGCCCGGTGCCGAGGCGGGGTGATCAAGAGACAGACCCATCTTTATGGGCGAACGGTCATGATATGGTGACCGGCATGGGGGAAATTCCAGTCATTAGTGATAGTTGGCCCGGGGCGTGAGTGCCCCCTGTTGCTGGATTTGGCGCCTGTCCCGGCGCCCGGGATTGGGTGAGGCCCAAGCCCCAATGCCGGGGTTCCAAGCCTGATGCCCGAAAGCCGGGGGCCGGCGCCATCATGTGCTGAGCGTGTCTGAGAGGCGCGGCAGAAGGAGTGTGCCATGGCGGACCTGCCCGGAAGGGATGAGACCGGGGTGCAGGGTGTGATCCAGCCACCGTCCCCGGGCGGCGCGGACCCCCAGACCGGCGCGGCCCGGAAGGAGGGCGGTGTTGGGGCCTTTCCGGTGGAGGCCTTCGATGCGGTCCTGTTCGATCTCGACGGGGTGATGACCCGGACGGCGGATATTCATGCCTGGGCCTGGAAACGGCTCTTCGATGAAATTCTCGCCTGGGACGCGCGGGGCCGGGGTGAACCGGCCCGGGACGGGGACACGAACGGGTCCTTCGAACCTTTCGACGAAGACGCGGACTACCGGCGTTTTGTCGACGGCAAACCCCGTATGGACGGGCTGACATCCTTTCTGGATGCCCGGCAGATCGCCATTGACGCCGGAACCCAGAGCGATGAGGCCACGGCCTGGACCCTCCAAGGTCTGGCCCGGCGCAAGGATGACTACTTCCACCAGCTGCTGGACGAAAAAGGGGTGGACGTCTTTCCCGGATCCCTGGAATTCGTCGAAAGTGTGCGCCGGGACGGGCTCAAGCTGGGTCTCATTTCCTCAAGCAAGAACACACCCGCCATTCTGGCAGCCGCCGGGATCGACGACATATTCGATGTGGTCATCGACGGCAATGTGGCCGAGCGGGAAGGCCTCAAGGGCAAGCCCGACCCGGCAATCTTTCTCACAGCCGCCGACCGTCTGGGGGTGAAACCCGCCCGGACCGCCGTGATCGAGGACGCGGTGGCTGGTGTGCAAGCAGGCTGCCGGGGCGGATTTGCCATGGTGGTCGGGGTCAATCGAAGCGGCGCCACCTTGTCCCTGAGGCAAGCGGGCGCCCATCTGGTGGTGAGTGATCTGGCGGAACTGCTCCCGGCCGGCGGACCGCCCCTGGCCCTTGATTGCATGAACGCCATCGAAAACCGGCTGAAAGGCCGGCGGGCCGTGGTGTTCCTCGACTATGACGGCACCGTCTCTCCGATTGTGGACCGGCCCGAGGATGCGGTCATTCCGGGCGCCACCAAGGAGGCCATCGAGGTGCTGGCCGAGGCGACGACCGTCGCGTTCATCAGCGGGCGCATGAAGGAAGAGGTGAAGGGTTTCGTCGGCCTCGACAACGTGATCTACGCGGGCAGCCACGGCTTTACCATCGAGGGCCCCGGCGGGCTCGCCTTCACCCAGGAGGACGGCGCTGCGGTGATGCCGGTGATTGCCGCCTCCGCCAAGACCCTCCAGGAAGAGCTGGGAAGCATCAAGGGCATTCTGGTGGAGGACAAAACCTTCGCCGTCGCGGTCCATTTCCGTCTGGTTGCGGAGGATGATTTCCCCAGGATCGAGGCTGCGGTGGACCGGGTGGTGGAACAGCACAAGGATGTGCTGCGCAAAAGCGGCGGCAAGATGGTCTTTGAACTCCGCCCCCGGATCGACTGGCACAAGGGCAAGGCCGTCACCTATCTTCTCGACGAGGTGGGTCTGGGCGGGGATACCCCGGGCGGCTCCAGCGGCGTGATGCCTTTCTATCTCGGAGACGACGTGACCGATGAGGACGCGTTTGCCTCCCTGAAAGGTCGGGGCATCGGCATTCTGGTGAGCGACCGTCCGGCCCCCACATCCGCCATGTTCCGCCTGCGCAGCACCGATGAGGTCCGGCAGTTTCTGGAAGAACTCACCTCACGGCTGGATCCCAGAGACAGCGGCAGCGCCTCCGGCGCCGACGGCTCCGCCATGACGGACGCCGGCATTCCGGATAAGGCCAGCGACGTGAGCGCTCCCGAGGCGGACAATGCCCAAGCCGGGACCAGCGGGACCAGCGGGACCGGCGGGACGGCGCATGCATCAGCGCCGGTGGCTGACGGCACGGAAGATCCAGCCTGGGTGTTCGGCTATGATGATTATGATCCGGAGAACCAGGGGCTGCGGGAAACCCTGCTGACCGTCGGAAACGGGCGGTTTGCCACACGGGGCGCCTTCTCCGAGGCCCAGGCCAGCGATGTTCACTATCCGGGTACGTATCTTGCGGGCGGCTTCAACCGTCTGGTCACTGAGGTGTCCGGCCAGGACATCGAGAACGAGGATCTGGTCAACACCCCCAACTGGGCCGTGTTCACCATCCGCCCGGAAGGAGGCGAGTGGTTGGACCTGGACCGGGCCGAAATCCTGTCCTTCAGCCACAAGATCGATCTGCGCGCCGGTGTGATGATCCGGACTGTGCGGGTGAGGGACAAGGACGACCGTATCACCCGGGTGACGGAGCGGCGTCTGGTGCACATGGCCAAACCCCATCTGGCCGCCCAATCCCTCACGGTCACGGCGGAAAACTGGTCCGGCGGGCTGGATATGCGCGCCGCCGTGGACGGCACGGTGATCAACCGGGGTGTGCCCCGCTACCGGGACCTGAACTCCAATCATGTGGAACCCATGGATGAGGGGATCGAGGGGGAGGACATTCTGATCCTGCGCACCCGGCTCACCCAGTCCCGGGTGGAAATGGTCCATGGTGCCCGGATCCGCCTTTATGACGGGGACAGAGAGATCAAGGTCGCCCGGACCTCCATGATCGATCCCGGCTATGTGGGCCAGGACTTTCAGGTGCGTCTGGAAGAAGGTCGGCCCGTGAGCGCGGAAAAGATCGTTGCGCTCTACACCTCCAAGGACTGGGCGATTTCGGAACCGGGACTGTCCGCTTTCGAGGCAGTGCTCCATGCGGACCGGTTCGCAAGCCTGGAGCAGGAACACCGGAATGCTTGGAGCCGTCTGTGGACGGACTTCAACACGGAATTGAAGCTCTCGCCGAATGGCGCGCAGGATTTTGTCGGGTCCGGCGGGGATGGTCTTGATGCGAACGGTATTATCCGCCTGCACCTGTTCCATTTGCTTCAGACCTGCTCACCGAACATGACGGACCTGGATGGGGGCGCTCCCGCCCGGGGTCTCCATGGGGAAGCCTACCGGGGTCACATTTTCTGGGACGAGATCTATATTTTGCCGATCCTCACCCACCGCGCACCGGACATCGCCCGGGCGGCGCTGATGTACCGGCACCGGCGTCTGGATGCGGCCCGGTCCGCGGCCCGGGAGGCGGGCTACCGGGGCGCGATGTTTCCCTGGCAGTCCGGCAGCGACGGGAGCGAGGAAAGCCAGCAGATCCATCTCAATCCCCAATCCGGCCACTGGGTGGCCGACAACAGCCGGATCCAGCGCCATGTGAACGCGGCGATCGCCTATAATGTTTGGACCTATTTCCATGTAACCGGCGACCGGGAGTTCATGGGCGGTCCCGGTGCGGATCTTCTCTTGGAAATCGCCCGGTTCTGGGCGTCCCTTGCGACCTGGAATGCGAGCCGTGGGCGCTACGAGATTCTGGGCGTCATGGGTCCGGATGAATTCCATGACGGCTACCCGGACCAGGACGCCCCCGGCGTGGACAACAATGCCTACACGAACATTCTTGCGGCCTGGATCCTCTCCAAGGCAACGGATTTCCTGGAGGTTCTGGACGGGCCGGACCGGGACAGCCTTATGAGCCGGCTTGCCCTCACCCAGGAGGAAATCGGCCGCTGGGATGAGATCAGCCGCAAAATGTTTGTGCCCTTCCATACGGACCCGGAGGTGGGGGAGGTGCTCTCCCAGTTCGAGGGCTACGGCGACCTCAAGGACTTCGACTGGGAAGGGTATGCGGAGAAATACGGCGACATCCACCGGCTGGACCGGCTGCTCGAGGCCGAGGGGGACACGCCGAACCGCTACAAGGTCTCCAAGCAGGCCGATACCTTGATGCTCTATTATCTGTTCAAAGAAGAAGAGCTGAAACCCCTGTTCGAGCGTCTGTCTATTGAGTGGGACGAAGACCTGGCGGAGCGCACGGTGGCCTATTACCTGCCCCGGACCTCCCATGGCTCTACGCTGAGCCGTCTCGTGCATGCCTGGGTGCTGGCGCGTCTGGGAGACGGGGACGGCGCCCGATCCAGGGGCTGGGACCTGTTCAAGGAAACATTGCTCAGTGATGTGACGGATATTCAGGGCGGAACCACCCGGGAGGGTATTCATCTGGGCGCCATGGCGGGATCCGTGGATCTTCTGCACCGGTGTTACGGCGGGTTGAGCGCCTTGGATGGTGCCCTGAGCATTGACCCTGTTCTGCCTCCGGACATTGAGCGTCTGTCTTTCACCGTGCGCTATCGGGGCAGCCATGTGGCGATCACCGTGGATCAGGATGAAGTGAAACTCAGGGTGAACCGGGCCATGCCCGAGGCGCCCTTGCGGGTCTATGTGCGCGGCCAGGAACACGAACCGGCCTGGAACATGGACCTTTCCGTCAGTGCCAAGACCGGCCAAAGCCTGGTGCGTTGAGGGAAATAGGATGGCACCGATTCTGACCGTCACCATGAACCCGGCCCTGGACGTGACCGCCCAGGTCTCCCACATGGCCCCCCGGGAAAAGCTGCGCTGCAAGGATCCCACCTATGAACCCGGCGGCGGGGGCATCAACGTCTCCCGCGTGGTCCGGGAGATGGGTGGGGAGACCCTGTGTTTTGCCGTCTTGGGCGGGCATACGGGCCAGAAGCTGCGCACCCTGCTCGAGGCCGCTGATCTGCGTCCGGAGGTTTTCGAGATCGGGGAGCTGAGCCGGGAAAGCATCATGATCTATGATCAGGCCGGTGAAACCCAGTACCGGTTCATCATGCCGGGACCCCAGCTCAGCGAGCAGGAATGCGCCGGTGCCCTGGAACGGATCGAAGCTCTTGTGCCCAAGGTGCGCTATGTTGTGGCCAGCGGCAGTCTGCCGCCTGGGGTTCCGGCATCCTTCTATGCCGATCTGACCAAACGGGTGCGTGCCGCGGGCGGGGAAATCGTTCTGGATACGTCCGGTCCCGCCCTCAAGGCTGCTGCCCAGGCGCCGGTCTCGGTGCTCAAGCTCGATGAGGAGGAGATGAAGGAGGTTGCGCCGGATTCCCTTGCCTCGGAAGAGAATGAAGAAAAGCTGGCTCTGGAGCTTCTCGGGAGTACCGGAGCGGACGTTATTGTGGTGACCCTGGGCGCCCGGGGTGCCCTGGTGGCCACGCCCGAAGGGGTCGAGCGGCTTCCTTCCGCGAAAGTCCGCCCGGTGAGCACCGTTGGGGCCGGGGACAGTTTCGTGGCGGCCATGACCAAGGCCCTGTGTGACGGTCATGACGTGCACACCGCCACCCGTTACGGCTCCGCAGCCGGTGCAGCCGCCGTCATCACTCCCGGTTCTGAACTCGCACGCCGGGCGGATATCGAACGTCTGTTTGCAGAACTGAAGGGGGCGTAGTTGCGGGCCGGTTCACCGGTCCGCCCGCTGCAGGGTCCTACTCCGTGCTCAGTTTGAATTCGATCCGCACCCGGACACCTTCCCGGGCATAGGGGCGGCCATCGCGCATCTGGGGCCGATAGCGCCAGCGGGCCACCGCCCGTGTGACTTCCCGGGCAAAGCGCTGATTGGTGGCCTCGATGACCAGGATGCTGCGCACCGTGCCGTCAGCTTCGATGGTGAATTCCACCACGGCGAAGCCTTCGCGGCCCTCTGACGCATCCCGGCGGGCTCGGGGCGCGCGCCATGGGGCGTCAGCGCCGGTGCACCCGCACGGGCATGGTGGTGTAGCCCTTCACGAAGCTGGAATAGACCCGGCCCGGCTCTTCCATCACTTCCACCCAGGTGAACCTCTTCATGATCTCTTCCCAGATGATCCGGAGCTGGAGTTCCGCAAGCCGGTTGCCCACGCAGCGGTGGATACCGAAGCCGAAGGACAGGTGCTGGCGGGGCCGGTCCCGGTCGATGATCAGGTCATAGGGATTGCTGATCATCTCCTCGTCCCGGTTGCCGGACACGTACCACATCACCACCTTGTCGCCCTTGTGGATGACCTTGCCGCCAAGCTCCGTATCCAGAAGGGCGGTGCGGCGCATATGAGCCAGGGGCGTCTGCCAGCGGATGATTTCCGGCACCATGTTGGGGATGAGGTCCGGGTTCGCCCGCAGCTTGGTATATTCGCCGGGGAACTTGTTCAGGGCGTAGACGCCGCCGGTAATGGAGTTGCGGGTGGTGTCGTTGCCGCCGACAATCAGCAGAATGATGTTTCCCAGATATTCCTGGGCGTCCATGTCCCGGGTGGCGGCGCCGTGGGCCAGCATGGAGATCAGATCCGGCGTGGGCTCCGCGTTGACCCGCTGGTTCCACAGCTCGGTGAAGTACACCGCGCATTCCATCAGTTCTTCCTGACGGGCCTCGGCGCTTTCCACAATGCCGGAGTTTTCATCAGCCGTCGCCACATCGGACCAGCGGGTGAGCTTGCGCCGGTCCTCCCAGGGAAAATCGAACAGGGTGGCGAGCATCTGGGTGGTCAGTTCGATGGAAACCCGGTCCACCCAGTCGAAGGTCTCTCCGGAGGGCAGCCCGTCGAGGATCTGGCCTGCCCGTTCCCGGATCAGGCCCTCCATGCGCCCGAGATTGGCGTTGGAGACGATGGGCTGGACCACCTTGCGCTGGGCATCATGCTTGGGTGGGTCCATGGCGATGAACATGGGCAGGGGAAAGTCTTCCTCATCGTCCTGGATGGCGATGCCGCCGAGTTTCTGGTCGGACGAGAAGATGTGGTGGTTGGTCTCCACCTGGAGAATGTCCCGGTATTTGGTCACGGACCAGTAGGGGCCGAACATGCTGTCGGGGCAATGGTGGACCGGGTCTTCCTTACGCAGACGTTCGAAATAGCCCCATTGGTTGTCCGCCCAGAACAGGGCCGGATGGCTGACATCGATCTTGCTGAGGGGGATGGAGTAGGGGTCGGCATAGGGGTCGATGCCGTGATCCATGGTGACTTTTGCATCCGCCCGGCGTGGCCCGTTGTTGTGGTTTGCCGAGCCGTGATTGGCAGAACTGGGACCTGCTGGATTGGAAGGGCGATTGTTGGAAAAGTCGGTCATCGTCTGGCGCTCCCATCACCATTCAAAGGGCGTGTGTCCTGCGGGTGGACTGAACCCCCGGGGACTTTGGCCACAATGATGGACCGATTGAAGCCCCGGCGTCGAGGGGGGATGCCTCATGAATGCACGAGCGCGCCGTGTGGGAAAGTCGCGCGCCGGATCGGTGTTTTCACGGATCTGCTTCATGGACTGCCGTGGTCCGACGGCGGGACACGCCACGGGGTCGATACAGAGCAAAGCCCCGAGAGCTGTGTCAGATTAGAGCCGTGTCAGATTAGGGCTGTGTCAGATTTCGGTACCCCGGAACAGGGCCCGCAATACATCCTTGATCCCAAGGATGATTTTCGCGTGGGCATCACCGGTCACGGAAATGAACAGCACGCCGCTTTCACCGCCGCAGGCCAGAACCGCCATCACGTCAAAGCCGTCGATCCGGTTCAGCACAATGGTCTTGGAGGTCTCGTCGGTGATTTCGAAACTGTAGTTTTCCCGGCTGAAATGGGCGACGGTCCGGCGCATTCGCACCATGCATTCGGTCTGATTGCGGATGCGTTCTGAGGCGAAAGTGGCGGTGTGCCAGGACCAGCCCGCTTCGGATGTGCGGGACACGGGATTGAAGATCATTTCCCAATCCTGGCCCCATTCCTGGACAAGGGCGTCTTCCGGCGCCTGATCCCAGTGGCGTGCGGCCGCTTCATTGAGGTCCTGATCGGGATGCCATACCCCGTTGCCCTGCTGGGTGCCTGTGTGATGGCTGCCATAGGGCTGGCTTTCCGACAGGTCGCTTTCCGGGGCCGCGGCAGCGCCGCTAAGGGTCCCGAGAGCCAAGGCTGCACTCAGCAATGTGCCGCGCACCAGTGCCAGACCCGATTTGCCCGTCCCGATTGCCCTGTCCATGTCCGCCTCCTTCATAACCCGTCATGTCCCTGCCGGGAGGGCCGGGGACGAACCGTACGCATCTGGCCCGACCCGCTGATCTTGGCCCAATCTGCTCATCATGAGGGGCCGTGCTGAACTGCAACACAGCCGAGGCTCAAGGTCCAAGCTCAAGTGTGACTGCAAAGGCGCACAGGACCCAACCCTGGGCTCTGCCTCCCTTACACCATCCCCCTGCCGCCGTCTTCGCGGATCCGCCGCCGTTTTCCGGGCCTGGAATGCCGATGACCGCGGCGCCAGTCTGGCCTTGTTCCTGCAATCGGCATTCAGCTACCGCATGCCCGCTGGCAGAAGTCCGTTGTCAGGCAGGTTAGAGGCGCATCGGCGCCAGAGCCTGTCCCAATTGGCTTACGGACATCCACGACGGCGGCACAGCGGAACCCCATTGTTATTAAGGCTAATCCGGCGGAAAAACCATAGCAACGTCGCGGGAGCAGGGTACCCATACGAGGTGCATCGACCTATGCCTAGACCTGTCGGAGGTTGCGGGATGATCAACACCCTGTGGACAAGGCGCGGACCGGTCCGTTTGAGGGGGTGCCTGAGAGGGCCAAACCGCGTCTAATCGGTTACGGTTGCTTGTGAAATTTGTGTGTCGCCTCGTTTTCCCGTTGCGATGGACAATCTGTTAGGTAACGATCCGAGGCGATATCTACGGTGAAGGCGTGGGGATGAGCGACTGCACACGTGCAGCGTGCTGGGTGAACGCCATCACCAACCTGTCTCTTTGGTCTATCATCATTTGCCATTTGGAGGGCGGTATGGCCGTGACGTCGGGCAACGACATTATTAATGGTGTACCTGGGGCTGATGACACAATCTCAGCGCTTCAGGGTAACGATATTATCAATGCGGGGGATGGCGCCGACGAAGTTCGGGGCGATCAGGGCAACGACACGATCAACGGCGGAACAGGTAACGATCTGCTCCGCGGTGATCGGACCTGGCTGAGCAATCAGGACGGGGATGATTCGATTGAAGGCGAAGACGGCGACGACACCATCGAAGGTGGCGGCGGCGCGGATATCCTGAATGGCGGCGCGGATAACGATTCCATCTCCGGCGACCTGTTCGGTTACTTCGGCAGCAATTTCGGCAATGATGACATTGATGGCGGCGCGGGGGATGACCACCTGTTCGGCGCCGGCGGCAACGATACGATCCGGGGCGGTACGGGCAATGACGTGATCAGCGGCGGCCTTTCCCCTGACGACAACTACGCCGACAGCCGGGATGGCGATGACGAACTCTTCGGCGATGCCGGGAACGACATCATCATGGGCGGTGCCGGTGATGACCTGATTGACGGTGGGGCCGACAGCGACACCGCTGAATTCATTGGCCGCCGGGACGATTACACCGTTGCCGTGGTCAATGGCGAACTGGTGGTGACCGGGCCGGATGGCGAGGACACTCTTGTCGATATTGAATTCCTGAAATTCCGTGATGGGACGATTTCCACGGCCGATGCCCTGTCCGGCGGCGATCCGGCTCCTGAGCCTGAGCCCGCACCGGAACCTGAGCCCGAACCCGCACCGGAGCCCGAGCCCGAGCCCGAGCCCGAGCAGGGGGCGGATATTGAAGGCACCGACGAGGGTGAGCCGCTTCTGGGGACCGCCGATGGTGAGACCATCAACGGCCTTGGCGGCAATGACGAGATCTTCGGCCGGGGCGGTACGGACATCATCAATGGCGGCGCCGACGACGATCTGATCTATGGCGACGGCATTTTCACGTTTCAGTACGGGGAGTTTGGTCTTCCCGGGCCTGACACCATGACTGGTGGTCTGGGTAATGACGTGTTCCGCGATCTGATCACCAATATGGACGGTGATGTCATCACCGACTTCCAGACCTTTGCCGATGGCGTTGGTGATGTGCTGCGGGTCTGGCTGGCGACGCCGGAGCAGACCACATTCTCCCAGGTGAACGACAATGGCGACATCCTCCTGACCATGAATGTGGATCCAGGCGACGGTAATGTCGTCTCGGCCACCGTGCGGTTTGAAAATGTCACCGGCACCTTCGAAGAGCGCACGGCGCCCACAGGCGATGTGGATTTCATTCTGCTCGCCGACGGCCAGCCGGAACCTGAGCCCCAGCCCGAGCCCGAGCCCGAACCCCAGCCGGAGCCTGAGCCCCAGCCGGAGACCGAGCCCGCACCGGAGTCCCAGCTTCAGGCAACCTTCCAGGTCCGTGAGAACCAGATCTATGGCGACCGGTTCAACGCCGAGATCCATGTCCTGAACACCGGGCCGGATCTTGAGAACTGGACCCTCGACTTCACCCTGGGCGGTGCGGACATTCTGAGCATCTGGAGTGCCGAACTTCTCGATAGCGCGGACGGCAACTTCGAAGTCACCGGTGACGGCTGGACCACGTCCATCGACAATGGCGAAGAGGTCTGGTTCGGCGTGACCGTCTCCGGCAAGCCCGAAGATGTGGACTTCTCCGTCCTCGGTGGCCAGCCCCAGCCGGAACCAGAGCCGGAGCCCGAGCCCGAGCCCGAGCCCGAGCCAGAGCCCCAACCTGAGCCGGAACCGGAACCCGAGTCCAATCTCAGTGTTCGGACGGAAATCCGGAATGACTGGGGCACGGGTTTCACCGCCGATGTCTATCTGAGCAACGACAGTGATGAGGATATCGACGGCTGGTCCTTCCTGGTGGATCCGGATTTTGTGATCCGGGAAGCCTGGGGCGGCGCCGAAGTTCTTTCCTCTGGTGAAGAAGGGTATGTGCTGGGCGGTACCGGCAACGACGCCTTCATCCCCGCTGGCGGAGAAGTGGCATTCGGCATCACCGCCACCGGTTCCTCCGCTGATCTGGACAGCTTCGTGATTGTCGGCAGTGATGCGGACCCGGACCCGCTGCCGGATCCGGGACCTGAGCCGGTGGACGGTCAGGATGCACCGTTCCTGGTGACCGATCTGAGCACCGTCATTGGGCTGACCATTCCAGGCCTTATCCGTGAGGTCTACCAGCAGCCTATCAATGGCGGCGGCACCACCACCATCGTGGCGCCCCAGACAAGCTTTGACGAGATCGACTTCACCTACGCCAACGGTGTCGAAATCGTCACCCAGCCCCGTCTGCCGGACTTGGATAATCCCCAGTTCGCCGACTTCTTCAGCCCGTTCGTTCCTTACGTCCACAACGACAATGTGGCCACGATCCACAAGGGCACGTTGCTGATCGAACAGGGCGGCAGCTACACTATCTCCATGGCGGCCGACCAGGCCGGGCAGCTCTTCATCAATGGCGAACAGGTTCTCATTGATGAAACCCGAAACCTGGGTCCGGACGGGATTGTGCCTGAGACGGTGACCCTGACCCTGGGTGCCGGCGAGCACGAGTTCGAGGTGCGCCACTTCGAAAGCCGCCAGGGCTTCCCCATCAGCTTGAAGATGGAATACTCCGGCCCGGATACCGGCGGTCAGTTCGTGCCCATGGGTCCGGAGATCTTCGAAGTCACCATCGATGATGCCTCCTACTTCGATGCGCCGACGGCGGAGGAAATCTGGCCGGAGTTCATCGTGCCCGGTGACGAGACCACCAAGCTCCAGGGGGCCCGCGACACCAATGACGGTGGTGCCCGCCTGATCGCCTTCAACGACTTCCAGGGCGATACGGTTTCCATCGACCAGATCTCCGGAAGCTCCGTGGGCGGATTCTTCGACGTGGTGATCATCAGCCAGCCCGATGGGGACAACCCGGGCATCGCGAACCTGATCTATACGATCGGTCAGGATGCCATCAACGCCATCGACATTGCCGATGGTGAGACTTACCTGGACAGTGCGACATTCCGCTTCGAGGACGAGTTCGGCAACTTTGCCGACTATGAACTCTTTGCGGAAATCCAGACCGCGGTTGAGCCGGACTTTGGCTGATCCGCAGCGCTGAGATCTGTTAATGGAGCGGTCCCGCCTGGGCGGGGCCGCTCTTTTGCTTTTGTAAGCCGGGGGCTCTGTGGCAGGGTGCTTCTCTGGAGGGAGTATCCATGACGACAGGCGCGGCGGAGGAGGGGCGGGCGGTTCTCGCCCATCACGGTCGAAGTTTCAATTGGGCCGGGCGGTTTCTGACCGGTCCGACCCTGGACCGGGCCGCGCGTCTCTATGCTTTCTGCCGTTACATTGACGATCTGGCCGATGAAAACCCGGATGTGGAGGCCGCCGCCCGGGATCTGGACGAGGTCTGTGCCGATCTGCGCCGGGGGGCAAGCGACCGGGCCGATGTGGCCGGTTTTTTCGATCTCACCGGCGGCGATCCCCGGGCCCTTGCCGGTGCGCTCCTGCTCACGGAAACCGTCCGGCAGGATCTCCATCCCATCCGTATAGAGAGTAAGCAGGCGCTTCACGTCTACTCCCTCGGGGTGGCCGGATCCGTCGGCCTGATGATGTGCCCCATTCTCCGGGTGGATGAAGTGGACCGGGCCATTCCCTTCGCCATCGATCTCGGCATGGCCATGCAGATGACCAATATCGCCCGGGATGTTCTTGAGGATGCGCACCGGGACCGGGTTTATCTGCCTGCGGAATGGACCGCCGGGCAGATCGACCCGTCGGATATTGCCGCAAACCGTGACCGCGCCCGGGAGAGGGCCTGGCCCGCGGTACTCCGCCTGCTTGACGAAGCGGACGCCTATTACACCAGTGCCCGGGGCGGTTTGTGCTTCCTGCCATTGCGCGCCAGGGCAGCCATTCATGTGGCCTCCCGGGTCTACAGGGGGATCGGTTCGGTCATCCGGTCCCGGGGTCCGGCCCGTTACTGGCAGGGGCGGGCCTACACCACAAGGGCCCATAAGGTGCTGCTCACGGCCCAGGCCCTTGGAGGGCTTGCCCTGCTTCCCAGCCGCAAGAGGGCCTGCCATGATGGAGCGCTCCATGGCGCGATTGCACCAACCCTTGCCGCCCATGGAGTATGCGGTGGCTGAAGAACGCTGTGATCTGATCATTCTGGGCGGCGGACTCGCGGGGCTTTCCCTTGCCGCGGCGCTGGCGGAGCTTGGTGCCGATTGTCCGTCCACTGTGATTATCGAGCCCAGACCATCCTATGTCCGGGACCGGACCTGGTCCTACTGGCGTCTCCATGGCCACCGCTTTGATGAATGCGTGCGTCGGCGCTGGCACCAGTCTCTGCTGCGGGCCAGGGGCCGGTCCGTGACCGTGACCGCCATGGACTATGAGACCATTGAGGCGGACCGGTTCTATGAAGTGGCCTTGGACCGGATCGAATCAAACAATAAGATCAGTATCAGGATGGGCTGTGCGGCAATCGATCTTGTCCCCGCCGGGCAACCGGGTGCTGGCGCTGATGAAGTCATGGTACAGACGGATCAGTCCCTGATCCGGGCAAGGCTCTGCCTGGATACCCGTCCGCCCCACTGGGGCCAGGGCCGCAACGGGTTTCTGGAGGAGGGCACCGTCCAGTCCTTTGCCGGCCTGGAAGTGGAGACCGCCGAGCCGGTTTTCAATCCCGACCAGGCCATTCTCATGGACTTCATGAATGGGACACGAGAGAAGGAAGTGCGCTTCTTCTATGTCCTGCCTTTCAGCGAGCGCCGCGCGCTGGTGGAGGATACCCGCTTCACGCCAGAGGCGGGGGTTGTTCCCCCCCAGGATGGTCTTGAGGCGGAGATCCGGTCCTATCTCGGTTGTTCCTTTCAGGTTCACTACCGGGAGCAGGCGTGCCTGCCCATGATTGCGGGCCTCGCCCGGGCCCTGCCGGATCCTGCCGGCCGCATCCTGCCCCTGGGCATGGCATCCGGTGCCCTCAGGCCATCGTCTGGATACGGATTTCTGGCCATCCAGCGTCAGGTGGATACCCTTGTCGCCGCCATCGTGGCCCACGGCATAGCGCCGGAGGCTCTGGCCCGGGCCATGGTCCGCCGCCCTGGCTGGATGGAGTGGATGGACCGGGTGTTTCTCGATGTGCTCTATCACAATGCGGACAAAGCCCCGGACTGGTTCCTGGGCATGTTCGAACGGGCCTCCCAGACCCGGGCGATCCGGTTCATGGCGGATACCGGGTCCCTGGTGGATGCTGCCGCGGTCGCCGCTGCCATGCCCAAGCCGCCTTTTCTGAGAGCGGCCGCCCGGGTGCTCTATCGCCAGGCGCGGGGGAAGGACAATGACTCTGCCTCCTGATAAGGCCGTTCTTGATAGTCTGCGTGAAGAGATCTGGTCGGACCTTTCCGCAGCGGTCACCGACCGGTCGGACCCCTGGCGCACACCGGTCCTGGCCACGGTCGCAGGGGACGGCGCGCCCATGGCCCGCACCGTAGTGCTCCGTGGGGTGTGCATCCCGTCTGGAGAATTCGAGGTGCATACGGACCGTCTGTCTGCCAAGGTCGATGAGCTGGCGGGGGACAACCGGGTCACGCTGCTGTTCTGGTCCGAAAGTCGCTCCATCCAATTGCGCTGTACGGGAACGGCGGTTTTCGCCGGTGAAGACCGGCGCGCCGAGGCCTGGTCCCGCCTTCCCGATCATGGCAGGGCCCAATACCGTTTGCCGGAAGCGCCCGGCACACCTCTTGCCAACGAAGAAGAGGCGGCAACGGCCGCCCGCCCCGTGGATCATCCGAACGACAACGGCTTTGACCGGTTTCAGGTGATCACCATCGGCTGTCAAGCCATCGACTATCTTCACATTGCCCGGTCCGGTCACCGGCGAATCCATTTTCGGCACGCTGAGGGCACGTGGCAGGCCACTCGGGTTGCGCCCTGACATTCCATTTTTCCCTCCTTTTTGCCGTGTTGCTGACGGGGCACACGTATTTTTAACCTGCAGACCGGGTAATGGCGTCAGCGTGTCCGTTGGGATGCGCCCGGCCTCGCTCAATCCGGCGCAGACCTGATCACCTGTGGGATCGGGCCTGGGGAGATTTTGCAGCAGGCCCCACGCAGATGAGGTGAAGGGATGCACACGAATATCTTGGCCCTGGCGGCCGCGGCCACCTTGGCCTTGTCGCCCGTTCTGGCACACGCTTCGAACCCTGAGGGTGAAAGCGCGACCCAACAGATTCCCACACAGGGACAGTCTCCGGAGACGTCTTCTGACGGTATGGTCGAAGGGCTCAACGATCCGGCTCCGGCTTCCGTCCTGGAGCCTGGCGGTGCGGCCGGCTCGGAAGCCGTCATTGCCGGCATGACTGTGGTACAGGCTGCGGCTGCTGCCACCACGGCCGGCGTGTTGATCGGCACTGTCGCTTTTGTGGCGGCCAACAACGACAACGGCCGGACTTCCAACGGCACGTCCAGCACAGCCGCGCCGTCCACATCCGGCACAAACTGACGGACCGGAATCGGAAGACAAGGGGCATGGGTGATCGCGCCCATGCACCCCGGTTTTGACCGTTCCGAGGGCCTATCATTCAGTCCGTGTGGTCACGGTCCTGTGCGAATTTGGGCCAACCAGTATGGCAGCCGGGCGAATCCCGCTAGCCTGCCGTCTGTTTCATGCAGATGGGGTGGCGGCCAGGGGACCTGCAGGGAACGCATTTGTTTCCCGCAGATGTCCTTGAGGTCATGGGTCCCAACCGCCACGCACGTCTCACCACTGTTTTCCGTTTGCTGATTGTTCTGCTGGCTGGATGCGCTCTCGCCGCACCCATTCGGCTGCCTCTTTTCGGGTCGGCCCAGGCCCAGATTCATGCCACCGATGACGGTGATCTCGGGCATGGGACGGAACCACCCTGGAACCTGCTCGACCCCAATCCCTGGCGGCCGTCCCTCAGCTATTCCGGCGGTACCGGACTGATTGATATGCCGACGGCCCGGTTCATGGCGGATGGCATGATCGCCTTGAGCGGTTCGGGCAAACAACCCGATCAGCGTGCCGCCTTTCTATTTCAGGCAACGCCCTGGGCGGAAGGTGTGTTCCGGTATGCCCATATTAATGGTTTCTTGACGGATCAGCCGAATTTTTATGACCGGAGTTTCGCGGTCAAGATCCGATTGATGGAAGAGGGGACCGTGCGCCCGGCTCTGGCCGTGGGTCTTTCCGATCTTCTGGGTACGGGGGTTTACGGCGGGGAGTATCTGGTGGCCAGCAAGCGGTTCGGCGATCTCGATGCCAGCCTGGGTCTGGGCTGGGGACGGTTCGGGTCTTCCGGCGCGCTGATCAATCCCCTGAGCCGTCTTGACGATGCCTTTGCCTCCCGGGAGGGACGCACCCTGGATGACACGGGCCAGTTCGATTTTGGTTCCTATTTTTCCGGCCCGGATGTGGGCCTTTTTGGCGGGATCGAGTACACACCGCCGGTGGCCTCTTTGGATGGTCTGAAGTTCCAGGTGGAGTATTCGTCGGATCGTTATCTGGAGGAGGAGGCCGCCCCCCTTGTGAATTTCGATCAGCGCTCCCCCGTCAATCTGGGGGTCAGCTATCAACCGGCGGACTGGATCGAGCTGGGCAGCCATTACCTTTACGGCACCACTTTGGGGGTTCGGTTTGCGGTCAAGGCGGATCCATCCAAACGCACAGCCCTGTCTCAATTCGGGGCCCAGGCCCCTTTGTTCCGTGTCAGGCCGGAATTGAGTCGAAAGCCCCCGGAAGATCCGCCGGTGAGCGTCCAGGAATTTGAGCGCCTGCGGAGGATCCCCAATCCCCTCGAGCGGGCCGGCACGCCTGCCTTGTCGCCCAGGACAGGTTTTGCCCGTGGCATTACCGATTTGAGGGGGGCGGACCCATCGAAGCAAAGTCTGATGAACCGAAGCCTTGAAGCGCGCCAGGAGAGCAACAGCAGTGTGCCCCTAACGGTTTCCCGGCGCTACCTCGGATCGTCTCTCCGCCTGACCCGGAAGGAAGGCCTGTGCACGGCATCGGGCTCCGTCCGGGCAAAAAATCCCAAGGCTTCCGCCTGCGATGTCCAACGGGCGCGCAAAGCCGCCATCCGCCGGGCGGATCTGACCCCCTCCCGGAGCAGGGCAAGGGAGCGCATGCGGAAAATGGCGGAACGGACGGTGCAGCTTGCTGGCGGACAGCGTCTGGAAATCGGTCCGGCGGCCACCCGCTTCGCCACGGACAAGGCCCTGTTCACGGCGATTGAACAGGAAGCGGATGACCTTTACATCACGGTGCAGACCATCAGCCGGAATGACGCCACCTTAAAGGTGACCATCTCCAACCGGCGCTATGACCGGGCGGCCCAGGCATTGGGGCGGATCGTTCGGGTTTTGTCCCGTCTTGCGCCGGATGATATCGATATCTTTGACATCACTTTGACGACGGGGGACCTGCCGGTGACCCGGATGACACTTTCCCGGGCGGGACTGGAGCGGGTTCTCTTGTCTGGAGGCGGTACGGAGGAAATTCTTACCCTGGCGCGGTTCGAACCCGGGTCACGGGAGACTGTGGGGACCAAGGGCGCGTTTCCGTCCGTCGGCTTTGGCCTGCGCCCAGGATTCCGGCAAAGCCTGTTTGATCCGGACGATCCGTTCCGCTACCAATTTCTCCTGAATGCGGGCCTGGCGGTCAGCCTTGCGCCCGGTCTCACTCTGGAGACCAGTGCGGGCATCAACCTGATCAACAATTTCGACGAAATCACCCGGGAGTCCGATAGTGCTTTGCCCCGGGTGCGGAGCGATTTTGCCCGCTATCTCCAGGAAGGCGCCACGGGGCTCACCACCCTCCAGCTCAGCTACCGGTTCAAGCTGGGCCGCCAGACCTTTGCCCGGTTTACTGGCGGCATCCTGGAGGAAATGTTTGCGGGTGTGGGCGGAGAGATCCTCTTCAAGCCCCACGGCAAGCCCTGGGCTCTGGGTGGTAATCTGTTTGCTGTACAACAACGGGATTTCGACAAGGGCTTCCGACTGCGGGACTATCAGACGGTCACCGGCCATGGGAGCCTCTACTATGATCTGCCGTTCCATGATTATACGGCTGTGGTTCATGCGGGTCGCTATCTGGCCGGCGACTATGGGGCAACCTTTGAGCTGAAGCGCCGTTTCGATACCGGTGTGGAGATTGGTGCCTTTGCCACACTGACCAATGTGCCCTTTGACGAGTTCGGCGAGGGCAGTTTCGACAAGGGACTGATCATCCGCATCCCCTTCGGCTGGTTCTCACCTTTCCCGACCCGGGAGGAGTACCGGATCGATTTGCGGCCGCTGACCCGGGATGGCGGTCAGCGGCTCACCAACACACCTCTCCTGTTTGAAGAAATCCGCCATGAAACCGTTGGCGAAGTGGTGCGGAATTTCGATGGCTTCACGGATTGACCTTCGCCGGTCGGCGCACGCATTTCAGCTTCTGACCCTGGTGCTCATCCTTCCGGGACTTTTCAGCGTGGCCGGATGTTCCGGAGACAGCACAGCGGGCCTCTTGGGACGCTATCTCCGCCAGGCGGTGCTGCCGGACCAAGGCGAGAGCTACACACGGAAGCAGGTCGCCGACAAGCCCCATGCCTCACTGGGTCTGGCCATTGGCGCATCATCGAAGGGTCTTGTCTTTCTTGAGGAGGTGCGGGGCCGGGATCATCGCTGGGTTTCCGGAGATCCCATCGCCATCGTCACCCGTGGGCCACGGATCCTGGCGGCGGCGGGACTTGAGCATCCTCAGGCTCCTGCGGACTTGACGGGTACCCGGTTCAACGGACGCGATCCGGCCGACGGCATGCTCCACACCCTGGTCCGCCCTTTAACTGCGATCCGGTTCCTTGATTTTCGCCGGGAACGGATCTTCAATGTGCGTCTTTCCTGCCGGTTTGTCCCCAAGGGGGAGACGACCGTGATGATTGTGGGGATTACCCACAAAGTCGTTGAGGTGCGGGAGCGTTGTCATGCGCCGCTGATCCACTGGCGTTTCACCAATGTGTTCTGGGCGGACACGTCCACCGGACGGGTCTGGCGGTCACGCCAGCATGTTCACCCCAAGGCGCCGGTGATCACAATGGATGTGCTGCGTCCCTCCGCCGTGCGCTGATCGGGACAAGGCAGGCGGAATCAAGTCAATGTACCAATTGCCTGCGGCTGCCATGACCGTCGGCGTGGCTTTTCTCCGGACTGGCGGATGGAGAAAAGCGGGGAGGAGAGCGGTTTCGCGCGCACGCCGAAAGGGGGCGGGCCGCCATGGCGGGTGTGGGCTTATGCAAGTCCGCTCACGGAGAGCCTTTGCGCGCTTTTGGGACGCAGAGCCTCCTCCCGCTCAAGAGTAGCTCAAATCATGGTTCAGACCATCCGCCTGTCCCGCCTCGTTCCTCTTCTTTGCATGTTTTTTTGCCTGCTGTCCGGGGGTTCGGGAACTGCCATCGGCCAGGGCATTGATCTCAATGATCTCCAGCGGCTCCAGGATGAGGAATTCCGTGCCCGTGCGGAAGAAAGTGGAAATGCATCCGGTGGTCAGGAAAGCGGCACCCGGGTCATCATGCCACCGGAAGAGCGCAGCGATCCAGAAAAGGCGTCCCGGATCGAGCAGATCTTCTCGGCAAGAGCCGGCCGGCCTGTGCGTCAGTTCGGATACGGTACTTTCAGAGGCCGTCCGGTCTATGAGTTGAGCCAGGGCGGCGGCATCCAGGAAAGCTATGTGCTGGGTCCGGGGGATGAGATTGTCGTGACCCTTCGCGGCCAGGAGAACACGCGCTACCGGCGCCGGATCGACCGGAACGGGCAGATTCTGCTGCCCCGCCTTGCGCCCATCGCCGCCAGTGGACGCACCCTGGCGGATGTCCGCGCGGAGCTCGATGAAGCGGTTGCCAAGACCTTCATTGCCACGGAGGCCTTTATCGCGCTGGGAGAAATCCGCCAGCTGCGTATTCTGGTGGCCGGGGAAGTGGTGGAGCCTGGCCCGCGTCCGGTCACTGGTTTGTCCACGGTGCTTGATGCCCTGTTGCTCTCCGGCGGCATCGCCAAGACCGGTTCCCTGCGGAATATCCGTATCCTGCGCGGGGGCAGCGAACGGCGGATCGACCTTTACGGGGTCCTCACCGGATCTGACCGGGTGTCCGGGCTTCAACTCCAGGAGGGGGATACGGTGCTGGTGCCGCCGTTGGGCCGCACCATTGCCGTGGTCGGTGCTGTGCGCAGACCGGGTATCTATGAAATCCCCGATGGCGAACGCCCCAGTGCCCGTGCCCTGATTGATCTTGCCGGGGGAGAGGAAGTCCGCGGGGCCTACCGCTACACACTCCTGCGCACCAGGGATGACGGGGTACGCGCCTTCGAGACCCTGAGTGATCTGGGCCGCGTGGTTGTGGGTGATTCGGACATTCTGTTCGTTCAACCTGCTGTGGATACCGATACGGGAAAGGTCTCTCTGCGGGGCCATTCCACCCTTGCCGGGGAGTTCTCCCTGACCCAGACCCGGACCATGGCTGATCTATTGCAGGACCCGTCGGCCTTCCGTGAGAGCCCCTATCTGCTTTTCGGCATTCTGAGCCGGCGGGACCCGGACAGTCTGAGCCGGACACTGACGGCCTTTTCCCCGGTTCAGGTGCTGAAGCAAACCAAATCCATTCCCTTGCGGGATCATGACATTGTCTGGATCTTGAGTACCAGGCAGGTGCGGGCGCTATCGGATGTGACACGAAGTGCGGAGTTGGCCCGGAGGGAACGCCAGCACAGCCGCTTCGTGGCCCGCCAGGGACAGGTTCAGGCTCAAATGGGGAAGGCTGATGATCTGGGTGCGCGCCTTGCCACAGCCGGTGGGGCGGTTGCCGGTGAAGCCGCGGCAGGTCTGAGCGGCGATGAAGATCTTGGGGAACGTCTGCCGCCTTTGGGCGCGGGTGTCCGGGGAACGGTGGGGAGGGACAATCTGCGTTCTTTCGCCGGGGCTCAGGACACGCCGGGCGCCGGCACCGGGCTCCTCGCGCCGGATCAGGATCCCGCTCCGGTCAATGCCGGGGGGGCCGCACCGGAACTCACCCGACCCGTGCTTGCCCACGGTCTGGGCGTGGACCAGGAAGCGCTCCATGGGTTCCTTACGGATTATCTGACAGCGCTGAGAGGCGCGGTGCGGGTGCCCGGATACTATTTCGTGTCAACGGGCACAAGCCTTGGGGATCTGGTCGGAGTGGCGGGTGGTCTGCGCCGGACGACGGATCTCGCCACGGTGGAAATCACCGGCACGACCTACGATAATGTTCATGGGACCTCCAGAACCATCCGCCGGAATATCTCTCCCGGGACGGATGGCCTCGCGGGGATCCGAATCCAGCCGGGGGACTCGGTGGTGCTGCGTGAGGTCTATTCCGAGCGGTGGAATGGCCGGGTCAATGTATTCGGCGAGGTGCGGTTCCCGGGATCCTATGAGGTGATCCGGGGAGAGAAGCTCTCGTCCCTGATGGGGCGGGCCGGTGGCCTTACCGATCAGGCTTATCCCATTGGTGCTATTTTCGCCCGCCGTTCCGTGGCGCGACAGGAGCGGGAAAGCAATCTGCGCAAGGCGGAGGATCTGCAACGCTTGATCATTGCCCAGAGCAGCCGGCGGGAGGTCAACGCCGAGCAGATCGCGTTTCTCAGTCAGCTGATGGAGACACTGCGCCAGGACCAGCCCGTGGGCCGGATCACCGTGGAGGTGGATCCCACAGTGCTCGCCGCGGAGCCTTCACTGGATATTGAGCTGGAGCCTGGGGATGCACTTTACATTCCCTCCCGTCCGTCCACGGTGCTGGTGGCCGGTCAGGTGCTCAATCCGGCTGCGTTCCAGGTGGAACCGGGCAAGCGGGCGACCCATTACCTGCGTCTGGCGGGTGGCCTCAACGATCTGGCGGACAGAAAGCGGATCTATGTGATCTATCCGGACGGTACATCGGAAAGGGTGCGCAGCGGTTTCTGGCGCCTGCGGGGTACCCGGATCATTCCTGGTTCCGTGGTCGTGGTGCCCTATGATGTCACGCCCTTTTTCTTCTCGGATTTCCTGCGCGATACTCTTTCCACCACGAGCCAGCTCGCGATTACCGCTGCGTCCATTTCCGCCGTGATCGCTAATTGATCAGGACGGGGCGGAAGCGAGCCGTTCCCGCGTGGGGAAGAAGGTGATGGGTGTGCGGAACAGGAAGAGCAGGCCGGCAATCAGGATCGTGGCGACCATGAAGTCTATGTTGAGCCGGAAAAGATTATAGACGATCCGGCCCACCAGACTGGCAAAGGCGAAGGACAGGAAGAAAGCCATGAGGCCCATATCCTTGCGCTCAAGGACGGTCCGGATCATGCGCAGGGCCAACCCTGCCGCGAGGCCCTGGAAGAGCCCCCAAAGCAATACACCACCCCAGCCATAAGCCACAAAGCCCCACACCAACGGCGGCAGACGGAAACCGCCACTGTTCGTAGTGGTTTCCGCACCGATCACCAGTTTGGTCACCACCGCCGGGTTCCATTCATAGTGATAAGGCACAAGGCCGCCGAACACGGTTCGACCCAAGGAATGCTCCGCCCCCGACTCATGCCAGGCAAGCCAGAACCAGGTGAGATCCGCAACATCCGGAGCGCCCTTGACGATGGCAATCAGGTCGATCTCCTCCCTGAGCCCGATGAGATAATAGATGACGTCATTGGCCGCCGAGCCGAAACAAAAAAGGGCAAGATAGAAGAGGGCCATGAGCCCGACATAGCGTCCGCCCCGGTACCACACCGAACAGATCAGCAGAGTGAGGAGAATGGGTTCGGCCAGCACCGCCCGGCGTAGGGTGAAAAGAGTGAGAACGAAGATCGGCAGCAGCCAGATCAGCACAAGATAGCGCTTTGGCCCCTTCAGGGCGAGAAAGGCGATGATCAGAAAGGGGCAGGTGACGCCGTAGAGGACGATGGCCAGACGGTAATAGGCAGCATAGGCCTCATACCGATCAAAATAGTCTCCCGCCATATATTTGGCGGTAAGCGGATTTTCGGTAAACGCTGGAATGAACCCCATCCCCAAGTAGGCGTAGGCATAAAGGGCAATGGAAAGGGTGGCGAGACCGAACAGGGCGATAAAGGGCGCCGGTCCTGGCCGGGCGGCCACGGCACCAATCCCCTTCATGAAGGGATCCGTCAGGCGTCCGGCAAGGTTGCGTTCCCGAAAGGCCAGGTGAAAGCCGAGAACGAAGGGGATGGTTCCTGCCACCAGAGCAAAACTCAGGGTGGTCAGCGCTTCTTCTTCGAGAAAGAGACGATCCTTGAGGGGGGTGATCAGAAAGACCGGACCCGCCACATAGGCAATGAGGACGAAGGGCAGACCCTGCACAACAGTGAGATTTCGTGCCGAGGGCCAGGAGAAGGCCATCAGCACCAGAGGCGTACTCAGTGTCAGGATGAGAACCAGCTGATACAGGAAGACTGTCTGTTCGGAGGCGGGCATGCTGCGTGAGCCCTATTCCGCCGCCAGAACATGTGTGGGGGCCGTTGTCCGGCCCGCCGGCCTTGCCGGGGGCGGATGGGTCTGATGAGCGCCGGAACTGGAAGGCTTGTCCGGTCTCGATTTGGCCCGGCGTACCGGTCTTCTCTGTCCAACGCCAAGGGGCGCCGACCCGATGAGCATTTCGGTCATGATGACTGCGGTCATACCGATCAGCACACCGGCAAAGGCCAGCAGAACGATCTGGAGAACGGGTTTAGGGGAGGTGGGCAAGCTGGAAACCACGGGCAGATCGATCAATTCCGCCGCGTAAGGGAGATTGTCCGTGAGAAGCATATCCTGCTGTTCCACCTCCGCCATCAGATTGATCAGAACGTTGCGGAGGTCGGAAATAGACGTGTCCTGAAGGCGGCGCGCGATGAAGGCCCGTTTGACCTGCCCCTGTTCGATTCCGTCCTCCCGCATGAGTTTTTCTGCATGGGCGTGGACCTTGAGCAGAAGGTTGAGCGCAAATTCCCGATCCGTGTGACTGTAGGAAATGGTGGTCACGCCGCTTTTGGAGGCATTCAGATCCAGCGCCGTGCCGAGATAGGCACTCAGGCGCTGGGCATCTGGCGGTACCCAGCCGCCCACACCAAAGAGATCCTTGGGCAGACGCTTGAGTCGGTACATCAAGGATGCAGGCTCTTGCCAGCGCCCATCCCGCCACTCCGACGCGAAAATCCGCGAGGGGATCACCGGATCGTTCATCAGGACCCGGGCAAGCCGGACACTGACCAGCATGTCCGTATAGCGCTGAAAAGCCGGGTCCGGCGCACCATCCAACCCCGGGAGGAAGGCAGCAACGCCGGAAAAGCCACCACCGAGGGAGCGCGACCGGTTGAGACCGGTGAATTCCGACTCGTCGATGGGCGGAGCCACCCGAATCACTGCCGTGTACAGAATAGGAGAGCTCCAGACCCACAGAACCGCCAGGATCGCCATGGCCATAATCGGTCCGATAAAGACCCTGGGACGCCGGATGAACATTCTGAGAATGTCCATCAGAACGAGATCCTCCGGCCCGTCATGGTCGGGACGCCCCCTGTCGGATGTCCGCTCCTGGGCATGATGGTTGGGGGAGGGCGCCGTTCGGCTGTCACGCTCTTCCATGATGTGGCTCACGCGGCTTTGGCGGGAAGAGCAGTATCCGGATGGGCGTCCGGCGACTCGAGAACCGGCCGGATGGCGGGCTGGTCCCGGGGATCGCATTCGGGATGGGCGTCAAACAGGGCATCCAGAGTTGCGTCAAACGCATGGGGTACGGCGAACCGGCGGCGCTCATAATATCCGGCATTGCGACCTGCGGAAATCGCCCGGGCCACCTGGCCCATAAAATCCGGTGCCCCGTCGGTAAGGGCAATCGGTGCGCCAATGGTCTCAAGCCCCTTTGTGCGTGAGGCGACGACCGGCAGACCCATGGCCAGATACTGATAGAGTTTCAGGGGATTGGAGTGCTCTGCGAACCGATCCTCCTTGTGGGTCCGGAAGGGTATCAGGCCCACGTCGCAGCCTTGCAGATAGCGCGGCAGGCTGACATAGGCTCGCTGTCCCAGGAAATGGACATTGGGTCGGCGCAAGAGGGCGGCAAGATCGTCCGGGCTGACCCCTCCTGTCATGAAGCCGATCAGCACGATATTGAGGCTGGGCATGGCATCCGCCAGGGCCTCCAGAAGAGACCAGTCGATGCGCTGGCTCAGTTCACCCACATAGACCGCACGCGGTCCGGGGATCTGGTCCAGGGAAACAGGCACCTGGGAGGACTTGGCCGGATCGAACAGTTCCGCTTCATAGCCGTTCGGCAGGAAGGCCATGCGGCGCGGATTGAGCGCAGCGATATCATCCTCATAGGTCCTGGAGGCGTAGACCGTGAGGTCGGCTCTGGCCGCCAAATGGGCCGCCGCCTTCATCCGCCCACGCAATCCTCCCTGTACTGTGTAATTCCGTTTGTGGGCATCCAGACTGTCGATCACCCGGAAAATGGTCAGCGGAGACTCAAAATGATCCGCAAGCCCGGCGAAGATCGGATCATCGCAGTAGAACAGGTCCGGCCTGCGGAAGGGCTTGAGTGCATGGGCCATCGAAAGGGGCGGGACAGTGGTCCGGTGCCAGTGGCGGTGGAGCAGGTCCGAGGCAAATCCGGGCAGGGGCAGGTCCTTGGGCGGTGCAAGGGCGGCCGGGACATAGGACACAATGTCCTTGCCAAAGGGATGGCCGCCGTCGGCCCAGGTCCGCACACGGCCTTTCAGCTCAGCACTCCAGGTGGCGCCCACATGGAAAGGCGAGATGGGTGCGGACAAATAGGCCACCTTGTAGCCCTGACGGGTCAGCCAACGGGCCCAGTAATGGGAGCCCCGGGGCGGTGCGTTATAAGGGTTGACCGAGGCGACAACAGCAAGTTTCCGGGCCATGGAAGGTCTCCAGTTTATTCTCGTTGCGGAAAAAAGGTTGATGGAAGTGTCGTCTGAACAAAGATGAAGAGGCGTCCCCTCAAAACGAGGACCGGCGGTTTCAGGCGGCGTCCTGCAAAACTTCCCGGGTCTGACGGGCGGAGCGGGCCCAACTGTAGTCAACGGCCCGGATGCGTCCCAGACGGGCAAGCCGATCCCGGTCCCGGTCATTATCCGCCAGATCGATAATCGCACCGGCAATAGCGCCAGCATCCATGGGATCGATCAGCATGCCCGCATCACCGACCACCTCGGCCATGGCAGTGTCCCGGCTGGTAATGACCGGCACGCCACTGGCCATGGCCTCGAGCGGGGGCAGCCCGAACCCTTCGTAGAGAGAAGGGTAGACCAGCATCCGGGCACCGGCGATCAGGGCAGGGAGTACTGCGTCGGGCACATGGCCGGTGAAATGGATCCGCTCCGGCAATGTGCCGAATGTGCACGCGGCGTAATGGCGGGCCTCGCCTTCCTGACCGGCAATGATAAGTGTGGCCTCAAGCCCGTGACGCTCCTGCACCTGCGCCCAGGCCTGCACAAGCCGACCGACATTCTTGCGGGGCTGGACCGACCCAAGACACAGAACATAAGGACCGTCTGGCAATCCCAGGCTGGCGCGCATGGCGGCGATGGTTTCCTCGGACTGGGGTGCGAACCGGTCACTGACCCCATTGGGGATCACCGCGATACGCTCCTCGGGCACATTCACATGGGCGAGAATACGGTCCTTGGTGAAGGCGGAAATGGTAATGATGCGGCGCACCCGGGGCAGCAGCCTGGACAGCAGGAACTGATACCACTGGGCATTCCGCCGGCTGAGGGTTTCCGGGCAGTCGAAATACACCATGTCATGAACGGTGACCACCTGGCTCGCGAAACGCCAGGGCCCCGAATTGCTCGGACTCCAGAGCAGTCCGCGCACTTTCCCGGGCAGGAGACATTGCTCCCACGCATGGGCACGCAGGCCTTGGAGCCGTTGGCTTGGATGAACGGTCACGGTGCGGGCGTCCTGGTCCGGATCATCCTGCCAGTGGGACAGGATCTCCCGGGCGTAGCGCTGCACGCCGGTGACGGGCTGCATGAGAATGCGCCCATTGACAGTTAAGGTCATCATCAAGCCCTTCACTTCTTGATGATTGAATGTGGACAGCTCGTAATGTGTCCGAGTCGCGCCGCCGTGTCGCCATTTCTTGCGCTGAAACGGAATTTACTGCCCGGGCTCACACATCACGGAGCCCATGGGAAGGTCAGCTCCGTTCGATTAAGGAAGCGTCAACATGGGACCAACGGACTGATCCGGCGGCCTGTGTCGGGCGTCAAACCCAGGAAGGCTTCAGCCCTTGTTAAGGATGATCTGGCTGCCTGCGACCCAGTTGCGCATTTTTTCTCATACGATCCCCATCCTGAGCCTTCCGCCTGGCAATCAAGGACCAGGTCGCTGGGATCAGTATTCAGGGATCGGCACCCAGGGAGCAGCCTTGTGTCTACGTCCGCCCACCCCGCGCCGCTTGACGATCAGCCCCCTGCCCAAGCGCCCTCGTCTGAGCAAAGCCATGGCTTGGCACAGACCGAGGACGGCGAAGGGCCTCAGGCGATGGCCATAACCATCGGCGAGACCCCTGCCAATCAGGATACGCCCGATCGGGAGATCCTCGGCGCGCTGATCGCGGAACGGCTCCGGTCAAGTGCGGCTCATCTGACCGCAGAGTTTCGCCAGTCCGGGCGCATTCCCGCCTTCGTTCTGGACGACCTGGTGCCTGCAAGCATCGCGAGGCGAATTTACGCCGCCTTCCCGGAAACCCGGTTCATGCGCACCCTGAACACATTCCGGGAACATAAATGCATCGCCGCCCAGATGGATGATCATGATCCGATCCTGGAGGAAGCGGTTTATGCTTTCCAGCAGCCGGAGGTCATTGAGGCAATCGCGGCCATCACCGGGCTCGAAGGTCTTGAGCCGGATGAGCATCTCTATGCCGGTGGCATCTCCCGAATGGAGAAGGGCCATTTCCTCAATCCCCATCTGGACAACTCCCATGACAAGGATCGGCAGCGCTATCGGGTCCTCAACTTATTGTGGTATGTGACCCCGGACTATCCGGATGGTCAGGGGGGCAATCTGGAGCTTTGGGACGCGGGGCCCAAGGGTACACCGCGGGAAATACCGAGCTTTTTCAATCGGCTGGCCGTGATGGCGACGGACCGGACCTCATGGCATTCGGTGAGCCCCATCACCGGTGACGTGCCCCGGTGCTGCGTCTCGAACTATTATTTTTCCCAGGTGCCTCTGGGTGAATCCCCCTATTTTCATGTAACGTCCTACCGGGGACGGCCCGAGCAGACATTCCGTGATCTTCTGCTCAGCACGGACGCCCGGATCCGTATGGCCTTGCGCCGCCTCTTCCCGAATGGTGTCCGGGAAAATCCCCATGTCTACAAGCGGCCGGACTTGCCGGACCAACCTATCACGGGGGACCAATCTGGCACGGGGGATCAATCTGCCACGGAAGATCGTGCGGAGACCGGAGATCGTCATGGGGCCGCGACTGGTGATAGGTTTGACGACAGTACAAAACCCTGACAATGCCGACGCGTGGTCGCGATTGTGCGTTCGCGCGTCTCATGGTTTCCCTGCCGACGATCTTTAAGATGACCATCTATAGGATGGATGCTGGCGAGCGTCGCGGGCAGGCGCACCGGAAAACTGGACAACATCAATGCTTGATATCGTCGCTCTCGACATACCAGACGTGAAGCTGATCACGCCGAAACGCTTTGAGGATCCCCGTGGTTTCTTCTCGGAGACCTATAATGAGCGCCGGTTTCGTCAGGAAGCGGATATCCCCCATGGGTTTGTCCAGGACAATCATTCCCTGTCCGTACCTCGCCATACCTTGCGGGGCCTCCATATTCAGCGTCCACCCTATGCCCAGGCCAAGCTGATCCGGGTGCTGCGGGGCTCCATCCTGGATGTGGCGGTGGACGTGCGCATCGGATCGCCGACCTATGGTCGGGCGGTGACCACGGAGCTCAGTTCCCGGAACTGGACCCAGCTTTACGTCCCGGAAGGGTTTCTCCACGGTTTCGTGACCTTGGAGGCCGATACGGAAGTGCTCTACAAGGTTTCGGCCTTCTACAACAAGGATTCCGAGGACGGGGTGATCTGGAACGATCCGGACATCGCGGTACCCTGGGGCGTGGCGCCGGAGGATGTTCTGCTTTCGGACAAGGACCAGGTGCTTGGTCTGCTGAAGGATTTCGACTCGCCCTTCTGTTTCGGCTGATGGGACCGGTGCGTTGTGATGCGCCCTATTCGATGGCAAAGGTGACAGCATGAAAATTCTTCTAACCGGCGGTGCGGGCTTTATCGGATCCGCGGTGGTGCGCCATCTGCTCACCCACACCGATCATCACGTGGTGACCGTGGATAAGCTGACCTATGCCGGGTCCCTGTCCACCCTGGATGAAGTACTGCCCAGCGACCGGCACGCTTTTGAGCAGGTCGATATCTGCGACCGGAAGGCTCTTGAACGGGTGTTCCGCGAGCATGAGCCCGACGGGGTGATGCATCTCGCAGCGGAGTCCCATGTGGACCGGTCCATCGACGGTCCGTCCACGTTTATCGAGACCAATGTCACCGGCACATTCACTTTGTTGGACGTAGCGCTGCGCCACTGGCAGGAGCTGGACGAGGGCCGTCAGAAGGCGTTCCGGTTCCACCATGTTTCCACCGATGAGGTGTATGGCGCTCTTGGAGCGGAAGGGATGTTTACTGAGGAAACACCCTACGCGCCCAACTCACCCTATGCTGCGAGCAAGGCCGCGTCGGATCACCTGGTGCGGGCTTGGTGGAAAACCTACGGTCTGCCCGTCGTCATCAGCAATTGTTCCAATAATTACGGACCCTATCAGTTCCCTGAGAAACTGATCCCCCTTGCGATCCTCAAGGCAGTGCGGGGCGAGGCCATTCCGGTCTATGGAAAGGGTGACAATATCCGCGATTGGCTCCATGTCGAGGACCATGCCCGGGCCCTGGTGCTGATTTTCACGCAAGGAGTCGTGGGCGAAAAATACAATGTGGGCGGCGAATGCGAACTGACCAATCTGGACATGGTGGAACGCCTTTGTCGGCTCGTGGATGAGCGTTGCCCCGCCCTGGATCAGGGTCCCCGCACGGGCCTGATCACCTTTGTCTCTGATCGTCCGGGCCATGATTTCCGTTATGCGATCGAGACGGACCATATCCGCGCCACTCTGGGTTGGCAGCCGGAACGCACCATTGATGAAGGGCTGGCCCAGACCGTCGACTGGTACCTCAACAATGGCGACTGGATCGAAAAAATTCGAGCCGAGCGGTATGACGGCCAGCGGCTCGGTCTGGGCGCCGGTGGAGCCTCCACTGGACATGAGGCCGCTCATTCCTCTCCCCGGTCTTTGCGGGGCGAGAGCCCGAAGGCGGTAGCATGAAAATCCTGGTTCTGGGCAGAAGCGGCCAGGTGGCCCAGGCTCTTCAGCAGGCTGATTGGCCCCAGGACATGAGTGTCCAGGCCGCGGGACGGCCCGAGGGAGACATCACCCGCTGGCCCGCCATGGCCCGTGTCTTTGAGGACATCTGCCCGGATCTGGTGGTCAATGCCGCCGCCTATACGGCTGTGGATCAGGCGGAAACCGATGCTCACGAGGCTAGGGCGGGCAATGTCATCGGTCCGGCCATCATTGCTCAGGCCTGCGATCTTCACGGCATACCTTTGATCCATCTGTCGACGGATTACATCTTTGATGGCTGCAAGCAGGAACCCTACCGGGAAGACGACACGCCAAATCCCCAGAATGTCTACGGCCTGACCAAATGGCACGGCGAAGAGGCGGTCGCCGCCACCTTGGAACGCCATGTCACCCTGCGGACGTCCTGGGTCTATAGTGCGGGCGGCAGCAACTTTGTACGGACCATGCTGCGGCTGGGTGCGGAACGGGACCGTCTGTCCGTTGTCGATGACCAGACCGGAGCGCCCACCTTCGCGCCGGATATTGCCGCTGCAATCGTGGCTCTCTGTACCCGGATCAGGGACGGCGGCGATCCGTGGGGACCGATGCATTTCTGCGCGGCGGGGCACACCACCTGGTATGGCTTCGCCCAGGCGGTTTTTGAAAGCGCTTCGGGTCGGGAGGGCGCACCGCCGTTGCCCGCCCTCAGCCCCGTCGCCACCGCCGCGTTTCCAAGGCCCGCGTTCCGGCCCGCCAATTCGAGGCTTGATTGCAGCCGGTACGACCAGATGATCGGCGAGCCGAGGCGGACCTGGCAGGAGGGGCTTGCCGATTGTCTGGACCAGCTTTTGGGTCCAGTGCAGCCAAACGGTCAGTCGGTTATCGCCAAGGCCGGATAGAGTGTGATCCGACCGGGTTGGATCACCAGCCGCGATCGCGGACTGGCGCCCCTGCGCCGCCCTGCGCCGCGTCAGCGGACGTGCTGCGCACCGTGAGCGACAAATCGCCATTGCCCATTCCGTTTGAACACAACCGACCTTAAAATCTGCACACGGTCTTTGCCCCCTGTTAATCCTCCTCTGGATACGGATGAGAGCATGTCATCCGGCACCCCGCCACCCGCCGGGGTCGATCCAGAGGAGCGCAGCCATGGCAAATCCGTCCGTCAAGAGATCTGACCCGCCGCTGGAGCCCCTTCTGGATGCCGCTGAAGCGGCCGCTTCCGGCGGTCAGCCCCGCGCCGCAACAGCGCCCTCCCTGGCCCTGCTCCTGCCCACTCTGAATGCGGCACCCCATCTTGATGCGTTTCTGCCTGCGCTGGAGCGCCAGAACCGCCGGTGGAACAGGTTTCTGGTGATCGATTCCGGCTCCCGGGACGGCACAGTGGAGCGTTTGTCCGCCTTCGGCGCGGAGGTGGTCTCCATCCCCCAGTCGGAATTCAATCATGGCGGCACCCGGCGCCGGGGTGTGGAAGCCCTGAAGGATCATGAAATCATCGTCTGTCTGACTCAGGATGCGATCCTTGCGGAGGAAGACAGTCTCGACCGCCTTGTGGCGCCCTTTGAGGATGAGCGGGTGGGGATGACCTATGCCCGCCAGCTTCCCCGGCCCGAGGCCCGGGGGATCGAGCGTCATGCGCGGCTGTTCAACTATCCGGGTATGGATCAGGGCCACGAACTGCGCCGCCTCGCCGATCGGGAGCGGCTGGGCATCAAGACCGTGTTCTGCTCCAATTCCTGTGCCGCCTATCGCCGGAGTGCCCTGATGGAAGTCGGCAACTTTCCGGAGGATGCCGTCTTCGCCGAAGATCAGACCGTATCCGGACGGATGATCCTGCGGGGATGGTCCATGGCCTACTGCGCGGATGCGCCGGTGATCCATTCCCATGATTATACCGTTTCGGAGGATTTCAAGCGGTCCTTCGATGTGGGCGTGTTCCATGCGCGCAACCCCTGGCTTTGGGAAGTTTTTGGCACCGCCGAAGGGGAGGGGCTGCGCTATGTCCGTTCGGAACTTGATTATCTGCGCCGCCATGAGCCTCTGTCGATTCCCGGCGCGGTCGTCCGTACGGCCGCCAAATATGCGGGATACCGTCTTGGCCGCTTGGAGCGGCGGATGTCCGCTGCCCTCAAGGCCCGCCTCAGTATGGCGGGCTATTACTGGCGCCGGCAAATGACCGAGGAGTGACAGTCTGTGGCGCAGGTCCCTCTAAAAGGCCATGTTTTCCCCGCCTGGAAGATGATAGCATTCTTAAAGTAAGATGGCCATGGGTCCGCGGTTTTTCCAATGGTGCTTGCGCTCAGGCCTGAATGACCAGGGCAACTTTGAAGACCGGGTTCAAGCTTTGTTTACCATCTCCGGCCACACAGTTTGATAAGGGTCGTGAATGAGGACGCCTGTTCCGCAAAGCCATGGCGGTGCGGTCCGGGCGAGAGAGGTGAAGGCGATGATTGACAAGGGAATTATTCTGGCAGGCGGATCGGGCACGCGGCTCTATCCCGCCACCATTCCCGTGAGCAAGCAATTGCTGCCGGTCTACGACAAGCCCATGGTCTATTACCCCCTCACCACCCTGATGCTGGCCGGGATCCGCTCGGTGCTGATCATCACGCGGCCGGAGGAACAGCATCTGTTCAAGGCGGTTCTTGGGGATGGATCCCAATGGGGCCTGTCCCTGTCCTATGTGGTCCAGGACGAGCCCAGGGGCATTGCCGAGGCTTTCATTATCGGTGAGGAGTTTATCGCTGGTGATCCGGTCTGCCTCATTCTGGGTGATAATATTTTCTACTCGGAGGGTTTGAGCCACCGGCTTCAGTCCGCCGCTCGTCTGGAGGACGGGGCCATCGTCTTTACCCAGTGGGTGAATGACCCTGAGCGCTACGGCGTGGCGGAATTCGATGATCAGGGCCGGGTCCTGAGCATCGAGGAAAAGCCCGCTAAGCCGAAATCGAGCTATGCGGTCACAGGGCTGTACTTCTATGACGGGACGGTCAGTGCCCGGAGCCGGACATTGAAACCGTCAGCCCGTGGTGAGCTGGAAATCACGGATCTGAACAGTCTGTATCTCGAGGACGGCACGTTGCGGGTCGAAATTCTCGGCCGGGGTGTGGCGTGGCTCGATACGGGCACCCATGATTCCCTGCTTGAGGCGTCAAACTTCGTTGCGTCCATCGAGCGACGCCAGGGTCTCCAGATCGCGAGCCCTGAGGAAATCGCATTCCGGATGAATTGGATCGACGGGGATCAGTTGGTGGCTTTGGCGCAGCCGCTCATGAAGACCGAGTACGGACAGTACCTGCACCGGCTGGCCACTGCGCCCCAGGCCCATGGGGTCGCCAATCCGACCGTGCCGTCCTTTCCCACCCTGGCTGCCGTCCGGTAGCGACGCGCGGGCCTTCCTTCCGCCTCTTGTTGAATGGGCCGCCGATTGCGGTGTGCCCAAACGAACCCGGCCGCCTTCCGCTGGCCTGACAGATTGTGGACCGCCATGAGCAGACCCGACTTTCTCGTTTTCGGCGCACCTCTCATCGAACAGGCAGAGATTGACGAGGTCGTCGCGACCCTGCGCTCCGGCTGGCTGGGGACGGGTCCGAAGACGGCGCGTTTCGAAGAGGACTTTGCCCGGTACAAATACGGTGGAGCCGGGCTGGAGCGGGGTGCCGCCGCGGTCAGTTCCTGCACCGCCGCGCTTCACTTGTCCCTGTTATGTGCGGGCGTCGGCGACGGGGATGAGGTGATCACCACACCCCTGACATTCTGCAGTACAGTGAACACCATCCTCCATGCGGGTGCAAAACCGGTTCTGGCGGATGTGGACCCGCTGACCCAGAATATCGATCCTGCACGGATTGAGGAGCGGATCACACCGCGGACAAAGGCCATTCTTCCCGTGCATTTTGCGGGCCGCCTGTGCGATATGACCGCGATCATGGACATCGCCCGGCGCCATGGCCTGAAAGTGATCGAGGATTGCGCCCATGCCATCGAGACATTTGGTCCCGAGGGGCGGGCCGGCACCATCGGCGATTTCGGCTGCTTCAGTTTCTATGTGACCAAAAATGTGGCTACCGGCGAGGGGGGCATGATCCTGGCCCGCGAGCCGGAGGATCTGGAAAAGGTTCGCCGCCTGCGCCTCCACGGGTTGAGCCGGGATGCCTGGAACCGTTTCGGTAAGGAAGGTTACAAGCATTATCAGGTGACGGATCTTGGCTTCAAGTACAATCTGACGGACCTGCAGGCCGCTATCGGTCTCCATCAGTTGCGCCGTGTGGAAGACTGCTGGACCAAGCGCCGGACCATCTGGCAGCGTTATGATCAGGCGCTTCAGGGCTATGGGTTCACCCGCCCGGCGCCGGACGCGCCCGGCACGCGCCACGCGTATCATCTCTACACGATCTTGATCGATGAAGTTGCCTGCGGCGTTGGCCGGGACTCCGTGCTTGAGGAAATGACCCGCCGCAATATCGGCGTGGGCGTCCATTATCTCAGCATTGCCGACCATCCCTTCTACCAGGATGCCCTGGGCATGGACCCGGCGGAGACACCCAATGCCACCAGGATCGGGCGCCAAACCGTCAGTCTGCCCCTGTCCGCCAGAATGTCCCTTGAGGACGTTGAGGATGTGGTCTGGGCGGTGGACGATCTGTTCGGTGCCTCGCCAAGGGCGTTGGCCGTTTGATCGGCTGGGCTGAGACAGTGTCACCGAGAGAAAATCAGTAAACGGCTCATCAGAAAGACGCAGCGCCATGGCTTGGGACTATCGCAACTGGGTGATCCGGCGGATCCACGATCGGGCCGTGGAAGAAGCCGCGCGCCGTCATTTCAGTGGACGCCTTATTGACATCGGTTGCGGCACCAAACCCTACAAGACCATGATGGCACCGGTCGTGGAAAGCCATACCGGTGTGGACCACGACGGCTGCATTCACGATCACTCCGCCATCGATCTCGTGGGCAGCGCCTATGAAATTCCGTGTGATGACGGGCAATTCGATTCTGCGCTGTGTACGGCGGTTCTCGAACACCTGGAGGAACCTGAATTGGCTCTCCGGGAGTGCTTCCGGGTTCTCAAGCCAGGGGGTGCTGCTCTTTATACCGTTCCCTTTATTTGGCACATCCACGAAGCGCCCCGGGATTTTTACCGGTTCAGTGAGTTCGGCCTGCGCCATCTGTTCGAGAAAACGGGCTTCGAGGCGGTCGAGATCCAGCCCTTGTCCGGCTTCTGGATCACGTTTGCCACCCTGTTCACCTATTCGATCAGCCGTCTGAACCGGGGGCCACTGCGCTACATCCCGATCATTCCGGCCTTGTCGACTTTTATTCAGGGTACAGCCTGGCTGATCAACCGGGCGGATCGAAGCCATGAATGGACCTGGATGTATCTGGTGACCGCCCGCAAGCCGGTGGCCGTCTCCGGCGATGTTCCGATTGCCGCATAAGTCAGGGGCATAATTCCGTAAGCGAATTGTCCAGAATCATTCATGGTGTTGAAAGACCGCCGGGGGCGGGATGGCGAAATGTGGGGCGGGTTCGGTTACTCTTTCGGAGGGCTCGGTCCATGAGCGGTATTGCGGGTTTCATCCATCTGGGCGCAGGCCGGATTGACAGCTACAGGCTTGCCACCATGACCGGTGCCATGGCTCATCGCGGTCCTGACGATGAGGGCTTTGTGGCCATGGACACTCCGTCGGGGCGCTGTCTGCCTTTGAGCGGTACCGGGACAATCCCTTCGGTGCGCCGTCGGCTTGTGCCCCTTTCGTCTCCCGGTCCCATGGCGCGGGTCGGACTTGCGCACCGGGACAATGCCCTGTCGGAACCATCGGAGGCGGCCCATCAGCCTTTTCTGTCCACGGACCGGATGGTGTCTGTCGTCTCTGACGGTGAGATCCACAACGCAGCCGATTTGCGTCGGGACCTGGAGCGCAAGGGCCAGGCCTTCCGGACCAGGAGTAGTGCGGAAGTCATCCTTGTGGCCTACCGTGTGTGGGGTCCGGATTGTTTTGCCCGGTTCAACGGATCCTGGGCGATTGCCCTGTTCGACGCGGCGCAGAACACCCTCATACTCAGCCGGGACCGGGTGGGGCAGAAGCCCTTGTTCTGGACCCGGATGGGTGAGGTGATCTATTTTGCGTCGGAAATCAAGGGTCTGCTGGCCCTGCCTGACGTGGGCGCAAAGCGTGGCCTTAATCGGGAAGCAGCCGCGCGCTGGCTTGGTCTGGGCGTCCGGGATTGTGGCCGGGCAACCTTCCTTGAGGGGATCGAGCGGGTGCCGGCAGGCACGGCGGGGCCCGTGAACAAGAGTTTTCCGTATTCCCTGGAGCGCTACTGGTCGTTGCCCCGTCGGCGGCTGCGTGCACGGGACATCAGCGTGTCGGATGCGGCGGACCGGTTGCGCAATCTCCTGTCGGATGCGGTGAAACTGCGCCTGCCCTGCGATGGCGCCATGGCGGTGGAGTTGAGCGGTGGTCTGGATACGGCCAGTCTCGTTGCGCTCAGCACCCGCGCGTCAGGCAGTGGTGTCACCACGTACACGGTAAAACACAATGCGGAAGACCATCAATCGGGACAGTGTGGGGAGGAATTTCTTGCCCGGCAGGTGGCGGAGCGTTGGCGTACGGATTACCGGGTCCTGGTTCCGGGACCCTTGGGTTTCTGGCGTCATGCCGGGGCGTTCTCTCAGTTGCAGGATGAGCCCTATCATGGGCCCGGACTGTTTTCGCGGCAGGTATTATGGAGCCAGATGCGGGGGCAGGGCACAAGAGCGCTCATGACAGCGACGGGGGCGGATGAGATCTTCGCCGGTCAGATGCGTCATATTCAGTATGCCCTGGTCAGCATGATGCGCGGCGGCCGGATGGGTGATCTTGCTGGCACCGTGATGGGCACCTCGAGCCTCTCCGATCCCGGGCGCGGCATGCGCCATACGTTCCAGGGCCTGTTGCGGGCCGCCGCCGTGGCTGCGGGGCGTCCGGATCCCTTCGCAGGCCGGTCATCCCTTGGCCGCCGATCAGGCGGCGGAGCATCAGCGGCCGGAAACGGAGTTGAGGCTTTCCAGTCGGTGCTGGCGGATCTGCGGCCCAGGCGGATCAATCCGTTCCGCGCCGCTGGGCTGGAGCGGGCACTGATCCAGGACATGAACGTCACCAGCATGCCGGGTTGGCTGGCCGCGATGGATCAGGGCGCCATGGGCGTGCCACTGGCCTTGCGTATGCCCATGCTTGATCCAAAGGTGCTTGATTTCGTCTTTACCCTGCCTGTTGCCTATTTGATCCGCGGCGGCTGGACCGGTTGGATCCTGCGCAAGGCCATGGAGCCGCTTCTGCCCGAGGCGACCGTGTGGCGGCGGCGGAGTTCGGTCCCAGGCACGTCCCGCGGGATTTCCCGGGACGGCTTCATGCGCCAGTCCCGACCCTATATCGATCTGCTCATCGAGCAAGGCGATGTGCCCTGGTTGGACAAACGCAAGGCAGAATCCGTCTACGGAGATTGGAAGGCGGTGTCTTTCCTGCTCTGGTATGAGCGGGTGATCAACGGCAACGATGCCCTGTTCCAGCGCATCGAGGCCCTGGCGGACCGTCAGTATGAGGCGGAAGGCCGCAAGGATGCCACCGGCCCGTTCGGCGCCTTCCGTCCAGCCTATCTCGAAGAAAGGGTTGAGACCGCCCAGGCCGCCTGAGACAGGTCATCGCGCCAGGTTCAAGGTGACCTAGGGCCACCCAGGTCCGCCCGGATCTTCCATACCCGTCATTGCGACCGGATTTTCGTTCAGGGGAATTTCATCATGACTGGTCCTTGCGTTCTTCACAGTACTGATATCTGGCTGCCATCCACACAGACCTGGCTGCACAATCAAATTCGTTTCCTCCCCAGGCGCATCAATACCCATGTGGTTTGCGGCCGGGGAGAGAACCTTGACCTGTTCCCGGTGGACAATCTCCATGTGCTCCGGGTGCAGAACCCGGCCCGGTTCATTCTGGAGAAAGCCTTGATCAGGGCAGGGATCGCCCGGGGGCTGCCGTTTGTCGGTGATATCGCGCGACGGGTGGGGGCACGGATCATTCATTCCCATTTCGGTCCCGGCGCCTGGGCGGATGCTCCCGCTGCCGCCCGGGCCAAGGCCCTCCATGTGGCCACCTTTTATGGTTATGACATTGATCAGTTGCCCAACCGGGATCCCGCCTGGGCGCTGCGCTATCAGGACCTGTTCCAGAGTGTGGACCGGGTGCTGTGCGAAGGCCCCCATATGGGCCGGAAACTGGAGGCGAGGGGATGCCCCGCTGCAAAAATCCGTGTTCATCCCTTAGGGGTGGATCTGGACCGTCTCGCCTACCGTCCCCGGCTGAGGGCCCGGGGAGAGCCACTGCGGGTCTTGCTGGCCGCAAGCTTCCGGGAAAAGAAGGGTCTGCCCGACGCCATGCGTGCCCTGGGGCGCATCCGCAAGGAAGTGGTTCTGGAGATCACCGTGATCGGTGAGGCCCGGAACACGCCCGAGGATCAAAAGGAGAAAGCCCGCATTCTGGAGGCGGTCCTGGAGGCGGGCCTTGAGCGCCACGTGCGCTTTCTGGGTTATCAGTGCCATGACCGTCTCCATGAGGAAGCCGCCCGCCACCATGTCTTCCTCCAGCCCAGCCGCCACGCCTCCGATGGCGATTCCGAGGGCGGAGCACCGGTCACGCTCATTGAGATGGCCGCCACGGGGATGCCTATCGTCTCCACGGAGCATTGCGACATTCCCCAGGTCGTCCTCCACGGTCAGACCGGGCTTCTGGCCCCGGAAGGCGATGTGGATGCCCTGGCGGCCCAGCTTCTATGGTGTGCCCGCCGTCCCGATGCCTGGCGTCCCATGCTCGACGCCGGTCGGGTCCATATCGAACGCCAGTTCGACGCGGCGGGACAGGGGCTCGCCCTCGCCGATCTCTACGAAGACCTGCTCAACCCCCGCCCGGCCCAAACCTGGCTGCCCCAAGCGGCGTGATACGACAACAAAGCCCGTAACAGTGGTCAGCCGTCAGCCACATTGGCCACTTGCAGGCCTCACTTTGGGAGTTGAGGGCGCCTTATTCAGGCGAAATTGCCTCCGGCCTTGCTTTGCACCATGTTCATAGAAGAGCTGCGTGATAGCCTTGTTTTCATTCTCGTTGATTTCGAGAACCTGCCAGCAATAGCGCCGAGTATCGCATTTGCTGCTGTCCACGGTTTCAGCCAAAATGAAGCCCTCAAGCTCCTGATGTTTATCTTCGTCAAAGTATTTGACGACAAAGTAATCTGGATCTCGATGAGTCCCCACTTTGCGTATCATTGCGTTTTCGTCGATATATTTTGTGGGATTAATGGGAATCATTGAATTCGCAGCAAGCCTCCATGGTCCGCGCTCTTTGCCAATTTTCTTCGCAGCTTCAAAGTCCTTGGCTGTCCAAAATGGAGTTGGACACGACAAAGTAGCTGGAAATTTGCGCCGTCTAAGGGAAGTCTCGTAATTTGCCGCACCATCCTTGCTTATGGAGACTATCACATCAAAACCGTGGGTCTCTTCCATAGTATCTGGAGGACGGTTCTCGATCCGATCTGTACCCATACCCTCGATTCCAAGCAATTTGGCCAAATCATTTGTGTAAGTCGGGCGGGAGCTTGCATAGGTGACAATGCCGGTCACTGGTACACCGGGTAAATCATACCGGGAGGGAATCATTTTGAAGTCAGTTTGAAGTTCTCCCTCAATACGGTTAAGAATATGACCTGGAATGTCGGGATCATGAACAATTTGTATCTTTTTATCAAATGGAAGATTATTTTTAAACGCAATCCAAAACACCTCCGCTTGTCGGCATAATTTAATCAAATCATTATTTGCTGTTGTCTTTGCGACGTCAAAAACCTTTTGTGTTTTCTCAAATATATCAATTTTTTGACCAGCATCCCCGTTAAAAAATGAGTGATGATCATCGACTATCTTTTGACACACATCAATAGCATTCCACTCACTCTGAGAAGCAGTTTTAACTGGCATCCGAACTTTAAAATAATATTCAGGGACAAGTCCCCGTTTCTCAGATCGAACAGGATACAAGTCATCCGGATTTGTCGATAGAACCCGATAAATTACACCTTGACCATTCAGACCAATATCTGCGCCAGTCATTTGCGGCAACGGTTTCTTGGCTTGATCCTTAAGCGAGCGTCTCCACTGGTCCAATGTGTTACTTACGACTTTATCGACCAAAATTTTGCATGGTGCGTTAGCTTCAACATTGAAGTAAATTGATACGCATTCGAGTACCGTCTGCGCAACACTGCTCACATAGCTTTGAACTCTCGATTTATCGTTGATACTATGACGATACTCTACGATAATCTGGCTAATTATGTTTTTATGATTTATGTCATCTATCTCAAGAGTGACCTTTGTCGCGTCCACCTCATTTGGTGAAATGTCTTTCGAATGTGCCGTGGACGTGTATAAGGATATGGTCGCGGCTAAGCATACAAGCGAGAGCCTTTTGGCGACAGAGATTGATTGTAAGTGCGCGATCATTCCATAATCCCCGGTACGAGTATCAGTGTACGAGTCGGTTCATGCCCCATCGAAGTGAGGCTTCGCTGCGGATGTGGGTAGGTCCGAACTGGGATATTTAAGCCAGTTGCCACAATACCCAAAGCATCACGAAGACAGCCTGGGCTCACTAATCTGTTTTCGCGAAGGATATATAGCCCAGGCTGCAGTATGAATGGTAATTTTTGGGCAAAGTCGAATGCTAGATTGTTCCATTCCGCGTGAGAAATGGTGTTAAAACTGATATGTGGTAGGATCTTCCGCAGATTCTTAAGTACTGTTGTGGACACCTGCAGATTTCCCTCTTTAATAAGTATGGTAATCCTTTCCGTGCTTAGCGGTAATAGATTACTGTCTTGATCCTGCGAGCAAGGCGCAGGTAGGCTTTCAGTCCATAAGGGCGTGGATTTGTCGTACACTCTATGGCCATATTGCTCGGTCGTCTCCGATCTATTCGGAATGTGTCCTATATTCCTGATCCTCCCGGCATCTGATGGTCGGCTTTTCTCATCGGTCATTGGCGCCTTTTTAGCGCCCTGCCCATTTTGGTCGGTATGAGATGCGGCAGTGGCTCGTAGTGCTTGGTCGAGAGCCTTATCCTGATCCATCGCAGTTTCCTGCACAGACTCCGACGGGCCTCCGAAAATAAACGGAATGACAACCGCCAAAATAGTAAGGCAAAGCGCGAAGGCTTTATCAGGCGTCACCCATTCCCGAGGGTCCTTAAACCGCTTCCAGATATCTCTCAACGCCATTCAGGAGCCCTCTGATAAGCGCTTGACTCAACCTCTGCCGTGCATCGGCCACACGTGATGAGTGCGAAATAGACTCTGAGTTGTCGCTGATGCCACCGTTGAAATAAGTACTAACAGGACATTAACAAGCGCAACCTGACACTTGCGAGGAATGCCTGATAAATGGTCAAGGTTCTGAGATGGTTGTGTTTTGTGGTCTATGTGCAACAGACGCGTTGGCAATCGTATTGGGATTACCGTGGTTGCAGGCAGGAAGCTGAAGGCGTGGCCTCGTTCCACACGGTAGGAAGTTGGTCCAAAGCTGACTAGAAATTGCCGCACTTGGGGCGTCGGTTTGGCTCTATAAGGGCCTGACGGAAAAGTGACCCGGGCCGGAAGGGCTGGAAGCGGGCCTGGAGAGATGTGATGCCCGGCGCTTGGTCGATCTGTTCTGGGCCATGGTCTGGCGGTGACGCAGCCTTTCGTATCACGCTGGCTTGTCAGGCCGGGCACCGGTGTCCTTGTTGAACCATGCTGCTGACCTCGTTTTGGAGGAGTTTGACCGTGCCGACTGAGTCCCCCATGCAGCCCGCGGCCAAATCGGGCCTCAACGCCAGGCAATCGGGTAATGCCGAACATTCGCTGACCCCGGCCCTCATGCCGGACGGGGCGCGGGACCGGGTTCGGGCCTGGCTCAGCGGCGATGCTCTGCCCCTGTGGGCTGAAAAGGGTGTCGAACCCAACGGCGCCTTTCTGGAACAGCTCACCACCGATGGCGCGCCGGATCCGGACGCGGTGCGGCGGATCCGGGTGCAGGCCCGGCAGGTCTATGTTTTTGCCCAAGCCACTCTGCTCGGCCTTGGTGATTGGCGGGATGAGGCGGCCCACGGTCTGGAATGGCTGGTGAAAAAGGGCTGGGATGAGAAGGACGGCGGTTTCTTCCACCACCTTAACGGCGACGGTACCGTGGCGAACGGGAAGAAAGATACCTACGACCACGCCTTCGTCCTGTTCGCCCTGGCCCACGCCAAGCTGGTCGATCCCCACGGCATTGCCGACACCTGGATCGGCAAGACCATGGAATACATCGAGCGGGATCTGACCGACGCCGATGCCCCGGGAGCCCTGGCCTTCCATGAGGGCGTGCCCCGGGTTCTGCCACGGCGCCAGAACCCGCACATGCACCTGACCGAAGCCTTTCTGGCGCTTCACAATGCAACGGGTGATTCGGCCTATCTGGAGCGGGCCGGCAAGCTTGTGGACCTGTTCCGGAGCCATTTCTTCCACAAGGAAACAGATACGCTGGCGGAATTTTTCACCGACGACTTCAAGCCGGTGGAGGGGGATCCGGGCCTCATCGTGGAGCCGGGACACCATTTCGAATGGGTCTACCTCCTCGATGCCTATGCAGACGCCGCCCTCAAGGAGACCCTGCCCGAAGCGGAGGCCCTCTTTGCCGTGGCCCGGGCCCGGGGCATCGATCCGGTCTCCGGTCTGGTCTATGACGAGATCTGGCGGGACGGGGGCACCGCCAAGGAAACCAAGCGCATGTGGCCCCAGACGGAAGCCCTGCGCGCCCATGTGATTCGGGCCAAGGACGATTCCCTGCTGGTCTCCGCTGCGGAAGAATGGCTCGATCGGATTTTCCGCTATTATCTCGATCCGGCACCGGCCGGCACCTGGCGGGATGTCATGGGCGCAGATAACCGGCCCGTTGAAGGCAAGCCGATCCCCGCCAGCACCTTCTACCATGTGCTTTCAGCATTCAGTGCAGTGCTGGAGGCGTGACCCGCCCCGACGGGCATGGTAAATCCCTGCGCGACTGAAGGGGCCCATTCACGCGGCGCCCAATTCCCATGCCCCGGCCCATCAAGCCCCGGTCCGATATGCGCTCTGGACACCCACTCCCATAACGAACAGCCCATCAGGCCCGTGTTTCCTGAGAGGCCCTTGTTTGAAGGGAGATTTGGTGTTTCCAGAAGGATCCGGGGCAATCGGTATCGAAAGCGAGGACAGGATGAGCGACCAAAGCTCGGCCGCCCAAGTTGCCAGCGGCTCGACCGCCCATAACGACGACATGGCCTCGGGCCGCCCGGCCCTGAAGGCCTGGAAGTCCCTTGAAGCCCACGCCGCGGAGTTGAGGGGCCAGTCGATTCTGAACCTGTTCGCCGAGGACGAGGGCCGGTTCGGCGCCATGAACGCCTCCACCTGCGGCATCCTGCTCGACTACTCCAAGACCAAGATGACCCCGGACACCATGGCCCTGCTTCTGGCCCTGGCCCGGGATGTGGATCTGGAGGGACGGCGCACGGAAATGGTCACCGGCGCGCCCATCAACGTCACGGAAAAGCGCTCCGTGCTGCACACGGCCCTGCGCCGCATGGACCGGGCACCGGTCACCGTGGGCGGGCGCAACGTGGTCGAGGATGTGGAGCGGGTGGTCACCCACATGTCCGGCTTCGTGGAGCGGGTCCATAGCGGGGCCTGGGCGGGCTACACGGAAAAGCGCATCACCGATATCGTGAATATCGGCATTGGCGGCTCCGATCTGGGTCCCCGGCTGTTGTGCGATGCCCTCAAGCCCTACCACACCGGCGGCATCCGCCCCCATTTCGTGTCCAATGTCGATGGGGTCGACATCATGGACACCCTGGCGGGGCTCGATCCGGAAACGACCCTGTTCATTATTTCATCCAAGAGCTTCACCACCCAGGAAACCATGGCCAATGCCCGGTCGGCCCGGGCTTGGCTCGTGGACCGTCTGGGAGATCAGGCGGCGGTGGCCAAGCATTTCGTGGCCGTCTCCACCAATCTCGAAGCGGTCAAGGAGTTCGGCATCGATCCGGACAACACCTTCGAGTTCTGGGACTGGGTCGGCGGGCGCTATTCCCTCTGGTCCGCGATCGGTCTGTCCATCGCGCTGACCCTGGGCATGGCCCATTTCGATGCCCTGCGCCGGGGTGCTTTTTCCATGGACCGCCACTTCATGGATACGCCCCTGGAGCAGAACCTGCCGGTGTTGCTGGCCCTGGTCGGCATCTGGCATGCGAATTTCCAGCACCACCGCACCCTGGCGGTCCTGCCCTACAGTGCCCGGCTCGGCCTTCTGCCGTCCTATCTCCAGCAGGCGGATATGGAGAGTAATGGCAAGAGCGTCACCCGGGACGGCGAGCCGGTGGGCTACCAGACCGCACCAGTTCTCTGGGGAGGCGTGGGCACCGATGTGCAGCATTCCTTCTTCCAGATGCTCCACCAGGGCACCCAGGTGGTGCCGTGCGAATTCATCGGCGTTTCCGAGCCGGATACGGGCGATGAGGCCCATCACCGTCTGCTGATGGCCAATTTCTTCGCCCAGACCGAGGCCCTGATGCGCGGGCGCACGGGCGCGGAAGCCCGGTCCCTGCTGACCGGCGGCGGTGAGGATCCGGCCCAGGCGGATGCCCTGGTGCCCCACACCACATTCCCCGGCGGACGGCCCAGCGTAACCCTGCTGATCGACAAGCTCAGCCCGGAGCGCATGGGGGCCCTCATCGCCCTTTATGAACACAAGATTTTCACCCAGGGCGTCATCTGGGACGTGAATTCCTACGACCAGTTCGGGGTGGAGCTGGGCAAGAAGGTTGCCAAGCGCCTCCTGGAAGACGACGGCGTGTCGGACATGAGCGCATCGACACGGGGTCTGGTGGAGGCCTACAACGGCCACTGCCGCGATCGGGACCGTATCTGATCGCTTGGGAAAACCGGTACCGGCGGGGGTACCGGAAGCGGCCCGTTCCAAGAGGCCGCACACGGGAACAGGACACGGGGAAACAGTCGTAAATCATCCGGATGGATGTTTGGGGGATACTTCAGGGGGAGGCTTGGGCCTGCGCTCTCATGGTGCAGGGTCTTGTCCGGGCTGGAACGCCGATCAGTACTCTGATCAGCGATCGGGCCTGGGCGCGGGCAACGGGCCTGACCGTCCTTTATGAGTATGGGCTTGCATGAGGATGGGCCCCGCATTGGCATGGGTACACTGATGACGATTTTTCCCGTTGTTCTTTCCGGCGGCGTCGGGTCGAGGCTCTGGCCCGCATCGCGCGAATCCAACCCCAAACAGCTCCATGCCATGGTCTCCCCACGGACCATGGTGCAGGAAACCGTGCTCCGCAGCCGCACGGCCATGTTGAGCAGCGGCGGCGCCGGTCAGTCGGGAACCAACGCCGCCCAGCCCATCGCCGATCCCATCGTGGTCTGCAATGTCCGCCACACGGGCGCCATCGAACAACAGCTTGCGGATATCGGCGTAACACCCCATGCGATCATTGCCGAACCCGTAGGCCGCAACACCGCGCCTGCGGCGGCCCTGGCGGCTGTGGTGGCCGCCCAGGAAGATCCCGAGGCCATCCTCATTCTTCTGCCTGCGGATCACCACATCACCAATACGGAAGCCTTCGGCACCGCCATGTCCCGGGCGGTCTCCCTGGCCCAGCAGGGTCTGGTGGTCACCTACGGTATCGTGCCCGACAGCCCGGAGACCGGTTACGGTTACATCCGCCGGGGTGAGCCGATGACCGACGTGCCGGACTCCTATTCCGTTTCCAGTTTTGTCGAAAAGCCTGACCGTGAAACGGCGGAGTCCTATGTCGCCTCGGGCGATTACTACTGGAACGGCGGCATCTTCACCGTGGGATGCAGCACCCTGGAAGGGGAGATGGACCGGTTCTGCCCGGACATCCTCGCCCATGCCCGCAAGGCCGTCGCCAAGGCGGACCGCAAGGGCCGGGTCATTCTTCCCGACAGTGACGTTTTCGGTGCCTGTCCGTCGGATTCCATGGACTATGCCGTGATGGAGCGCACCGAGCGGGCCGCCGTGGTGGCCGCGGATATGGGTTGGAGCGATGTGGGCTCCTGGTCCGCGCTCCACGATGTGTCCGAACGGGATGAGCATGGCAATGTGCTCACGGGGGATGTGGTCGCCATCGACAGCGGCAACTGCCTCGTGCGCTCCCAGGACCGGCTGGTGGCCGTGGCGGGCGTGGAAAACCTGATCGTGGTGGAAACCCCCGATGCGATCCTGGTGACCACCCGGGACAAGGCCCAGAAGGTCAAGGATATCGTCAATACCCTGAAGAAAACCGGCCGCTCTGAGCTTTGAGAGGCGGAGCGGACCGTGGCTGGCGTCGCCTGAAGACCAGCAGGTCATGTTCAGTGCATCAACGGCCGGACAGCCAGCCCACGGTCCGTGGGCGGAATGGCCCTCAGAGAACCTCTTCCACCGTCATCGTCTTTCCCCGGAAGGTATAGGTCTCGCCGGCCTTCTTGCCTTCCATGGCCTTGTAGATGGGGGCTTCCGTTGAGATCCCCATCAGCTCGACGCCATCGCAGGTGAACCGGGTGGTGGATACCGCCACGACGAAATGGCGTCCGCCGACCTTCACAACTGCGCCTTCTTCCACCGCCGATTTGGGGCTGAAATCCACCCGCTCAATGTGTTCCAGTTTGTGGGCGTGGGTGAGGACCGGCTGATCGAAGGCTTCGGCCAGTTCACCCGCCGCGACGGCCTGGGCCTGTTCGTCATGTTCGATGGGTTCGCTCCGGTCCAGCCGGGCGCTTTCCAGGAACTCGAGATAGTCTTCCCGGGCATGGGCCAGCGCGTCGCTTTCCAGTTTCAGCATGGTCTGTCTGATTGCGGTCTTGTCCATGGGATCCTCCAGGCTGTGGTGGTCGGGTCTTGGTGTCCTTTCGCGCAGCCGGTCAGGCGGCGTGCGTGTTCTGTCGATGAACGGGTCCATCCTGGTCCGGTTCATTCCCCTCAGGTCTATCCGGGTGGCACCCTTTTGAAGCGGCGCGGCGCAGCACGGTGAAATAGTTCGGCTGTATCTCCATGATCTTCGCGTACCCGCTCATCATCAGCATACGGTGGAACAGGGGGAGATTGTAGTGGGGCACCCACATCATCATGTGGTGCTCCACATGGTAGTTCACCTGATAGGGCGCCAGCACGAGGCGGACAAGGGGACCGGCAAGGGTGGTGCGGGCATTGCGCAACGGGTCGTCATTGTCCGGGACCATGGCGTGTTCGGCGATGTTGCGGATCCGGGTGACCAGGGGCAGCCATGTGGCCATGGGCACGAGCCAGAGCAGGACATAAAGATGGGCCTGGCCCATGGCACCAAGACCGCAGAGCAGGATCAGGTTGACGGTCACGAACCGGCCCACACCCCGCCAGGCCCGTACGAGGCGCTCCGTGGGCGGTGTATCGGGGGTGCCCCAGGCCGCACGAAACTGATTGCGCCGCTGTTTCAGGAAGGTCTGGCCGGTCAAATCCCGGATAATCTTCCGGCGCAGGCTGGCCCCCGTGATCGGGAACGGGGCGGAAAGACCCAGATCCGGGTCCTCCGGCTGCTGCACATGGCGGTGGTGGCGCAGATGATAGGCCCTGTAGACGAAAAGATCCGTACCCGTCGGCGCGCCGCAGAGCCACTGGCCGATCCAGTCATTGAGTCTGCGGTTGCGGATCAGGATGCCGTGGGCCGCGTCATGCATCAGCACGGCAAGGCCAAGCTGGCGCCCGCCCACGATCATCACCCCCGGGACGAGCACCAGCAACCCAGCCCACCAGGCATAGGCGGCGGCCAGGCTGAAGACCGCCATGGTGGCGAAAATCCAGGCCCAGGCATTGACCACCGCCAGAACGCCCTTCCAGTTCGAGACCGTGCGCAGGCGCGCCACCTCCTCAGGGCTCAACACGTCCGCCGGATCGAAGCGCCAATGGGGAGGCGAGTGGGAAGGCGAGTGTGGGGGCGAGAAGGGCGGGGTGGCGGCAGGCGCACCGGCGGCTGTTGGATGGGTGTTTGGCCCATCGGGCTCTGGCGGGAAAAAGGCCATGGAACGTTTCCCTCGGTTTTTTGCTCATCCCTTTTTTGCTGATTTCAAGGGTGCCCCAAGCCAAACGCCTTTCCAAGTCCTCCGCTTTCAGCCGGATTTGTCCCGCCCGTCCTGTCCCGCCCGTCCTGGCCCGTCAGTAGGTCAGGGTCAGGGCCGCAAGGGTGCTGAAGAGAACCAGACTGGCGCTGTAATAGTCGTCCTGCCGGGACACCCGGGGAAAATAGATGTCACTGGCGGCAAAGGCATTGCCCTGATCGATCTTGGAGGCAAACTCCACCAACCTGCGCACGGCGAGGAAACCGTTGGCCGCGTTGTACCGGGCGGTCTCGCCCGTGAACGGATTGATCCAGCTCGGCGGTGTGCTGGAGCGGGAATGCTCATCCCACGCCGTGGTGAACCGGTCCAGGAACCGGATTTCCGTGTGGCCGGACCAGATGAGATAGAGCGGGATCCGGATGGCGTCATAGCCAAATCGCGAGGGCCAGTCCGCCGCGGGCACCAGGGTGGCGTCCGCGTTCAGTTCCATCCAGTCCAGAGGCAGGCTGTCGGCACCGAAACCGGCGGTCTGCACCAGGATGATGCAGTCCCGGTAGATCTCCACCCAGACCGGATGACCGGTGGCCTTGGCGATTTCGTCCAGGGCCGGAAAGACACAGTAGGACAGATTGACAATCCGCTTGCCCTTGCTCACGAAACCCGCCGCACCGGGAAGCAGAATCGTGCGTCCGGCGAACCGGTCCACCACCGAACGCTCCATGCCCCGGATGATTTCCATGGCCTCGTCCCGGTAGGCGGGTTCCTGGAAAAAGTCCGCCCCAAGAAGAAGCGCCCAGGCGATCAGGATGTCCCCATCGGTCGCGTTGTTGGGGTCGCTGACCGGGTTTTCAGGCTCGGAGGGGTCCCATTTCCAGGCGAAAAGCCCGTCATTGCGCCAGAGATTGCTTTTCGTCCAGGACCAGATCCGGTCATAGCTGCGCCGGTCCTGGCCGAACAGGGCGAAAAGCATGCCCGTCGCCTGGCCCTCCGAGTGGGAAATTCCCTTGTTGCCCGTGTCCAGGATCCGGCCATCGGAGGTCATGAACTTGGCCATGTAGCGTTGCCACTGGCGGTCCACGGCGCCGGTGTTCTGGGCCGCGGCCGGCATACTGTTCATGGTGCTGACCATCAGAACGAGCAGACCCGCCAGAACCATCAGGGGCGCCCGGATCCGGGTGGCCTTGGGTCCGTTCCCGGGCCGCCGGGCATGCCGTGCGGAGGAGCCTGGCAGGGGGCTCTGGGATGGGGCGGGACAGCGGAAATTGAGCATTAGCAGGCCACCTGGTCTCATGAGGACGGACGGGACGTCGTCAGGACGGACAGTCGGATTTGAGCAGACCCATTGATTGAGGCAGGGCCTTCACGCTGGAACTTGGGCGCGCACTCTCACTCGAGCAGTCCATCTGTCGTGAGATTCGCCGTGCAATCAAAGTACGACACCCGACCGCGACGCCCCAAGCTGCAATTGGTCTTTTCAAGCGCGCACCCTGCCTGGGCAGGACCGGCTGGATCTGGTGATAGCAAGAAGGTCCGAAAGGGAGGCGGCCAATTTATGACTGAACCCGACAGAGGGAGGCCCTCGCCGGGTTAAACAGCCGTAAACGGGCCTCGCGGCCCGAGCCTGGATGTAGTGCGCGGTTGCGGATTACCGGCCGGCGGGGGTCAGGCGCAGGAGTTTGCCGGACGAGCCGTCGGTGAGCACGTAGATGGCGCCGTCGGGGCCCGGGCGGGCGTCCCGGATCCGTCCCTCACTCGACAGAATGATGTCCTGGGACGGCACGGCGTTCCCAGACAATCCGGCACTTCCCATTCCGCCACTTTCCGATCCGACGTTGGGCAAATCGACGCGGCGCAGATCACCGGGCACGAGCCCGGCCACCAGCAGGTCCCCCTGCCAGTCGGGGAACTGGCTGCCTTCATAGATCGCCAGTCCCGCCGGGGCGATGGAGGGGGTCCAATGGAGGATGGGCTCCGGGAATGCCGGATGGCTGGTGAACGGCGAGACATAGGCGCCGTTGTAATCCAGACCGTAGGTCACGACCGGCCAGCCATAATTCTTGCCCGCCTCGATCCGGTTGATCTCGTCACCGCCCCGGGGACCGTGTTCATGGGCATAGATGGTCTGGGTGGACGGGTCATAGACCACGCCCTGGGCGTTGCGGTGGCCGGAACTGTAAATGTACCGGCCCGGCCCCGTGCGGTCCGCGAAGGGATTGTCCGCGGGCACCCCGCCCTCATCGGTCATGCGGACCATGGAGCCCATCTGATTGTCCAGATCCTGGGCGGCTTCCCGGTAGTCAAAGCCATCCCCGATGGCCAGCACGATGGTGTTGTCGGGCAGAAAGGCCATCCGGGCGCCGTAATGGACGGCGGTGTCCTTCGTGGGGGCTGCCGAGAAAATCACCTCCACATTGGTGAGGGCACCATTGTCGTAGACACCCCGGGCGACCGCCGTGGAATTGGCGTCTTCCCCGCCTTCGGCAAAGGTCAGATACACCAGACGGTTCTGGTCGAAATCCGGGTGGAGGGCGATATCCATCAGGCCGCCTTGACCGGCAAAATAGACCTCCGGCACACCGCTGACCGGCTCGGCGCGCAATGACGTGCCGCCTTCCACAAGGCGCAGGTCGCCGCTTTTCTCCGTCACCAGAATGTCGCCATTGGGCAGGAAGGCCAGGGCCCAGGGATAGGAAAGACCCGCACCCACGAGGGTCTCGACCTCGACAAGGCTGGTCAGATCACCGGCGGGTGCGGCAATGGGGCCTTCGCCTTGGCTTGGCGCGGTGCCCTGGGCGTGAGCCGGGGCAATGGCGGGACCAGCGAGGGCCAGGACGGATCCACTGATAAGGGCGGCCGCGAGCAGAACGGATCGACGCATCGGATTCTCCGGAATAACGGAACCTTCTTCCTTCCAAAGAAAGCAGATCCCACGCATTATGTCAGGCTGTAATGGACATTTTCCCGGATTTGCCCATGGGTTAGCGGTGTGGCATTTGATCGAAGGGCGAGAACTGTCCCCACGAAATCCGGGGTTGGGGGCTCTCAACGGGGCCGGTTTGCGGGGCGCCAGCGCCCGGCGCCAAGGGCCCCGGCAACAGGTTTGACGGGTGAACATCATGATTTCGGTCTTGCGGGTGTTAGTGGTTTTTGCGCTGGCTGTTGCCGTGACGGCGGTTCTGCTGGCGGCCATCAATACGCAGTTTGTCATCGCGGCTTATGACAGCGCGGCCCGCAATGTGGAGGGCGTGTCCGCCATCACCTTCTCCGAGAGGGTGGACTGGACCCTTCATGACATTCGGACGATGAATGATTTTGATGCCCCAAGCGAACTGCTGGCCGTGGTGGTGACCATCGCCCTGGGGGTTGCCTTCTTGGTGGCGGACCTGCTGTCCCGGCTGATGAAGCCTCTGCGCGGTGCAGTTTTCCTGGTGGCCGGCGCCTGCGGGATTAGTGCGGCGCTTTATGTTCTCGATGCCGCACTTGGCCTCCAGCCCATCGCCGGAGCGCGGGGCATGGTCCCTCTGCTGGTCCATGGGCTAGCCGGAGCAATGGGCGGGGTGTTGTTCGCGGCCCTGACACCGGCCCCCGGATCCAAGTGATTCTCATTCCATAAAAGCGAGACACGGACCATCCGACCCAGCCCCATGGACGTGCTTTCACGGGCGCAATTCAGGCTGATTTGCTGAGACTTGGGGTTGGTCAGACCGCTGATGCCAGGATCCGCCCAGGGGTGTGGGTTTCCCGGTCCGGCGCCGCCTTTTTGCAGGTGCAGGGTTTGGCGTTCCGGTCGACATTCACGCTGGCCAGGAGGTCAGGGTTGATTTGAACATCAGGCCCCGGCTGCTCACTGGCCTGGGCGGAGGCGGACCGGACCCCGCCGGTTCGAATCCCGCCAGTCTGAATCCCATCAGTCTGGACCTCGCCCGACTGGAGCGCCGCTGCTTGGGTCACGGCCTCTGAGCTGGATTGGGGCGCGGCGGATTGAGCCGCCCGGGCGATGGCGTCCAGGGTGGTTTGCCGGTCCAGCATGCTCTGGGTCTGCGGATAGCCGAATTTTTCCAGAATGGAGGCCCACCGGTAGACAAAATCGTGGCGCCGGGCGGTGTTCCAGACATTGGCCCGGTGGATCGCATCCATGCGCGCCGGGATCGACTGAATATCCTGGATCAGATCGACGATATTCGGCGCGTCATAGGGGGCCTGGACCACGGCATCCTGCCAGTCGAAATCCGACCGGATGACCGGGTGATCTTCCGGATAGCTTCCGACAATCACCGACCCTGCCGCCGCGGCTTCATAATACCGGTGGCCGATTTCGAGGGCGCCGCCGGTGCGTTCCGGCTGATCGAAATTGGCGGTATTGGCGATGAAGAACTTCGACCGCTTGGCCGTGTTGGCGAAATAAGCCCGGTGCTCAGGCCCGTTGATGGTCTTGCTCGAGGCCACCGTGTCGTACACGTAGTAGAAGTTCGACACACCGGCATGGCGGACCAGGGCCTCATGGGTGACCTGGGACCGGCGGCCGATATTCAGCACATCAATCGCCCTGTCCGGGTAGTGGGGATAGGGACAGAATTTCACCACATCCACGCCGAAATTGAGGAAGGAGCAGGGCCGTCCCGTCACCTCGGACATGACGTCGACGGAATGCTGGGTGCTGACGAAAATATGGTCACAATCCCGCAGGGGCTCAGCAAGATAGGGGTTCTGCTTCAGGCCCTTGGCCCACACTTCCGGCACATAGGCGACCAGGACATCGGTCTGGCGGCGCAGGTTGCGGAAGTCGAAAAGCTTGTAGGTCGAGCTCATATTCGGCACGAGGGCGAAAATGAGGTCGTAGTGTTCCTTGATGCTCAGGGAACCGAATCGGGGGGAGGCGAGGGTTCTCGACAGGGTTTTTGAACAGGTGGCCTTATAGACTGCGGTGAGCACCTTGCGTCGGACATTGAACGGCAGATTGGACGGCGCGAGCAGGTCCGCATCCATCCAGTCCCGGATCAAATCCTCGAACTCGTAAAAACTCGCCGCGGCAAGGTTGTAGTTCTGCGCCCGGCACGAGAAGACCAGTGTTTTGGGTTGACCAGACGGTGACATAGCTTTGCCCTTTGCCCCAATTCCTTAAAATCGTACGAAAACGGAACGTTATTCGAAAACCGAAGGCGGCCGCGCGGTCCTGTCCGCACGCGCCTCATTCATGGCTCCAAACATATGCGCGGGCCATGAAGGGGGATGTGTTCTGCGTCACGGTCTGCCCGGCGACCGCTTCTTTTATTGGCCGTTTCGCATGACAGCTCACCACCCTGGTGGCGCCTTTTGAGACAGGGCCCTTGTGGATAAGGCCCTTTGAGATAAGACCCCTTGGATAAGGTCCCCGGGATAAGGCATTGTCCGCCAAGGCCTTGGAAGCACCAGAACCATACCCTGCTATTATGCCATCAAACGGGTGAAGAAAAAGAAATGTTTTTTGGGTGATCCAGTTTTTGCGGGAAGATCTTGTCTTTGTGGAGAAATCTTCACCTTAAGCGTAACCTGTAACAGGTTATCGAATGTTGGCAAAATGGGGGCAGGACTACTTCGGCACGGCTCAATGCTTGCTGTACACCGCAAAAGTGCGAATCACAACTTGCCGCTAATCTATCCGTTCCATGGCAATCGCCGCGAGGCACCCATGCTGATGATCTATGGGCCGGAAGGCATTGCCCGAAAGAGACGGGTAGCCAGCAACTGGTAGCGAAAGATTGGTAGCCAAAGACGGGCAGCAAGAGAGTGTCACTCAAACACGGAGCGCGTTCCCATACGATTTAACCCTCGCCCACGGCTTTGAACCGGTGCAAGGGTAGAAAGGATGGAACCGCTGTTTTCATCCGTTTCCGGATAGCATCGTTTATACCAGCATTCCCCAAAGAGCTATCCTAAATTTTTTAAGGCAGCGGATCCCCGCAACGTGGGAGCCTATGCCAGGCCCGGCGGCGATGGCTGGCAGGATCGTGATGCTGCCGAATGCGCTCCCCTGCATCCATAGCGTGAGGATTTGTGCTATTTCTGGCCCGTCGCCACGGATTGGGCGGGCAGCGGAACCACGCATCGAGGGGTAGGGACATGACGCGGCTCGGGATCATGATCTGCGCACTGTGTGTTGCCATGGCCTCTGGTCCGGCCACGGCCATGAACACAGACACAGACTTCCATTCGGGCACAAACACCGACAACGATATGAACACGGACACTGTCGATGTCCTTGGTGCCTTGCCGCTCATCCGTGACGTGAAAATTGCCCCGGACGGACGCCATATTGCCGTCATTCAACAGGGCGCAGCCAGCGCCGGGGCCATCATTTATCCCAATCGGGACGGCCAGGCCGGCGCACCGGCCCTGATCGCGCCGGACAACGCCGAAATCACCGCCATTGCCTGGGCCACGAATGACCGTCTGCTGGTGGCCGCCCGGGAAGCGGGTGCGCCCCGCCGCGGTGGCGGCATTGTCGATCGCACTCAGATCATATCGGTCCGGCCGGACGGGTCCGATGCGGTGATTCTGCAACAGCGCATTACGGGTCTTGCGGGCAGAGACAATCCGGGGCCCAGCGCCAATCAAGGGCTTCTTGCCCTGCTGCCCGCCAAACGCAACAAGGTCCTGATCAGCGCCGAGGACCGGGACGGGGCGGTCAATGTCTATGAGGCGGAAATCCGCTCCGGCACGGCGAGCCTATTGGAAGAGGGGATCGTCGAGCGGCGCGCGGGACGCCAGACAATCCGCTGGCAGAGCACCGTGGACGGCAGCGGTCTCTTGCGGTGGACCATCGATGCAGCGGACGACCCGGCGTTCATGGTCGTGGATCTGCGTCGACCGGGCAGGACATGGCAGACCATTCAGCGCTACGACCTTGCCTTGCCCCCGCCCGCGCGCATCGTCTCCTTTGGCGCCCGCCCGGATGAAATCTACGCCATTGCCGACAATGAGAACGGCGTGCCGTCCTTGTATGAATACGACATCGAGGCGAGCAAGCCGGGCCGATTGGTTCTGGCACCCGGGAGCGGTGCGGTGACAGGGATCGAAATGGATCGCGCCACCGGTGCCCTGGCGGCCATTCAGGTGACGGACGATGAGCGTGCTCTGCGCTATCTCAGCCCCGCCCGGACGGAGCTGAAAGCCCTTGTCGACCGGTCCTTCGGCGCAACATCGGTCAACCGGATCCTTTCATCCACGGCCGACGGCAAGCTCCATGTGCTGGCCACGTCCGGGCCTTCGGTGCCGCGCAGTTTCTACCTGTTTGATAGTGGGGCAATGACCGCGCGCCGGATCGGTGATGCCTATCCGACTCTGGAGGGCTCGACCCTCTCCCCGGTGCGGGCCTTCACTTATAAAACGCGCGACGGCCTCGCGCTGCGGGCCTATCTCACCGCGACTGAACAGCCGGACGGACAAGACCCTGGTCCGGCGCCCCTTGTGGTCCTGATCCATGACGGGCCGTCCAGGGGCGTGCTTCCGGATCTCGATCCCCAGGGGAGGCGGGTGCAGGGCTTTGCCACCATCACCCCCGATCGTGTGGGCATCCGGGCCAGTCGGCGTACGGAACCGGGTGATCGGTTGGCCCGGCTGATCTACATCCGCACCGCGATCATCAGCACGATCCGGTTTGACGACTTTTTCGGCGGCCGGTCCGCGCCTGCGGTCCCTGAACTGAACCGTCAGGGCGGGACGGAAGGGCGTGCGGTGATGGCCTTTGACTACTTGGCCCAGTTTCTTGCCAGCCGGGGTTACGCTGTTCTGACCCCCAATTTTCGGGGCTCGGAGGGTTTCGGACAGGAAATCCGCGCTGCCGGTCAGGGCGAGTGGGGCCGGGCCATGCAGTCGGACCTTGCCGATGCCATCGCCCATGTGGGTCGGGAAGGCTGGGCGGACACCGCCCGGGTCTGCCTTGCGGGGCAGGGTTATGGCGGCTATGCGGCCCTCATGGGCGTGACGGCACCGGGATCACCGGGCGCGGTGGACGGGGCGGACTGTGCCATCGCCGTGGCGCCGATCGCCGATCTGGACGAGGCCATCGGCGAAAGCGATGGTCCCTATGCGGAGGCGTTCTGGGAAGGGGCATTCGGTCCGGACTGGAACAGCCGCGGCGTGCGCGAGGATCTTTCGCCCGTGGCCCGGGCCGGTGATATTGCCGCTCCGGTGCTTCTCATTCACGGGCAGGGGGATACCACAGTTCCCTTCGTCCAGAGCGAGACCATGGCAGACGCACTCCGGGAGGCTGGCGGCGTGGTCGATTTGATCCGCCTCGACACAAACCGCCACGGCCTCGCCGAAACCCGACCCCGGCAACAAGCCCTTCGGGCAATGGACGCTTTCCTGACCCGGTACCTGCCGGGCACTGACGGGTAACGCAGACGGTCAGCCGGCGGCGGCGAATTCCGACGCTGGCGGGATCAGGTGTTCCAGGACCTTGGCGGAGGAAATCACACCCGGGACGCCCGCGCCCGGATGGGTTCCCGCACCCACCAGATACAGGTTCCGCAGCCCTTCGCTCCTGTTGTGGAAGCGGAAATAGGCGGACTGGGTGAAATAGGGCGCGATGGAAAAGCCTGCCCCTCCGGCGCTCAGATAGTTGGTCTGGAAATCCGCCGGGGTCATCCAGAAGTCTTCCACGATCGAGTCTTTCAGGCCCGGCAGCATGGACTGGTCCAGGGCCTCCACGATCCGGTCTCTCAGGCGGCTGCCCTCCACGGACCAGTCAATGTCCGCCCGCAGATTGGGCACCGGACAGAGCACATAGAAGGACTCACAGCCCGGCGGCGCGAAGGAGGGGTCCGTGGCCGTGGGCCGGTGGGCATAAAGGGAGAAGTCTTTTGGCATGGTCTTGCCGTGGAAAATCTCCTTCAAGAGTTCCTTGTATCGGGGACCAAGCCAGATCGTGTGGTGGGCCACATCGGGATAGGGGCGGGTGGTGCCGAAATAGAGCACATAAAGCCCCATGGAGAGGCGCCCGGTGCGATGCTTCGTACGCAGAGTGGCAGGCTGATCCTTGCGGGGCACCATCTTGTCGTAAAGATGCATGGGATCCGCGTTGGAGACCACCAGATCCGCGGACACCTTGCGTCCGCCCTCCAGGGTCACGCCGATGGCCCGGCCGTTCTCGGTCTGAATTTCGTCAACGGTGGTGTTCAAATGGACACCGATCCCTTCTTCCCTGGCCAGCTTTACCAGTCCGTCCACCAGGGCCCCGGTGCCGCCCATGGCGAAATGCACCCCCCATTTGCGCTCCAGGAAGTGGATCAGGTTGTAGATGCAGGTGGTCTCGAAGGGATTGCCGCCCACCAACAGGGGCTGGATGGAAAAGGCCTGACGGATTTTCGGGTGCTTGAGATATTTGGCGATGAGCTGCCAGACGGTGCGATAGTTTTCCAGCCGGATCAGGGCGGGAACCTGGGCGGCCATCACCCGGGGGTCATGGAAGGGCTGATCCGCCAGAGCGGTGAACCCCACGTCGAAAATACGTTCGGAATGGTCCAGAAGCCGCAGATATCCGTCCGCGTCCTTTTCACTGATCCGGCGGATCTCTCTCAGTGTGTCCTCGACGGTGCCGCCATAATCGAACCGGTCGCCGTCCGGATACCGGAACCGGTACCAAAGATCGAGGGGCACGAGGCGGACATAATCGGAGAGGGATTTGCCGAAGAGATCGAACAACTCTTCCAACAGAAACGGCGCGGTGATGACCGTCGGCCCCGCATCGTGGCGAAAGCCGCCCCGCTCGAACACCTGCGCCCGACCGCCCGCGCGGGGGGCCCGGTCGAACATCTCGACCGCGTAGCCCTTGGCCCGGAGACGGAGAGCCGCGGACAGTCCGCCAAAGCCCGCGCCGATGACCACCGCTTTGGGTGTTGAAGCAACCAGGGCACCGGAGGGGGTCTCAAAAGGTGCTGGGGAGTCAGAGTGTCCGCTTTCCGGTGTATTGTTGGTCTGGCTCATCTGATCCCATCCTTCTGGCCCCCATCCAAAGGATGGGTTTTTCTGGCGCCGGCCTGTTTCCAGATCGGTTTCGCGCCGGTTTTTCATCAAACTGCTGGAGCTTACCGCTCGTCCATGGTCCTACTTACGTGTCCGGTTCCGCTGCGGATGAAGCCGGGTGTCGGCTTGGGAAGCGAATTCGGGGACCGTGGGCCGTGACTGAACTTCGTTATAGTGTACGAATCTCCCCTGGGGAGATTTGGCGGCGCCGGTTCGCAGCGGCATATTGCTTTTTAGCCCCGCCGCCAACACCATGCGCGAAGACACCTGTGTCCGGTCAGCATGGCCCGCGGGGGGCGCGGCTCCAGGATCCCCTATGGGCGGGCGCGCCGTCGCCGGAAGTCCACCCATAACAGGATCATAAGAGAAGGAGCGCGAAGCGGGGGAATGAGGCAGAGGGATCTTGCCCAATCCGGCGCAGCGCCTGGGAGAAACAAAAAATGGATGCAGGCCGCCTTGCGCCGGTTCACGGCGCAACGGGCAATGATGGGGTGGACGGGATCATGACCGGGCGCGGGGATTTTGCGGCCTGGCGGGAGACCATCGAAAGCCGTCTCTCGAGCCTGATGACCTTCGCGGGGGAGACGCCTGCGTCCTTGAGAGATTCCATGCGCCACAGCCTGCTGGCGCCGGGCAAGCGGCTTCGGGCCCTGCTCGTGATGGCCTGTGCCTCCGAACGCACTCTGGCGCCCGACAACGCCCCCGGCCATGCCCTGGACAGCGCCTGTGCCGTGGAAATGGTGCACGCCGCATCGCTCATCCTTGATGATCTTCCGTCCATGGATGATGCGTCCCTGCGCCGGGGACAGCCCGCGAATCACGTTGTTTTCGGCGAAAGCACCGCGATCCTGGCAGGAATTGCCCTTCTGTCCGAAGCATTCCAGGTGGTGGCCCGTGACCCCCATCTTTCGCCGGATGCCCGTGCCGAAGCGGTTCGTGTTCTGAGCAACGCCGTCGGCGTCAAGGGGCTTGCCGCCGGTCAGTTTGCCGATCTCGAGCGCGAGCGCAGCCACACCACCTGCGCCTTCGAGACCATCCACGCCCAGAAAACCGGTGCACTTTTTGCCGCATCCGCCGAGATGGGCGGTCTGATCGCCAGGGCCTCCACGGAGAGCCGAATCCACCATGCCCAGCTCGGCATGGCCATCGGCATGGCCTTCCAGGCCTTTGACGATGTGCTCGATCACATTGGCAAGCCCGCCCATACGGGCAAAAATGTCGGCCAGGACATGGCCCAGGGATCCCTGGTCAACCGGCTCGACGTGGACGGCGCGACGGCGAAGATTTTCTGCCATCTCGACGAGGCGGAGACCCATCGCCGTGCCGTTTGCGCTGACAACGGGCCGCTTCAGGGCTATATCTCCCATTTGAGGGGAGAGCTTGAACGGCATCTCGACTTGTGTTGCTGACAGGACTTGTATTCCTGACAGGACGTGGGGCATTGGCCTGACCAGGACTGTCGGCTGACTCGTTTGGCCTGAGGATTTGCCACCAGGTGCTGGGCGGGTCCCGCACAGTGCCGCGGTTTGTTGTCTCGGGCCATCGCGTGGGGTCAGGATCTGCGGTCCGCGGCGCCTGTACCGTTCAACAGCTTTCCATGAATAGTCTCGCTGGCTCGCCGCCGGTACCGTGCCTTTGGGGATCTTTTGCAGGTCTCCCTGGTGCGCCGGCGCCGGGCTCGCTCAACTACGCACAGGCGCCATGACCATTGCCCCGCCGTTGAATGTCGAGACTGTCAGTATACGGTATGGCTCCGTCACCGTGGTGGACCAGGTGTCCCTGTCCATCGGACGGGGCGAAATTTACGGTCTGCTCGGGCCCAATGGTGCGGGCAAATCCACGTTGATCCGGGCGATCTCCGGGCGTCTGCCTTTGGCGGGCGGCGGGGTGCAGATCGAGGGCAGAGCCATCACCCCCGGAACCGGTCCCTCCCGCCATCTCGGACGGGTGCCCCAGAAGCCGGCCCTGTTCGACCATCTGACGGTGCGCGAAAACCTCTTCACCTTTGCCCGCTTGTTCGGGGTTTCAGGGCGCACAGTGCGCCGCAAGGTCGAGGAGATCCTCGAAGCCATCGGCCTTCAGGAGGCCGCGGGGCGTCCGGCGGACCGGCTTTCCGGGGGCATGCGCCAACGGCTCCACATGGGGGCGGCCCTGCTCACCGAACCCAGCATTCTCATTCTCGATGAACCAACAGTGGGCGTCGATCTCGCCTCCCGCCGGGGCCTTTACGACATCCTTCTGGGATTGCGCGACCGGGGCCTCGCCATTCTGCTCACCACCCATGACCTGCCCGAGGCCCGGCTGCTCAGCGACCGGATCGGCATTCTGATCGCTGGTCAACTCACCGCTGAGGGGACGCCCGAGGCACTGATCCAGGCCCGGTTCGGCGGCAAGCGTCATGCCCGTGTGGTCTGCCGTCCCGGCACCCAGGACTGGGAAACCACATTCCTTGAGACCCTCGGCCTTACGTGTATGGACGCCGGGCAGGAGTGGATCGGCATGGTGGACGAGGCATCGGTCATGCCCCGCCTGTTCGAGGCCTGCCGGGAGCGCAGCGACTTGATCGCTGAAATGACCCTGACCCGGCCGGATCTCGCGGATTTGCTTGACGATCTCACCGGAACCAAACCGGTGCCCGCCGGAGAGACGGCAACCCTCGGCCGCCTGGCGGCACGGGAAGGAGGGCAGCCATGAAACGCATCGCCATTGCCCGGGCCATGGCCCTCGGTCTGTTCCGCGACACCGGTGCCCTTGCCATGGCTTTTGTCACGCCGCCGGTGGTGTTCGTGATCTTCGCTTTGATTTTTTCGCGCACCGGCGGAGCGGATCTCCAGGTCGCCGTGGCCATTGCCGACGAGGTGGGCAGCGCGGATTCCCAGGCCGTGATCGAGGCCCTGGGCGAGGCCTCCACCATCCGCCCCGTTGGAGAGGTGCAGATCAGCCGGGCGGGAGTGGAGGCCATGCTGCGCCGTGGCGAGGCGGATGCAGCCCTGGTTTTGAGCCCGGCGCCCCAGCCCGGTCCGCCCGCCTTTTTCACGGTTCTCGAAGCGCCCTCCCGGGAAATCGCGGCCGTGGTGCTGGACGGGACCATCCGGGAGCTTTTGCGACAGAGTACCGCCGTGGCTCCGCTGCCCCTGGACCGGGTCTCCGTGGGTCCGGATTCGGTCATCCCCGTGAGCATTCCTTATTATGCCGCCGCCGTCGCGCTGCTGTTTCTGCTTCTGTCCTCGGTCCAGGGGGCGTTGAGCCTTCAGGAGGAGCGGGAAAGCGGGCTGTTCGACCGGATTACCGGCGGCCCGGGTGGGGTTCGGCCCGTGGTGGAGGGCAAGTTCCTGTTCCTCACCGTTCAGGGGGTCATCCAGGCTGCGCTGATTTTCGCGGCGGCGATTGTGGGCTTTGGGGTCGATCTGAGCGGGGTCTGGGGGCTATGGTTCGCGACCACGGTGCTGTGCGCCGCTGCGGCGGCGGGCATGGGCATTTTACTGGTGTGTCTGTGTCGCACCAAGCGCCAGGCCCATACGATCGGGAACATTATCATTCTCATTCTGTCCGCCTTGGGCGGCAGCATGGTGCCCCGGTTCCTGATGCCCCCGGAAATGCAGGTCCTGGGCTGGGCCACCCCGAACACCTGGGGCCTCGAGGCCTATGCCGGATTTCTGTGGCGGGGTGAGGGGCCGGAGGCGCTCATCGTTCCGTTCAGCCTGCTTGCGGGTGCCGCCCTGGTCAGTCTCATTGCCGCATCCCTGATCACCCGGCGCTGGTCCTGAGCGGACCATTCCGCGCTAGATGACCGTTCAGGGCCGATGGACTGACGGTACAAAATGGGGGCGCTGCTTTTGGGGGAAGAGGTCATGATGGACTGGATGATTTACGCCGGCGTGTTTTTCGGGGCTTTCCTGGCCATGGAGGGGGTGGCCTGGGTGGTGCACCGCTATGTCATGCATGGGTTCATGTGGTTCTGGCACAAATCCCACCACGAGCCCCACAACGATGCTCTGGAGCAGAACGATTGGTTTGCGGTCCTGTTCAGCCTGCCAGCTATTGTGGGGATTTACTTCGGCCTGCGGGGCTATCCGGTTCTGCTGGCCCTGGGGCTGGGCGTCACCGCCTACGGCTTTTTCTATTTCCTTGCCCATGACGTGCTGGTCCACCGCCGGGTGAAAATCCTGCCCGTGCCCAAAAAGGGCTATCTGGCCCGACTGCATGAGGCCCACATGCTCCATCACGTGGTGCGCAGCCGGGACGGGGCCGTATCCTTCGGCTTTCTCTACGCTCCCAAGCCCTCCCATCTCCGGGCTCTCCTCGACCGGAAGCGCCAGGAAACAGCGGAAAGCTGAAAATCCAGCCTCTGTCGAAAAATGCAGTACGACCAGCCGGTCAATGGGGCCCTGGTGCCCCTTTGGCATTGCCGGCTCCCGGTGACGGTTCTGCGGAAGAATGGGCGAGGTCCTTCTCCACGGCGCGGACCGCATCGAAAAAGGCCTGACGGGCATCGGCCGCGAAGGGGTTTTCCAACTCGATCGCCCGGAACAGGGCCGCACTGTCATGCTGGATGAAGCCCACTGCCTCGCGCAGGAGGTCATAGCTGATGGTGGTCTGGTCGAAGTGGCCCAGGTCCATGGTCAGGATGGTCTTGCCGATCAGGTGGGTCAGGCCCTGGACATAGGCCAGTTCCCGGTCGTGGCGCTCGGGCGTGGTCTCGATCACCGTGAGCCCTAAAGTGTCCCGGCAGAATGCGGCCACGCCCGGCAACCGGTTTCCGCGCACAGGACAGAGGCTGATCTTGTGGCCCTCGATCCCCGCCTTGGCACTCTGGGGACCGAACAGGGGGTGGGTGCCCACGCAGTCCACATGATCGGGGAGGATGCGCGCCAGGGCCTGGGTCGGCTTGACCTTCACCGACGCCACATCCAGCACCAGAGTGCCCAGACGCAGGAGCGGAGCGATGGCCGCCGCTGTCTCTTCAATGGCCTGAACGGGGACCGCGAGAATAACAATGTCGCTTTGAACGCAGTCTTCCAGTGAGGCCGGTTCGGCTCCGAAACGGTTTTTCAGATCGGTCAGATCGGTATGCGGATCATGGACCTGAATGGAAAAATGAGGGGCGAGATGGGCCATCATGAAACGCCCGAACGCCCCGGCACCCAGAAGGCCCAAGGTCTGGCTGTTGGTCTGATCTGCGGTCTGATCTGCGCTCTGGCCGAGAGTGTCCTTCGTCAGGGTGCTGCCGGCTGGGCCTTGGGCGCCATCGGGGTCGGCCATGGTAAGGATCTCCGTTTCTTGGGTTTGGTCACGTGGCGCCGTTTGAAAGGCGGTGCGATGGGTTCCGATTCGCCGGGTCTGCCAAGCTGCTTCCCTTAGCATACTGGTCAGAGCGTGCTCCATTCTGATGAGGTCAACCTTCCGGTCACGATTCAATCTCCCTTAGTGGCCGACACATCTCATGAGGGGCCGTTTCAAGGGGCGCGATCCGGCGGCGGCGCAACCATCGCTTTAAGGCGCAGGAATGTGCCCTTCACGCGGGACAGGCTTGCGCCGGGTGCATGTCATCGTGGATCTTAATGGACTGCGTTATTTGCCGGCCCTTGGTCCGGCTCGCCAGACCCGCCTGAATGGCACCCACCCTTATTGACTTCTATCCCCGCTGGCTCCGGTCCGAGGGGAGGCGTCCGGATCAACGGAGAAGACGAAATGCAAATGGACAAGGACGGCCTCGTTCTGGTGACCGGTGGCGGCGGTTTTATCGGCGGACATATCATCCACTCTCTCCTGGCCCAGGGCTTCACCTCCGTCCGGGGGGTAGACGTGAAACCCTTGAATGAGTGGTACCAGCTCCATGGGGCCGCGGAGAATCATCAGCTTGATTGCCGGGATCTGGACCAGTGCCGCCGGGCGGTCCGGGGCGCGCGCTACATCTTCAACATGGCCGCCGACATGGGCGGCATGGGCTTCATGGACAGCCAAAAGACCGCGTGCATGCTCTCGGTGGTGATCAACAGCCACATGCTGGCGGCGGCCAGCGAAACGGGAGAGGTAGCGCGGTTCTTCTATCCATCCTCCGCCTGCATCTACCCCACCTCCCGGCAATATGAATCCGCCGACAGACCGTTCACCGAAAGCGATGCCTATCCTGCGGACGCCGAAGACGGTTATGGCTGGGAAAAACTGTTCAGTGAGCGGATGTGCCGCCATTTCCGGGAGGATTGCGGCATCGAGACCCGGGTGGCCCGCTATCAGAATGTCTACGGCCCTCTGGGGGCGTGGCGCTGCGGCCGGGAAAAGGCGCCCGCTGCCCTGTGCCGGAAAGTGGCGGAAGCCAAGATCACCGGCCACCATGAAATCGAGATCTGGGGGGATGGGGAGCAGACCCGGTCGTTCATGTATGTGGATGATTGCGTTACAGGCACCCAGCTCATTGCCTGCGGTGATGAGGCGAGCCCCATCAATCTGGGCCGGGACGAAACCATCACCATCAACCAGCTTGTTTCCATCGTGGAAGCCGCAGCCGGGATCACCCTGAAACGCAACTACAAACTCGATGCGCCCCAGGGCGTGCGCGGCCGCAGTTCCGACCACACCTTGCTCACGTCCCTGACGGGCTGGACGCCGGACATCACCCTGGCCAGCGGCATGGAACGCACCTTCCGCTGGATCTACGACGAGGCCCTGCGCACAGGCCATATGCCAGCGGCGGCGCGGTAACCGGTCCGCCAAGCGGTCTCAATCCGTATTCGAATGACGTCTTGCCACCTCCTGCGCCACCTGCCGGGAGGTACTGCGCCCTATGGGCTACAAAACGGCAGAGCCGGTCCCGTTTTAACGGAACCGGCTCTCGCGCGAGGGGCGTGCCCCCCCTTGGTCAGATGACGCCCTTGGCGCGGGCTTCCTCGTAATAGACCCGGGCGAACAGGAAGAAGCCCACCACCAGGAACAGGTAGCGGACGAGCTGGAGGCTTTCGCCGTATCCATCCGTGGGGGAGACGTTCATGACCGCGCCGAGAACCGGCAGACCGATCCAGAGACCGAGCTTGAGCATGCCCCGGGTCACGTCCCAGTAGGGAATGAGGAAGGCAAACAGGAACAGGGCCAGATAGCCCACATTCCATTTCAGCAGGCTGGCGGCCTGGCGGGCGGCGATTTCCCCTTGGGTTACCGCACCGCCTGCCTCGAGGGTGTTCAGCATCCGGAGAATGTCCATGTTCTCCATGGTGTCCAGAACGCCGAGCAAGACCACCAGGGCACCCACCGGGATTACCAGGGGCCGGGCGTGATCGGTGGTGATCGCCAGGGCACCGATGATGAGGGCGCTCACATAGGTCAGGATGAACAGGGTGTCGACGGCGATGATGATCCGCAGGGTGTCGGCGGCGTTCAGCAGGGTCTGGCTGTAGACCCCCACATCCCGCAGGGATTCGAAATACTGCTGGGTGATGAGACCGGGGATCGCCAGGGTGGCGATGGCCAGACCCGCCAGGATCAGGGCGGCCACCAGGGAACAACGCGCAGCCGGGCGCAAGAGAATATGTTGATTGATGAACATGGCGACGAACCCCTCCCAAACCGGCTTTCCGCCCGGATCTGCCAGAGGCCCGATCTCCCCAGGAACCCTTGCAGGGACCATAACGAGCACCGGTGGGGACACCAGCGCGGGGGACGGGCCGAGAACCAGGGTCCTGGAACTGAGGCCATTCGTCGGCCGCCTCCCGTGCGAGGACCCTCTGAAGCTCTATAGTAGCACAGGACGGCTGGGGCGGCTGCCCTGGCAGGGAAAAACCGGGGCGGGAATATCGGATGGGTGGCACATTACCTCTTTGGGCAGGACCGGACCTCTTTGGGCAGGACCGGCCCCAACCAGAGAGGCCGCTTTATCAAGCCCGGCATTCAGGGAGCCCGCCGATGAACCCCCAGGACCCATCTTTTGCCCCCGAGGATCACCTGACAGCCCCCGTGCGCGGCTTTGAGGATCTGGTCATCGGGGAGCGTTTCGTCCTCCCGTCAAGGACGGTGACCGACGCGCATTTTTCCGCTTTCCAGGCCCTGAGCGGGGACAACCACCCCATCCATTACGACCGGCATTACTGCGCCCGGCAGGGACACCGGAATCTTCTGGCCCACGGGCTTCAGGTGCTGTGTTTCACGGCGGCGGGCGCCGGGGCCTTTCCCCATATGGTCGGGGACAGCCTGATCGGCTTCATCGAAGTGACCGCCCGGTTCAAGGGAGCGGTTTATGTCGGCGACACACTCTATCCCGCCTTGCGGGTGACCGGCCTCACACCCCAGACCACCTCCGGGGTGGTGACCATGGCCGCCACGGTTCACAATCACGACCGCGCCCTAGTGCTGGACGGGGAGCACAAGTATCTCCTCCGTCTCAAGACGGGTTAACCCCTCACCAGCGCAGGACCGACTGGGCGGCGGGGCGCTCCCGGTAGCGCTGGTCCCAGGCCCTCAGATGGGTCCGGTCGCCGATCAGGTCCGCCTCGATGAACCGGATGAACTGGAGGGCGGCCTGGAGGGTGCAATCGGCCAGGGAAACCTCCGGACCGGTCAGGTTGGGCCGTCCGTCCGTGAGCTGTGCTTCCATATAGTCCAGGGGTGTCGCCAGGGAGTCTTCGATCTGGGCGGCGAGTTCCGGCTGGGGCGGGTAGCCCAGGGGTGATTTTTTGGCATGGGCATATTGGCCCATGGGGATGGCCAGCCGCACATCCGCGATCCGCTCCAGATCCCGGGCGTGGGCCCGTTCCTCCGTCGTTCCCCTCAGCAGGGCCCCATCGGGAAACCGTTCCTCCAGATACTGAATGATCGCCAGGGATTCCAGAATATGGCTGCCGTCCTCCAGTTCGAGCACGGGCAGGGTGCCGAAGGGGTTGCGGGCCAGATGGGCCGGCTCCCGGTGGCGGCCTTTGAGGGTGTTCACCACCACCTGCTCAATGGGCAGATCCGTACCCAGATGAGCCCGCTCGGCAATGTAAAGCATGACTTTTGTGGGGTTGGGTGCCAGGGGCACCATGTAGAGTTTCATCGGGCCGCACCTCCATGATGGCTTCTGTTTCCCTCAGCATACCGCCACTTGATGGGGGCGGCCAGATGCCAGGCACCGGTTCCGGCCATTGAGGCTCTTGGTCAAGTTCACCATGAATAAATGCAGGCTTCAGGTCAAAGGCCGGCCGATTGATCATGAGTTTGCGTAATGCCCTCGTGCGATTGGGCGCTGGAGTGGGGTCAACATCGAGCAATTGCCCAGAGTGTTTCCAGGAAAGAGCATGATAATCACTCGCAGAAATAGGGTCCAGACTGGGTTTGACATCCTTCTTCTGCGTTTTATGTGCTGGGGTGTTGCACAAGACAGGAGGTCATCATGCAATGTACTGAATGCCGGTTCTTCCATAATCAACACAAGCAGTGCCGTCGCCATGCGCCTGCGCCCCAGAGCGGTGGCAAGGATGCGGTCTGGCCGACGGTCGCGGAAACTGATTGGTGCGGCGAATTTGTTGCGGATGAAAAGGCGGCTGCAAAGCGCGCTGCCTGACCAGTGGCGATCATCGGGCGTGTCCATGGGGCACGCCCGATTTCGTTCACCATGCTGTATCGTATCCCGGGTAAGTTGACTGCGTTTCCGGCCTGCCGAAAAGGCACAGCCGCCTTTTTAGGATAAGGGGTACTGGTGATGTCCATGTATGATGATGTCGCGTCTCAGTGGTGGTCCGATGATATCCGGTGGGTGCGTACACTGAAAAATCTCGTTCCGGCCCGTTTGTCCTGGTTCAACACCCATGTGGACTGGTCGGGAAAGTCGGTTCTGGACCTGGGCTGTGCCGGTGGCTTCATGGCTGAAGCAATCGCGGCTGAGGGAGCGGCAGTCACCGGGATTGATCCGGCCTCACAGGCTATCGAGGCTGCCCGGCGTCACGCTGAAAGCGGCGGCCTTGATATTCAGTATGATGTGGGTGTGGGCGAAGCGCTTCCCTATGAGGACAGCAGTTTCGACAGGGTGGTCTGCGTTGATGTGCTTGAGCATGTTTCGGATCTTCAGCAGGTGCTTGGGGAAATCAGCCGGGTGCTGAAACCAGGGGGCGTGTTTCTGTTCGACACCGTGAACCGCACTTTTATAGCCTGGTTTGCCGGGATCCTTGTTGCTGAAAATATCATCCGCATTCTGCCGAAAGGCACCCACGAGGCAAACTTGTTTATCAAGCCGGAGGAATTGGTTGCGGGGCTGAAAAAGGCGGGTCTCACGCCCGGTCCCATGTGCGGCCTTGGTCCCACGGGGATCAACCGGCGCGGCGATTTTGTTTTCGGTAAATTTCCGTTGAAATCCGTTTTGTATATGGGCGTTGCGTATAAGCCAGAGTCAAACTGAAGCGCGCGGCCAGATGGTTCTCCGGCTCTTCCCCGCTGGTGTCATTTCCATAAGGATGACACCAGCAAGAATGATCGGTCAGGCAAGCAAGTCTTCAAACAAATAAGCGTATCGCCGGTGCTGCGCTCGATCCTGATCTAATGCAAGGCCTCCCCGCTGACGGAAAAAGTCATCATTATGGTGGGCGTCCCTGGTGGCAGGTTTCTGCAGGTGATCCGTACGCTGTGGTGTGTGTTCCAAGGTGCTCATTGTTTATCTCTCTCCGTATCAGTGGACCCAAATGAGACGGCTCGCGCCGCGAGGGAGACCATGGGGCGTGCCTTATCTTCAACTCAAATGGCGGGTTGCACGGACGTGTCTTGAGTGGTGAAGGCGGCGTTCAAACGTCTTGCCTGGTGTTCCAGCACTGTGGCGTGCTGGGCCAATGTGTCGCGCGCATCCTCTTCCCGCAGAATTTCTGCCTGGCGCTGAAGAAGCGTTCCCAAATCTCGCCAATAGATGACTTCCGTCGTGCGCATCTTACCCTCCGTGTTGTGTGCAGAGGATACGGCGGCGTGGCGCCGTTGGATTGCCGGACCATCCCTGAAGACATATTCTTTTCGGCCCAGGCCACAATGCCGCACACGAAGGATGTTCAGGTGCGGCAGACCTGTCCAGTCAACTCGGCTTCGCAACAGCGCAGGTGTATGGCGTTTGGTTCCACCCGCAGCGATGTCACAGGCGCAGATACCAGCCCAGGGAAAAGCCGGTGATGGCAATGGCAAAGCCGACGGTGCCGACAATGCCCTGCCGGGGCTTGTTCATCAGATGCAGGACGAACACGATGAACCGGGCCCCCTGGTAGGTCGCGAGGCCGATCAACATGAGGGCGAACAGGCACGCGATGATCATGAACAGCAGGCTGACCAGCGGGTAAAGGACGTAGGCCAAGACATAAAGCTGGATTGTGAAGATCCACTCGGGAACAAGGCTGAGGACCCAGTCCGGATAATTGTTCCTGGCCTCCGCCATCTTTGCGCCCAAGAAGGCGACGGGGTCGTTCTCCACATAGATGAGGCGGATATTCGAGGGCACGCCCCAGAACACAATTGTGGTCCAAAGCAGGAAAAACACATTGAACCAGGAGGCGGGCCGGTCAAAGCGCAGAAAATTCCATTCCGGGCTCAGCACGTCCTCCAGCCGGTGGTCGACAAAGTCGGTGAACCGCGCCACCCGATGGTCGAGAAACGCCTCGATCCGGGCCGACAGCCCGCTGAAATCCAGAACGGCCATGGCAAAACCGAGAATTTCCAGCACCATACTGACAATGCCGAGCCAGCCCATGGATCCACACTCCGCGCCAAGTTTCCCGTTCACACCCTTGTAGGTTCACCATATCATCCCACCTCGGCAAAACTGTAATCCCCCACATTGACAATTTGAAAAAGGTCTGACCTCCGCAGCCCTTGGCAGGAAAAGCCCGTTACGTTAATTGCGGCCCGGTTCTGTCAGCCACACTTGAGGGCCTTTGGGCCGACCAAACGCACAACAGGCAAGCCATGACTGATCCCTCCACGTTCACCCAGCGTCCCCGCCCCGGCGGGCAGTGCCTGGAAGGCAAGACCATCCGGGTGGAACCCGTTGACTGGGCGCGCCACGGGGAGGGGCTGGCCATGTGCCTGCTCGGGCCGGATCATGACCATCTGTGGACGTATATTCCCATGGGGCCATTCGATAATCTGGAAGCCTTCCGCCGGACCATGGAAAGGGCCCATGACAATCTTGGCTGGCAGACCATGGTCCTGGTCCGGCCCGAAGATGACCGCGTGATGGGGACCGCAAGCTATATGCGCATTCGACCCGAACACGGTGCCGTCGAAACCGGTTCGATTGTCTTGGGAGACGGGCTTCGGCGCAGCCGCGCCGCCACGGAAGCCCATTTTCTCATGGCCGCCCATGTATTCGATGGCCTGGGATATCGCCGTTACGAATGGAAATGCGATAACGCGAATGCTGCCTCCAGGCGGGCTGCACAACGGCTCGGCTTTGTCTTTGAGGGAATATTCCGTAAGGATATGGTTGTCAAAGGACGCAACCGGGACACCGCCTGGTTCTCGATAACCGATGAAGAATGGCCCGCACTGAAAGCAGGCTTCCAGGCCTGGCTCCATCCGGACAATTTCGACAGGGCCGGAAATCAGTTGCGCACCCTCGAGGACTGCCGGTCAAGCGTTCTGACCTGACCCGGGAAGGTGCCAAGGGACGGCTGTGGCTGTTTCTTCGCGCCGCGCCAGTCAGTCCCGTAGAAGCAGCTCCACGTAAATGGCGGGAGATTCGACTGGATCCCCCCGCGCCGTTGAGAGACATCAGTATTGGACCTTGAGATCGTTTGGAATTCAGAACAGGTCCGTCATTGAAAAAAGCCGGGGCATGTGAGCCCCGGCTTCCGTCATGCAGCAGAAATCAAGCCGGCAAATCAGTTCTGGGTGATTGCCAGATTGTTGCCGTTGCCGTTCTGGCTAAAGACGGCGGCATTCGAGTTGCCATTCTGGGAGACCGCCACTTGGTTGGTGTTTCCGTCCACGGAACCATCAATGACGTTGCTGTTGCCCACTTGGCTGAAGGCATAGAGATTGTCATCTCCGGTGACGGTGTAATCCAGATCGTTGCTGTCTCCGTCCTGGACTACGGTCCCGAGGCTCAGGCCGACACCGGCAGCAGAGCCCGTGAATGAGCCGACCCGCTGGGCATTGCCGTTGTACTGGCCATCGAGAACGATGTCCGCATCGTTCAGGTTGCCGTTCTGCAGTGCGGTTTCCACGATGTTGTCACGGCCATACTGCTCGAGGTCGAAGCTGTTGCCGTTACCACCCTGTTGGGTCAGGGTACGGATGGCATTGTTCGGGCCGGACTGGGTGATCGCGGCAGACTGATCCGCGCCCGTCTGGAAGACACCACGGTCGATCCCGAGAATCGCTTCGCTGTCGAAGCCGTCACGGTCACCAACGATGTTCTGCTGGAACTGACCGCCGGTCTGACTGATGGTCACGGTGTTGGCGCCGCCGGTGCCGTCATTGGTCTGATTAACCCGGCTCACGGTTGCGTTGCCCGACTGGGTCACGGAGGCGGTGTTGCTGCCGCCCGCAGTGGAGTCCTGCTGGACTTCAAAGACCCTGGAGCCGCCTACGCCGCTCTGGTCGATGACCAGGGTGTTGTCGTTTCCGGTCTGATTGATACCCCGGCTGAGTTGTCCAAATGACGGAGAGCCGGTAAACCCGCCGGCGGCACCGGCCGTGTCACCGCCGGACTGGGTGACCGTCAGCGTGTTGTTGCCGCCGGACTGGAGCGCGGCGCCCGCATTCTGGCTGGAGACACTGCCAACCTTGTTGTCCGAGCCGGATTGGACCACTGAGGCGGTGTTGCCAACGGTTGTGCTGACCTGGTCGACAAAAGCCTCATTGTCATCAGCCAGAGCAGGCAGAGAAAGCAGCGCGGCGGCTGCGGTGGCGAGGATAAGACGGTTCATGGTTACCCCTTTCAAGACCTGTTTCCCCCGTGATTGAGTTCCCCACAATTTGACGGGGAGGGTGCTTCGCAAACATGCGCTTGCACCTCCTAACACGCGGAAAGCTAG
>CAZLPU010000008.1:0-71965 GCA_964561475.1 uncultured Alphaproteobacteria bacterium
GGGCGGCGCAGTGGCGCCGGACCGCAGTCGCGGCCTTGAGCATGATGCGGATTACACGCCTCATGCTCTAAAAACGGTGCGGATCACTCCGCCCCGTTTTTGCTTTCCTGACTGGTGCTCTCACGGCAGCCGTCGCCGCTGGGGACTGCTACCGGCGCCCGGCCTGGACAATCTCCGCAAGCTGATCCGTATAGATACGCATCTTCTTTTGAAGATCCGTCATGGCAGCCCGGAACTCCAGGTGATCCGCCCACTCCCGTTCCCATTCAGGGGCGGACAGGTGCGCGGGTCTCTGGTTTTCATGGGCGGTCAGCCGGGCATGCCATTTTGATGTAAAGGGGCGCAGACCGACATTCAGCACTTCAATGGCAATGCCGCCTACCGTGTCTTCGGTGATCCCCGCCCCCGGTCCCGCATCAAACAGGATGGTTCGGGTGATGTCGAACAGGCGGTAGATGGAGGTCAATGCCTCCCGGTCAGATCCCAGATCATCGGCCATGGCTTCCGTCGCGATCCGGGTGCTGAGCTGGACATAAAGCTTGTAGGCGACTTCTCTCTGGGCTCCGTCCACTTCCAGTTCGATCTCACCGATCCACGGAACGGCGACCTTAGCCCTGGCAACCTTGAACCCCGGAGCACCTGAAGGCGGCTTCAAAAAACCAAACATGGCTGCATACTCACTCGCTGATACGGGCCGACCCACGAGAGCGCTGGATGGTCAATCTGCACCCCATCGCCCTTGGCGGGGAGCGCAGTCTTCCACCCATACCCTAACCGCCGATCGCCGCAAGACCCTTCATGACCAGATAGGCCATGCGGGCTGGGTCATCCGTATAGAAAAGCTCCCGATTCTCGCTGCCGGAAAGCCCATTATTCAGCACGGCTCCAGGGTCCCTGCCCCGAAGCCCCTTCAGGCCGACACCGACATCGATCATGGTGGTGGCGAACGGCCGACCAACCAGGGCTTGATGCGCTTCAAGCGCCGCGTCGAATGCGGTCCGGTCCGGATCATTCTTGTCGGCATCGGCATCGGAACGCCAGAGTGCAGCGCGGGCATTGTCCGCCTTGAACTCTTCCCGGTCGCGACCTTCGAGCATATCGATCACCGCACGGACCGCGCCGCCATAGGTCCCGACCAGGAACACGGGCTTGCCTGCCTGGATCGAGGTCCAGATTTCAGAAACGACCCCGGGGGCCAGCCCGAGAAAGCCCCGCAGCTTTCCTCCCATGGCAAATCGCGCCTGGGCCTTGTCCGTGGTGTAGGCATACATCCGTGTAAGGCCGGCGCCCCAAGCGGCCCGGATCCTGGGATCGCCCATGTTGAACAGGTTGCCCCCGAAGAGATCCTCATCACTCTGACCGATTTCATCGGGGCGGCCCGGACGTTCCATCTCCGCCCAGTCGCCGAGCAGGTGCATGTCCGCCGTCGTATAGGTCTTGACCAATGGCCAGGGCGCATAATTCACGATGGGCTGCAAAGGCTCATTCCATATCTGCTTATGGAAGTCGCGGTAATCCTGAACGAGGCGCCAGAGGCGGTGGGTGAAATTGGTCTCGTTGTCTAACGCGGCCCCGGTAATGGCACCGCCATAGCCGATCCGGGCCCCCGCCAGCATCCCATAGAGACAGACCTCATCAAGGGCCTTTTCCAGGTCAGATCCGGTCATCCCGTACCGTTCTTCAGCGGCACTGCCGGATACGGACACACAGATAATCGATCCGTTGACGGAAGTGTCCCAGAACTGCTCCAGAAGGGCGGTCATGGGGGTGGACAGGCGCAATGGCTCAGGAAGGCTGCCAGCCACCACGCTCCCGGGAGCGTGTGGAGCGGTGCCGAACAGGCGTCTGAAGAGACCGGGAAGGCGCCACTGTTCGCCGTCGGCCACGGCCTCAGGCACGGCAGGAACCTTGGGAGACGGGAGGACATCCCGGGGCTCGCCGGTCAGGGCCACGGTTTCTTGACGCGACAATGGGGGATCGGGATAGAAGATCTCCCTGACATTATCCCGCATGGCTCGCAGCACCGTATGACCATCCGGCGGAAACCCAATGGCCTGGGCACCGGACCGGCCGCGGGCGAGAGACTGGGTCCGGCGTTCCCAGTACAGATAACGCAAGGTCTCCCGCAAAGCGGAGCGGACCACCCGCCGGGCGTTAAGATCCGCACTGAGATCATCACGCCAGCGCACACAGGGGGCGTTACTGATGCGCAGAAAGCGCCACTTCTCAGCCGTGTCGAGAGCATCCACGATCAGGATCGGCATCTGATTGTCGGCGGCCAGACGCATCTCCTCCTGACACCAGCGGCTCTCACTGTAATTATCCGTATGCAGCGCCACAAAGGCCGTCACATCCTTGAACGCGGTATTGATCTGCTCGCCGATCAGTTGACTGAGGGGAATGTTGCTCCGGTCGAACCATGTGCCCGCAGGATAGCGGCCAAGAAAACTGTTGATCTGCGCCAGGGGACCGTCCGCGAAGGCCTTGGAACCGCTTAAGGGCGTGCCGTCGCCCTTGGGGTCGAGGTCCCGTTTGATATGGCTGAGGAAGAAGGTAACCGGAGCCTTGCGGTCCTCGCCCTTATGATCCACACGGCCGGTCTGCAAAAGCTGTACCGCATGGATCGACAGATGGAGGGCGACATGCTCCACCAGATCCTCATCAAGCGGCCCGGTTGCATCCACGGAAAGGAGGCCGCCGAGACGGTTGGCGGTATCCAATCCCTGACCGTCCAGGGCGACAATGATCAGGGCATGGTCGCTTTCACCCGGCGGAAACCGCTCCAGGGCGTCCTTCAGATACATGTCCCAGGCCGCCCGGGGACCATCCGAACCGCCCATATTGGTGAAGCTGTCGAGGAAGGCCACCACGAGGGTGTGATGGGCGTTGTCCCACTGGACCGCGTCCGGTCCGTCCAGATCCGGAGGAAATCCTCCCTTGATGGCCGGGGTCCGGCGGATCGGCATCCTGAGGCCGCCGCTCAAGGGTTCGTCACTGAAGATGTCCGCGACCCGATTGATCAGGGTCTCCGCCCTGTCCGAGTCCGGATGTCCGATCAGATGCAGGCGCATCGGTACGCGGGCAATGTCCTGGAACGGCTCTGCGGCAGGTTCGGTAACGGATGACATTGCGCGTCCCCCTTGATGACCAGTTCGGGCCCTTGGTGAACGACCCAGATCAGTGTGCGCTCACTTATAGGTCTTCATATCACGGCTGGACACAGTCTCCAAAACCCATCACTCCCGGGAAAAGATGGCCTCCAGACTGGTCATGTTCATGCCGTGCTTGACATAGTTGTAAGGCGTGAGGTTCACCGCCTTGATGATCTTGCGGCGGATCAGGGTCGCGCCATCAGCCGCCAGTTCCAGATCCGCATCGAGAACATTGATACAAGCCGTGTCCTGCTCGAAGGCGCCCACCGCATCGAGGCCGGAATTGGTCGCCCAACTCAACAGCAGCCGATTGATGCCCTCATGGGCCACAATGAGCATGGTGGACCATCCGCCGTCGGAAAGGTAGGCTTCCACCGCCTCCGTCGCCCGGTCATAGGCGGACTGGAAGAACTCGCCACTGGGGCCCATGCGGGCGCCGTCCAAATGGGCGTCATACATGGCATCCCGGATCTGGCGCACGAGATCGTCAAAGCCCCGGAAACTGCCCGCAGAGCCCCCGCCCTTCAGTTCCCTCAGCCTCTGGTCGTCCACCAGATCCGGCGCGGCACCGGCCTGCTGAGACAGGACGATCTCGGCCGTGGCGCGCGCCCGGGGCAGTCCGGAACAAATGGCCCGGTCGAAACTCACATGGGACAGGGCCTTGCCCGCAATCTCCGCTTCCTCCCGCCCCCGGGCCGTGAGCGGTACGCCGTCCGACCCGTGGGTAATGACGGAGGCGGAGAAATAGTCCACATGGCCGTGGCGCATCAGATAGATGCGCCGCCGGCCCTTGGTCCCGGGCAGGAAAGTCATGGTGCCGATAATCTCCGGATTGGGGGTGTCAGATCACGCCGTCCCGGCGCAGGGCCGCCACTTCATCGCCGCCGAAACCCCAGTCCATCAGCGCGCTCTCGCTATGCTCGCCCACCTGGGGGGCAGGCCCTTGAACCTCCTCCCGGGTGCGGCTGAACCGGGGAGCGGCATTGGGCTGGACCACACCGTCCACCTCGATAAAGGTCTGGCGGGCGGCATTGTGGGGGTGGTTCGGGGCTTCCTCCAGGGACAGGACCGGGGCGAAACAGATATCCGTGCCTTCCATGATGGCGCACCAGGCATCCCGGTCTTGGGTCTTGAAAAGGGCGGTGAGCTTGTCCCGCAGGGCGGGCCAGTGGTCCTTGCTCATCTGGTTCTGGAATTCCGGATCGGAGATCCCGGCCTTTTCCAGCAACTCCGCGTAAAACTGCGGCTCGATGGACCCAATCGCGACCCAGCGCCCGCAGGAACATTCATAGGTGTCATAGAAATGGGCACCCGTGTCGAGCAGGTTAGCGCCCCGCTCATCGCTCCACATCCCGGATGCCCGCATCCCGTAGAACATGGCCATGAGGGATGACGCCCCGTCGGTCATGGCCGCGTCGATCACCTGACCCTCGCCGGAGCGCTCCGCCTCGAACAGGGCCGCGCAGATACCCATGGCCAGATACATGGCCCCGCCGCCGAAATCCCCCACGAGATTGAGGGGCGGCACGGGTTTTTCATGGCTCCGGCCGATGCCGTAGAGAGCGCCGGTGAGCGCGATATAATTGATGTCGTGGCCTGCGGCATGGGCAAGCGGACCGTGCTGGCCCCAACCGGTCATGCGGCCATAGACCATGCGGGGATTGCGGGCCATCACCACGTCGGGCCCCAGACCCAGGCGCTCCATCACGCCGGGACGGAACCCTTCCACAAGGGCGTCGGCCTGCTCGAGCAACCGCAGCACCGTTTCCGTACCTTTGGGGTTTTTCAGGTCAATGGCCACGGACCGGCGGCCCCGGGAGGTCACGTCGAACTTACTGCCGCCCCGGGCCCCCTTGCGGTCGATGCGCACGATCTCCGCGCCCATATCGGAAAGAAGCATGGCGCAGAAAGGTCCTGGACCAATGCCGGCGAATTCGATGATTTTCACACCCGTCAAGGGACCAGCCATGGCGTTATCCTTCCAGAGTTTCAGGTTTTCGTTGCAAAAATATAGACTTCACAGACCGGAGATAGGGGTGGGCTTTCAACGGCGATCGTGCCCGGTTTCCGTTAGCATGGTCTTTTGAGGCGCGGGATTGTCAAGCGGGGCTGAACCGAACAGGAAGGCCGGTTCCGGATCGGCCGGAGGCTTGGGCAAATTGAAGACGGGATACATGTCAAAGGCAGGGCATCTATACGAGACAGGGCTTATGCCGGAGATGGGGCGAAGGTGGAGGACGGGGCGATGAACACAGGCGGAACACCGGCAGGGTTCAACATGGCGCGGTATTGCCTTGGTCTGCGGGCCTATGGTCCACGGGAGCCGGACAAGACCGCTCTGGTTGTCGTGCATGACGCAGCTGCCCCTCCTGACGAGGCTGAGCGCTGGACCTATCGCGAACTCGATGAAGCGGTGCGCCGGATCGCAGCCGGTCTCCAGGCCTCGGGCCTGCCCAAGGGCGCGCGGATCATGATCCGCCTGGAGAATACCAGCACCTATCCCCTGCTCTATTTCGGCGCCATTGCCGGAGGCTTCGTGGCCCTGCCCACCTCGTCCCAACTGACACCAGATGAGGTGCGGTTCATTCTGGCCGACAGCCAGTGCCACGCCATCGCCATGGGAGACGATCTTTGGATTGATGACCTGGGCAGCGATGGTCTTGAGGGGGATGTTCAGGTGATCCGGGAAAGCGACCTGGAACGGATCATGGCCGCCGATCCCCTGCCCGCCTATTCGAACACCGGGGCCGATGATCCAGCTTTTCTGGTGTACACATCCGGGACCAGCGGGCGTCCGAAAGGAGTGCTGCACGCCCACCGGTCCGCCTGGGGGCGCCGGCCCATGTATCAGGGCTGGTACGGTATCCGGTCCGATGACGTGATCCTGCACGCGGGCGCCTTCAACTGGACCTATACGCTGGGTGTCGGCCTGACTGATCCGTGGGCCAATGGTGCGACCACGGTGGTTTATAACGGGCCGAGGGATCCGGCGGTGTGGCCCCGGCTCATGGCGGACCATGAAGCCACCCTGTTCGCCGCCGTTCCCTCCGTCTACCGTCAAATTTTGAAATATGCGGATCTGGACCGGCGCCGGTTCGCCACCATGCGCCATGGGTTGACCGCCGGCGAGGCCCTCTCCACGGGGCTTGCGGAACACTGGCGCAACGCCACGGGTCTCCAGCTTTACGAAGCGCTCGGCATGAGTGAGTGCTCCACCTACATTTCCTCCTCTCCAACGGTGCCGCCCAGACCCGGATCCCCCGGCAAGCCCCAGGCGGGGCGCAAGGTGGCCATTCTGCCCATCGAGGAGGGGACGGATCCTCTGCCTGCGGGCGAAATCGGCCTTCTGGCCGTGCACCGTTCAGACCCGGGACTCATGCTCGGATACTGGAACCGTCCGGAGGAGGACGAAGCCGTGCGCCGGGGGGATTGGTTTGTCGGCGGCGATCTGGCGGCCCTCGACAGTGACGGCTATGTCTGGTTCCACGGCCGCCGGGACGACCTGATGAATGCCATGGGCTACCGGGTCTCCCCGGAAGAAGTGGAAGCGGCCCTCGCCCGCCATCCGGATGTGGCGGAAGTGGCGGTCACGGAGCTTCAGGTCCGGGCGGATGTGAGTGTGGTGGCCGCGTTCATTGTCCCCCGCGATCCGTCTTCGCCTCCGCAGGCGCAAGACATTCTCAGCTTCGCGGCCGATCATCTGGCGGCCTATAAATGCCCCCGGGAAGTGGTCTTCCTCGACCGCCTCCCCCGCACCCCCAACGGCAAGGTCCTGCGCCGCGCCTTGAAGAAATGATGGCTGGTGCGGATCAAACCAGGAGCGATCCGGGCTACGATTGAGTGCATCGCAGGCCCGAGGGACCCAATTGGGCCGGGTCATGGTGCCGGTGCCAGGCGAGGACGATGTAGGGGGTCTGCATGCCGGGGGTGAGGCGGATGACGGCACGCAGGCTGTAGGCGGATGATCCGGGTCCATCCGTCGTGGCGGTGACGGCGATCAGGTCATGGCGGGGCTGGATCCTGTTGGTGTTTCGTATGGGTGCTGATGGATCTGAACTTTGGGGCGGACTGAGGTTCTGGGCGCGGTACCAGGCTGTGACGGCGCCATCGATCGGCCCGGGGTAGGGGCTGACCGGTTCTTCCATGCCGGAATGGACAGTGAACAGTCTCGACAGGGCCTGGCTGTCCCCAGGGCTCAAGGACACGATCGCGGCGAGATCGGCGATGGCATGGAGGGGGCCAAGGCTGCCCGCACCCGTCGCGCGGGTCCGGCCGATGGCGGCCAGGAGCCGATCCGTGTCCGGGAGGGGATAGGCACAGCCTGAGAGCACCGCTCGGATCAGCCCTGGCGTGGCGGCCCTGAGATCCACCTTGCCCGCCTCGTTCTCCAGGCGCACCACTGCCGTCCCGGAACCGATATCCACACGGATCGCTTCACCAAAGTGCAGAGACCCCGCCCGAGCCGGGTCAAGCAGGGCATGGATCATGTGATGGATGGCCCCTTCCGCAAGGGCCTTGGCCCGGGCTTCGCCCGCCAGATGGGAGACCATGGCATGGTGGCTGCGGGTGGATGCGAGAAAACCGATCACCAGAACAGCGGTCAGGGCGGACATCCACAAGGCCAGGATCAGGGCAAAACCGCGCTGCCCGCCTGTTTCCGGTCCTGCCAACCCTGCTCCGCCCTGGTTGCCGCTCATTGCTCCAGCATGGTTTCCATGGTGCTCAGACGGCTGCGCAACTCATTGGTGGCTGCTTCCACGTCATCGGTATCCGTGAGCACATGGGGGGTGATCAGCACCAGGAGTTCCGTGCGCGCCCGCACCTGGGTCTTGCGCCCGAACAGATAGCCCAGGAACGGGATCCGGGAGAGCACCGGGAGACCGGTGCTGCCGTTTCGGGAGGTCTCCCGGATCAGCCCGCCAAGGGCCACGGTCTGGCCGCTGCGGGCAGCCACCCGGCTCATCACCCGGCGCTGCTGGATCGTGGGCGAGTCGATGCCGGAGGTGGTGGTCGCCACCACGTCGGAGACTTCCTGCTCCACGGCCAGCGTGACAAGATCGGAAGACTTCACCTGGGGCGTCACCTTCAGGATCACGCCCGTGTCCCGGTACTCCAGGCTGTTGACCTGGGGTGCGCCTGCATTCTGCACACTGACGGCAGTCTGGCGCACGATGGGCACCTGGTCGCCCACCTGGAGCGCGGCCGTCTCATTGTTCAGCACCATGACTTGAGGGGTGGAAATCACTTCCACATCGGTGATGGTGTCCAACGCACTCAGCAGAATGCGGGAGTCCACCCCTTCGATCACCCCGTCAAAAAAGAGATTGGCGCCGGGAAAGATGTTCGGCACCACCTGCTCAACTGTCTGGCTGAGGATGCTGCTCTGACTTGAACTCGACTCGGTGGTGGTGGTGCCGCCGGATGTGGTGGAACTGGTGCTGCTGGCCGCGGTACTGGCGCTCGAACCATTCGGCGCGATGGCGCCTCCCGGGAAAGACGAGAAATTGGCCTGATAGCTGCCGGATTCGAAAAACCACTGGATGCCGAAGCTCAACTCGTCATTCAAGGCCACTTCCGCAATGGTCGCCTCGATCAGCACCTGGTTGGGCGCCGTGTCCAGGTCCCGGAGCAGGCTGGCGATGGACTGGTAATCGGCCGGGCGGGCCATGATCACCAGAATATTGCGCTGGTCATCGGCAATGATCCGCATGCGGTCGTTGGAGATGACCACCTTGCCGCGATCCGCCGCTTTCGACGCGTCGATGCCCCCACCGATATCGCGGCTGATCCCCTCTTCACTGAACCCTTCGCCGATGGATGTGGCGAGATTTTCAACCGCCTGGCCCGGAGCGGTGGCGGATGTTCCGCCCACGGTCTGCTGCCGGGCATCGAAAATACCGCCCAGCATCACCGCCAGATCGCTCGCCTGGCCATTGAGCACCTGATAGACGTAGAACCGCCGCCCGTCGTCACTGCCGCCCTGGTCCAGCGTATCCACCCAGGTGCGCACGGTCTGAAGATAGGACGGAGATTTGGAGACCACGAGCACCGCATTCAGCCGCTCCAGGGGCAGAAACCGCAAGATGCCCGCCGTGGGTCCGTCGGTCTCGAACACGGAATCCAGTTCCGCCGTCACCGCCCCGGCTCCCGCCGAGTGGAGGGGCAGAATGGCAAAGGACATGCCCGCCATCCAGTCCACGTCGAATGAGGAAATCAGATCGAGCACCCGGGCCCGTTCCCCCGCGCCCCCGGAAATCATCAGGACATTGCGGTCCGGGTCCGCCTCGACGGTGGCATCGGCGGGCACCAGGGGCGTGATGGCGTCCTTGAGTGCTGCGGCGCCCACATATCTCAAAGGCACGATCCGGGTGCCGAAGCCCAGGGCATTGTCCGCATCCCGCCCAATTTCCACCGGTGCCAGGGACCCCTGGGCGCCAAGGGGCTCGGGCCGGATCTCATAGAAATCGCCCTGGCGCACCAGGGTGGCGCCATTCACCCGAAGGGCATTGTCCAGGGTCTGAAGAAGCCGGGACCGGGGGATCGGACGGCTGGTCTGGAGCGTGATCGTTCCGGCAACGGATGGATCGATCAGATAGTTTTCCTGGAGAATGCCGCCGATCACCGCTTCCACCACATCCTCGACGGCGGCCTTGCGGAAATTCAGGGACACGGTGTCATCGCCGGGCGCGGCGCTCAAGGATGGACGCAGGGGATCGCCCACGAGCTGGCCTGTACCCTCCTGGAGGGTCAGGCGGTTGCGTGCACTGTCCGCTTGGGCCTGCTGTTCCGGCAACAGGGCGGTCTGCACCTCGGAATGATTGTCCACGAGGTCGCTCGGGGCCTTTCGCTCCGGGAGAACGATCGGGGTGTGCCCCTTCAGGGTCACGGGCTTGTCCATGGAAAAGAGGCGGCCCAGGGCATCCCGGTCCCGCTGGGAAACGGGTGCATTGTCGGACCCGGCGCAGCCGGTGAGGACGAATGCGGTCACGACGAGTGCAGTCTGGGTCAGACCAGCCCCCATACAGCCCCCTATCAAGCCGGGTTTATCACGCCAGATGCGTGCCATCGTTTCCCACCCACACCCCGTTTTGCCAGGCCGGTTCCAGAATCCGGATTTGAACTCCCGGCTCGGAAACCGGGACAGGCCAGCGCGTTCCATCACCGCGCTGGCCGTCGCACCGCGTTCAATCGCGATGTTTTGTGCTGGCGCGACCGTATCAGCGCCACCGGACCGCGCCAATGTTTCCCCCGCCATCTCGTTGTTTTCCAAAGTCAGAGTAGCGCCTGGGCATGGCACTTCTACGACGGTTGGGCTCAACCCGGCAGGAGTGCCCCTTTTGCGCGTGTCTTTGGACGGCTCAGTCATCAATCGAGGACCAGATCCCCTTGGGGGTGTCGTCTTCCTCCCCAAGGTCACCGTCATGGCCAAGGTCACCGTCATGGCCGCGCCCGATCTGCCCTTTCACCTCGGCTTCAAGCGCGCCATCAGGGGTTTGGACCGCCAAGGTCAGGCGCTCCCCGTCCCGCTCCAGGGTGACGCTGCCATGGCCCACATCCGTCACGGTCCAGCCCCCGGCGAGATCGTCTCCGGCACGGGCGATATGACGTTCGGAGGGATTGCCATCGTCGATCAGGGCCACCCGCCGGTCGTTCATGACCAGGGTGCCCCGCAGGACAAATGCCACGGCCTTTTCCGGCTGTGGGGGTGGCGCGGCCGCCGCAGCGGGCCTGGGGGTCCGGTCCTGGCGGAAAAGAATGCGGTTTTCCAGCACGCTGAGGGCCTGTTCGCCCTGGTCCATGCGCCGGGCGTGACGCTCCAGCGGCGGCAGACCGGGGGGCGCGGCGTCTTCCCTGGCTTCACCCGAACGGGCTTGGGGATCGGACCTGACTGGCACCAGGGCCAGCACATAAGCGGCTCCCAGCGCAATCGCGAGAACAAGGGCGACGGTCCAGCGGATCATGGCTCACCCTCCCCGTCCTCTAGGGCCCGGTGGGCCGCCGAGACATCCAGGGTGACGCGCAGAACCGGGCTCGGCCCCTCATCTCCCTGCCCGGCCCGCAGACCGGTCAAGTCCATCCGGTCCAGGCTCAAGGGCGGCAGACTGTCCTCCAGACGGCCCAGAAGCGCGTACAGATCCAGCTCTTGCGCCGTCAATTGCAGTCGCACAGTGACCAGCCCGGCATCGGCGCCCCCGCCCAACAGGGTCATCTGATCAAGGCCCGCGCCGCTATCCTCCACAAGGACACGCAACCGGTCCTGGAGATCCGCTCCGGCCCGGGACCGGTCTCCATGGGGGATCACCAGGGCGGCGATCTCCGCGCTCCGGTCCGCCGGTGGCGGTGCGGCCCGGCGCGTGCCGGACGCCTGTTCCAGACGGGTGATCTGGCGCTCCAGGCGCCTGTTTTCATCCGCCTGCTGCGACAGACCGGAAAAATAGAGATATCCAGGCACCATTACGACACAGACCGCGACACCAGCCAGAAGGGCCAGGGCCGCAAGCCGGTCCAGGGGCGATGAGGGATCCCGCGGGGCCAAGGTCATGGCCGATCCTCCCCGGATTGCGGGCCATGGCTGGTCTTCGCCGTCATCTCGATGGCGAACCGGTCGAGGCCCGTGGCGGGAACGATGGCGGTGGGTGCCGCAAACTGAACATCATGGAACTGAGCATCCTGCCCCAGACGGTCCAGAACCCCGGACACGTCATCGGACTGGCCCCGGATCACCACGGCGACCGCGCCGGTTTCCGTCCTGCGCCAGGTCAGGTCCTCCACCCAGGTGCCATCGGGCAGGGCCGATGTCAGCCGGGCCAGAACCGCCGGTGCCGCCGGGGCCGCCAGCAATTGCCGGGACAGACCGTCCGCGAGGGCCGCCTGGCGGGCGCCCTTGCGGTTCTCCCGGGCGTGGGCCTGAACCTCCGCGCGGATCTCGTCCATTTCTGCGCTCAGGCCCTGGTGACGCTGATCGAGAATGATCCACGGACCGGCGAACAAGACCGCCAGCACCGCAACGGCCAGGGCAGCGGCCACGCTCCGGCTCCGCCGCCTGCTCCGGGCCGCCTGCATCTGCCCAGGGGTTTGGAACGCCAGGCAAACCTGCGAACCTGCTTGCAAGCACGCGAACCCGGCAAACGCGCCAAGGCGCTCGTCGCCATTCTCGAGCCAGGGCACCTGGAGGGCCTCCCGGCGAACACACCCCAGCACAGCCTGCAGCCCCTCTCCCTGGGATGCAGGCGCCAGAACGTCAAAGGCTGTGTGCACCTGATCCCCCGTCAAGGGCATCCACTGGTCAAGATCAAAGGCAATCAGGCCCTCAAGGGCATTGCGGGAAGCATTGGGCAGGGTGATTGTCCGTTCCAGAACCGATTGGGCGGGCAGGCCAAGATGGACCGCTCCCGGAGCAAGGCCCGCTTTGCCCAGAACCTTGCGCACGAGGGACCAGGGGACCGGCCCCTCAGCCGTGGCGCTCCGGGCCAGTATCCGGGCCGGTTCCTGGAGTGCTGGCCGGATTTCCAGGAGCCGCAGATCACCGGTCTGCCGGTCGAGGATCACCACCCGGTCCAGACCGCCGATCCGGCGGCGCAAGCCGGCCGGCATCAGCCCGAGCAGAACCGTCAGCCACCACGTGAAGTAACGATAGAGGGTGATCCGCGCTTTCGCGCTCCCGGTCCAAGACGCCACGAGCAGAGGTCTGGCCAGATGTTGCGCCAAAGATCGCACTGGGAACAGGGAGGAGGCTTCGGCGACCCCATCCTGAACAGACTCACCGCCGTGCTGTGCGCGTGCGCCCGGACGCCCATTGTCTGCCAGCCGGTTGCCCACTAGCCGGTTGTCTGCCCTGCGATCCGCCATCATGGCCTGATCCCCTCTGCCCGGGACCCTCTGATCCTGTCCGTCCCGGCCCAATCCGCTGCACCCGGCCCCGCAAGACGGGGTGCGATGTGCAGACTATCCTGACCGGAGCCCTGGTGGGACTCCTCATAACGCAAGGAGACCCGTATCAGCCGGGGCAGCCGCCCTTCCCCGGTCCAGTCTGGCTGCCATTCTTCGGTGCCAAGATAGGAGAATTCCACGGCGCTCACCCCTTCGAGCAGCAGGGTCCGGTTCGTGGTCTGACCGGATCGGGCTGCCAGGATCAGTCCACCGGCCTCGTGATCGAGCACCAGATCGAACTTCCGCACCCCAGGGGCCGGGGACACGGGTCCCAGATCGGACGCGAAGGCCAGACGGTCTTCTTCACCGTCAAAGGCGATGAGCCAGCGCCCGTCGGGGGCGGTGTAGGGCAGAGGCCGGATGTTTTCCAAAAGCCCCCGCAGAGCGGACAGTCCCGCGGCCCGGCCCGCCGCCTCATCGCTGGCTGTTCCGAACCGCTCCCAGACGCGACCGCCCAGGGCCAGTCCGCCGGTCAGAATGACCATCAAGAACGCCGTCAGGCTCAAAACCAGAAGGAGTTCCAGGAGGGTGAAACCGGCGGACCTGGCCGCGCGGTGTTGCCTGTTGCCGGTCATGGCCGCCTCCCCGGAGACCGTGGCTGGGATGAGGGCTGGGACGGAAGACGGGAGACAGGCATGAGCCGTAGGGTCTCGAGTTTCAGGGTGGGCCCGGCGGGTTTTCCTGGCGCCATTTCGAGGGTGATCAGGACCGGGACCAGGCCCTGCACCGGATCACTTGTGGCGCGCAGGCGAGCCTGCCAATGGGTGCCCCCGGAGCCGCCATCATCGAGGGTGCCGGAGAGGGTCTGTTCAGCGCCATCAAAGGATCCGGCACTCAATCGGTCGAGGACTGATTGTCCGTGGACCGCCAGGGTCGAAGCGCGACCGGCGGCGGCATGATGGGCCGTGCTGCGGGAAATGGCCGTGAACAGGGCGCCAAGGCTCAGGCCCACGATCACCAGGGCGATGATCACTTCCACCAGGGTGAAGCCCCGGGCATCGCTCCTGCCTTGGCGCGGCCTATTCCATGGAAACAGCGGCATGGCCGGTTACCCAGTTGATCCGGATCCGGGCGGTCTGGCCGTCCCGGGTCAGGATGATGTCACCGCCGGAGGACTGGCCGCCGGGGAAAAACAGGAACCGGGCCGTCTCCCCGTCCCCCCCACGCCGGTGAACGGCGCTGGTCTCCAGGGCAAGATCCCCGGGCAGGGTCCGGTCGAACTCGCCGTCCTCACCCCCGCCTTCCTGGCCCGCGCCTTCCTGGCCCGCGCCTTCCTCGCCAGCTCCGGCAATGCGCATGGTCCGGTTTCGGAGGTTGATGTCCATGGCAACGATACGGCCCGTGTTCAGGGCCGCGGCCCGGGCTTGCGCGGCACTTTGGGCCAAGTCCCGGGCGGTGGTGATCAGCGCCACCCGACCGCTTGGGGGGCGCAGACCCGGCAACGCCAGGGAGACCAGCAGGGCCAGCACCGCCAGGACGACCATCAGCTCCAGGAGCGTAAAGCCGCTGCGTGTCCCTTTCGCTCCCCTGTGTGCCGCTCGGATCATGCCGATCTTCCCTAGATCAGTGTATTGACGGAGAAGACCGCCGTGAAGATGGCGTACATGGCGCCGCCCACAATGCCCCCCATGATCACGGTGATCAGCGGCACCAGAAGGGCAAGGGCCGTATCGATGCGCCGCTGCACTTTCTGCTCGATCAGGTCGGCGGCCTTGGCGAGCATTTCCGCATGCTGACCGGACTGCTCCCCCAGCAGAATGAGCTTGCGCAGAACCGGTGTGCCCAGGGCTTCCGCCTCGAAGGCGGGACCGAGCCGGGCGCCCCCTTTGACCCGGTCCATGACCCGGGCCACCCCGGCTCGGAACACCGGGTGGCTGACGGACTGATTGCACACCTCAATGGCCCGCAGCAGATCCATCCCATGGCCAAGGGTGACCGACAGGGTGCGGGCGAAGCGGGCGGATTCCACATCGGTGATCAGCCGTCCGACCAATGGCAACCGGAGCTGCACGCGCCCCAACGCCCGGGCCATTCCCTCATCCCGACCGGCCACCAGAAGGAGGGCTGCAAGGCCTGCCAGGACGAGAGCGATCCAGGGGCCGTGGGTCTCGGTAAAATCCGCGGCCACGATCAGGGCTTGGGTGGAGGGCGGAAGGGATTCCCCCGCCTGGCGGAACAGCGGCTCGAACTGGGGCACCACCATGGTCAGCAGCAGGGCGATGGAGCCAATGGTCACTGCCAAGAGGATCGCAGGATAGGTCAGCGCGGAAATGATCCGGCGCTTGAGGGCCAGGGACCGGCGCATATAGTCCACGGTGCTGGTCAGCACCGCCTCCAGGGCGCCGCTCTGCTCCCCGGCCCGCACCATGGCCCGAACGAATTGGGGAAAGTGCCGGGGACGGGCCTCCATGGCCTGGGCCAGGGACTGGCCGGCGGTCAGGTCTTCTTCCAGGGACCGGATGATCGCCCCACTGCGGCCCGGCGGACGCAGGTCGGCGGCGACGCGCAGGGCCTCCTTGAGAGAGATGCCCTCCCCCGCCAGCAGGGCCAGTTCATCGAGAAACTGCACCAGATCCGCCGTACCCAGACCAGCCGCCGGATTGAGATCCGCATGGAGAATGCGCTCCAGGCTGGCGGATCCCTGGCGCACCCGGCTGGGGCGCAGGCCCTGACCGCGCAAGGCAAGGATCGCGGCTGCCTCGTCGGCGGCGCGGATCTCCCCACGGACCATCTGGCCGTGACCGTCAAAGGCTGTGTACTGAAATAGCGCCATCACTCTTGTTTCCGGGCTCTTTCTTCCGGCATCAGATCTCTCGGGTCGCGCGCAGGACCTCCGCCATGGTGGTCTCCCCGGCCGCGACCAGGGCCTCGCCGGTTTCCTGGAGGGTGCGCATGCCCTCACCCCGGGCGATCCGTGCCAGATCGGACGCGGGCGCGCCCCGGTTCACCGCCTCCCGCAGATCCGCCGACATGGGCATGATTTCATAGACCGCCCGGCGCCCGCGATAGCCCCGCCCGTTGCAGGCCCCGCAGCCCACGGCCTCGTAGGTTCCGTCCCCCTTGGGGCGGCGGCATTCCGGACACAGAGTACGCACCAACCGCTGGGCCACCACGCCCAGAATGGTGGAACCGAGCATATAGGGCTCGACGCCCATGTCCCGCAGGCGGGTAAGCGTATCGGCGGCGGAATTGGTATGGAGGGTGGAGAGCACCAGATGGCCGGTCAGCGCGGACTGCACCGCGATCTCGGCGGTTTCCAGGTCGCGGATCTCGCCCACCATGAGCACGTCCGGGTCCTGACGGAGCATGGAGCGGAGCACCTTGGCGAAGTTCAGCCCGATCTTGGGGCGCACCTGCACCTGATTGATCCCCTGGAGCCGGTACTCGATGGGGTCTTCCACGGTGATGATCTTCCGGGCCGGATCGTTGATCGCGGTCAGCCCCGCATAAAGGGTGGTTGTCTTGCCGCTGCCTGTCGGCCCCGTGACCAGAATGATGCCGTTGGGCCGGTTCAGGAGATCCATCAGCAGGGTGAGGGCTTCGGGGGTATAGCCCAGGTCCGCCAGGTTCAGGGAGACATTCGAGCGGTCGAGAATCCGGATGACCGCGCTTTCCTGGTCCATGGTGGGCAGGGTGGAGATGCGCAGGTCCACGGTCTGGCCACGGACGACGAACTTGGCGCGGCCATCCTGGGGCAGGCGCCGCTCGGCAATGTCCAGATGGGCCAGGAGCTTGATGCGGGACAGGACGGCGGACACCAGGGCGACGGGCGGCGCTTCCGCCTCCCGGAGCATGCCGTCCACCCGCAGGCGCACCCGCAGGGCCGAACCCTGGGGTTCCATGTGAATGTCCGAGGCACCTTCGAGGGCTGCTTCCGTGAGCAGACGGTTGACATACCGGATCACCGGTTCACCGCTGGCCAGATCCTTGAGCCGGTCGGAGTCCTCGTGGTCCTCCAGTCCGTCCCCGGTCTCCTCGCCCTCCCCGCTCCCATCGTCCGCGTCATGCTGGACCAGGAGCGCCTCGATATCGCTGCCCCGCGCCGCTTCAACCCGCACCTCAAGACCCGTGGCCCAGGCAACCGCCCGGGACGGGAACGGATCGGTGGGATCCGCCAGGGCCAGGGTGACATGATGCTCCGTGCGCGCCAGGGGCAGGGCCTTGACCGCGCTCAGAAATCTTGGACTGAGAATCTCCGGCTCGAACACCGGCGCTTCCGGCATCCGTTCCCGGGGACATTGAGGAAGGCCCAGCACATGGGAAACGCCCTCCGCGAGGGCATCTTCCGTGAGCAGACCAAGTTGCACGAGGGTTGCGAACAGGCCTGTCGCGCCGGATCCCGCCGCGCGGCGCCCGCGCAGAAGGGCGGTGTCGTCAAGCTGACCCGTGGCCAGAAAATGATCCAGGACCCGTTCACGGTCAGAGCGCTCCTTAGACCCGGGCCGGGCCTCGTCCCCGGGATGATCCAGTTCGGTGCGGCTGCCGGTCCTGGTCGGTTCCGTCATGGGTTCAGGCCTGTGCCTGGGGTGTGGGCGCGTCCGGCGCCCGCTGGGGCGGATCGGCACTCATGAAGGTGATCAGGGCGTAGCGGGTGCCCTTGGTGACTTTCTGCACCGCATGGGCGTGGGAGCCGGAAAAGACGATGGCCGCGCCGGGATCCGGGGCGTAGACGGTCTCGCCATATTCCGGGAACACCAGCCCGCCGCCCTCATAATCCGGCGTGTTCAGATTGAGGGTCATGGCAAAACGGCGATGGGCCGTATCCGGAGCGGTATTGTCCCGGTGGGCGGCGAAGTGCCCCTTGGCGCCTGCCTCATAGGCCACGAGCTTCAAGTTCTCGAACCGGGTGGCGCGATACCAGAAGGCCTTCTGCATTTCCGGCAGCACCCGGCGCGCCAGAAGCCCCGCAATCTGCTGGACCACCGCCTCGTCCTTCAACACCACGTCCCGGCGGACCTTACGCTCGGGATCCGGGGCCAGTGCCACCTTGCCGTCCACGATAGTGGGCATGGCGGAGACTTCCGGGGACCAGCCCTCGAACCGGTCGATCAGGGAGCGGCAAAAATCCGCCGGCAGAACATCCGGCACCACGAGCACCGGCGCGGTCATGGCCGCGGTTCCGGCAGGAGACGCGGCACGGCGGGCCAGCACAGGGGCAACGTCCACCAGTGTTTTCGTCAGGGTGCGGTCTTCATCGGGCATGACCCGTTCCACCACCCGGAGATTGCGGTCCACAATGAGGGCATAAAGACCATTGCCGGAGGCCACCGCGTCGCCGAACCATTTGGGGGCCAGGGCCCGGTCCGTATCCGTCAGCAGGGGGAAAACCAGGTCCAGCTTTTCCGCCAGGGCCGCATTGGCCTGGACCGCGCCGGGATGGATGGCGATCATCGGAATGTCGGGTTTGGCGCGCCACCAGCCGTTCATGGCGGCAAGGCTTTCCTCCACCTTCTCCGGGGGCGTTGCACCGCCATAGGCGAAAAGCACCATGGGGTCTCCCACGGCGGCTTCATAAAAGAGGAAGAGCTGGCCCGCGTCGTCGACCAGGGAGAAATTCGCGACCCGGTCACCAGGGTTGAGGCCCGCCTGGGTCTGCGCGGCTTTGGTCGTACCCGTTTCCTGCTGCGTCACCGATCTGGCCTCCCTTGGGCGGGGTCCATGCCCCGACTGTCATTTCCCTACCATACAAAAGAGGGGTCCCGAAGGACCCCTCTTTCCGAGCATCAGGCTCCGAGCCGACCCACCTCAAGGGAGGCAGACCGGCCCGGGTTCATCACTCGCCGATAACCCGGTTACCGAAGCGGTCTTCGTCGCGCACGGCAATCAGGGACGGACGGGGCTGAGCGAACTCGCCACCATCGATCGTGGAGTCCGGCCAGTAGGAGGTCGGGTTTTCCAGCGTGCCGCGCTCGCCCGGGTGCTGGATGTTCAGGAAGATCGTGGTGTTGTCCGGAGTGAACTCGGCACCGCAAACTTCACATTCGACCGGACCGGTCATGAAGCGCTGGAGACGGCCACGGCGCGGACCGAAAGTCGGCACAGCGAAGGTACCGTCTTCGGAGCCGTCCGGCTGAGAGCCGTCGGTCACGATCCACAGATTGCCCTTGTTGTCGAAGGACAGGTTGTCGGGAGAACCGATCGGAGCGATTTCGGCGACATTGGTGTAGCCGGCGAAGTAGGTGTCACCCTGCTGCAGCGGGATGTCGTCGGTGTCTTCCAGGGAAGTCAGGAAGGAGCCCAGATTGGTGCTCGGGTCACCGCAGAGCATGAAGATTTCCCACTGGAAGGTGGTGGCGGCGTTGTCGTCACCTTCTTCCGTGATCTCCAGGATGTGACCGAAACGGTTCGGACCCCGCGGGTTGCCGGTGATCGGGAAGGAGGACACTTCACGACCCTGGGCGTTGCGGGTGCCTTCCGGATCTTCGATCTGACGGCGGGTGTTGTTGGTCAGAGCGCAGTAGACCTTCTTCGTCACCGGGTTGGCTTCGAAGTCTTCCGGACGGTCCATCGGGGTGGCGCCGAGGGTGTCAGCGGCGGCACGGGCTTTGATCAGCACTTCCGCCTGGCTGGTGAAGCCGTTCTCGGCGGTCAGCGGCCCCTGACCCCAGACGAGGGGCAGCCACTCACCGGTGCCATCGTCGTTCAGCTTGGCAGCGTAGAGGGTGCCGCTGTCCAGAAGCTCCAGGTGCTCAGCGCGCGGAGCAGCCGGATCGTAAGGCTTCTCGGTCACGAACTTGTACATGTATTCGTCACGGGCATCGTCGCCGGAGTAGACAACGCAACGGTTATCAGCGGCCAGGATGGTCGTGGCGCATTCGTGCTTGAAGCGGCCGATGGCGGTCTTCTTCTGGGGCACGGAGTTCGGGTTGTACGGATCAACCTCGACGACCCAGCCGAACCGCAGCAGTTCGGTCGGATTCACGGAGAGGTCAAAACGCTCATCGGCAACTTCCCAGCGCCGGGACGTCGCACCCAGGCCACCGAAATTCGGCGGCAGGCGGCGGTGGGCGTCGATCACGTTCTCGTCGGCATCGGCGCTTTCCAGATAGGTGCCGTAGTTGCCGAAATACTGATCGACATTCTCTTCAGCGGAAAGATAGGTGCCCCAAGGGGTCTGACCGCCGGCGCAGTTGTTCAGGGTGCCGAGGACCCGGGTGCCGGTCTCGTCGGCAGCCGTCTTCAGCAGGTCGTCACCAGCGGCAGGACCGGTCAGATCCATGGGGGTGGTGGCGGTGATACGACGGTTGAAGAAGGAATTTTGACGGTAGGTCCAGCCACGGCGCAGACGGGCCACTTCCACCACGGAAATGCCGTGGTTGGCCAGCTCGACCTGGATGTATTCCGGATTGTCGGCGGCAAATGCGTCGGGATCGTCAAGGAAGCCCGGGAATACACGGTCAGGCTCGGTGTATTCGTGGTTCACGGCCACAAGACCACGGCGGGAATTGTTGCTGCCCGGAACGATCGGGAAGAATTCGACGGCGTCGCAGTTGAAGCCGAACTGCTGGGCAGCGCGCTCACCGGAGCCTTCACGAAGAAGTTCGCCACCGCGCAGGTTGTTGGTGTTCAGTTCTTCGACACCAGCAAACAGCGGGTCGCCCCAACGGATGATGACGTCGGAGGTGTAGCCGTCGGTCAGGGTGACGGTGTCGGCATTGTCGCCCTGAATGCCTTCGAAGGTCAGGCCGTCGACGGGAGCGTTGGACGCTTCAGCGACAGAAACGCCTTGGGCAGCGGCAGCAGCGCCAACGACAGTCGCGGCGGAACCTTGCAGGAACACGCGGCGTGCGAGGTGGCGGGACATGATCCGGTTGAAATGCTCGCCGGCGGTCGGACGCTCGGAAAGCTCAACGTCGGACAGGGACGGGTTCTCGAGATCCAGTTCGGCGATGGACGGTGCCTTATCTTTCGTAGACGTCACCAGTTCCTCCATTGGATGAAAATGCGTTCAGGAAACAGCAGTTGGCCAATACGGGACACGGCCGAAAGGCAATCAAACACGCATCCATCAAAGTTTGATGACACCTTAACCGCGCTGTGCCCGAGCGGGACGTCATCGGCTCTCGCAGCCCCGTGGCCAGGGCGCCGTGCGGCCGTCGGACGCAAGCAAGCCTGCGCCTCCACCGATCCGGACCCGCCCATTACTGCGCCAAATTGACGCATAACACGAATGGGCCTTTGGTGACGGCACGTGGGGAGGTTGGCAGACCCGGTCCGTGCTCGGGATCGGTCCACAATGAAAAAATGGCAAAGGAATCAGGCTTCAGGGAGCCGAGGGAGGAGCGGCCCGTTTGGGTTTGGCTTTCGGGGTGGGGCGCGCTTTGGGCTTTGATTTGGCCTGAGCCTCGTCAGCCCCGCCCGCACCACTCTTTGCCTTGACCGGGGCTTCCTTGCGGGGCTCGGCCTTTGCGGCGCCTTGGGATTGGGGCTCAGGCTGCGACGGTTTTGGTTTTTGGAACGGCTTCGGGTGTTCCGCAGGCTTTGCCGCCGCTTCCATGGTGGTAGCCGGGGCCGGACTGTCAGCCGGGGTTGGCTCAGCAGAGGCAGCGCCGCCAACGCGACCGTCGTTCCCCTCATCGGGGATCTCTCCGGCGGGCTTTACCGGTCTGGCCGCCTTGGCCGGAGCAGGATCCAGGGGATTGATGGTGCTTTTCAGCTCATCCTTAATGTCGTTGATCGGATTGATCGAGCGGGTGTCCTGGATCTGCCGGCGCAGGGCATTGATTTCTTCATCATCGGCAATGTCCTCGATGCTCTCCCGGAACTCCCGGGCCATGCCCTGAAGCTGGCGCACGAACCGGCCCACGCCCTTGATGAGTTTCGGCAGATCCCGTGGCCCCACCACAAGCAGGGCAACCACAGCGATCACGAGCATCTCAAAGCCACCAATGGTTGGCATGCCTCTGGCCTCTCCGACGAATGGTCTTTTTTACGGACCGGGCGGGCGGTCCTCTCCGGGCTGGACCTATATCACACCACCACATCCCATGCCTCTCCCGGCAGCATGCCCATCACCCTCTTATGAAGAGGATGCGGGGCGGCGGGCTTTGGAGCGAGGCACGGCTGGATCAGCAATCCACCCGGACTGGCGCCCCAAAGGACTGGACCTCAGGACTGGACCTCAGGACAGGACCTCAGGACTGGCGCGTTCTCCAGGCACGGCGTTGCGGTCGCGGCATGGGCACTGCATATTTATGCCATGCATGAAGGCTGCCCGATGGGCCGGCCTTGAAGGGCGGGATGCGTCATCGGGGGATGGCTCCGTCGACATCAGCGCAGCGCTGCTTCTGGCCTGAGACCACCGATTCGGACGGTGGACCCGCCAGAGGTAAAACACGGCGCGGATCCGCACCCGACCGGGCGCGGCAGCAGGGAGCACGGGAACCGGAATGGCACGACGGCGGGCGCATACGTCATCACCTTATGAGACGGCCCTCACCCAACTGATACAGCGCTTCGAATCCCGCACCACAGCCTCCCGCCAAGCCCATGACGCGGCCTGCCAGACCATCCCCGGAGGCACTGCCCGGGTCCATGGCGCGCCCGAGCCCTATCCAGTGCGCATGGTCTCCGCCAGCGGCTCACGGCTGATTGATCTGGACGGAAACATTTATCTCGATTTCTTCAACGACCGGGGCCGCTCGCCATGCGGTCACTCACCCATGCATGCCCTGGACGCGGCCCGGTCCCAGCTTTCCAAAGGGTTGGCCTATGGGGCGTGCAGCGAGCCGGAAGCCCGCATCGCTACCATGCTCCGGGACCGCTACAGCGCCATGGAGCAGGTGCGCATCGCCAATTCAGGCCTCCAGGCCACCCTCCACGCCCTTCTCACCGCCCGTCAGGCCCGCCCGGACCGTCCCGGCGTTCTGGTTTTCGACGGTGCCGACCACAGCGGCCTGATCCATGACGGTGCGCCGGCGGGCAGCCTGCCGGCCGGGTTCGAGTTGTTCAGTACACCTTTCAACGACAAGGACGCTTTTGAAGCCACCATGGCGGAGCAGGGCGAGCGGATCGGCATTGTGCTGATCAATCTGATGCTGAACGGCAGTGAATGCCTTCCCGCCACTCTCGCTTTCGTGCGGCTGGTCCGTGAGGCGACCCAGGACGCCCGACAAATTCTGGTGATCGACGAAGGTCAGACCGCCTGCCTCGCTTATGGGGGGATGCAGAGTATATTCGGCATTCAGGGGGATCTGGTCAGTTTCGGGCGGATCCTGGGTGCGGGGTTCGGCCTGGGTGCCTTTGGCGGGCGCCGGGACCTGATGGACGTCTGGGCGGGGGCTGATGATCCCGTGCCGCCCGGCGGCACCGTGCGCGATGATGTGATCGCCCTGGCCGCAAGCGCCGCCGCCCTGGAGCACGGGCTGACCCGCAAGGCGCTCAAGGCCTTCAACGATACCGGCGACCGGATCCGGCTTCGCCTCAATACCGCCTTTGAGAAGCGGGATATGCCCATGGTGGTCACGGGCATGGGCTCGCTCATGGCCATCCACGCTGGACGCAAGGCGCCCCTGCGGTTCGAGACCTCCGAGGCCAGTACTGCCTTGCGGCGCCTGTTTCATCTTTACATGGTGGGGCGGGATTACTGGATCGGGGCGGATGGCATGGTCGCACTCTCCACCGAGATCACACCGGCGGATGCGGACGGGTTTGCGGAGGCCGTCGAAACCTTCGCGCAAACCTTCGAGCCCATCATTCGCGGCCTGGCGGGGGACAGCCAGCAGGCGGCCTGACACAAATCACGCTCGTTTCGCCGCCGGACCGGTATGTCAAGGATTGCACCGGCGCGCGGGTTTTGTATCGTTCCGCCAGCGCGAACAGGCGGACATCCATTGGGTTTCAGGGGACCAGAATATGGCATTGCGGGAAGCGGTGAACCGGCTCAAGGCCAGTGTCGCGGATCGGGTTGTGGGACAGGAGGCGCTGATTGAGCGCCTGTTCATTGCCCTGCTGGCGGACGGGCATCTTCTGCTGGAGGGTGCGCCGGGGCTGGCCAAGACCCGGGCCATCAAGACCCTTGCCTCAGGCATCGACTGCGACTTCCACCGGATCCAGTTCACGCCGGATCTGCTCCCCGCCGACCTTACCGGCAGTGATGTCTACCGGCCTGAAGAGGGCCGGTTTCAGTTCAACAAGGGGCCAGTGTTCCACAATCTCCTCCTGGCCGATGAGATCAACCGGGCCCCGGCCAAGGTGCAGTCAGCGCTTCTGGAGGCCATGGAAGAACGTCAGGTGACGGTGGGGTCCACCAGCTATCCCTTGAAGGGCCTGTTCCTGGTCATGGCCACCCAGAACCCCATGGAACAGGAAGGCACTTATCCCCTGCCCGAGGCCCAGCTCGACCGCTTCCTGCTCCATGTGAAAGTCGCCTACCCGGACAGGGCCGCAAGCCGCAAGATCCTCTCCCTGGCCCGGGGGGAGGCCCAGTCCGCCCTGGCCGCCAAGCCTGAGCCCATGCCCGCCCGCCTGACCCAGAACCAGATTTTCGATGCCCGCCGGGAAAGCCTCGGCCTGCATCTCGCCGAGGCGGTCGAGGAATACATTGTCGAACTGGTGGAAGCGACCCGGGCCCCGCAAACCTATGGCTCCGACATGGCCGGCTGGATCCGCTGGGGCGCGAGCCCCCGGGGGGCCATTGCCATGGAACGGGCAGCCCGGGCCCGGGCCTGGCTCGCGGGCCGGGATTTCGTCACACCGGAAGATGTTCAGGCCATCGCGCCGGACGCCCTGCGCCATCGGGTGGTTCTCGATTACGAAGCCCTGGCGGAAGGCGCCAGCGCGGATGCCTGTGTTACCGAACTTCTCACCCGTGTTCCCGCACCATGACCAACCCGGCCCTGCTGGAATTGCGTGAGCTTGTGACCCTGCGCGCCCGCGCGCGGGATCTGCCCCTGTCCGCCCAGGCCCGCAGCCGGTCGGTGCAGGCAGGCGGCGTGCGCTCGTCCTTCAAGGGCCGTGGGCTCGAGTTCGATCAGGTCAGAGCCTATCAGCCTACAGACGATTCCCGCATGATCGACTGGCGGGTCACCGCCCGGCGGGGCCGTCCCTATACAAAGCAGTTCTGCGAGGAGCGGGAGCGCCCTTTGCTGGTGCTGGTGGATCTGCATCCTGGCATGCGCTTTGGTACCCGCCAGCATTTCAAGTCGGTGCTCGCAGGCAAACTCACCGCCCTTCTGGCCTGGGCCGCGTCCGCCGCCGGAGACCGGGTCGGCGGTGTCGTTCAGGGGGCCGGCGGTCACCGGGAACTCAGGCCCATGGCCCGGGAACAGGGGGTCCTGTCCCTGCTCAAGGCGGTCACCACTCTCCAGCCCCGGGACATGGCCGCCATGGAGCCCGGGCGCATGGACAAGGCCCTCGGGCGGCTCGCGCAGATCGCCCGGCCGGGCAGTCTCGTCCTGGTGATCAGCGATTTCCGGGAAGCAGGGGAAGCAGCGCCCCGACACCTGCGCGCCATTGCGCAGCACAATGATCTTGCGGGCCTGTTTGTTTCCGACCCCCTGGAAGCGGAACCGCCGAAGGGCGGCACGCTGACCTTTTCCCAAGGTCCGGGTGTCCAAGGGGCCGCCGGACGGGAACTGACCCTGGATGCAGGGCAGCCGGGAACCGCCGCCGCCTGGCGCCAGCGGTTCGCCACCCACCGGGACTCCGTATTCGGACTGTTCCGGCGCCATGGGGGCCATTGCAGCGAGATTTCCACGGCGGACGAACCGGTGCGCGCCCTGCGCCGCGCCCTCGCCGCCCGTGTCCATGGGCATGCCCCGGGGCCGCAGACACGGGAAGGGGCGGTCCGTGACTGATCCGCTTGCCGGCCTGCGCCCCCTTCATACACCGGATCCGGTGGCCTGGTGGCCCCTGGCGCCGGGCTGGTGGCTGCTGATCATTGCGGTGCTGATCGTCATCGGCTGGGGTGTCCTCCAGTATCGCAAAGGGGCCCGGCGGCGCATGGCGCTCGCGCTCCTGCGGGGCCTTGAACAGGACGGCGCGCCGGCCGGTGCAGTCAATGTTCTTCTGAAGCGGTATGCCCTGGCGGCCTATCCCCGCAAGGACGTGGCGTCCCTGACCGGCGCCGCATGGGTCGCCTTTCTCAGGGAACAGGCACCGAAAGCCCCCATCCCGGATGGTCCGGCGACTGAGTTGACCCAGGCAGCCTATGCCGCTCCTGACAATGGCCCCGGCAATGACGGGGCTGATAACGACAGGCCTCACAACGACAGACTTGACAACGAAGGTCCTGGTGCTGGGGTTGCTGGTGTTTCCGGCGGGCCTGCTGCATCGCCGGATCTGTTCGATGCCGCACGCCGTTGGCTGCGCCACAACCGGCCCCAGCGGACCGGGGGCACCGCTTTCCCCATGACGAAAAAGCTTTCCGCCAAGCTCCAAGGCTGGAGGCAGCGATGATCCATTTTGAATGGCCGCTTCTCCTCCTCTCTCTGCCCCTGCCCTGGCTGATCTGGCGGTTTTTCCCGCCCGCGCCCGAGTCCGGCCAGGGTGTGCTTTTTGCTCCCTTTACCAGCGCCCTAGGGCAGAACGGCGCCACACGCAAAGGCCCCACAACCGGTGCCGACTGGCGGTTCTGGACGGCGGTGGTCGTCTGGATACTGCTCATCGGTGCAGCCGTGCGGCCCCAATGGCTGGGAGAGCCCGTGCCCATCCGGGAGGAAGGGCGCAATCTCATGCTGGCCATTGACGTTTCCGGCAGCATGGAGGCGCGGGATCTGGCCCGGGGCCGGGCCAGCCGCCTCGATGTGGTCAAGCAGGTCGCGGGGGCGTTCATCGACCGCCGGGAGGGGGACCGCATCGGCCTGATCCTGTTCGGCAGCGAGGCCTATCTGCAAAGCCCCCTCACCTTCGACCGCACTGCCGTGGCCCGGTTCCTGGGTGACGCGGTGATCGGCCTCGCCGGGCGGGAGACCGCCATCGGGGATGCCATCGGCCTTGCCCTGCGCCGGCTGCGGGCCGCACCGGACGGAGAGACCGTTCTTATTCTGCTCACGGACGGCGCCAACACCGCCGGGGTCCTGGACCCGCTCAAGGCCGCGGAACTGGCGGCCAAGGACGGCCTGAAAGTCTACACCATCGGCGTGGGCGCCGAGCCTCGGGCGGTCAACACCATGTTCGGCAGACGGATGGCCAACCCGGCCGCGGACCTGGACGAGACCAGTCTGAGAGCCATCGCCGAGGCCACCGGGGGCCAGTATTTCCGGGCCACGGGCACGGCGTCCCTGGATCAGGTCTACCGTCAACTCGATGCCCTCGAACCGGTGCAGGGGGAAAGCCAGACCGTGCGCCCCGTGGACGAGCTGTTCATCTGGCCCCTTGGCGCCGCCCTGCTCATCACCCTCGGTCTCGCCGCTTACTCCGCTTTCGGAGAAAGCCTAGGACGCGCCGGGCTAAGACAATCCGCTTCAGCCCGGGAGGTGCACCATGGCTGAACTTGAATGGCTGCGCCCCTGGTGGCTGCTGGCCCTGATCCCCGGCGCCCTGATTATCGCCAGTCTCTGGCGGCGCCAGGGGCAAAACCGCACCTGGAGCGAGATGTGCGACCCGGCCCTCCTTGAGGCGCTCTGGGTGAAGCGGCCGGGCCGGGCGGCGCGCCTGCCCCTGGTCCTGCTGGGCATCGGCTGGTGTCTTGCCTGCGTCACCCTCGCCGGACCCGTTTGGGAGAAGACCACGGTTCCGGCTTTCGAGCGGGAAGAGGCCCGGGTGATCGTGCTCGATCTCTCCGACAGTATGAACAGCACCGATGTGGCCCCCAGCCGTCTCGCCCGGGCACGCTTCAAGGTGAGCGATGCCCTGAACCGTCTGAGCGAGGGCATGACCGGGCTCGTGGTGTTCCGTGGCGATGCCCATATCGTCACCCCCCTGACCCGGGACACACGGACCATTGCCAATCTGATGCAGGCTCTTGCAGTGGATCTGGTGCCCGCTGAAGGAGACCGGGTGGCCCCTGCCCTTGACCTCGCCCGGGACATGCTGGGCCGGGCGGGTGGCGAGGCCCCCACCATGAACGGGTCCATTCTTCTGGTGACCGACGGGGTGTCCGATATCTCCGGTGCGCTGCGCCAGGCCAGTACCCTGCGCCAGGCGGGCCGCCCCTTGTCCGTTCTCGCCGTCGGCGCGGCGCAAACCGCCCCCCTCCAGGATCTCGCCCGCACCGGAGGTGGACAGTTCAGCCGTCTGACCCCGGACGGACGGGATCTCGACCGGGTGCTGCACGCCACGAACCGGCTGTCCGGCGCCAGACGCGCCCAGCAGGTGGATGGGGTCGAACAATGGATCGAATACGGACCCTGGGTGCTGCCGGTGTTGCTGTGCCTCGCCGCCCTGGCTTTCCGACGCGGCTGGCTTGCGGCCCTCGTGCTTTTGGCCCTGGTGCCGCGGCCCGCAGGTGTTTCGGCCGCCCAGACCGCCCTGCCACCCTCGGCGGGCCAAGGCGACGCGACAGGCCAGGGCGAGGCGGTCAATCCGGGTCCGGTCGAGCCGGGATCGCCGGGCGGGGCTGTGACGGTGCCCACGTCGGTCTGGTCGGATCTGTGGGCCAACCGGAATCAGCAAGGCGCCCACCATCTCCAGACGGACAATCCAGAGGCCGCGGCCACCCTGTTCGAGGATCCGGCCTGGAAAGGCATGGCCCATTTCGAGGCCGGGGACTTCGAGGCTGCCGCGGAAGCCTTTGAACAGGCCGGAGATCTGACGGGTCAATACAATCGCGGCAATGCCCTTGCCAAAGCCGGCAAGCTCCAGGACGCCATCGAGGCCTATGATGCGGTGCTGGCAGAAGATCCGGATCACGAGGACGCGTCAGCCAACCGGGACCTGATCCAGTCGCTTCTGGACCAGCAGCAGCAACAGGACCAGCAAGGGAGCGGCGGAGAAAATCAGCCCCAGGATGGGGAGCAGGACGGGGATCAGGGCGAAAACAGTCAGAATCAGAACGATCAGGGCGGCGCTGACCAGCAGCAGAGCGACCAGTCCCAGGATGGTGACTCTGAGCAGAACGAACCACAGGGCGGGGAAGGCCCAGAGGATCAGGGCGATCAGAACCAGCCTGCGGAAGATCAGCCGGGAGAAGGCCAGCAGGATACCGGGACCGGCGAAGAGGACGCCTCCGAAGAAGACACCGCCGAACAGGCCCGCCAGGATGTGGCCGGGTCTGCCGAGGAGGATCCCGCACAGGAGCAGCCCGGCACTCCGGAACCCCAGGACACTCCGGGTCAGGAAGACCCCCAGGCCAGCCCCGCCGTGCCCGGTCAGGGTGAAGAGGGTGAGGACACAGATCAACCCGCCGGTGCCGCCGGTGTCCCCGCCGGTCTTGAGGACCAGGACCTGAGCGAAGAGGATCTGGCGGCGGAACAATGGCTGCGACAGATCCCCCAGGATCCGGCGGGGCTGTTGCGGCGGAAATTCATGCTGGAACATATGCGCCGGCAACGGGAGGCGGAAAAGCGATGAGCCGTGCGATCCATCCCATTCTGATCATCACCGTTCTGGTCTTCGGATTGGCGATCCAGAGCCTGTCCAGTCCGGCCTTCGCCGCGGCGGAAGCGAGGCTTGACCGCAGCCGGATCGGTCTGGGAGAAACCCTGATCCTGCGTCTTGAAACGGACAATCAGCGGGCGGACCGACCGGACCTCAGTCCCCTTGAGGCGGATTTCGATATTCTGAATGTCTCCACCAGCCAGCAGACCAACATCATCAATGGGCAGGTGGACGCCCGCCTCACCTGGACCCTCACCCTGAGCCCGAAACGCCAGGGGCAGCTTACGGTGCCTGCCCTGACGATTGCGGGTGAGCGCACCACACCCCAGAGCGTCGAAGTCGTGGAAGGTCAGACCCAGGGGATGGACATCGCCCGGGACATTCAGGTGGAAACGTCGCTCACCCCGGAGTCCGGTTATGTTCAGGGCATGATCCGGTACACGGTGCGCATTTTCACGGCCCTGCGCCTCTCCGATGCAAGCCTCACGGAACCGGAAATCGAGAACGCCATCGTCCAGCGCCTGGGAGAGGATCAGTCCAGTGTGGTGCAGAAGGACAACCGGACCTTTCAGCTTTATGAGCGCACCTATGCCATCTTCCCCCAGGAAAGCGGCACACTGACCATCCCTGAAGTCGTCCTGGATGCCCAGATCCCGGTGCAGCAGCGCCCGGGTGCGAGCCGCCGGGATACCCTGTTCGGCAATCTGTTCGACACCCACATGCGACAGGTCCGATTGCGGGGGGAGGCACGCACGGTCCAGGTCGCGCCCCGTCCCGACGGCATCGCCAGCCGTGACTGGTTGCCCGCCCAGGACCTGACCTTGAGGGAAGACTGGCTGCCCGCTGGCGGATCGGTGCGGGTGGGCGAGCCTTTGACCAGGACCGTTCGTATGCGGGCAATCGGGCTCACCGGTGCCCAGTTGCCGGATATTCCAGCGGCTGATCTGGAGGGCACCGGTGTCTATCCGGATCAGGCTTCGGCGGAGACGACGGTCAATGCCCGCATCCTGGCGGGGGAACGCACCCAGGCCATTTCCTATGTGCCGAGCCGTCCGGGCCTTTTGACGATCCCGGCCATCGCAGTCTCCTGGTGGGATGTCACCAACAGCGAAGTGAAAACCGCCACCCTGCCCGCCCGGGAGATCCAGGTGCTGCCCGCCGACGGAACCGCCTCTACGGGTCTCAGCGCACAGCCCCCGGCACCGCCCGCGTCGCCCAGAACCCCGGATGCGAACGGGCCGGGCGGGCCTGAATTTCCGGGATCTGAACACCAAGGCCAGGGCAATGCGCGCGCTCAGCAGAACACGCCGTCTGCGGAGGCCTTGCCCAGCGGCGGACCATCCGAAGGCAGCTCCCGCCAGTCCACCAGCGGGACTGCGCCGAACAGCCCGATATGGGTCTGGGTGAGCGCCGGTCTTGCCGTTCTTTGGCTTGGGACGGCCGGTCTGTGGTTTCAGGAGCGCCGCAGACGGGTCCGCCCTGCCGATCCAGGCTCGCCCAATGCATTTGCCCTGGAACAGAACCACCACCCTCTGGCCGGATCGGCCCGGAAACTGTTCCTTCAGGCCTGTGAGGAGGGAGATGCCCCGGCGGCCCGGCGTCATCTTCTGGCCTGGTCCCGGTATCATTGGCGGGACCATCCGCCCAAGGGCATGGACGATGTCGCGGCGCGCCTGGAGGACAACGCAGCACGATCCGCCCTGGGCAGTCTTCAGAAAGCCCTGTACGGACCATCCGGATCTCAATGGGACGGAACCCGCCTTGCCGAAACGCTCAAAGCCCTGCCGCCATCCGGCAAAAACAGCAAGGATCCGCGGGGAGCGCTGCCGACACTTTATCCCGACGCAGCGCCCCAACCCCAGATCATGAACCGCCGGTGATCGTACCAGCGTAGACACCGGCGTGACGGAGCGCGCAAGGCACTGTCAGACATTGCGCACATCATCGCCGTCATCATCGTCGCCTTGGCCCAAAGCGTTGCGCACTTTCGGCATCCAGAACAGCCAGAAGAGCAGAAAGAGGACAAGGTTGAGGATCGTTTCCATCCAGAGATTCTGATGCAGGATGGCACTGTCACCGCCGAACAGATCCAGGAGCAACTGCCGGTAAACGGTGATCACCCGATTCCCCGCCCCGGCGTCCGTCAAAGCCACGACATCAATCCCGGCCAGATGACCGAACAGGCTGAGCCCGCCCGCGACGAACAGGAATGTCAGCCCGGCAATCGTAAGATTGAAAATGGTCGCGATCACAAGATCGGGTCCGTCAATACCCTGATTGACGGCACTCACGGCGGCGTGGAACATCAGGATGCCGTTGGAGACAACGATGAATGCGAAATAGAGATTGGAAACCATCAGATAGTCCAGACCGACCAGTCCGGAGAGGATCGCCACCACGACGAAAGCATTGAAAAACGGACCAATCGACAAAATTGCAGATCTGACTTGTACGAACGACATTATCCCCTCCCCACTCCCCCTCTTGCCGAACCCGCCTTCCGGGCCAAAGGCACACGAGATGGGAAACCAATATTCTCCAAACGGATGATAGACTAGAGCATGAGGCGTTTAATCCGCATCATGCTCAAGGCCGCGACTGCGGTCCGGCGCCACTGCGCCGCCCTCGCGGAGGCGCCTCGCGCCGTGAGCGAAAAGAACTAGAGCGGCGGCCACCTTGTTTAAAGGTGATCGTGATTTTGCGCCCGCCGCTCTAAACGGGATGAACGTCTGACCGGGCCATGTGATCCAGACCCATCAACCACGACCCTCTCACACAATCAGGCTCATATCCGGCCCGGACAATGGCATTGCGACGTGGGTTGCGCCGAGGATCATCACGCTGAACGCCTCGGACGGTTCTCCATCTCAGCCGCGCGCTTTTTCTTGTTGCGGGCATAAAAATACTTGTAGCCGTCCACGACCGGAGCAGCACCGATAAATCTCAGGAAAACCATGACCGACTTCGCCATGAACGCCTTCTCCACCTGAAGGCCCGCCCATGAGACACGGAGGCGGGCAACCTTCACCCAGTACGGCGCGCCACTCATCCAGGCTGGAGCATGTGTCAGACTACGGATACTTGGATGGACGGGAGCCGCAACGCTAGGGTTGTTATACCATCACAGACAGTATCAAAACAAGAATGGCGCACGGAGCCGGGACGTGAGGCTCCATGGTCCGACTTTTTGCGCCATTCCCGGCCGTGCCTGTCGGCAGCGGTGCCGAAAGCTACGGTTTGATCGCGCGGACAATGAAGGTCTTCAGGGTACGCCCCATACGGATGCGCCCCTCTTCGCTTCTGGCCAGGGACGCCGCGGTCTGTCGCAACATGCCCATGATCGCAAGCCCCACCACGTCCCAGTCGTAATGGGCGAACACCCGGCCCTCACTGGCTCGTTCCGCAAGGTCTTTGGCCCACTGGCTGGCCCAACGCTCGACCAGGAGCGTGGTATGGTCCGTGTCCGCATCGATCACTCCCGGATCCACCAGGGCGGCCATCAGCACGCCCGGATGTTCCCGGTGATACCGGATCACCGCCTCGATGATCGCCTCGATCCTCTCTTCCAAGCCCTCCGCCGGCTCAAGGCTCGCGAGAACCATGGCGTCGACCTCGGCACAGGCTTCGTCCACGAAGGCGAAGAAACAGGCGCGCTTGTCGGGAAAGTGCAAATAGAAAGTGCCATGGCCCACATCGGCGGCCCGGGCAATATCCTGGGGCCGGGTGCTGTGGTAGCCCCGTTCCACGAACAGGATGCGGGCGGCGTCCAGAAGTCGGCGACGGCTATCCTGGCGTCGGCGTCCCGTGCGGGGGGACTTTTCCGGGGATACACGCCCCGGCACGACCGGCCCAGGGGTTTCTGCTCCGGATTGGGACGCATTTGATTGGGGCTGATGGGTCGGGTCCGCCTCGGGGGGACAACATCGTCGGTTCTGATCCGGTGACTGGTCAGGGATGGTTGTCTGGGCTTGATCCGGGTGCTGGTCCGAAGAGTGGATGGACTCGCTCTGGCCCGGATCCTTGTCCGGGATGTTCTTTTCCCCTGAGGTCAATATGCGCTTCTCCCCGGCAGTTCCGCTGTTTTTATTGTCGTCGTTCTGGGTCGGCCTCCCCTCCCGGGACGGCTCGACCGGCGCGGATAGCCTGGGTCAGGTCCGGAAGGAAGGGTCGATTCGGTTCAGTTTGCGCATCAGGGACGGCCAGACCAGATCGCCAGCGGGACCAGAAAACAAAGGCTCTGCCTGTTCAGCGGTCAGTTCCGGCGTTCCTTCGTCGGGACCGGCGCATTTCGCGCCGCCTGCCAGGGCACGGATCTGCATGGTGCAGGCCCGCTCCAGGTAGTAGATGGCCATATACGCATCTGCGCAGGTCTGCCCGACGGCCAGAGTGCCATGATTGCGCAAAATCATGACCGGATTGTTCCCTAGATCGTGAACGAGCCTGACCCGTTCGTCTACCGCCATGTCGATCCCCTCGTAGTCGTGGTAGGCCACGCGTCCATGGAGGGTCATGGCGTGCTGGGTCAGGGGCAGAAGGCCGTCCCGCTGGGCGGCCACTGCTGCACCGTCATCGGTATGCAGGTGGATAACACAACCGGCGTCATCCCGTTCCTGGTGAATTGCAGCATGGATCGCAAAACCGGACCGGTTGATGGTCTGGTCCGTGTCCTGGAGGATCTCACCGGATGCGTTCACCTTGATCAGGTTCGAGGCGGTGATTTCCTCAAACAGAAGGCCGAACGGATTGACGAGATAATGATCTTCCCGGCCCGGCACCCGTGCGGAAATGTGGGTGAAGACGAGGTCGTCCCATCCGTGCTGGGCGATCAGACGATAGGTGGCCGCGAGATCGACCCGCATGGCCCACTCATCGGCGCTCACCTCATCCTTGCGCGAGCCGCTGAGAGACAGGCCATGGTGGGGTGCGCCCAGGGGCGAGCCAAGAGGTGCATTTGTGCCGGAGGCCGCAAAATCAGCCGCGAGGGTGTCCGCCGCACCAGCGTCGAAGCTCTCCATTGGATCCGCGCCGGCCTCAGCACCCATGCGATTTTCCAGGCGCACCGCCGATTGGGCCTGCGCTGACTGGGCCGCCGATCGGGACCGCGCTGACTGGGCCGCCGCCTGGGCCAAGGTGGCCCGGTCCGGCATGGGCCGGCCACCGGGCATTCCGGAGGCATGACGGGACACAATCAAGGGCCGCCCGCCGGACGGACGATTGCCCGAGGGGCCATGACCGGCATCAAGGGTCCTCGATTCCGCGACACCCTCAATGATCGTATCCTTGCCAGGCTTGGATCCGGGAAACGCTTTGGTTCCTTTGAACGCCGAACTCGACATGGTCTCTCCTCCTGGCCGCTTCCCACTTGGAAACGCAGATCCAGTCAGGGTTTGGAACGGATCGGATGGCTACCCCATCCACGCCTCGGTCTCTATGAAATAGCGTCTTGTCTTTTTGTCACCAACGTGGCGAAGCGCATCAGGTGAGTCAAATCTCGCTAGGGCGCTACTTATTCAGGGGCCTCGTCTGCACCCGTCAGGCCAAGGGCCGCCTCGATCCTGGCGTGGGAGTTTTCCGGCACCCAGGCCGGCCAGATCTCCGGGTTCTGTTTCAGGAACCAGATTGCCAGATCCCGACCATCGAGCCGGGGATTGTCATGCATGTGCACCAGGGCCGTGCGGACATCGTCCAGGCTGGTCTGGTAGGCAGAGAAAAATGTGGCGAGCGCCGGTGTCTGGTCCCGAAACTTCACATTCAGCCCCACATGGACATCCACCGGCGGGAAGGCCGTGGCCTGTTCCGGACGGCTGGCGGCTGCGAACGCGTCCCAGTCTTCCTCGTTGAAGGCGGGTTCCTCGAGCATGACCATGTCATGGGCCCCCAGAATCCAGGTCGGATCCCAGTAATAGGTCAGGAACGGCTCGCCCTTCTGGTAGTGGCTGACAATGGCTGCCGCCAGAGCCGCACCGGTGCCCGTGCGGAAATTGGTGAAATGATCGTCGAGGCCGTAGGCGGTGAGCTTTTTGGTGTTGTTGATCTCGCACAGCCAGCCCAGGACGCAGTTATAAAACCGGCCCTTGCTGGGGCGCTCCGGATCCTGGAAGAGCTGGGCGTATTGGGGCAGGTCGAAAACGCTTTTCAGGTCCGGTGCGGTGGCCTCGATGCCCCGGTCCGCATCCCCCTCGATCATGTAGCGGGGCACGTACCAGCCCTGCATGGCGTTGGCCATGTTGATGCCGGCGCTGGCCACCCGGCCCCGGCGCACGCCCCGGTCCCAGATTTTCGTAGCCCGGTCCATCCACACTTCCATGACCACATCCAGATCGCCGCGCACCAGGCCGGAAAGCAGGGGGATGGTTGACCCTGGAATGGCATCGGTCTCGCACCCGAAGCCTTCTTCCACCAGAAACCGGGCCACGGCGGTGTGAAGCCGTCCGCTTTCCCAGTCCATGAGGCCGAACATGACCGGGCGCCCGTCAGGGCAGACGGGGCCGGCATCATCCTGGGCAAGGGCCGCCCGGGGCATGAAACCGGCGGCCAGACACAAAGCGGCGGCGGCCAGGAATGACACCGTCCGGAGTCGCCAGATGGAAGTGAAGAGATCAGTCATGAAAAAGACCTTGTTCCGGTGGGCCCCGCCAGTGGCTGGGCCGGGCGGGTTTAACGGTGGAGCATCCGGGCTGCGGCTCTTGGCTGGATTGCAGCTCTGGGGGCGGGCGGCCAGTTGACGGCGGCCAGCAGGAGCGCCGCGGAACAAAGACCGGCCATGAAGCCCCTATGCTTTCTATGGCTATGGCAACTATGCTGACAGGAGTCGGCGGTGACAACCGAAGCCACCTTGCGGTAGCGCGCCGAGACACTCAATCCCGTATCGCGTACCCGCTCTAGCCTATCCGATCAGCGCAGACTTTGCTCCCAGGCCAGAACGCCCAGAAGCCTTATGCTGAGAGGCGAAACACGAGAGCGGGCGCGCCCGAGAGCCAACCCACAGGCGGACCCCATGACCGGCACACAGGATCAAACGGACCGCTCCCGGTGTTTCGACCGGATCGCCTTTCGCGCCAGCGCCTCGCCGGAAGCCCAGGTGCTCTACCGGGAACTTTGCGGCCGCTACGGGGATTCCCCGCGGGAATCGGCGGATCTGATCGTGGCCATCGGCGGGGATGGGTTCATGCTGGAAACCCTCCACGAAAACATGGACATGAACCTGCCGGTCTACGGCATCCACCGGGGCACCATCGGCTTCTTGATGAATGAATACATGCTGGGGGATGACCTGCTCTGCCGGGTGACCACGGCCAAATCCGCCCGGATCCATCCCCTGGCCATGACGGCGGTGGACGAGCTGGGCACGGTCCATGAGGGACTGGCCCTCAACGAAGTTTCCCTTTTGCGGGAGACCCGCCAGACCGCCAAGATCCGCATTCTGGTTGACGGGAAGGAGCGCATGGGCGAACTCCTGTGCGACGGGGTGCTGGTGGCCACACCAGCGGGGAGCACCGCCTATAATCTCTCCGCCCACGGGCCAATTCTGCCCATCGACGCCCAGCTTCTGGCCCTGACCCCCATTTCCGCCTTCCGGCCCCGGCGTTGGCGCGGCGCGCTCATCTCCCACGGCGCCAAGGTGCGTTTCGAGATCCTGGAGAACCGCAAGCGCCCGGTGAGCGCGGTGGCCGACAATTTCGAAGTGCGCAAGGTGCTCAGCGTCGATGTGGCCGAGGACCGGTCCATTTCCATGACCATGCTGTTCGACCAGGGCCACGACCTGGAGGAACGGATCCTGAAGGAGCAGTTCTATCACTGACATTCAGACCATGGATGGATCCGCTCCCGCCGCCGGTGCCCCTCAGAACACCCCTGAGACCAAGCATGCCCCGGAACCCAAAACGATACCGGAACCCAAAAGCCTCCGGGAACGGATCGGGCTGACCCGGGCCACCGCCTTCACCCTGGGTGCGGGCGCGGTCGGCGGCATGGCGTTCGCCGCCCTGAGCCTGCCTCTGGCCTGGATGATGGGGGCCATGGCGCTCACCGTGCCCCTGGCCCTGTCCGGGGCGTCCATGCAGGTGCCCCCCTATCTGCGGGCGGCGATGATCGCCGTGCTGGGGGTCTTTCTGGGCTCCTCCTTCACTCCGGGTCTGCTTGCGAGCCTGGGGGCCTGGATCCCGCCCATCGGGGTGCTGGCGGTGCTGGTTGCCGCCTCGATCTGGGGGGCCTACTGGTATTTCGTCCGGGTGGTGAAGCTCGACCGGGTGACCGCCTATTTCGCCAGCGCCCCCGGCGGCCTTGGGGAAATGGTCATCACCGGGGAACGCTACGGCGCTTCCACGCCTTTTATCGGCATCGTGCATCTGGTGCGGATCATCCTGGTGGTGAGCATCGTGCCGATCTATTTCCGGTTCATTCTGGGTCTGTCCGTGCCCACCATGCCGCCGGGGACGGTCTCCATTCTGGTGATCCCGCTTTTTGAGGTGTTGCTGCTTCTGGGTTGCGCCGTGGTCGGTGTCCAGTTCGGCAAACGCCTCCACCTGCCCGCCCCCACCCTTTTGGGGCCGCTATTGTTCAGCGCCGCCGCCCATGCCTCGGGGCTGAGCCACAGTCCGCCCCCGGCGGAGGCCATCGCCATGGCCCAGGTGATTGTGGGCTGTGCCATCGGCGCCCGGTTCGCGGGCTATACCCTGGGCCAGATCGCGCCGGTGTTCTGGGGCGGGGTGATTTCGGCGGCGGGCATGATCGTGCTGGCGATCCTGGCGGCGGTGTCCCTGTCGGGCCTCACGGGACAGGACCCGGCCACCCTGTTCCTGGCCTTCGCCCCCGGGGGGCTCGCGGAGATGTCGATGATCGCCCTGGCCATGGGCCAAGATCCGGCCTTTGTGGCGGCCATGCATCTGGTGCGCATCACCGCCATCGTCGCCTTCGTCCCCCTTCTTTTTCGCATGCGCAACGGCCCCGGCGAAGATCCGGTGACGGATTGAGCCGGGCGTGAGGGGTGCCATGGACGCCTGTTTTCACAGGCATCACGACCCTGGGTGTTGTTACGAGCCTGGCAGGTCCACGTCGATGTCATGCACGGTGGCAGGATCGACCCAGTTTTTGTCCTTGGGATTGATGTCGACGCTGGGGAATGGGCCGTGGGCGGAGGGTTGGAGAACCGGCTCCGGGGCGCCGAGGGCCTGAAGATGGGCGCGGGCGGTGTTCAGGCCGGGACTGTAGGCGTAAGGGGGGCCTTCGAGCCAGGCTTTGGTATAGGCGCGGCTGGCGGCGGCGATGGCGGCGTCCCGGTTGCCTGCATCCTGTTCGATCTGGGCCAGGAGATTGGCCGCGTCCGCTTCCCACCTTGGATACGGACCCTCGGCAGCGGGGTCCCAGACCTGGTCCAGAAGGGCGCGGGCCTCGGCGGTGTTGCCCTGCGCGTGGCGCAGGGCAGCGAGAGCCATGAGGGCGGGCAGTTCGAACTCCACCAGGGAGACGGCCCGGGCCCGGTTCAGAGCGGTAGTCAAGAATGGCTCCGCCTTGCTTTGATCCCCAAGGGCAAGGGCCGCTTGGCCCTGGAGCAGGGTGGCCCGGATGATGTCATGCTCACTGCGTTCGACCTGGGCCAAGTCCGCGGCCCGATCGGCCAGAGGGGCGGCCCGCTCCGGCGCATCGGCCAGCAGGGCCGCCTTGGCGCGCACAGCCTGGCACCTGCCCTCCCATGCTTTCTCTCCCTGTGCGCGCACCATGGCCAAGGACCGGCCCAGAGCTACGGCGGCATCCTCCTCCTGGCCGGACAGGGCCAAATGTTGGCCAAGGCTGGCGAGCGTCAGAGCTTCATTCAACCGGTTCCCGGTCTTGCGGGTCAAGGGCAGCGCACGGGTTAAAGCCACCAAGCCCTCCTGCCATGAGCCGGCCTTACGGGCGGCTTCGGCGAGATTGCGAAGACCAACCGACAGATTGTTTTCATCCCTCGCCTGATCATCCAGTGCGACCGTCTGCCGGTAGAGGGGCAGCGCCCGGCCCGGCTGGCCGGACAAATCGTAACTCGACCCCAAGGCATTCAGGGTCCAGGCGCGGGCCCTCACCGTTTTCAGGGCCGGCCCCGCCTCCGCCCCGTCCGGGCACAGGCGCTCCAACAGGGCGATGCGCTCCCGGTGGGCCGCCAGCCGGTGGAGGGTGGCATTCTCCAGCCGGTCTCGGAACACGGTCCAGGCATCATCCAGGCGCCCCTGGTCCGCCAGGGCGTGGAACAGTTCGATGGCCGGGGTCAGATCAGCGAGGCTTTCCACTTGGCGGTAGTCCGGCACGGCCTTGGCCATGGGCTGGAAATGGGCCTCCAGGGCGCCGTGGACCGAGCCTCGGGCCATTTCCTCCGTGCGCTGCCAGACCACCCCCCGGACAATGGGATGGGCGTCATAGCGGTTGGCCCCCCGGTCCCAGCCGATCAGCCCTCGTGCCTCGAGCCCCGTGAGCACCCGGTCCAGATCCGCCGGTGTGCCGCAGGCCTTGCCGTCTCCCACCAGCACCGCCTCCAGGGTCTCGTAGGCGGCCGGTTTGCGGAAAGCAACCATCAGGGTGAGGACCTTGATCTCCTGTTCCGTCAGACCCTTGAGGGCAAAGTCGAGAATGTGGCTCCGGGCCTGGATGAGGGGCAATTGGGCCGGGTCGAAATCCGGATGGGCGGCGCGCCATTGGGCGAAATCCCCTGGGGCTTTCCGATATTCGGCCACTTCGCTGGCCAGGGCCTGGATCAGCAAAGGGTGATTGCGCACCGGGTTGAACACGGTCCGCAGCTCCGCCGCCGCCCCGGTCGCTCCCAACCGCCGCCACAGGGCCACGGCGTCGTCATCGGTGAGCCCGCGCAGGAACACGGCCTCGGTGCCAGGGATCGTGCCGCCGGTCCGGGTCTGGAGGGCCGTGGGCAGCAGGCGGGAGGTGACCAGCACCCGCGCCTGTCCGCCGGAGGCCGCCAGGGCAGCCAGCTTCTGGAAGAACCTGTCCGCCCGGGGATCAGCACACTGGCGCAGTTCATGGCGGCCCAGGGCGGCTTTCGCTTCTTCCTCCTCAAGGTCCGGATCCATCAAAGGGGCGTGGCCGGTCCGGGCGTCCAGGTCCTCATCGGTGGTCCGGCTGGCGTCGATATGGGTGTAGGCCCGCAGAATACGCTCCAGCCCGTCCAGAACCATCAGCACCCGGTTGGTTTGCAGGGCCGAGAGGAGGCGGCGCTCCCGGTCAGGCCAGGGCAGGTCCCGGATCTCTGCTTCGTCCATGCCCTCCAGATAGGCCAGGGCATTGACCGTGAAGGCCTCGAAGTCCGCGTCGGATTCGTAAAAGCTCCACCACATCCGCCCGTCCAGGGGGGACATTTCCTGGGGCGCGATCTTGTTGAACCAGTGCCAGGTGAGGGCACTCTTCCCCATGCCGCCAATGGCGATATAGGCGAAGATCACCGCACCGCCGAACGCCGACCGGGGATTGGCGACCCAGTCCGTGAGCACCCCCAGTTCCCCTTGCCGGCCCACCAGATCCGTCTGGCGCAATGTGTAGGGGTGGGCGATGAACGCTTCCGGCGGCTTGGGGATGGAGAGGGAGCGGTGCAGGGCCTCGATCTGGCGGGTTGTCTGGTCCGGGCCGGTTTTCTGGCGCTCCTTCTGCCAGGCCTGAAGGGCATGGAGCACCAGGGTGCGCAGATCTTCATCGGATTTGAAAAAGCCGCCGACCCGCTGTGTGCCGATCTTTTCCTTAAGGGCCTTCAATTTCTCAGCACCCGGTCCGGTTTCCACATCGGCGGGTTTGACCGGGTGATCCTCATGCATGAAAAAGATCAGCCGGGGCAGGCCGCGGGCGACGGCCCGGTCATATTCCTGCTCGGTGATGGAAATGTCCGACCCCTCGGGGACAGTGCCGTAGCGGAAGGCGAAAATGCCGATATAGACCTCCGCCCCATCCACCAGGGCCAGGGAGGCTTCCACCGCATCGGCGTCCTGGGCCGGCATTATCTCCATGGCCTCGGGCCAGACCCCGGCCCGCCAGCAGGCATCGAACACCTGTTCGCGATGGGCCGGCAGGTCGATCGACGTGCTGGAGATCATCGCGACGGGCTTGTCCCGCCCGGGTTTTCCGTCATCCGCCATAGCTGGTTACCCCGCCCCGTCCCTGGACACACACACCGTCTCATTGCCCGCAGTTAACTTCGCAATCGGGATCGATGCAACCGCCGGGATAGGGTTCCCGCCATCCGGGGGCGCGGGGGTGTCAGGTGGTCGGAAGGGGGGCCCGCTTACATCCGCTCAAGGGGTTCCCAGGTGACGCCGTAACCGGCTTCTTCCGGGATGCGCAGGATGGATTGGCCGTCCTGTTCCTCCACCCAGGGCTTGACCGTGACGATGGGATCGGTGCGGGCCGTGGCCAGGGCCTCCTCGACGGTGGCGGCCCGGGAGAGCTTCAGCAGGTTCATCCGTGTGGGGAAGATGATGGTCCATTTGCCCTCTTCCGCCTCCGCCAGGGCCCGGGCCGGGTTGATCCAGACGGAATCCACGCTTTCGCCGCCGTCATGGCGGGCATCGTAGTTGCTGGGGCAGCGGGCGAGATAGAAATGGGTGTCATAGCGCCGGGGCATCATGTCCGGCGTGATCCAGTGGGCATAGGGCACCAGGCAATCGAGATCCAGGACAAGATCCGTGGCCTGCAGGAGCGCCATCATGTCCATCTGCCCGCCATGGACCGCCGTGCGGTACTCCTCCCATTGCGGAATATCCGTGGGCAGAACCCATCCCGCACCCGGCGCCTTGGCCCGGGCCAGCAGCACCCCCACTTCCTCGAAGGCCTCCCGGATCGCCCCCACCCGCAGCGCCAGCCCCTCCTCGTCCAGGGTGCCTTCATAGCGGCACAGGGCGCGCAGGGCAGGATCGGCATCCGCCTCGTCGAGCTTGCCGCCGGGAAACACCAGGGCGCCGGAGGCGAAATCGATCTGGTGGTGGCGCACCACCATGAAGACCTCCACCCCCTCGGGGCTGTCGCGCAAAAGGAGAATCGTGGCGGATGGAACGGCGGGGCGGTTGTCGGGCTGGTCGGCCATGGGGGCGGTCTCCTCTCGATCTTCTGCATCTTCTGCATCTTGTGCGCTGAACCGGATCGCGTGGGCGGGTTGGCGCCCCGGGCGTCTCCAGCGTTTTCCTCCATAGCTCACCACAGGGCGCCGCGATTGACCACTGCCCGAGGGCCGGGTTGGCAAAGGGGGACAGAGTCACCTATGGGGGAGGTTCGCAAAACGGGTGGAGAGCGGGGCAAGTCATGGTCATGACGGACACGGGAGCGGCCTTGAGGGCTGAACCAGCCTTGAGGGCGGAAACCGCTTTGAGGCCCGAAACCGCCCTCAAACCCGAAACCGCCCTCAAACCCGAAACTGCCCTCAAAAACGTGTTCGGCCATGCGGGCTTCCGGCCGCTCCAGGACCGGATCATCCACCATGTGGTCGCGGGCGGGGATGCCCTGGCGCTCCTGCCCACGGGAGCGGGCAAATCCCTGTGCTATCAGATCCCCGCATTGTGCCGGCCGGGCACCGCCCTGGTGATTTCTCCCCTGATCGCCCTCATGCGCAGCCAGAGCACCGCCCTGGCGGATCGTGGGGTCCGGGCGGCTGCCTTGCACGGGGACATGACCCTCGACCAGCAGGCCCGGGTGGCCGCGCGCCTTCGGGACGGGGGGCTCGATCTTCTTTATGTATCCCCGGAGCGGGCCTGCGATCCGGGGTTCACGGACCTGTTGCGGGGGATCCGGCTGTCCCTCATCGCCATCGACGAGGCCCATTGCGTCTCCCAGTGGGGCCATGATTTCCGTCCGGCCTATCTGGATCTGCGCCGTCTGCTGAGCGCCTGCCCCGATGCCCCCCGCCTTGCCCTGACCGCCACCGCCGATCCCCGCACCCTGGATGACATCCGCCGCCAGCTCTGGCTGGAGCGGGCGACCTTGTTCAGCGCTGGTTTCGCCCGACCCAATATCGCTCTGCAAACCCAGTACGAACCCGCCTCCCCCACCGCCAGCGTCCGGGAGGCCGTGGGCGGATGTCTTGCACCCCAGGCGGATGGAAACCGGTCAGGTGCCGCCCTGGTCTATGTGCGCTCCCGGACCCGGGCGGACCGTCTCGCCGCCGCCCTCAAGCGGGCCGGGGTGAAGGCGCTGGCCTATCACGGGGGCATGGACCGGGGGGACCGGGCCCTTGTGGAGGAGGCCTTTCTCCGGGAAGAGAGCATTGCCGTGGTTGCAACGGTTGCCTTCGGCATGGGCATGGACCGGGGGGATGTGCGCCTTGTGGTCCATGCGGACCTGCCGGACAGTCTGGAGGCCTACTGGCAGGAGACCGGCCGGGCGGGCCGGGACGGCCACAGGGCCGAGGCCATTCTGCTCCACGGACTGCAAAGCGTGATCGGCGGTCTGCGCCGGGCCGGGCGGACGGCGGCGCCCAGTGAAGGATCCCTGTTCAGCCACCAGGGGTCCAAGCTCGATGCCATGCTACATGTGGCCGAGGCGGTCACCTGCCGGGCCGCCGGAGCCCTTGCCCTTCTGGGGGAGCCCGCACCGGAGCCCTGCGGGATCTGCGATCTGTGCCTGGAGCCGGGCCGGTTGAGGAACGGAAGCGAGGCGGCCCTCCGGGTGCTGCAAATCCTGGCGGATGCGCCGGACGGGATCGGACCTTCCGCACTCCAGCGTATCATGACCGGCGACCATGATCTGCAAACGGAGGGTGTGGATCTGCCGTCCCTCCTGCGCCAGATGCTGGTCAAGCACCTGATCCTGCCTGCGCACGCCACCACCAGCGCCCTGTGCGTCACGGACCGGGGGCGGGATCATCTCTCAGCACGCCTGCCCTTCATGGTCCGCAGCACTGGGTTCAAGCCCACTCCCGAAAAGGATCGGACCAGGGTGCCGGGTGAAAAAAAGCCGGGCAAGGGCGACGGAGCGTCCCTTGAGGCACGCTTGCGCACCCTGCGCCAGGATCTGGCCACCCGATGCGCTGTGCCGCCCGCGATGATATTCCACGACCGGACCCTGGCGGCCCTGTCCCGCACACCGCCCGGGGACCTTGCCGCTCTCGCCGCGATTCCGGGCATGACACCATCACGGTGCGAACGGTATGGCGCGGCCATCCTGTCGGCACTGGCCGGGACCAACACGGATTGAGCGGATGCCGGCCCGCGACTTGGCGCTCCCCCCACAGATGATCCGGGTGTTACCTTAAGCGGCGGCGGTCTTCTCGCCCAGCTTGGTCTTGACCTCGCCTGCCCGGATGGTGAGCACGTCAACATCGCTCATGGTCTGATCCACATACATGGATGTGAGATCGCAATCGGACGCGACGGAGGACAGACGTTCAACCATCTTGGTCACCTTGTCGGAAATCTCCACCACGCTTTGCGCGATCTGGCCCGTCGCGGCATTCTGTTCACCGATGGAGGTGTTGGCTTGGCTCACGGACTGATCCGTGCCCGCGATTTTCTCGGAAACCGCATCGATCTGGGTGATGACGGACCCGACGGACTCGTGAATTTCCTCGATGCTGGAATGGATGTGTTCCGTTGCCTTTGCGGTATCGGCGGCAAGCTTCTTGACCTCGCTGGCCACCACGGCGAAGCCCCGCCCCGCTTCCCCGGCCCTGGCCGCCTCTATGGTGGCATTGAGGGCCAGAAGATTGGTCTGGCTGGCGATAGCTTTGATGATTTCCAGCACTTCCCCGACGGTTGCCGCCCGTTCGGCCAATTGTCCGACCTGCCCCTTGGCTGTGTCCGTAGCCTGACGGGCCTCTTCGGAATAGGCCTTGAGGTAGTCCATGGTTTCGCTGACCGTGCTCGATGTGACCGCCAGTTCCTGGGAGGCGGCGGCGATCAGGCTCAGGTCATGGGACACCGCGTCGGCCACTTCGCTCACTTCCGCAACATTGACCGCCGTATTGGTGGCCACTTCCGCCATTTTATGGGAGGTCCTGGTGATTTCCCCGGCGGAGGCGACCATGGAGTCCAGGCCATCTTCCGCGATCGCGGATACGGAATGACGGACACTGGAGCCCTCAATGGCCCCGGCTCCCGAATTGTTCTGGCCGGAGGGAATGTCCGGACTCGACACTTCATCCGAACCACTTGTGCCATCAGGGCTGCTTGAATGATCCCCTTGGGGAATGCTGCGATCCTGGAGCTCGCGGATCGTTAGACCGATCAGCCCGCGGATCTGGGCCGGACCGAGACCTTTTCTGGAACCGCTGATATTCGCCCACCACGCCCCGCGATCCGGTATCAACTGGATCAGGGCATCATCAAGACCGTCCCGGCCGGCATCCATCAATGTGCACAGCACTGACCGGGCGTCGCCGGCGGGTTCAGCCTGCCCCTGGTCCGGTCCATTCCGCGCACCGGCGGACGGTTCGTTCATGGTGGCCAGAGTCATGGTGACGCTCCCCGATACAAGTATGGCGTTCCCGGCGGATCCCAACCAAAGGACAGGAAAAGCCGTCATCAGACGGTCAGTATCCATGCATACGGGAAAAATTCAGCCCCTCGCGGCGGAGGCGATGCCTCCGCCGGTGTCTTTTTTGTTTTAGCTTCTGGAACGGAAGCGGATCACAGACGCTTGACGAAGATCCAGTAACGGTCCTTCAGGGTGGCGCTCTTCATGTGCACCTGCACCTTGGTCGGGGTCATGTTGTAGTCGAAGGTCCACTCGAACAGGGAGTTCAGCTTGCCCTGGCGTACGCCGTCTTCAAACTTGCCGCGGAACTCCGGCTGGTTCGTGCAGGGAGCAACGTCGGTGAAGAAGTTCTTGCCGATCACGGACTTGGGGTCACGGCCGGTAATGTCACCCTCGACGGCATTGTAGGCGATGATGTTGCCATCGGCGTCCAGCTGGACGGCACCGAATGCAAGCTCATCGAGCTGGCTTTCGGACAGATTGGCGAGGGAGTTGGCGATATCGTCAGAGGCAAAAGCGACCATTTCCATGGCGTTTTCTCCTTAAGAGGTCTGTTACACACTTGTGCGGGTTGCGTTGCAACGGTCACCCGATCAACCCGGGCCGACTGTGCGGCACCACTCTTAAGAACCGGTTGGCATGCGTCAGATTGTGCATTTTTTGCTGAGTGGGTCCCTTTTCGAAAGTTGAATGCGGACTCAGCCCATGGACCAGACGACCCGGCTGGCGCCCCTGGCCCGCGGGTGGCATGAGGTCTAAATTTCCGGGAACAGATACTTGAAATTGTCCCGGTCCCGCATGCCAGGATAGCTGTGGAGCAGCAGAGTGAGCGCCTGCTTGCGGAACCGCCCGAAGGTCTGAAGGAAGCCCTCGGCATCGCCGCACAGAGCAAAATTCTCCGCATGCCGATAAAATACCTTGTCCACATAGATCCTGTCCCTTTTCCTCAGCAGGCAAATGGACAGGTTCTCAAGCGCATTGGCCCGGTGGATCAGGGTGTCCGGATGGAACATGCAGGCGGTGATCCCCGCGGACATCTCACACAGGAACGTATACAGATCAGCTTCGAACTGGAGCCGGTTCTGTCCGTGGGACATGATAATGGGGCTGTTCCCGGGTAGCAGGCCGGATGCTTCGGGCATGGTCGCGGCCTTTGCGGAAAAATCCACCGACCACTGGGTCTCGGCAACCTGATTGCGCCTGAATGGGGGCTTGAAGCTTGGAATGGGTTCGCGCGTTGCAATCATAAGTTACAATCCTTTCGTAATACACAGATTTCCTGTCACCCTGCGTGGCGTGGCCATGCTGGGTGCGCGCTCTCTGGGCAGTGGAGGAGACGGGCGCCAGGATTGCTGGGTTGCACGGATTGAGATTAATGATTGGTAACCTTCTCGAGTTTGGAGATGGTACCCCGAATGAATGGGGCGGGTGTGTGATCTACACGCCATAGCTGGCCGGTCCTGGGCATGATCGTGAGCACGCCGGGACACAGGCGAATTCCGGAAGCGCAGGAGGGGACCGCAGCAGGTTTCGGCACCTCCAAAGCGCCGGATGCGGGCCTTGACCCATCAGCGGATTTATGGCGAGTGCTCGCTACTGATTTAATATCTCAACTGTGATGGCCATAATGAACAACACCCAGACGGCCTACCTGCTGGGCCGCATCGCGCTGAGGGACCGTCGCGCTTTTGATGAGCTTTACGATGTCGTCTCGCCGTTTCTACTCGGCGTGTGCATCCGGATCCTCAAGGACCGGCAGGAGGCGGAAGACGCCCTGCAGGAGAGCTTCATCAAGATCTGGAACAAAGCCTCGGCTTTCTCCCAGCGCGAAGCGTCCGCCTTGGCATGGATCGCGTCCGTGGCGCGCAACACGTCCATTGACCGCCTCCGGACCATGCGCACGGTCCCGGTCGATGATGAGCGGTTCGCGGAATTGGAAGATCCTGACCAGTCCGCCGAGGATCGTCTGATGGATGCAGACAATGCGCGGATGCTGATGGAATGTCTCGATGAACTGGAACCCAAGCAGGCGTCTGCCGTGCGCATGGCTTATTTTACCGGGCGGACCTATGCGGATCTTGCCCGGGGCATGGAAACGCCTTTGGGGACGGTGAAAAGCTGGGTCCACCGCAGTCTGAACAAGTTGCGCAACTGCCTCGACCCCTCACGCAACGGCGATGACCCGGGCCCGCAAATGCATGACGCCCAGCGGCATGAACCGGTCTGAGCGACGGTAACAACCCACGACAGAGGCTGTTTCCCGCCCGGCACCTCTTTTTACCGGACACGGACGGTCACTGCGATCAAGGCTAGAGTGCGGACATGGAAGACGACAGGCAGACCGGCGACCCCGCCTCGATCATGGCCGGGGAATATGTGCTGGGTGTTCTTTCTGCGGAAGAGCGCCGGGATGTGGAGCGGCGTCTGGAGCGCGACCCCCGCCTCGCCCGGGAGGTGGATTTCTGGACCCACCGGTTCGCACCCCTGCTGAATGCCATCCCCCTCGCCCGCCCGTCCATGGTCCTGAAAGAGGAACTGATGGAGCGCCTGTTCGGACGGGAAGCCCCGCGCCGGCGGCGGCGGGGCGGGCTGTTCCAGTGGCAGATCCTCGCCGCCTGCGCCTCTGCCGTGGCGATTGTCGCCGTCGGCGCGCTCAGCCTCGCGGTGCTGCGCCAGGAACCCGCCGCCCCCGTGGCCATCATGGCGTCCGCCGGAGAACAGCCGGCCTTCCTGGTGCGTCTGAATCCGGACTTCGAGACCCTGGAAATTCTCAATGCGGATCTGGAGACCGATGGGCGGGACCCGGAACTGTGGGTGGTGCCCGAAGGCGAACAACCCAGCTCTCTCGGCCTGATCCGGCCTGCGGGTAACACCTTCGTCGCCCTGGACGATGACATTCGTAACAAGCTGGCCACGGGTGTGACGCTTGCGGTCAGCCTGGAGCCGCCGGGCGGTTCACCGACCGGCCAGCCCACGGGACCCATCGTCGTGACCGGACAGGTCCAAGTCCTGTAACGGAAACGATCACCTTACGGATGAAAGAAGGGGCCGGGATCGGCCCCTTCCCTTTAATGGCCCCTGTACCGGCCCCTTTACCGGCGAACGCTGTCAGGCCCCCGCACCGGCAATCGGCCTGGCGTCCTGGGCATCGGCCACGGCGATCGCGGTCATGTTGACCACACCGCGTACAGTGACCGAATTCGACAGGATGTGAACCGGCCGGGCCATGCCGATCAGCATAGGGCCGATATTCAATCCATCATTGGCCGCCCAACACAGATTGTAGGCGATATTGGCCGCGTCCAGATTGGGCATGACCAGCAGATTGGCCGGACCGGAAAGGCGGCTGTTCATCATCACCTGGTCGCGCACTTCAGGCATGATCGCCGCATCCGCCCGCATTTCCCCGTCGAATTCGAAGGTCACCCCACGCTGGTGCAGGACACCGCAGGCCGCCCGCATTTTCATGGCAGACGGGTCGTCGGAGGCGCCGAAACTGGAATGGGACACCAGGGCCACCCGGGGCTCCTGACCGAACCGGCGCACTTCCGCAGCCGCAAGCTGGGCGATATCGGCCACTTCCTCCGCAGAAGGATCGGTATTCACGTTGGTGTCGGTGATGAAGACAAAACCGTCCTTGAGCACCACCAGACGCAGGGCTGCCGGCGTGGCCAGATGGGGCGCGACCCCGATAATGTCGAGCAGGTGCCCAAGATGGGAGCGGTACCGGTCCGTTGCCCCACAGAGCAGGGTGTCGGCTGCACCCATCTGAACCATGGTGGCGGCAAGCACGGTGTTGCGTGTCCGGATGTAATCGGTGGCCATGGCCGGCGTGATGCCCCGGCGTTCAGTGAGGGCCAGATAATGATCCCGGACCCGGTCAGCATCGGGATTGTCCTGGGGGTCGATCACCGGCACGTCCTGGTCAAGTTTCAGGCGCAGACCAAGTTCGCGTACGGATTCCGCAATCACCTCACGCCGCCCGATCAGGATGGGCTGGGCCACACCGTCGTCAAGGGCGATCTGGGCGGCGCGGAGCACCCGTTGGTCTTCCCCTTCCGCGAACACCACCTTGCGCGGATCCCTGCGGGCGGATTCGAACACGGGCTCCATGACCGAGCCGGATTTGTAGACAAAAGTACTCAGCTTGCGCCGGTACGCGTCTCCATCGGCGATCGGACGGCGGGCCACGCCACTGTCCATGGCCGCCTTGGCCACGGCGGGGGCCACGACTTCGATCAGCCGGGGATCGAACGGCTTGGGCAGAATGTATTCCGGACCGAATTGCAGACTGTGGCCCCGATAGGCTCTGGCGACCACATCGGAGGGTTCCGCCTTGGCCAGATCGGCAATGGCGTGGACACAGGCCCGTTTCATTTCCTCATTGATGGCCTTGGCACCCACATCGAGTGCGCCCCTGAAGATGAACGGAAAGCACAGAACATTATTGACCTGGTTCGGATAATCCGACCGCCCCGTGGCGATGATGGCATCGGGCCGGACCTGCTTGGCCAGTTCCGGGCGGATCTCCGGATCCGGATTGGCCAGGGCCATGATGATCGGGTGGGAGGCCATCTGCTCCAGCCATTCGGGCTTGACGATGTTGGGGGCGGACAGACCCAGGAAAATGTCCGTGTTCGCGAAGGTTTCCCCCAGGGTGCGCCGGTCCGTCTTCTGGGCATACCGGGCCTTGTAGGGATCCATGCCCTCGGCACGGCCTTCATAGACCACACCGTCCACGTCCGAGACCGTGATATTCTCCCGCTTCGCGCCCAGGGAGACCAGCAGATCAAGGCACGCCAGGGCGGCGGCCCCGGCTCCGGCACAGGTGATGGTCACGTCACTGATGGACTTGCCCGCGATGGCCAGACCGTTGGTGATGGCAGCACCGACCACGATGGCGGTTCCGTGCTGGTCATCATGGAAGACCGGGATGCCCATGCGCTCCTTGCACAGACGCTCCACCTCGAAACATTCCGGGGCCTTGATGTCCTCGAGATTGATGGCACCGAAGGTGGGCTCCAGCCGGGCCACCAGATCCGCCAGGCGCTCCGCGTCCAGCTCGTCCACCTCGATATCGAAACAGTCGATCCCGGCGAATTTCTTGAACAGGACCGCCTTGCCCTCCATCACCGGCTTGGACGCCAGGGGGCCGATGGCTCCCAGTCCGAGAACGGCAGTGCCGTTGGAAATGACCGCAACCAGATTGCCCCTGGCGGTCATGTCGGCGGCCGTGTCCGGGTCATCCGCAATCAGATTGCACGCCGCAGCCACACCGGGGGAGTAGGCCAGGGCCAGGTCCCTCTGGTTGACCATGCGCTTGGTGGGTTCGATCCTCAACTTTCCCGGGACGGGAAACTGGTGATACTCCAGCGCCATTTCCTCAAGTTCCGTGGTCACGGCCGTGGTCTCCTTTTGTAATGATGGCATCCAGATAAATTTCAAAGACATAGCGCGCGGATCGTGACGACTCCCGCCTCCCACGGCAATGGCTTGATGCGATCACGGTTGCTCACAACATGCTGAAGTACACGCGGGGTATGGATGCTCAAAGCCCTGCAACCGGCTCTTGGATCAGGCATGGGGGAGAACAAGCCAGCCAAACACTTTGGATTGATGCCCCCTGACCGTCGAAGAGTCGCCGCAATCTGGCGTAACGGTAAGAATAACGCAGAAAAGACGTAAGGCTGCCGCCCGGGTGGTCTTGCGTTCTACTGGACCTATCCGGCGAGCGGATGCCGCTCCCGGAAGAACACCCGAAAGGACGAAGGAGACCGTCCATGACTATCCTCTACCGTTCCCCGAAACGCCGGCCCCCGAAACGCCGGCCGAAAGGCCAGACCGGCCGGCTGCGCACCAGCGCCGCCCTGGCCACTGCACTGGCAGCCGGGGGCGTGGGTGTCTTCACAGGCGCCATCGCAACGGTGCCCGCCCACGCCCAGACCAAGGCCCCGCCCCCGAAAGGCGGTCATGTGACCGAGCCTGGCGCCCAGCCCATGGGCCGGGAAGAGGCGTTGCTGGGTCAAACGAGCGACCACGGCAGCGTTCGGGAATCCGGAACCAAGGAGACCGGGTTCGCCCTGACCCCCACCCGGTTGCTGGCTGAACGGATCGACCTGAACATCGCCTTTCCGGCCAATTCCGCCCGCCTGTCCCTCAGTGCACGGCAACACCTGGACAAGGTGGCCGGTGTGATGCGCTCGCCGGAGCTGCGGGGCATCGTTTTCGGCATTTACGGCCACACGGACGCCTCCGGCGCGGAAGCCTATAACCTGAAACTGTCCCGGGCCCGGGCCATGGCCGTCGCGGAATATTTGGTGAGCCAGGGCGTGCCGCCCCAACGGCTGGAAGCCCGCGGCTTCGGGGAGCAGTTGCTCAAGAATGCGTCCTGGCCCTACAGCGCCGAGAACCGCCGGGTGGAAGTCGTGGCCCTGAACAGTCCGACCAAGAACGCTGTCCCCCAAAACGCCGTGTACCCCTCCAACATCAATCCGGCGTTGAACACCATCGGCACCGGCTCGGGGCAGGGCAAAGTGCCCGCGGTCAAGCCGAAAACAAAGGGCCCTCAGACGGACCCGAATTGATCGTCCACCGTTGCGCCGGGAGAGGGTCGGGCATGGGAGCGACCACAAGGGGAGGCCGCCGCCTATGAACAAGATCGCCGTGTTGGCCATGGCCGCCCTTCTGGCGGGCTGGTTCAGATCCGGCACGGCACTTGCCGGGGTGTCCGTGGCCTCTCCCGACGGCGCGCTCACCGTATCCCTGGATGTCGACCATGCAGGGGTGCCCCGTTATCGCGTGTCCTACCGGGACGAAACGGTGATCCACCCCTCCCGCCTGGGACTGCGCTTCAGGGCCCGCCATGGCCTGGACGAGAGCTTCGCGCTCACGTCCAGCATGTCTGTCAGCGCGGACAAGACCTGGGAGCAGCCCTGGGGCGAACGGCGGTTTGTCCGGGATCATCACAATGACCTTGCGGCCACCTTCACGGCGGAGGGCCAGACCTTCACCGTCCGTGTACGGGTGTTCAACGATGGTCTCGGGTTGCGCTATGAAGTCCCTGCCCAGGGCCGCCCAAAAGCCGTGTTCATCACCGACGAACTGACCGAATTCCGCATGGAAACCGGTTCCACGTCCTGGTGGATCCCCACAAGGGGCTGGAACCGGTATGAGTATCTCTACAACGCCACGCCGGTCGAGGATATCGACCGGGCGCACACGCCGATCACCATACGAACGAAATCAGGGGTGCATTTCAGCATCCACGAAGCCGCCCTGGTGGATTATGCGGGCATGTCCCTGGACCAGAAACGCCCGGGCGTCTTCAAGGCGGATCTGGCGCCCCGGTCCGACGGGACCCTGGTCAGGAAAGAAGGCGCCTTCACCACTCCCTGGCGCACCATCCAGATCGCTCCGGATGCGGTGGGTCTGCTCAACTCCGATCTCATCCTCAATCTCAATGAGCCCAACACGCTCGGTGATGTGTCCTGGGTGGAGCCCGGCAAATACATCGGTATCTGGTGGGCCATGCATATCCGGGACCGGACCTGGGGCCGGGACGGCATTCATGGTGCGACCACGGAGGAAGCCAGACGCTATATCGACTTTGCCGCCGAACACGGGTTCGACGGCGTTCTGGTGGAAGGCTGGAACATCGGCTGGGACGGCAACTGGTACGAGAACGGCGACGTGTTCTCCTTCACGGAAAGCTATCCGGATTTCGATCTCCAGGCGGTCACGGACCATGCCCTGGCCAGGGGGGTGCGCCTGATCGGCCACCATGAGACCTCGGGCAACATCACCAATTATGAAAATCAGATGGCGGATGCTTATGCTCTGTATGAAAAGCATGGGGTCCGCCAGATCAAGAGCGGGTATGTGGCCGATGGCGGCGCCATCAAGCGCCTCGACGAAAACGGCATCGCCTTTTACGAATGGCACGACGGCCAGGTGATGGCCAATCATCATCTCAAAGCGGTCAGGGCGGCGGCCAAATACAAGCTCAGCCTCAATCCCCACGAACCCATCAAGGATACGGGCCTGCGCCGGACCTACCCGAACTGGATCACCCGGGAAGGGGCGCGGGGCCAGGAATACAATGCCTGGGGCATTCCGCCCAATCCGCCGGAGCACACGGCGATTCTGCCTTTTACCCGAATGCTCTCGGGGCCGATGGATTTCACACCGGGTATTTTCGATCTGCGGCCCAATGAACGCCCGCCCGTGCGCGCAGACCTGCCCCGGCCGGACACCCGCTCCAGGGTCGAAACCACCCTGGCCAAGCAGCTTGCCCTCTACGTGGTGATCTACAGCCCGATCCAGATGGCGGCGGACATTCCGGAAAACTACGAAGCCCGGCCTGAGCCGTTCCAGTTCATCAAGGATGTGCCCACCGACTGGGAAGAAAGCATCGCGTTAGCGGGAGAGATCGGCGACTATGTTGTCTTCGCCCGGAAGGAACGGGCCACCACGGAGAGGCGCGGCGCTGACTGGTATCTGGGCGGTCTGACCGATGAAACCGGCCGCACGCTGACCGTCCCGCTGTCCTTTCTCGATGACGGCGTGACGTATACCGCCCAAATCTACCGGGATGGCAAGGGCGCGCACTGGGAAACCGCGCCCTATGAAATCGCCATCGAGCGCCGGAGGGTGACCAGCAGGGACCGGATGGACCTGCCCCTCGCCCCGGGCGGCGGCATCGCCATCCGCTTCGAGGCGGACGCACCCTGACAAACCGGCCACGACGGGAGGACCAAACCCTTCAAATTGAGTGTGACCTGCCGTCCGTCCGAGGGCGGCCGCGCGCAGGTCAAATGAGCGCCGACGTCCGTTTCTAACCCCTACACCGTCTTTTCCCACAAGCACTCCTCACATTCTTGCTTACACACCCCGGCTTGCCCTAATTCGTCCTCACAATTGGGCCCAGTATGCGACCCGTACCGATACCGAGCCCGTTATTCACCGGATCATATTTTCCGGATCATATTTTCCGAATCCTGTTTGGAGGAGCGTGTTCCTTGTCCTTTCATTGTTTCCGCCTGATTTTCACTGCCCTCCTGGCCCTGCCCGTTGCGCTGCTGACAGGGGCCGGTTCCGCCCGTGCCCTTGACTTGGCTCTGCCCGTGGCGTGCACCTATGGGGAGGACTGTACCATTCAGAACTATTTCGACTGGACCGATGGGGAGGAGTACACGGATTATCGCTGCGGGACCCGGAGCTATGATGGCCACGGGGAGACGGATTTCCGGATCATGGACATGGCTGCCCTTGCAGCCGGAGTGCCTGTGGTGGCTGCCGCCCCGGGCGTGGTGCAGGCGGTGCGTGACGGCATGGAGGATGTGACTGTCAATCGCATCGGCCGGGAGACCATCAAGGGCCGGGAATGCGGCAATGGTGTCGTCCTCTTCCATGACGGCGGCTGGTCCACCCAATACTGCCATCTGAAAAAAGGCAGTATCCGGGTTGCCCAGGGTGACCGGGTTGCGACGGGCGCGGCATTGGGGGATGTCGGACATTCCGGCCTCGCGGAATTTCCCCATCTGGCCTTCATTGTACGGAAGGGCGACCGGAAGATCGATCCGTTCATCGGTCTCGGGCAGCGGACAGGCTGCGGCGCCCCATCGGGCGGTCTGTGGCGCGGGGACGTGGCCGATGATCTGACCTACCGCCAGGTGGAGCTGTTCGGGATCGGGTTCAGCGGAGATACCCCGTCCCTGGAGCGCATCAACGAAACCACCGCCTCCCCCGCCGTTCTGCCCACCAGCAACCCACTCCTGTTTCTCCAGGTTCGGATTCTGGGCCTGTTGCCGGAGCATCAAGTCCGCCTGAAGATCAAAGCGCCCGATGGGCAGATCCTGATCGATCACACTCCCAAGGCCGTGAACCGCTCCAAGGCCCAGCAGGCCTATTGGGTGGGCAAGAGGCGGCCCGACGGAGGCTGGCCGGAAGGCACCTACCAAGGGCAGGTCACCATTCTCGGCGCCGAGGGTGTGCTTGACGACCAGACCATAACTCTGCGGATGGAGGATTGAGGGTCATGCTTTCGTGGGGCGACAGGGCAGCCTCAATGGTCTATGTTGCAGTGCAGCGACGCTCTGCCGCGCAACTCCCCAACACTCTGTTGGCCCAGTGCCCTATTGGCCCAGTGCCCTATTGGCCCAGTGCCCTGTTAGCCCAGCGCCCAGCACCCTTTTGGCCCAGCACCCTGGTGGGCCCCCATTCTGATCGGATTGCCCGCCCATGCTTCGACCGGTCCTGTTCACTGCTGCCCTCGTTGTCGGACTGGTGGTCATCTACCTGTCCCTGAAGCCGGCGGTGGCCCTGGGCAGTTCGGACAAGCTGGCCCATGCGGCGGCCTATTTCACATGGACCTTCCTGGCGGCCATCGCCCCGCGGCGCAAACGCTGGTCCCTGGTCCTGGCGGGGATGATTTTCGTCATCGGTATCCTGATCGAACTGGTGCAGCCCCTGGTGGGGCGCAGCTGCTCGATCTATGACGTGCTGGCCAATTCGGCGGGTATTGTGGTGGGTCTGGGGATGGCCCTGCTCCTGCACCCCATCCGCCTGAAACTGGGCGAAGTGCTCAGCCGCAGTGTGAGCCGACGCTTTCAAGGCCGGTCGACCTGACGCCTGTTTCCCTCTCCCGCCCTATTCTGTCCCCGCCAATATTGTCCCAGCACGGATAGATCAAGCGCCTACGGCCAACCCTGGACGGTCAGCCCTCGGAATGCGTGTGTAGGGCCGTAGTCTGCTCAGCCCGCGCTGACCACACCCAGAAGGCGCAGGAGGGAAACGAAGAAAATCGAATAAAGCATCAGGAAAAGGAACAGGGCGAAGGCAATGGTCGTAGGCGGAAAGGACCCAAGCCGCGTGCGGTTTTCCAGGGCGCGCAGCACATCCGCGAGGCGCCGGGCCACATCCCTCTGGGACACGATCGCCACGAGCACGCCGTTGCCGTCCACCACCGGGACATGGCGAATGTCCATCCGCTCCATGATCTCTTCGATATGGGCCATGTCCGTGCCGTCCCGCACCGTGACGGGATCCGGGGTCATGATGGCGGCGACCGTGAGGGTTTCGATGTCGAGGCCGGGGGTAATGACCCGGTCCATCAAATCCCGCTCCGTGAGAATGCCGATGGGCTTGTTGTGATCGTCCACCACGGGAACGCAGCCGATATGCGCTTCGGTCATGGCCCGGGCGGCCTCGCGAACGGTGGTTCCCGGATTCACGGTGACCACATCATGGCCCCGCAAGATATCCACCTGTTGCATACCCATTCTCGCACCCCTCCGGCAGGCGCTCACCGTATCACAACGGCTTTCAAGACCACGACGACATACCAAATTAGGCCGGTTGCAGTCACCCGGCCACAAGGCGTGTCGAGCCGGACAGTCCCTGGCCCCGTGACTCCAGTCTCGTGGCCCCTGGCGACACCAGTATTAGTCCGTGCGGGAGGCGATGTCTCCCACTATTGATCCCAAGTGACCGCCTTTCGGAGGCGATCCGGTAAACAGCACGCCAGGGACGGCGGGCATGGGCCAGACCTTTTGCAGTGTTAATCGCCGCTGGCGCCCATGATAGTCTGGAGACTCAAAACCACTGTGGGGAGATCCGCGATGACGTACCGCGAACCGGCCGGGTGCAGACTGGCCAACCGGGGCGGGCTTGGACGCCTTCTGGGCACCGCCGCCATTCTGGCCTGCCTGACCGCGGGATTGCCCGGACCGGACGCCAGGGCCCAGAGCGACGCGGATCTCGCCGCGCTGGATGCCCTGGTGGAAACCCATATCCATGGCGGCCCCAAAGAGGAAATTGCCGACGATGGTCATAACCACGGCATGGAAACCGCGTTTGTCCACACGGGACACGGGAGCCAGCCCGGCGATGGGGAGGAGGCGACAGGGGGGAGCGGTATCGCCGCTAAACCCAATCCCTTTCCCAGCACCTATTCTCCCTATCTCTCCACACCAACGGCCATTGTCGGCGCCACGGTCCTGACCGGGACCGGCCAGCAGTTGAGCAACGCCACCGTCATCCTGCGGGATGGCCGGATCGAAGCGGTGGGCACCAATCTCCCCGTCCCCGCCGATGCAACCCGGGTGGATGGCACGGACCGGTGGGTTACACCGGGCATTATCGACATCCATTCCCATCTGGGTGTCTATCCCTCCCCCTCCGCCCAGGCCCATTCCGACGGCAACGAGGCCATCAGCCCGAACACCGCCAATGTGTGGGCGGAACATTCGGTCTGGCCCCAGGATCCGGGCTTCACCCGGGCCATGGCTGGGGGGATCACGTCCCTCCACATTCTGCCCGGCTCCGCCAATCTGTTCGGCGGTCGGGGTGTGACCCTGAAGAACATCCCCTCCCGGACGGTTCAGGGCATGAAGTTTCCCGATGCGCCCTACACGCTGAAAATGGCCTGTGGGGAAAATCCCAAACGGGTCTACGGCTCCAGAGGCCGGGCGCCCGCCACCCGCATGGGCAATGTGGCAGGTTACCGAGAAGCCTGGATCAAGGCCGAGGCCTACGCAAAGCGGTGGGCGGACCATGAAGCGGCCCTGGCCGAGGGCAAGGAAAGCACCGCACCGGGCCGGGACCTGACCTTGGAAACCCTCGCCGGGGTGTTGAACGGCGAAATCCTGGTTCAGATGCATTGTTACCGGGCGGATGAAATGGCCACCATGCTCCATGTGGCCGAGGAATTCGGCTACAAGATCACCGCCTTTCACCACGCCGTCGAGTCCTACAAGATCGCCGACCTGTTGCGCCGCGCGGGCACCTGTTCGGCCATGTGGGCGGATTGGTGGGGCTTCAAACTGGAAGCCTACGACACGGTCCGGGAGAATGCCGCCCTCGTCCACAATGCCGGGGCCTGCGCTATCATCCATTCGGACTCCGATGTGGGCATCCAGCGGCTCAACCAGGAAGCCGCCAAGGCCATGGCCGACGGTCTGCGCATGGGCCTGACCATCAGCCGGGCCGCCGCCATCACCTGGATCACCTCCAACCCGGCCCGGGCGCTGGGCATTTATGAGGAGACCGGATCCCTGGAGGCCGGCAAGGCCGCCGACGTGGTGGTCTGGAACCGGGATCCCTTCAGCGTCTATGCCCAAGCGGATGTGGTCTTCATCGACGGCGCCCGCCTTTATGACCGGAGCAACCCGGCCCTCAGCCCGCGTACGGATTTCGAACTGGGCCAGACCACTTACGAGCACACCGGAGGAGCGGGCCAATGACCCAGACAGACATCCAGAACCCTGTGCGGACCCGTCTGCTCACGCCCCTCCTGGCGGCGGGCGCGCTCGCACTCATGACCGCCCTGCCCGCTACGGCCAATCCGGGGCATTCGGAGGAAACGACGGACTGGATCCTCAACGGCTATGAGGCGGGACAATCCTGGTCGCAGGCCGATGAAGAAGAGGCCCGTGAAGACGAGAATGGAGCCGGGTCCCTCAAGGACGTGGCTCTCCAGCCTGCTGAGAGTGCCACCTTGATCCGTGGCGCAACGGTCTACACCATGGGCCGGGCAGGCACCCTCAAGAAGGCGGATGTGCTCATCACCGGCAGCCGGATCAGCGAGGTGGGGTCTGACATCAGCGCCCCGGCCGGAACCCGGATCGTCAGCGGCGCGGACAAGATCATCACCCCCGGCTTCATGACCAGTTTCTCCGCCCTCGGACTGGTGGAAATCAATGCCGTGGCCGAAACCCGGGATGACCGGTCCTTCTCCGACGCCCCCTATTCGGCGGCCGTCACGGTCGTGGACGGCCTCAACCCCAACTCCACCCTGCTCCCCATCACCCGGATGGAAGGGGTGACCCGGGCCGTGACCGCTCCCCAACCCGGCAAAAGCATTTTCGCGGGTCAGACGGCGGTCATCCATCTTGGTCCGGGTCCGGATCTTGTCGTGCGCAAGGAAGGCGCACCCGCCGCCGCCCAGTTCGTGGCCATGGGCCAGCGGGGCAAGACCATCGCCGGCGGCTCCCGGCCCCAGGCCTGGGCCTTCCTGCGGGATGCCTTTGCCCAGGCTAAAGTGGTGGACACGGAATCGGGTCCCTGGCCCTTCCGTGAACGGGATCACATCACCCACCCGGTGCTCACTGTCGAGGACCTCCGGGCCCTGCGCGAGGTGGTGCGGGGCAACCAGCCGCTGCTGGTCCACGTGAACCGGGCCTCCGACATCAGGGCCACACTGCGGGAAGCCAAATCCTTGGGCATCCGGGTCATCCTGCTCCAGGCGGCGGAAGCCTGGCAGGTGGCGGATGAAATCGCCGCCGCCGGGGTGCCGGTAATCCTGCATCCCTTCGACAACCTGCCCGCCCGGTTCGAAACCCTGACCGCGCGCCTTGACAATGCGGCCATCCTCCATGAGGCGGGCGTCAAGATCGCGTTCAGCTATTTCGATACCCATAATGAGCGTCTGCTGCCCCAGGCAGCGGGCAATGCAGTGGCCAACGGCCTGCCCTACGAGGCCGCCCTGGCGGCGCTGACCATCAACCCGGCGCAGATCTGGGGCATCGACGCCAGCTATGGCAGTCTGGAACGGGGCAAGGATGCGGATGTGGTGATCTGGGACGGTGATCCCCTTGAGGTCATGAGCGCGCCCGAAGCGGTGTTCATCCGGGGCAAGGCAATGACCCTGACCTCCCGTCAGACCGCCCTGCGGGACCGGTACAAGGATCTCAGCCGCCAGGCCCTGCCCTTCCAGTACCGCTGAACCGGGCAACCGGTCTCAGGAAGAGACAATCCGCACCGGCACAATCAACACCTCTTGTGCCGGTGCACCCCAGCGCCCACCCTCGACCTCGGCCCCGACCCTGATCTCAACCCGAGGCTCGTGCCGCGTTCTCGGGTGGAGGCAACCCGGCCTACATGGAGGCAATCAGGGCCTTGAGGACCGCGTCGTCGCTCGCCTCCTCGCTTGAACCATTCGTCTCGAGCTCAGACTTGAAACCGGGTCCGGCGGACTGCCCAGCCTTCCGGTCCTTTCCCTGGTCCAGGGCCACCACTGTGGATCCGGTGCCGTCCACGGAGGAGTCACGCGCCGGCCTCTCCCCCGCTGCCGGTTCTCCCCCCTCCGATCCCTCTGCTTCCGGGTCCTGAGACCCCTGCCTCGTACTGCACACCCGGGAAATCTCGGCGGTCAGATCCCGCATGGCGATGGGCTTGGAGACGTATCCGTCCAGACCAAGGGCGAGATAACGCTCCCGGTCACCACTCATGGCATCAGCGGTCAGAGCGATCACCGGAATGGTGCGCCAGGGCGCATCGGTGGCCCGGATTTTCGCAATGGTGCCCGGCCCGTCCAGGACCGGCATATGCATGTCGAGCAACACCAGATCGAACCGTTCCGTCTCCAGCTTTTCCAATGCCTTCAGCCCGTTCTCCGCCTCCACGATGTCCGGCGCGAAGGGGTGAAGAAACAGCCGTGCCACGTGCCGGTTCACTTCGTTGTCGTCCACGAGCAGAATGCGCAGTCCCCGTGCCCAGATCATCCCCGGCGTGCCTCCGTCCGCAGCCTCGGTTCCGGGCTGTCTGTCAGCAGTCCGATTGAGCGCGGGCTCCGCCTTGAAGGTCAGGGTGAAGGTGGACCCCCGACCGGGGCTGCTCTCGACGGTCAGATCGCCCCCCATGAGGCGAGCCAGGTTGCGGCTGATGCACAGGCCAAGTCCGGTCCCTCCATAGCGCCGGGCGGTGGACCGGTCCCCCTGGGTGAAGGGCGTGAACAACTGGGCCTGGACATCATGGGCAATGCCAATGCCGGTGTCGTTCACCGCCACGGTGATGAGAGCGGGTCCCGGCCCCTGGTCCTCTGCCCGTGCACGGATGGTGATGTATCCCTCCGGGGTGAACTTGATCGCGTTGGAGACCAGATTGGTCAGGCATTGGCGCACCCGGACCGGATCGAACCGGAAACAGCGATCCGTACCAGGACCAAGGTCCAGGCGCAGCTTCAGACCCTTTTCCCGGGCATTGGGCTCCCACAACCGGTGAACCCGGTTCAGGGCATGGCCCAGATCGTGGTCCACCGGCGTGATGTCCAGACGCCCGGCCTCAATTTTTGAGAGGTCCAGCACGTCGTTCACCACATTCAAGAGCGCCGAGCCGCAATCGAGGATCGTATCCACCCGTTCTCTTTGATCGGGGGACAGGCAGGGATCGGCGCTCATGGACTGGGCCATGCCCAGAATCCCGTTCAGGGGTGTGCGGATTTCATGGCTGGTATTGGCGAGAAAGGCGGACTTGGCCCGGGATTCCGATGACTTGCGCTCCAGCCGCTTCCTGAGCACCTGCTCGGCCACCATGGCCCGGTGCATGGCAGCCTTCAGGATGACCACGAAGAGACAGGCTGCAAGGATCGCCGCCACCCCGGCGGTCCCCAAGTCCCACACCCAAAAGCCTGCCAGAAGCGCCAGAATCGAGGGCGTCACACAGGCCACGAATTGCAGCCGGGAATTGGCGAAAAACGTGACGCCATTGGTCAGGGCAATCGCCAGATAAATCCCTGCAAAGAACAATCCGGGCACCGTATGGGACAGCACCGCACTCCAGGCCATAAGCGAATAGAGGCTCGCCCCGGTGATCAGCAGACCAATCTGAAAGGTCTGGAAGGCAACGGGTTTCTCCGGCAGCCGGTTCAGAACCACGGCCAGGAAGAACGGTATCGCCGCAGCCTCCCAAAAAGCGACCGCCAGCAGATAAGCCGTGCCGAACCAGGGTTCCTCCCAGGCCAGGGAGGCCACGGCGAAGATCCCCGCCATGGCAATCCGGCTGTTCCGGCTTGCCCGCCACAGCATTCGATCCGTCTCGACCATTTCATCAAGGGTCGCAAAGTCCCTGAGGGAAAGCTCCTTGAACATACTGCCTCCATCCCTGATGGCCCGCACCATAGGGCGTGAAGGGTAAAGATCGCGCTACACCGCCTGAACCATCCGTTGTCTGCCCTTTCCCGATCGCGGTCTGTCCAAAGCCGCCGGGCCTGGGCATGACGTACAGTCAAGGTTCGCCTCCTTGCCTTCATCCGTGAAAAATGGATTTATTCAGGGTTGTCGCCGTGCAGGCTGATGGGGGTGCGGGGCTGAACCGCTGGGGCACCGGAATGCCCACTGTCAAACGCCAGGGAGAAAATAGATGGCTGAAGAACTCGTGCTTTATTCCAATCCCCAGTCCCGGGGCACCATTGCCCAATGGATGCTGGAAGAAGTCGGCGTGCCGTACCGGCTTGAGGTGCTGGAATATGGTGAGGCCATGAAGACGCCGGACTATCTGGCCATCAATCCCATGGGCAAGGTCCCCGCCCTGCGCCACGGGCAGACCGTGGTCACGGAAGGCGCCGCGATCTGCGCCTATCTCGCCGATGCATTCCCCGATGCGGGCCTTGCCCCGGCGCCAGGCGACCGGGGTGCCTATTATCGCTGGCTGTTTTTCAGCGCCGGTCCCGCCGAAGCCGCCATCACCAACAAAATGCTCGGCACCGAGGTCTCGGAAGAGCAGGAAAAGATGGTGGGGTACGGCACCTATGACCTCGTGGTCAGCACCCTCGAACAGGCGGTCTCGACCGGCAACTATGTGGCCGGTCCAACCTTCACCGCAGCGGATGTCTATGTGGGTGCCCAGATCGGCTGGGGCATGCGCTTCAAGACCCTTCCGCCGCGCCCGGCCTTTGAACGCTACTGGACCCGCCTGGCGGACCGTCCGGCCTGCAAAAAGATCATGGCCTACGAGTCAGAGGCGGCCCAATCCCGCTAAGGCCCCGGTCCTGCAAGGGTCACGCCTGCCGTGGGGCAACCTTCATGGTTGGTGTATCCGGTGATGTGGCCTTCAGGGAAATTGCCTCCAGGGGATCGAGCACGGCCATGGCAGCGATCATGTCCGCACTCAGAAGATATCCCCTGGCGCTTCCCGTTGACCAGGATCCGTTCTGGACCGGGGAAGACAGTGCCCCGCCCGCCAGCCGGGTAGTCGCCGGTACTGAACCAGGCCCGCCATGGACAGGCCCTTCCTGGACAAGCCCTGGGGCGTCTGGATCCCCGTGGGCCGGGCCTGTGGGACCTGACAGGCCTGAAGGGCTGGCCCCGTGGCGGCTCACCAGATTGTCCATCACCTGCGCCACGGTCCGGGCCGCACCGCCGGGATCGTAGAAAATCGCCCGGTTTGCTCTCGCGGCGGCGGGAAACAGCGCGGCGGCATGGGCATCCGGGGTCTCTTCGGCCGCACGGATCATGGACAGGGCGCCCCCGGCCCCCAGAAAATGGGCCGCGTAGAGGTCTCCGTCGCTCGGGCGTCGGCCCAACCCCGCCTCCAGGCGCTCTGCACTCTCCCGGGCGTATTCTCCGGCCATGGCCGAGGCGATATCCGGGTCGAGGCGCAGGGCAAGAATGGCCTCTTCCTTTGCCGGGTCGGCAATTTCGTACCGGCCATCGGCCCGCCGGGATATGGCCGCGGATTCCGCCTCCAGGCCATGGGCGGCCCCATGGCGGGCCACCATGCCGAGCCAGGTCTGATCGATGAACTGAAACAGCCCCGCAGCGCTCGAGGTGCGGGCCTGGGCAACCGGATCCAGGCTGCTTTCCCGCCGGGCGGTCTGGAGCAGATAATCGAAGGATACTCCGGTGGCGCGGGCCGCCTGTATGAGGGCGCCCATGACCCGCTCCTGGCCGCTGGCGGCGGCCGCCGCGCCCAACTGGCTTGAAAGGGCATTGGAGGCATGAAATGAAGACATCGGCCAATTCTCCGCGCTGGCTCTCCCCCGGATACCGCACCGGACAGGCCATGGCTTGACCACGGCGCGATCTGGGGAGACCGTAACCCGCGCAAACCATACGCAAGGCCCGTGCCTGCCCGTCCCCACGCCCAATGCGCCCATGGAAGCGCCATCGCGCGGCAGGACGGCGCTTGCCTGGAAAGCCTTTTGCAAGAAACGGATGGGGACATGCACATTGCGCGCGTGGTGCAGTCGCGCCACCGGCTGCCCCTGGAGACACCGCTCCAGACCGCCTGGGATCCGGAACCAAGGGATTTTCTCGACATCGACCTCGTTTGGGTTGAATCCGACGACGGCCGGGCCGGTGTGGGCGCGGGCCCCATGGTCCCAGGTATTTCCGCCTATGCGGATCTGTTCATCGGACGCGATCCCCTGGACCTCCAGCGCCACAACCGGGTGATTGAAAGCCTGTCCTTCCATGTGGGTCCCTGCTGGCCCCTGGATATCGCCCTGTGGGATCTGGCCGGTCAGATCTACGGGGAGCCCGTATGGCGGCTCCTGGGCGGAAGTTCAGGGCGGCTTGTCACCGCTGCTGGCCTTGGGGACACGAAAGACGTGGACGAGCTTGCGGAACTGGCCGCCGATGCCCTGGCGGAGGGGTTCCCTGCCATTCTGCTGCGCCTCACCGACGAATCCTGGCAGGCGGATGTGGACCGGGTCATGGCCGTGCGCAAGCGGGTCGGCCATGAGTTGACCATTCTCACGGACTGGCGCCAGGGCGCGCCCATGCCCTGGGAAGCGGACCGGGTCCGGCCCCTGGACCAGACCCTGTCAATGGCCTCGGCCCTGGATGTGCTTGGTGTGGGCTGGTTCGAGGATCCGGCCCACAGGGGGGATTACCGGACCTTGTCGGGTCTGCGCCGCAACTCCAAAGCCAAGCTTGCCGGGGGTGCCCATGCCCGGGATCTCCACGATATCCGTAACCTGATCACCCGGGACGCCATCGACGTGGTCCGGGCGGATGCCACCCGGCTCGGGGGCATCACCGGTCTGTTTCCCGTGATGAAGCGGGCCCGGGAGCGGGGCTTGAGCGTGTCCCCGTTCAGCTGGTCCCACGGCATCGCCATGCTGGCCAACGCCCATCTGGCCGCCGCTTCCGGCGCCTGCCGGTTTTTCGAATACCCGGTCGACCCGCCGGCCCTCCTCCCGGAGCAACGGGATTTCCTCCTGATACGGCCGATCATGACCACCGAGGAAGGCACCATCGACCTGGGCGACACCCCGGGCTTGGGCCTCACCTTCGACGACGACATGCTCCAGGACACAGAAATCCCCGTGGATTAGGGGTGCCACCCGCATCTGACACCATAGTGCATCGTCTCCGCCAGAGGGTGCACCTTCTGTCGGCCCGGTGCCCTCGCTGACCCCTTGTCTATGCTGCGGCCCAGACGGATGTCGACCTGCGCCCGCATCATCCGTCTGGGCCGCGACATTAGTATGAGTACGAGCATGGCCTTAGCCATGACTGCATGGTCTGTGCGAAAGCTGCACTCTTCGCCAGTCACGGACCTATCAACAAATTTCCCAAAGACTACAACTTGGCAAAGCCCATTCCGACAGTGGAAAGATGATGCCATTTTCCGGACAACACCTGCCAGACTTTACCTTGAAACACTCTTTCCGACTTGGTTCTTGAGATTCCATCTTCCCTTTGAAGGAGATTACGGGTACAATTGATCACTTAAATATGAATACAAATAAAAATGCCTTAGATCCCTTATTTATTTTACCTCGCAATGGACTTTATTTAATAAAATTGACGAGATCACCTGATACACTTTAGTAAGATTGATTTTTTGATTGAAAGGAATTGCCATGCTTCGCCATTTCAGTACCACGATGCCGTTCGCCTGTACTTTCAGCGCCCTGATTTTTCTCACGCCCAGCCTCTGTTGGTCCGATGAAGCCGTGGAAACGGACGATCCGCAGGAAAGCGCGCCGGCACATACCCAAAAAGGCGAAGCCCCTCAAGTGGAAGAGACCGTGGCGGAAGAGAACCTGACGGAGATCGGCGGCGAAGAAGAATTCCCCATTCGCATCCCGGGAATTCCAGGTTCGGGAGGGTCTGAAAAGGACATCGCGATTTGCGCGGCCATGGGCGGTGTGATCGGGCAGTTGTTCAAAGCCAAGGATGCTTCGAAATATGGCGTCCTTGCCGCTGCCGCTGCCTGCGCCATGGCGGCCTATATTGTCGAAAGAGAACGCAAAAAGTTCCTTGAACGGGAACGCAAACTGAATGAAGAGATCGCCAGGCAGGAAGATCAGAATGCCCGGCTGCGGCAGGAAAATGCCCGCCTTGAACGTCAGATCGAAGAAATGGAAGAGGAAGCAGCCGAACTTCAGACCCTTGCAAACCGGCGTATCCAACGGGCGGCTCGCATCGCAGCAAGAATTGAAGGCCGCCAACAGGCTGCGCCCGAGATCATCGAGAACCTCCGTGAGCAGATCGAGGAGATCGAGGAACAAATTGCCAGTGGCACCCTCTCGGCTCAGGACGAGGCGGCAGCCCGGGAGCGGATCACCAATCTCGAAGAGCGAATCGCCCTGCAGGAGCGGATCATCGCTATCCAGATCTAGAGCATCTTCAAGAAGATCCGCGTCATGAAGATGCTCGAGGGTCTTTGTTTCGCGCGGTTTCCGGGCGGGAACCCCCGCACACTTTTCCTGAAAGCGCTTTAAGCCAGGGAGGTTGAGCCGTGGATAGACGCACCATGCTCCTTGGCGTCAGTACGGCGTGCTGGACCTTTGCACTGCCGTTCCCGCCCTCGCCGGCCGCAGAGCAGCGCTGTGACGGCAGAAGCCCGGGGCTGTTCCGGAATATTGGCTGTCTGCGGACATGGCGGCGGCGGATTGAGGCCAAACAGCGCCGACTGGCAAGGCTCCGTCAGGACTATGTTCGCCTTCAGAAGCGTAATGCCAGCCTGCGCATGCAGCACCGCGCGGCAAAAGCCTTACTGGACGAGGCCCGGGCCGAGGCGGAAGAGGCTCTGCGCCGGCTGACCTATTATCGCCGCGTCGAGGTCAATGTGGACAATCTTGTCGCCCGATTCCGTCAGCTCGAACTGGAATTTGATTTGATCGGCGAAATGCTGGACGGAGGAGTGGAGGTATCACCCGACTGCGTCACGCCGGAATACCAGCGCAGACTGCGAGAGGCGGAGCGCATGCGGGGCATCCTTGAAGAAGGACGCAACATGATCACGGGGATCATCCTGGACTGGCTCGCGGGTAAGGTAACGGAAGCGATGAAGCGTGCTCCGAACGTCTGGGTCAGAGGTTTGGGCTGGGTTCTGGACGGGATCAGAGCCTTTTTCGGCCTCAAGGAAAGCATTGAACGGGGACAGCGCATCTACCGCGAATTCCGGAGCAGAACCCTGCCCCTGGAATGCCAGTGACAAACGCACGGTGGCATGAGAGAGATGCCACCACGGTTTTCGCCGCAGCGATCCATGCGACGACCCGTCAATAGCTGCGGGGGAGGTTCAGGACCCGTTCGGAGATGAAATTCAGGATCATTTCCGTGCTGACGGGGGCGATGCGGGTGATCATCACCTCACGGAAATAGCGCTCCACGTCATATTCCTTGGCATAGCCCATGCCGCCATGGGCCAGGACAGCCCGCTCGCAGGCGTGGTAGCCGGCTTCAGAGCCCATGAGCTTGGCCGCATTGGCTTCCGCGCCGCAGGCCTCGCCCTTGTCGAACAGGGTGGCGGCCTTGAGGGCCAGCAATTCGGCGGCCTCCAGTTCGGCCCAGGAGCGGGCCAGCGGATGCTGGATCCCCTGGTTCATGCCGATGGGACGGCCGAAGACCACCCGCTCCTTGGCATAAGCCGTGGCCTTGCGCAGGGCGGCCCGGCCGATGCCCACGGCCTCGATGCCGAACAGAATACGTTCCGGGTTCAGACCATGGAGCAGATACTGGAAGCCCTTGCCTTCCTCGCCGATCCGGTCTTCCAGGGGCACCCGCAGACCGTCAATGAAGACCGTGTTGCACTCCACGGACTTGCGGCCCATCTTGTCGATCACCCTTGCGTCCACATGGTTGCGGTCCATGTCCGTGTAGAACAAGGTCATGCCGTCCGTGGGTTTGGCGCACTGGTCCCGGGGGGTGGTTCGGGCAATGAGGATGATCTTGTTCGCGCTCTGGGCCGTCGTGGTCCAGATCTTCCGTCCATGGATCACATAGCCATTGCCGGAGCGTTCCGCCTTGGTCTGAATGCTGGACGTGTCGAGGCCGGAATTGGGCTCGGTGACGCCGAAACACATCCGGTCCTCACCGGAGATCAGCCGGGGCAACTGGGTGCGTTTCTGCTCCTCGGTTCCGAACAGAGCAAGGGGCATGGGACCGAACAGGTTCACATGGATGGATGAGGCACCCTGAAGGGCCGCGCCGGACTCCGCCACCGTGCGCATCATTAGCGCTGTTTCGAGCACCCCAAGACCGCTGCCGCCGCATTCCACCGGCAGGGCAATACCCAGCCAGCCGCCCTCGGCCATGGCCTTGACGAAGTCTTCCGGAAACACCCCGTCCTTGTCCCGCTCCCGCCAGTACTCGTCTGGAAACTGCGCACAGATCCGGCCCACCGCTTCGACGATAGCCTGCTGATCTTCGGAAAGGACGAAATCCATGGGGCGATGCTCCCTGTCGGTGTGCTGAGCCTTGAAAGCGCGTTCAGCAAAAGTGTGTGCGGTTTTGCGCCCGGAAAGTGCTCATCCCGCGCCGGGTCTTCGGGCTTGGTCATGTTAGCTGGCGCAGTGTCCCCCGCCCATGGCGGCGGTGCAAGGCGGCGTCATGACCGCCCCCACCCTTCACTGGCTCATCCCCGACCGGTTCCCTCATCAGCTTGACTGAGGGGAAACCGTCCGGGTCTACGGCGCCCCATACTGGCTGGCCCAGGGGAACAATCGTGTGGGGACATCCGTGAAGATGAGAATGATGTAGGTGCCGTATCCCGCAAGCATGGCCACGCCCTCCAACCGGCTCAACTCCCTGTTGCTGCTCAGGAAGACCAGGAATATCAGCACCACGCCAAGCATGATCCACAGATCAAAATCAAAGAACGCCCGGTCGACGGTCACCGGCGCGATCATCGCCGTAATCCCCAGAACCGCAAGAATGTTGAAGATGTTGCTGCCCACGATACTGCCCAGGACGATCTGCGGCTGTTTGCGCATGGCGGCAACCCCCACAGTCACGAGTTCCGGCAGAGAGGTGCCAAGAGCCACGATACTCACACTGATGACCGCATCGGACACACCGAAGCTGCGGGCCACTTCCTGGGCACCGAAAATCAGAAACCGCGCCCCGAAGATCAGCCCGGCAATACCGCCGACCAACAGGGCACCATGATAAAGGAGCCCATGACCATTGAGGGAGTCGACCAGGTTTTTCCGGTTCTCCGCCGCCGTTGCGTTGTTGGCCCTGTGATCGGTGGAGTAGGAATACGCGATGTAAGCGACCAGGGACGATGCCAGAATGACGCCCGCCCAGAAGGAAATAACTTCCGTATACCCCAGATAGACCAGAAAGCCTGACGCGGCCAGCATGGTGATTCCGTCCCTGGCCAGAATATTCTTCTGAAGCGGGATCGGGCACAGCAGGGCTCCAACACCCAGCACCAGGAAAATGTTGGCAATATTGCTGCCCACCACATTACCCACGGCCACATCCGGCGCCCCCTCCATGACCGCCTGAATGGCAATGACCAGTTCCGGCGAGGACGTGCCGAAGGCCACAACCACCAGACCGATCAGCAACAGGGACACACCACTGTGCCGGGCCACCCCCACGGCACCGCGCACCACCGCATCGCCGCTCAAGGTGAGGAGCACCAGACCACCCAGGGTCCAGAGATAAGGGATCAGGCTCTCGGGCATGGAAATGTCTCACTTCATCAGAAATGGCGGGGCGAGCCGTCCGGGCCGATGACCGAACAGGGGCTGGCCGGACAAGGATTGGGACATGAGACCGGACAGGGCAGTCGCGGCCCGAGGGGTGAAACGGAGCGGATCGAAGGCGGACAGGTCAAGGCGCGGCGTGCGGCCCAGCACCAGATCGGCCACCACATCACCGCTGACCGGCGCAAGCAGAATGCCATTGCGGTGATGACCCGTGGCGATGGTCAGCCCCTCAGGGCCGCCGGCGCGGGCCAACGTCCCCAGCAGTGGCAAATGATCCGGCGTGCACGGCCGGAAACCAGCCCACATCTCCATCAGGCCGCAATCGGCAATGGCGGGCAGAACCCGGGAGGCTGCTTGGAGAATCGTCGCCATGCCGCCTGCGGTCAGCCGGGGATCAAAGCCCGCTTCTTCCACGGTGGCCCCGATCAGAAGCCGCTGATCGTCCCGCTGGCCAGCGTTATGCCGGGGAATGATGTAAACGCCAGGGCCCCAGATCACATGGGCCGGCAAGGGGCCGTTGTCCCAGTGCACGCAGGCCATCTGCCCTTTCACCGGTCGGACCGGCACCTCGAAGGGCAGTCCGCCGATCCGGCCGCTCCAGGCCCCCGCCGCCAGCACCACCTGATCGAATGGCTGCTGGCCCTTGGGCGTGACAATCCCGCTAACCCGACCCGAGGCGGCCTCAACCGCGAGCACCGGCGTATCCTCATGCACCACAACGCCCGCATCGCGCACGGCCTTGCACAGGGCATCCCCGAGGGAGCGGGGATCCACCACCCCGTCGCGTCGGCTCCAGACACCGGCGACGCCATCCTGGGAAACCCCAGGCAGACGGTCGCGCAAGGCCTGAGCGTCGATGATTTTGAGGTGATCCCCCCGGCCCGACCCGGCAACGACCTGGCGCCAGGACCCGAGGTCTTTCTGATCAAACAGGGCAAGCAGGGTTCCCGTGCCCCGCAGGCCCACATCCACTCCGGTCGCCGCCCGCAGATCCAGGGCGTAGCGGGGCCACTGGCTCTGGGCGGACTGGGCCAGGGCGAGGAACGCTGGGTTGGCGCCCTCCTCCTCGATATGGGCGGCGAGCATCCCTCCGGCAGCCCAAGTGGCCCCCCGGCTCAAACGGCCCTTCTCGAAAATTTCCACATGGACACCGGCCCGGCTCAAGGCCCATGCCGATGCAAGACCAATGACGCCCCCGCCGATCACCGCCACTCTCATGTCAGCTCCTTCATTGCCTCTTGGCGTTTTTTGCCTCACGGCGCGGGGCGCCTCCGGCGGGGCGGGCTGGCCGCCCGGCGGCCGG
>CAZLPU010000008.1:72065-82674 GCA_964561475.1 uncultured Alphaproteobacteria bacterium
GCGGGGCGGGCTGGCCGCCCGGCGGCCGGTCGGCCGCTTGGGGTGGAGGGCCGTTGGGCCGTCCGTGGTTCAGTATGTCCTTGCCTCACGGCGCGGGGCGCCTCCGGCGGGGCGGGCTGGCCGCCCGGCGGCCGGTCGGCCGCTTGGGGTGGAGGGCCGTTAAGGCCGTCCGGCGGCCGGGTTGGGGCGAGGTCGCACCATTCCTTTGCTTTGGTTCTATCCCAGATTGGTCCACTCGTCCTAGGGCAGTGTGCGCTTAAAGATCCGCGCCTGCACCATCCTTGGCCGATCCGTCACCGGCTGCCCGCGCCACCGGCACCTTCATGCCGAAAGTCTGGGCCGCGGCGATGATCCTGGTTGCCGCCGTAACCCAGCACATGATCCCGTAGATCACACAGATTACGGGGAAATAGGCCGGGAACAGGCAGAACAGGACAAAGGTGATAATGGTTTCGGTGCCCTCGGTCAGGCCACCCAAATAATAGAGCGATTTTGATCCGCGGATCTCCGTGGTCACCCCATGCTTGGCGGCAAGAATCGCAAACGCCAGGAACGTCGCCGCGGGCCCCATGAAACTCCACAACAGGAACGCGCCGTAAATCGCGTGTTCCGGCTGGCTCAGGATCATGCCGAACACAACCCCGGCGTAGAAAATGAAATCGAGGGTGATGTCGAGAAAGCCGCCCAGATCCGTCAACCGGGTCTGACGGGCAATGGCCCCATCCAGCCCATCCATGAGCCGGTTGAGGCCAATGAGCACCAGTGCAGTCATGTAGGCGCCCTGGGACAGGGCCACCACGGCCCCCATACCCAACACAAAGCCCGTGACCGTCACCGCATTGGCGCCCACCCCCATACCGACGAGGGTTCTGGCCACGAGTGCCAAGGGCGGATCCACATAACGGCGCATGGTGGCATCAAGCATGGTGCCGCCCTCTCCCACTGATCAAACATATCCATGGCCGGAAAGACCGCACGCCATGCCCCATGGCTTACGCCGGTTGCCCCTGAACGGTAAATCCCTCGCCGCGCAGGCGCTCGATAATATCGTGGACCTGATCCTTGTCCCGGGCCTCGATCATCATCTCCAACATCGCATGTTTCGCGGACATATCCAGACGCAGCCGGTGGTGGGACACCTCGATAACACTACAGCCATATTCCGCCACGATCGCCGTCACACGGGCGAGTTGACCGGGCGAATCCGCCATGTCGATGCTGATCCGGGCGATTCGTCCGTCCCGGGTCATTTCCCGCACGATCACCGATGCCAGCAGCCGGGGATCGATGTTGCCCCCGCAGATAGGCAGGCCCACCTTGCGGCCGAGAAACTGCCGGGGCCGGGCCAGCAGGGCCGCAAGACCCGCAGCCCCCGCCCCCTCCGCCACCGTCTTTTCGATGGTCAGCAGCATATAGACGGCCCGCTCCAGGTCCTGCTCACTGACCGTGATCACCTCATCCACCAGGGCCCGGGTGATCGCCACCGCCCGGGCGCTCACCGCCTTCACGGCGATCCCTTCGGCGATGGTGGCGCCGCCGACCTGGGGCTCTTCTCCACGCAGGGCAGCGGTCATTGAGGCATAGCGGCTTGCTTCAACCCCGATCACCTGAATATCCGGCCTGACCGCCTTCGCCGCAGTGGCCATGCCCGAGATCAATCCGCCGCCGCCAATGGGAATGACCAGCACATCGAGATCCTGCACCGCCTCCAGCATTTCCAGGGCAATGGTGCCCTGCCCCGCCATCACCCGTTCATCATCATAGGGATGAACCATGGTGAGGCCTTCCCGGGCGGCCAGGGCCTCCGCAAAGGCCGCCGCCTCAACCAGGGTCTCCCCTTCCAGCACGATCCGGGCGCCGAAATGGGCGGTCTGGCGCACTTTCACATACGGAGTGTGCTGGGGCATGACGATGGTGGCCGGGATGCCCAACCGCTGGGCGTGATAGGCCAGACCCTGGGCGTGGTTGCCCGCGGACATGGCCAGAACACCCGCCGTGCGTTCCTCGGCACTTAAATTGACCAGCGTATTCAAGGCGCCCCGCTCCTTGAACGACGCCGTGAACTGGAGGTTTTCGAATTTGAGGAACACCTCCGCGCCGGTCACCGCCGACAGGGTGCGTGACCGCAGGCAGGGCGTGTCTTCGATCGCACCGGCCAGGACGGCACGGGCGGCGTGAATTTGGTCAATTGTGACCGTCATGGGCAGTCCGTACATGCTATAAGGGTCAAATGGCCCCCAGCCAGTCCGTCCGACAGATTGCGGGAGTTTCATGGGGGCGCCGATGCCGGTCTGGCGGGTCTGGACCGGTCCCGCACGCCGGATGTTCATCCGTAACAATGACATGGAGAGCCGCGCCATGAAACTGTCCGCCCTGGCCGGGTTTACCGCCCTGACAGTCGCAGCCCTGGTCCCTACAGCCCTGGTCTCCACTGCCCATGCAGACGACATGGAGGGGATGGAAGTCATCACGGTCACCAAGATCGACCGGCATACGGGACGCGGGGCCATGGGTCATCGCCTGAACAGCGCCGACTGGACCGGCCCGGTGGATGACGGCCCGGGACCCGTCGTCATCGAGTGGGACATGGTGGACGGAACCTGGGTCGCCAATGAACAGACCCCGGAGCAAATCGGCGGCGGCACCGGGATGGCCTCGGTCCCTGAAGATCAGCTTTATGAGCTGGAGCCGGAATTTTTCGAACCCCTCGCAGTCGCCGCCCATCCGGAAGACGACCCGGAGCACGAGGATGAGACATCCGAAGGCGGAGAGAAAGACGGCAAGGACGACGAGGAGCGGATCGAACGGGATCCGGACTGGCCGGAACCCCGCCGGGACTGCATCAACGCGCGCCTGCTGCGGGATTTCTCCGTGATCGACCGGCGCCATGCGATCTTTTATGAAAGCCCCCGGCGCCCCTATCTGGTGACCTTCCAGCCCGGCTGTTTCAACCTGCGCTTCGCGTTCACCATCGCCACCCGCACCCGCACCGGCCGCCTGTGCGGCGGGGCCGGCGATTACATCTTCGTCGACCGGGAACGCTGCTTCGTGCGGTCCATCGAACGGGTCGCCAGCAAGGAACAGGCCCGCTACCTCGTCCAGGAACGGGAGGAAGAACGCCAGCGCAAACGCGAAGAACGCCGCAACAGCGCAGAAAGCAATGAAGCCGCCATGGACGCCCCGAAGCCGTACAAGGAAACCAAGTTCTCTCCCGAGGACTGAACCGGTAACCGTCGGCTTTTGGCCCCCGTCTCCCGCACCGGACAGGCACATCATCTTTATGCGTCACGCCCCTCACCCGGGCGTGACGTTTTTTTGTGGGCTCACCTGATTTCTGGATGCGGTCCTGGATTGGACAATGATCGTCTCACGGCCATTTCGATAGTCCGCTACCGGATTTTTCCTCTGAATACTGACGGCTTGCCCCCTGGGGGTGATCTGGCACGCTCCAAGCGTGACGGGCCAAGGCATCAAGGGAATTGCGGGTGCACATCCAAATGTCCGGTCACGGCGGCATGGCTTTGGGTGAATTCCAGGACCTGTCTGTCCTCACCGAAGGGGCCTATGGCCTGGATGCCCATGGGGCGGCCCGCATTGTCGAAGCCCGCGGGGATGTTGACCACGGGCAGGCCGGCCAGACTGGGACCGATGACGACTTCCATCCAGCGATGATAGGTGTCCATGGGCTGGCCTGCGATACTGGTAGGCCAGGGCTGGTCTTTCGGGAAAGGGAACACCTGGGCGGAGGGCAGCATCAAGAGGTCATAGGTCTCGAACAGGGTGTTCAGGGTACGGTACCAGGCGGCGCGCACCATGCCCGACTGGAACACCGCCTCCACCGTGAGGCCAAAGGCACTTTCGATTTCCCAGATCACTTCCGGCTTCAACTGCGCCCTGGTTTCCAGGTTGTCGTAAAGGGGCTTCATGGCGAGGCGGGACCAGTGGCGCAGGTTCAACCAGGCACGCCAGAGCCGGTCCATGTCGAAACTGATGGTGCAGTCCTCGATCACCGCTCCGTTTGCGGAGAACTGAGTGAGACTTGAACGGCACAGCTCGAGAATGCCGGGCTCCATGGGCAGATGACCGCCGAGATCCCCCAACCAGCCAATTCTCAAGCCCTTCAGATCCATGGGGCTCAAACGATCCGGAGGCGGCAGGTCATCCCTCAGGGTCAGGGGGGTGCGGGAATGCCGGCCCGCCATGGTGACCAGCAGCCGGTAGGTATCTTCCGGATTGCGGCCCATGGGACCGGCGGTGCCGATCTGCTGGAAGAAGAGATCCGCTGCCGGATCACCGGGCACCCTGCCCTGGGTAGGGCGAAAGCCGATGACATTGTTATAGGCGGCGGGGTTGCGCAGGGACCCCATGAAATCGCTGCCATCGGCCACGGGAAGCAGATGCAGCGCAAGAGCGCTGGCGGCACCGCCGCTGCTTCCGCCTGCCGTCAGGGCCGGATCATAGGCGCAAGCCGTGGCGCCGAACACCCGGTTGTAGGTCTGGGATCCCATGCCGAATTCAGGCACATTGGTCTTGGCAATGATCAACGCGCCCTGGGCACGGATCCGGGCCACGAACAGGGCGTCCCGCTGGGCAATCGTCCCTGCAAATATCGGTGAACCATAGGACGTGGGCAGATCGATGGCGTCCTCCAGATCCTTCACCCCATGGGGCATGCCGTGCATCCACCCCCAATAATCCCCCCGGTCCAGGGCCTGATCCGCACCGGATGCATAAGCCATGCAATCGTCATCGGGCAGCATACTGACAAGGGCATTATAGGTGCCGTTCAGTGCCGCAATCCGGCTCAGATAGGCGGCCATGACCTCCCGGCAACTCACCAGGCGCTGACGGATGGCGCTGGAGAGCACCGTGGCGGACATGGCCGTGATGTCCGCGGGAAGATCCGCCGCGGCCACGTCCGGCGTTATGAGCGCCCGCCGGGCGTGGACCGGATCCCCGTCTTGAAGCGTGGTCTTGCGTTCCATGGCCTCCCTCCGTCCAAAGCCGGGGCTGACATCTTGTGTGCCGGTTCAGCCGCCGATACCATTGCCCGGTTCAGGATCAGCGAGAGTGTAGCCGCGATGCAAGACCATAATCTGTTTTCCCGCTTTCATGTGGCCAGACCCGGATCGGCGGACCGGGAGCTTTTGACCACCCCACAAGGGCGCACACTGACTTACGGGGACGCCGACCGGTGTTCAGCACGCATCGCCAATCATCTCACGGCCCTGGGCGTCAGACCTGGGGAGCGGGTGTCGGTCCAGGTGGAGAAGTCTGCGGACAATCTGTGTCTGTATCTTGCCTGCCTGCGGGCCGGTTTCGTCTACCACCCCCTCAATATGGGCTACAAACAGGCTGAACTGGACTATCTGATCGGCAATGCGGAACCGGCGGCGGTCATTTGCGACAGCACCAGAGAAAGCACCCTTGGGGCCATCGCCCAGAGTGCCCGCGCCCGCCATGTTCTGACCCTGGATCAGGACGGCACCGGAACACTGATGGAGGGGGCCCGGGACAGGGACAGCCATTGTCCTGTCCACCCCTGCGCACCCGATGACATGGCGGCTCTGCTCTATTCCTCGGGCACCACCGGCCGGCCCAAGGGCATTATTCTGAGCCATGATAATCTGTTCAGCAATACTCAGGCTCTGGTGGACCTGTGGGGGTTCACACCGGAAGACCGCCTGCTTCACGGACTGCCGATTTTCCATGTCCATGGCCTGTTTGTCGCCCTGGGCTGCGTTCTGGCGGTGGGCGCATCCATGCGCTGGCTTGATGGTTTCACCACGGATCATGCCATCGGCCATCTGCCCGGCTGTACAGTGATGATGGGTGTGCCGACCTATTACACCCGGCTTCTGGGGGATGAGCGCTTCACGGCGGATGTCTGCCGGTCCATGCGGTTGTTCATCTCGGGCTCTGCCCCCCTCCTCACCGAGACCTTTCTTCAATTCGAGGCGCGCACCGGTCACCGGATCCTGGAACGCTATGGCATGTCGGAAACGGGCATGAACACGTCCAATCCCCTGATGGGCGAACGCAAGCCCGGCACCGTGGGCCCGCCCCTCCCCGGCGTGGACCTGCGGATCACCGGTGAGGACGGCGCTGTTCTGGACCAGGGAGAGATCGGCGGGATCGAGGTCCGGGGCCGGAATGTCTTCAAGGGGTACTGGAAAATGCCCGAGAAGACCGCGGAAGATTTTACGGCGGACGGTTTTTTCCGCACCGGCGACATGGGCCGCATCGACGAGGACGGCTATGTTGCCATTGTGGGCCGGGCCAAGGACCTGGTGATCACCGGCGGCCTCAATGTCTACCCCAAAGAACTGGAATTGTTCATCGACGCCCTGGAGGGCGTCAAGGAAAGCGCCGTCATCGGTGTACCCCATGATGATTTCGGCGAAGCGATCATCGCCGTGGTCGTGGCCGACGGACCCATCAGCGCCCAGGCCATTATCGACGCCTGCCGCCGGGATCTGGCCGCCTTCAAGGTCCCCAAAAAGGTGATCTTCGTGCCCGACCTTCCCCGCAACACCATGGCGAAGGTCCAGAAAAACCTCTTGCGGGAGACTTACGCCGATACCTTTGGGACCTGACCGGCGCACCCGTCATCCTGGGACCTTGAGCTTAGGGCGGCGGGCGCAAAATCACGATCACCATTAAACAGGGTGGCCGCCGCTCTCGTTTTTTCGCTCACGGCGCGAGGCGCCTCCGCGAGGGCGGCGCAGTGGCGCCGGACCGCAGTCGCGGCCTTGAGCATGATGCGGATTAAACGCCTCATGCTCTAGGGTGCACACCAATCACATGCTGGTTTGCCGCGTGCACAGGCGCCGTACGACGCCATTCATGCATTCACCCACGGATGGCATAACGCGACACGAACATCACGACTGAAAAGACGATGATCAGCACGAATGCCGATCGCGTGCCCCACTTCACCGTTGAGAAGATCTTGGTAAGGATCTGGGTGTTTTCCCGGGTCGCTTCCGATTCCATGATCAGCGCGCTGGTCTGGATGGTGTTGGTGATTTCCTGGAGCCTCGATCTCAAGGCGGTCAGGCGTTCCCCTGTCGATTCGATGTAATCGAAGGATGGCTTCACGGACCGGCGGACGAATGTCTCATAACTGACGAAGCCGTCAATGTTGCCGACATTCAGCGTCGGCCACAGATGCTTGAATTCCTCCGTGTGGTAGCGGGACCTGTTGATGATGTACATCAACCGCCCGGAGCCGCCCGCACCGATCTGATCGAATTTCTGCCCCAGCTCGATGAGTTTGGATTCCGTGGTACTGATCACCTTGGCCAGCAGCTTCAACTTGTCGTCTCTGACGACGCTGAGATCCCTGGGCGGATGCTTGGCATAGCGTTGCTTCAGGGTTTCAAGATCAGCAGTGGGATCAAAGATGCGGTCGACACTGCGCAATATGGCATTCACCTCCCTGCGGGTCAGGGTTCGGGAGCGTGCTGGCACATCTGCTCCGTCCACATCGGGAAGATCCTCATCCATGGTGACCATTTCCTGGCCGGCCTCTTTCACCACTTCCGTGATCATCGGTATTCTGCCGGTTTTCACCGACTTGGACGCCTGGTGAACAAACTGCTCGACGGCGAGACGTTCCTTGCTCCACCGCTCCAGGGCGCCGTCGAGGGATCGTCCGATCAGGCGGATATGGACACTGGCATTCTTGATGGCACTGATGCGCCGGAAGGCAAACAGCCGCGCCGTGGTCAGAGCATTCAACCGCTCGACAATCCGTCCGATCTGAGCACGCTGTGGCTCCCCCTTGGTCACCACCAGATAGCGCAGGGGATACTCAGAGAGCGTTTCACAGGTCGTCGTCTCAAAACCCTTGTATTTCAGATCCTCTGTCGGTTGGGGGCCATCATAGTTCGGACTATCGGGCACTTTCGGCCACACCCGCCGTTCAGCCCTGCGTTCAGGATTGACCCACCATTCCTCAATGCTCATGGCGCTGGGCAATCCAAGGGGTGTGATGTAGATGGCGCGCCAGTCGAAAACGCCGCTGGCGACGAAGTCGCGGAAATCTGCCCACGGATAAATACGGCGCATGAACGGCCAGAGGGACTTGACAACGGTATTCGGCTCACCGGTCGCGGCATCAAAAACCGGAAACGGCCCATATCCCACATTGGCCGGGGCCGGACCGATGCTTGAGGGATCCGCGGCCATTCTCTTGATGGCCTCCTGCCGCACCTTTTGATACTCCTCCGAACCGGCGGTCTTGCATTCCGGCGCCGACATCACGACAGCGCGCACGTCGCAGAACCGCTCCCCGTCGTACCGGCCATCGTCGCCGGTCGGCACCTTCATGTCGAAGCATTCCGCAAAATCCCGCCAGATGCCCTCATAGAAGTAGTCGCTGGCCTCCCGCAGGGCGACAGACACCTCCTTGGGCACCTCCCGTTCGGGGATCGGTTCGCCGTCAACGACGCCGGTCTTGATCTGATGTTCCGCGACCTCCCGGATCAATTCCAGATGCTTGTAGATGTCATGGCGCCGCTTGCCTTCCATCTTGCCTGAGCGGAGCTGGGCCAGGTCATAGGCTTGGGCCGGATCGATAAAGAACGTGATCGTCACATGATCGACATGGACATACACCTGCACACGCACCCGGATGGATGACGGGGGCGGACAGTCGGAACGCTCATTAAGCTGATCTGCGCTGGCCTCGTCCTGCCACCACAGGGTCAGGGACATGGAGTGGGGCCAGACCGTCTTGAACTGGTGAACCTCAGGATCGTGGGAGTATTTGAAGGGTTTGGCCCGGGCGAACGCAAACTTCTCAATGCCCTCATCCTCTTGGGGATCACCCGCTGAACCTTCGTCACCCTCCGGCGTCTTTTTCTCCTGGACCCGCCCCCGGCGTTGGAGCGCCATCAGGAAGCCGGAAATCTCCTCGAAGAACCGCTCATACTGGCCATCGAAGAGATTGTAATAGTCATCATCGAGATCATTCGGATTTTGATCTTCACCGAAACCATATTCGCCCGGCGCCCGTTTCGGCCAAAGCCCCATATGCCAGACAAATGTAGGAGATCCCATGGAGGGCGGAGGGTTCAGGTCCCCCTCGGTGATAATGTCCGGGTACTGCTCGGAATAGGTCCAAAAGGCGTCGGTTTCGCAGTCCGGATCCGTTCTCTCAACGCCGAAAGGGATCAGCTTGGGATCATGAACACCAGTGTCAAGATAACTTTCAGGGACCGGTTCTGCTTCGGTGATGACTTCTGGTTTCTTGACCAGGCGACGGAGCCATTCAAACATTCAAAATCTCCCAATCGGCGCGGCGTGACGTGAGAAGAATTCGAGTGACTGCTGATGTTCCATACTTGGCCGTCATTACGATCCGCTAATTATGACCAAAAAGAGATGGTGTCAGGCCCATGCAATCGGGCGCGACATTACCGCACACCAGTAAAAAGCCGCTTTGAATGCTATCGGAAAAGCTTTGTGGAAGTGTTTTTGTTGGGTGATTCTCTAACCGAGGTTTGCCGTTCATGGCTTCTATAATGCTGACGCGAATGAAAAAAAATCTCGTGCAAAACTCTCTGATCAATCACCCACAATTTGGACCAATCATTTTTATTTCAGCAAATAAAGCCGCAGTGATAACCAATGAATACTTCCAAGACTGACGATTAATACATAAACCGTCGATCAATCGCCATCGTGTAGGCCTTTCGGCCAATGGAGATGCGCACCGCTCCCCGTCTTAGCGGGAGGCGTTCATGGCGCGGAAGATGGCGCCTGCGAAGAGGAGTTGCCAGGGGAGGAAAAGGGCTACGGGGAACCAGGGGCCGAAACTGACACTGCTGCCCGGATCGCCCCCGACAACGGTGTACGTGAATGCAGCAGCGGCAACCCCGCTCAACACCACCGTGGCCAGAACCAGGGGCAGCGGATGGCGGAAGCCCTTGGCGATGGGCCAGTAGCCCAGGAACGACAGCAATGCACCCGCGCCGCCGCCGATGGCACCAGCCACCGTCAGATCCACCTCCCATTCCGCATAAGCCCGGGCGGTGAGATCCACCGCCATGTGGAACGCAAAGGCCGTCACCAGACAGAACAGCACAGACCGGATGATGGTGAACTGTCCGCACCAAGTGAAATGGGCCGCCAGGACAAAACAGAACAACAGGGAAACGAATGGGTGCTGATAGCTTTCCGGGCTTACACCGAGGAGATACTGGAGCGCCAGAAAGCCCCCCGCCGCCAGCAAAGCCACCAGGGCCCCTTCATAAAACTCGATGGCGGTGAACAGGGCACCCAGGGTCTGGCGCAGAAGCCACCCCGCTCCATGGGCCATCAGGCCGGAAATCACTGCCATGATGGCAAGATTGACCAGGTGCCAGAGAAGAGTGGTGTCCTCGCTGTCCAGTGTGTCTTCCACATGCAGCAGAAGGAAGACCGCGACCGCGCCCCAAAGCGCAATCCCCGTGAACATGGTCAGCCGGTGGGAGACGGGCCCGTTCCGGTGACCGTTCCTGGACGTCCCATTGGACCCGTTCATCGCTGTCATGGGTTTCCTGCCGTGCTTTAGAGCATGAGGCGTTTAATCCGCATCATGCTCAAGGCCGCGACTGCGGTC
>CAZLPU010000009.1:0-81926 GCA_964561475.1 uncultured Alphaproteobacteria bacterium
CTCCGCGAGGGCGGCGCAGTGGCGCCGGACCGCAGTCGCGGCCTTGAGCATGATACGGATTAAACGCCTCATGCTCTAATGCTTGAGGTCAAGTGGAGACCACGGGTTTGAGCATTTCAGTTACCTGGTGGAGCGGCTCTGACGCTTGGGTCCCAGTCGGCGGCACGCTCACCACTCAAGCGACAGAGGCAAAAGCGCCACGAGAAGCCCTGCGGTGCTCGTGATTCTCGTGGTCCTGATATCTGCAATCGGCCACGTCGCGAGTGGGATGCAGATGTCCGGGCTGAACCACGAGACCGCAGACAGGGACCAGTGCGGGTGGCCATTGGCGGGGGCGGGCGATACCAGACGCCGACAAGAGTTTGAGGGAAAAATCGTGAGCGCACTTTTCGGGTTGAATACCGGGTTTCAAACCACATTGAACGGCACCGTGCAATGCAGCGGCATCGGTCTGCACACCGGTGCGCTTGTGCGCATGACCCTCGCGCCCGCTGCGACCGGCACCGGCATTGTATTTATACGGAGTGATCTCGCCGAAACGGCCGCTCCAGGGGACGAGAGAGTGCAGGCGCGCCACGATGCGGTGACCGAGACCATGCTGGGAACGACGGTCGCGAATGCTGCGGGCACGTCCGTTGCCACCGTGGAACATCTCATGGCGGCCCTGGTGGGCTGTGGCATCGACAATCTGGAAGTCACCCTGGACGGCCCGGAAATCCCGATCATGGACGGCAGTGCCGCGCCCTTCGTGTTCCTGATTGAATGTGCCGGTGTCGCGATTTCCGATCGCCCTCGGGCCTATCTGCGCATCCTGGAAAGCGTGAGCATCGAGGACGGGCCGAAATATGCAGAACTTGCGCCCCTTGCCGGACCGGAAGGCGGGGCCGCCGATGGTTTCAGTGCCGGATTTGAGATTGATTTCGATACGCCGGTGATCGGGCGACAGCGGTATGGATTCGACCTCTCGAGTGCCGCTTTCAAGACGGAAATCTGCCGGGCCAGGACGTTCGGCTTCCTGAAGGATGTCGAGCAGCTCAAGGCGCTTGGCCTTGCCCGGGGCGGTTCCCTGGACAATGCCATCGTCATTGACGATGGCGCCGTGCTCAATGAAGACGGACTGCGGTATCCGGACGAATTTGTCCGCCACAAGCTTCTTGATGCCCTGGGGGATCTGGGGCTCGGGGGCGGCCAGATCCTTGGGCGGTTTACCGGGCGCCGCTCAGGTCACGATCTGAACAACCGTCTGTTGCACAAGCTTTTCGCAACGCCCGGTGCATGGCGCTGGGAAACCAGGGACGGGGAACAGGTCATGGATTTTGCCGAAACCCGGCGACGGGCTGGCAGGTAAGCGGGCCGGCTCATAAGCTGGTTGGCCCATAAGCTGGCAGGCCGAACCGTTGAGTGCCCGGACAGGCGATGAGAGACGCATCCGGGCGAATTTGAAACAACCACTCCTGAGCGAAGGGGACCGGCCTCAGTCAGTTATAGGCATCCCTCAGTTATAGGCATCCCTGGCGTCGCCGTTATTGTGCCCGCCCTCGGGCAGCTCCAATTCCGCGGTTGCCTCTCCCTCTGGGGCGGCCTCGCCGCTGCGCAGGGAGAGACTTTTCACCAGGCTGGACACGGCATTGCGCACGAGGGGATCTTTGATCTCGCCGAAATTCCGGACCAGTTCGATCATGGCCCGGTTGCGTCCGCCATGGGGTAGGGGCTGTGTCTGCGAACCAGGTTCCAGGCCGTCGAAGAAAAAGCCAATTTCTACGTCCAGGTGTTTGGCAATCTCATAAAGCCGACCGGCGCTCACGCGGTTGGCGCCGGTTTCATATTTTTGAACCTGTTGGTAGGAAATTTCCAACGCCGTCGCCAACTGCTCCTGGGTCAAGCCCAGGAGCGTGCGGCGCTGGCGGATGCGCTCACCCACATATTCGTCGACACGCTTGGCGAGCCGAGGGGTACGGGTTGCTGTCTCACTCATATTGATTTTCCGACGTGGCCGCCGGCTCCTGACATCACACGCTTGAGAAGATTGAGTTAGACCGATTTATCTGGATGGCAAATCCTATCCGAATACGAAACCCCTTAAACACGCCGACGCCGCGTCAAAACGACGTAAAGACCGACAATCACCCGAAAGTGAGCGCGCTTGGGTCATTGCTCCGGACCGGCTCCAGGCCGTACAGTGCAACAGTTATGGGCGCTCAGGAGTGGATGGCGAAAACATGCCGAGTCGGGTTGTGAACACAGGTGGCGGTCTTTCCAGTGGAGTTGCAGCAGCGGGCGGACTTGCGGCGGCAGGCCGAACCTTTGGACGGGCCCTGGTGATTTGTCTGATCGGGCTCACCGCTGCCGCTTGCGCTGGCAAGAAAACCGAGCCGATCAAATACGTCGAGACCTCCGTGGAGGACCTCTACAACAACGCCGTCGATGAAATGAACAAGCGCCGGTTTTCTCAGGCTGCCATTCGGTTCGACGAGGTTGAGCGCCAGCACCCGTATTCCATCTGGGCGAGGCGGGCCATGCTGATGGCCGCCTATTGTTATTACGAGAGCAACAGCTACGACGACGCAATTCTGGCGGCCCAGCGGTTCATTTCCCTCCATCCCGGCAACCGAGACGTGGCCTACGCCTATTACATCATCGCCGTGTCCTACTATGAGCAGATCTCGGACGTGGGCCGGGATCAGAACATGACCGAGAAAGCCCTGGAGGGGCTCAGCGAAATCGTGCGCCGTTTCCCCAACAGTGAATATGCCCGGGACGCACGCCTGAAAATCGACCTGACCCGGGATCACCTCGCGGGCAAGGAGATGGAAGTGGGCCGCTGGTACCTCAAGCAGGACCACCATGTGGCGGCCATCAACCGGTTCAGGAATGTGGTGGAGAACTACCAGACCACGTCCCACGTGCCGGAGGCGCTTCACCGCCTGACCGAGGCCTATCTGTCCATTGGTGTGCTGGAGGAAGCCCGGGCGGCGGCAGCTGTGCTCGGGCACAATTTCCCGGGTAACCGGTGGTACCAGGACAGCTATGACCTCCTGGTGACCCGTAATCTCAATCCGACGAAAACGCCCGAAGGCGGCTCTTGGCTGAACGCCATTTTCTGATCGCCGGGTTCCGATTGGGGTGGAGGCCGGTTGCGCTCTGCATCATCTGCGGTCGGTCCGCCCCATTTCGAGTTTTCCGTCGTTCAAGGTGAGCGCGGCGGTCACGGGCCGTCCTCATCTCCTGGCCGTCTTACCGAATTGTGGCGCGCTTTCGCGTGCTCCAATATGGGCTTGCGTACCTGCTTTGTTCATGGCATTTAGAACATAAGACGAACATTTGTGTCTCCGTACACCCCTGCCTGAACAGAGTGAGAGCGTGTGCCATGCTGTCCTTTCTCTCTATCCGCGACATTGTTCTGATTGATGCCCTGGACCTCACCCTTGATCAGGGCCTGACGGTTCTGACGGGTGAGACCGGTGCGGGCAAATCCATCCTGCTGGATGCCCTTGGTCTGGCCACGGGCGGGCGGGCGGACCGTCGGCTGGTGCGCCATGGAGCGGGTCAGGGCAGTGTGACGGCGGGGTTCACCGTAAGACACGATCATCCAGTCAGGGCGCTGCTGGCAGAAGCGGACCTGCGTTTTGGCGAGGGAGAGGAGAACGAATCGGACAGCCGGCCCCCAAGCAAGGGGGAGCCCGTCGCTGGGGCCGGTGAGGTCATTTTGAGGCGGGTCCAGCGGGCGGACGGGCCCAGCCGGGCCTTCATCAACGATCAGCCCGTGAGTGCCGCCTTGCTTCAGCGTGCCGGTGCCCTGCTTCTCGACATTCACGGCCAGCATGATGACAGGGACTTGCTCAATCCTGCCAGTCACCGGTCCTTGCTTGATCTGGCGGACGGGATCGGTCCGCTCAAGGCGGTGGCGGCTCAGACCTTTGCCGCCTGGAGGGACGCCCGTGAAGCTCTGGAAGCGCGGCGGGCACGGCTGAACGAAGCGGAGGCGGACCGGGAGACCCTGACCCATCTGTGCGGTGAATTGCGTCTGCTGGACCCGCGATCCGGGGAGGAGACGGAACTGGCGGAGGAACGCCGCCGGGGCATGACCGCGGAAAAGATCAGGGAGGATGTCCAGGAGGCTCTGGATGCCCTGGGCGGGCGCGGTGGTCTGGGTGAGCGGATCGGCACGGCCCTGCGACGGCTGGAACGGGCTGAGCACGGGGCCATTGCCATGCCGGCGATCGAAGCCCTCGACCACGCCCTGTCCCAGGCGGAGGAAGCCCAGGGGGTGCTGGAAACCATGCTGGCCGGGTCGGCCTTCGATACCGATCGCCATGGGCAGGTGGAGGAGCGCCTGTTTGCCTTGCGGGCAGCCGCGCGCAAGCACCGGTGCGCCGTTGAGGACCTGCCCCGCATGCATGCAAACCTTGAGGCGGACCTGGCCGCGATCGAGACCGGGCAGGCTGATCTGGAAGCCCTGGAGACGGCCCTGACCCGGGCCCGGCAGGACTATGAGCGGGCCGCGGACCGGTTGTCCCAGGCCCGCATCAAGGCGGCGGGCGTCTTGGACGAGGCCGTGGCTGGGGAACTGGCTCCGCTCAAGCTGGGCCGGGCCCGGTTCCGCACCGGGTTCGAGATTCTGCCCCAGGAGCAGTGGGGGGCTGAGGGCTGGGACCGGGTGCGTTTTGAAATCTCCACCAATCCCGGGGCGCCCTTCGGACCGTTGAGCCGGATCGCCTCCGGGGGTGAGATGGCGCGGTTCATGTTGGCGCTCAAGGTCACGCTTGCCCGGCAACGCCCGCCCAGAACCCTGATTTTCGATGAGATCGACCAGGGTGTCGGCGGTGCCGTGGCGGCGGCCATGGGTGAGCGGTTGGCCCGGCTCGCGGCCATTACCGGCTCCGGTGGTGCGCAGGACGGGTGTGGTCAGGTTCTGGTGGTCACCCATGCGCCGCAGGTGGCGGCCCGGGCCAATCACCATATAAGGATACAGAAAGCCACCAGCCGCGATGGTGTCAGAACCGTGGTGGCGTTCCTGGACGCCGAGGACCGCCGTGAGGAAATCGCCCGGATGCTCGCCGGTGAGCATGTGACCCCGGAAGCCCGGGCAGCCGCCCAACAGCTGCTGGCCCCCGGGGCCCAGCCCCATGGTGGCGGCCAGGGCGGGCTTGGACGCGCTGGCCGCAGGCCTGGATCCGGCCCGGCTGCTGGGCCAACGGCTGTGCCATCTTCCGGGCCGTCCAATGGGCCCACCAACCGGCAGCGCGGCTCCAGGCGGGCCAAGGATCGAAAGAAAGACCAGACCCGCGGGACTGCCGGCGGCCGCAAGGCGGATTCTGGCGGTCAGGATCCCCAGGCAGCGGCGGCGGGGGGCTGAGCAGAGCGAGACGGTGGAGGCATGGCATGAGTGCCGGCGCTTGGAGCGGGGCGACGCCCCATGGCGGGACGGATGTGGACGCACTGACCAGAGAGCAGGCGCAAGCCGAACTCGAGGCCATTGCGGAACGGGCGGGCGAATGGGCCGAGGCCTATTTCCAGCGGGATGATCCGGTGGTGTCCGACGCGGATTATGATGCCCTGATCCGGCGCAACGCCGCCATTGAAGCGCGGTTCCCTGACCTTCAGCGTGCAGACAGCCCGGCCCTGAGTGTGGGCGCGGAACCGGTGGCGGCCTTCGGTACCGTGCGTTTCGATGTGCCGATGCTGTCCCTGAACAATGCCTTCGACGGGGAGGATGTATCGGAATTTGTCCAGCGGATCCGCCGGTTTCTGGGTCTTGAGGACACGGAGCCGGTGGCCATGGTGGCCGAGCCCAAGATCGACGGCCTGGGGGCGAGCCTGCGTTATGAAAAAGGCCGGCTTGTTCTGGGCGCCACCCGGGGCAACGGTTTCGAGGGGGAGGCGATCACCGCCAATCTGCGCACCATCGGGGACATTCCGGAAACCCTTGCCGGGCGTGGTCACCCGGAGATCATCGAGATCCGGGGCGAGGTCTATATGGCCCATGAGGATTTCGCAGCCCTGAACAAGGCCCAGGCGCAAGCGGGCAAGCCCGAGTTCAAGAACCCGCGCAATGCCGCCGCCGGGTCCCTGCGCCAGCTCGACCCGGAGATCACAAGGTCCCGTCCCTTGCGGTTTTTCGCCTATACCTGGGGCGTTCTGGAAGGCCGGCCCGATGATCTGTCCTGGGACAGTCACCACGGTGTGCTGGAGCATTTCAAGGCCTGGGGGCTGCCGGTCAACGGTCTGACCCGCCGGGTTTCGAGCGTTGAGGCCCTTCTGGCTCTTTACGATGAGATCATCAGTAAGCGCCCTGAACTGGGGTATGACATCGACGGGGTGGTCTACAAGGTGGACCGGCTCGATTGGCAGCAGCGGATGGGCTTTGTGTCCCGGGCGCCGCGCTGGGCCATCGCCCACAAGTTTCCTGCCGAACAGGCGCCCACCGTGCTGGAGGCCATTGATATCCAGGTGGGCCGCACAGGTGCCTTGACCCCCGTGGCAAAGCTCCGCCCGGTAACCGTCGGCGGCGTGGTGGTCTCCAACGCCACGCTCCACAATGAAGATGAGATCGCCCGCAAGGATGTCCGCCCCGGCGACACGGTGATCGTGCAGCGGGCAGGGGATGTGATCCCCCAGATCGTCCGTGTGGTGGAAGAAGAGCGACCCAAGGGCGCAAAACCATTCGCGATGCCGGATCACTGCCCGGAATGCGGCAGTCTGGCGGTGCGGGAGACCAATCCGGCCACCGGGCGCCAGGATGCGGTGCGCCGGTGCACCGGCGGTCTGATCTGCCCGGCCCAGACCGTGGAACGGCTCAAGCATTTTGTTTCCCGCAAGGCCTTCGATATCGAGGGCCTGGGGGCAAAACAGGTGGAGGCCCTCTGGCGGGACGGATGGATCAAACAGCCCGCGGACATTTTCCTTCTGGAAGAGCGCTACGGCGGGGCCAAGGACGATAAGCTGGCCCGGCTGGCCAATCGGGAAGGCTGGGGGGAGAAATCCGCCGGCAATCTTTTCAAGGCGATCCGGGCGCGCAGGTCGATCCCCCTGGACCGGCTGATATTTGGCCTGGGCGTCCGCCATGTGGGTGAGACCACGGCCCGGCTTCTGGCCCGCACCTATGGCAGTTTCGATATGTTCCAGAGCGCAATGGTCGAGGCGGGACAGCACACAGATCCCGTTGACGCAGGGGAAGAGACCCCTCCTAACCAGTCCGATGCCGATCATCAGGAAGCGGCGGGAACGCAACCGGTGAATGATGCCCGGGCGGACCTTCTGGCCATTGACGGGGTGGGCGCGGTGATGGCGGAAGCGATTATCGATTTCTTCCGGGAGACCCATAACCGGGAAGCCATCGCGGCCCTGTTCGATGCCGGCGTGAAGGACGAGCCGGTGGCGGCCAGCTCCGGCGGCCACGAGATCACGGGCAAGACCATCGTCTTCACCGGCACCCTGGAGCGGATGACCCGGTCCGAAGCCAAGGCCCGTGCGGAAGCGCTGGGGGCCAAGGTCTCCGGTTCGGTGTCCAAAAAGACCGACCTGGTGGTCGCCGGTCCCGGCGCGGGATCCAAGCTCAAGACCGCCAACGACCTGGGCCTCAGGGTACTGAGCGAGGATGACTGGATCACCCTCGCCGGAGAATCCTGAAGGTCTTGAGCAGGAGAGGGCCTGACCTGGATTGGTCAGGCGAGCCGCATCGTTGGACGAGGGCAGGGGGCTTTCATGGCTCCTCTTTCGGCAGACGATCCGCGCGCAAGGCGGAGCGGCGCACCTTCCCCGCATCGTCCCGCAAAGGGGTGTTGACGAACTCCAGCGTTCGCGGAACCTTGTAGCGCACCAGCCGCTCATTGAGATGGGCCAGAAGGGCGTCCCGATCCACGGGCTCGGGTGCGTCCACCACCGCGTGGACCCGCTGGCCCAGATCATCATCAGGCAGACCGATGACGGCTGAGGAGCGCACCCCCGGGAAACTGTCGATGGCCGCTTCCACTTCCGCCGGGTAGATGTTCGCCCCGCCACTGAGGATCATGTCCGTGCGCCGGTCCGCCAGATAGAGGTATCCGTCCTCGTCCACATAGCCCATGTCGCCCAGGGATTCGTAACCGTCCGGCCGGGCCTTCGGCTCGGCGCCGATATAGTGATAGGTGGATCCCTGGCCGGTGTCGGGCAGCATGAACACCTCGCCCACTTCACCGGGAGGCAGGGTGTCGCCGTTTTCGTCACAGATCTTGATCCGTGCACTTACCGGCTTGCCGACACTGCCTTTGCGGGTCAGCCATTCACTGCCGGAAATGATGGTCCGTCCCTGGGCCTCGGTGCCGGCGTAAAGCTCCCAGATCCGATCGGGGCCCAGCCACTCGATCCAGGCTTCCTTGAGCCAGGGGGGACAGGGGGCGGCCAAGTGCCAGATCTGCTCTATGGACGACAGGTCATACCGGTCGCGCACGGATGGATCCAGGCGCCAGATCCGCTGCATCATGGTTGGGACGAGCATCAGCCAGTTGACCCTGTATTCCTCGATGGCCGCCAGGGTCTGTTCCGCATCGAACCGGCCCATGAGGACCACATGGTGACCCATGAACAATCCCCGTGCGGAAAAACTGAAAGGGCCGTTGTGATAGAGCGGTCCGGGGACAAGGTGGACCATGTCCGGCTTCATGCCGATAAATTCTTCCTCCGGATCAAATGCGCCTTCCTGTCCGGCCACGATGAGTTTGGGCCGTCCCGTGCTTCCACCGGAGGTGGGGGCTTTCCAGTAAGGGCAGGTGGTGTCGGGAAGGGGGCTGTCGTCGAGGGCGGACGGGAGTTCATAGCCTGCCCGGATGCGGGGGCGGCTCGTCTCGATGCCTTCCGGACCGCCCACGATGAGGGCGGGATCCGCCAGATCCATGATCCCCTGGAATTCGCCGACGGGCAGGCGAGCGGAGACGGGCTGGGGGATCGCGCCCACTTTCCAGGCCGCAATGGCCGCCTCATAGAAATCAATGCTGTTGGGCAGACCGATGGTCACCATCCGGCCCCAGGTGACGCCGAACGCCGCGAAGGCCCGGGCCAGCCGGTTTGTGCGGCGTTCCAGGTCCTGGCGGGTCAGGGTGACGCCATCATAGGTGAGCGCGGGACGATCCGGGTCTTTTTCCGCCTGGTGGGCGAAAAGCCGGGCAATGGACATGACGGCCATGGACGGTCTCCCAATCCGAACAAAATGATAGCTGTTCAGTGGGAAGTCTAGCCCAGGCCCGTGCCCATCGCGAGGGAGCGATTCATCGAGACAGCGGGGATCAGGGACGGCTGGGGTTAAAGGCCCTGCTCCTCTCCAAGGCCCTGTTCCTCGCCAAGGCCCTGTTCCTCGCCAAGGCCCTGTTCCTCGCCAAGGCCTTGTTCCTCTCGGGGGCTTTGCTCCTCTCCGGGACCCTGGTCTGCGTCGCTTTGGTCTTCGGTTGCGGTGTCCTCCAAGTCCTCGCCCGGATTGGTCTCGCCGTCTTCCTCAATGATGCGCAAAAGCTCCAACACCCCGGCGGGTAGGTCTTCCTCGGTGATGCGATCTGCCTTGAGTTCCCGGATCCGGAGGGCGGCGTCAAAGCGCAGATCCGCGCCATCCACCCGGCGAGCGGGGGCGCCGAGCGCACCGCTGATCCGGTACTGGAGCGGGTTGCTGTCTTCGGCCACGGCGAACCGGGCGATCAGATCCAGGGTGTTGGAGGGCAGGTTGACACTGCCGGTCCAGGCGACGGTCCCCGCGCCCGAGGTGCCGCTGACCCTCTCCAGGGCCGCGATCCCGTCCTTGATGGCGATCTGTCCGGAAACATTTTCGACCCGGGTTTCCCCCCCGGTCCGGGCCGTATCCAAGGCCTCCTCGAAGGCGGTCAGTGTCACGACATTCGGCCAGGCGGTGCGGAAGGCTTCCACGTTCAAGGGCGTGATCGTGCCGGCGAGGTTATCGAGGGACACGGTTCCTTGAAGACGGGAGACAAGATCGAAGACGGAATATCCGAGGGTCGACAGGGTGGCTGTAATCACAGGCGATGCCGCCTCCGCGCCCGTGACGGCACCGGACAGGGTGAGTGAAAGGTTCCCGGTGGGGCTCAACGCGGCGGAGACCGTGCTTTCCACGCTAGTGTCCCTGAACCGGGCTTCTGCATCCGTGATCGTCAGACGCCGGTTGTTCAGGGTGAAGGGGATCGTGAGGTCGTTGAGCGTCACGGGACCGGCCTCAAGGGCCAGAATCCGGATCACGCCATCTCCGTTGAAAGCGCCCATCCAGTCCAGGGGCAGGTCCTCAAGAGACCAGGGCGGGGTGGCATTGGCATCGGTCAGGTCCAGGCTGCGGTCCAGATCGCCGATCCGCTCCGGGGCGATGGTCACCGCGTCGATGGCGAGGTCGCCGGAAAAATGCCATTGGTCCGGACCCTGACGGGTACCGGCTTCCCCGTCCGTTTCAGGTTCGCCGGATGGCCTTCGGGTGGCGGCGATGGATCCGGTCAGCTTGGAGGCCCCCAGAGTGCCTTCCACTCCATCGAAGGTGAGGGAGGGGGGCGCGTCGCCGAACAGGGTGCCCTTGACCGGACTGACGAGCGCGACCGGCACCGTCACCGGGCCCAGTCCAGGGGCGAGCAGGGTGGCCCGGCCCTCGAATGTGAGGGGTTTGGCGGCCGGCGCAGGCTTGCCGCCGGATCGGTCCGCTGGCTGAGTTTTAGTGGACAATCCTTCCGGCAGGGTCAGGTCCGCGGTGAAGGATGCGCTGACCGCGCCGGTGGTCAGCGCGAGATCCGCCTTGCCCGCGCCGTCAGCGAAGGAGACCGTGGTGTTGAGAGATCCGGGGCCGCGGCCTGCTTCGTCCTCCAGCCCGGCAATACGGGCAAGCCAGTCGCCGTCGGGGCCCTGGATCCTGAGGGTGAGATCGCCGGAAGCGGGCAGGGCGCCCCGTTCCAGGAACAGGGCGGTCACGGGTGTTCCATCGGCAAGCTGAAGATCTGCCTGGACATCGACATCCGCCTCGCCGATCTGTCCGGTGAGGGCAATGTCCGCGTCACGGCCCGAAAGATCCGCCTGCAAACGCAACGCGACGGGCAGGGCATCGGTTTCGCCGCTAGGGCCGGTTCCGGTGATCCGGTGAGCCCAGTCCGGTGTCGCTCCCAAGGCAATCAGCACGGCATCCAGGGTGGGTGCGCCGATATCAAAACGGGCCTGTCCCGGTGCGTCATTCTGCTGGCGGGCGCTTCCCGCGGCGGGCAGGGTCATGGTGCCGGAAAGGCGCACGCCGGACCGGGTGGTAAGGTCGAGGGTGTTGATGCCGATCCCATGATCCGTGCCGCCGCCCAGAGAGGCTGTGCCCTCAAGGGCGGCGGTGGCGATGTCCTGGCCGTTCAGGACAATGTCCCGGCCGGTGAGATTGAATTGGGCGAGGATGGGCTTGGCCATCGTGGCCGCCGGATCGAGGGGCAGGAGCGGGGTGAAGCCATCCAGGTTCGCGTTCTCGATCCCGCCACTCAGGGCGAGGGTCACGGCATCGGACCCAAAGCCCGCATCCACCTGGCCGGAGGCGCGGGCATCGCCCAGGCGCAGGTCCAGATCAGCCAAGGTCAGCCGGTCATTCCGCAGGCTGAGTGTGCTTTCCAGGAAGAGCGCCTTGAGGGTGCCCGGTGCCGCCCGCTCCACGGGCAGACCGAGCCAGGAAATAAAGCCCCTGGGCCGGCCGGCTCTGATCGATGCACGACCCTCCCATTGGCCCGCGACCGGTGCCCGAGCCTCCTTGGCGCCATCCCATGCAAGGGCAATGGCCGCGCCGCCGGGCAGATCCGCTTCAAGGCGGGTGAATGCAAACATCCGCTCCCGGACGGCCGCGCCAACGGCCACCCCCTGGATCACGGACTCATTCCACAACAGGCTGGAGACGGTGAGCGTGGTGTTGATGGCGATGTCCGGGAGCCCGTCGGTCATGGGGAGGGGCAGAAGCATGGATTTGAGGTCGGACAGGCTTGGCACTCCGACGGAACGGCCAAAGGCCTGCTCCACGGCCAAAGTGGGGATCGACAAATCGAGATCCACGGAGGCGGGGCCGTTGCCGGCGAATTGAACCAGGCCTTCACCCTGAAAAGCATGGGCCCCCAGGTGAAGGGTCAGGTCGGCAATCTTGAGACCGTCCGGCGCCTCTGCGGTCTGCGCTTCCAGTTCGATGGTTCGGTTGAGGATATTGGCTTTGTTTTGCAGATCCGGGTGGTTGAGAACGTCCTCGGACGAAAGGCCGAGGAGGCTCGTGGCCAGAGTATAGACGGGCGCAAGCCCTTTCCCGGTCAACGTCCATTCGCCGTCCAGCGGCAGAGTGCGGCCGGGCTTGATCGTTCCCGTAAACCGCAGGGCCGCCTCGCCGTCGGCGGCGCCAAGACGCCAGCGGGCCGCCCGCTCCGCGTCCAGATCGTAAGGGCTTTTGTCGAGATTGCGGGCCGAGCCGTTGAAGCTCACGGGCACGGCATTGAAGATGCCCTCAATGGACAGGGTTTCTTCCATCTCACCAAGCCGCCATTCCGCATCAATGTCCCGGGCGAAGGGCTCGCTGCCTGCCTCGCGGATCTCACCGTCGCGGATGGTGACGCGCATGGGCCGGTTCATGGTGAGGCGGGCCTGGGTAATACGGTCTTGAATGAGGTGGGCCTGAATGAGATGGGCCTTGGCGGGCAGACCACCGGCTTCGTTCACGGTGCCGGTCTTTTCTTCCGTGTGGGATGCAGTGTGGTAGGCAATACCGTCGAGGGTCAGGCCCGTCATCTGGGCGGATGCCCCCACAAGGGCGGTCCAATGGACTTCGACGGAGGCGGAGTCGATGGTCATCCCGCCCGGCCCCTGATCGTCCGGCAGGTCCAGACGCAGCTTACGGACGGTTACGACGGGGGCAGGCAGCATCTGCACGCTGATGCTGCCTTCAGCGGCGGCCTCCAGCCCGGTCAATTCGGTGGCCGCGCTCTCGATGCGGGGACGCAGATGGGACCAGTCCAGCAGCGGCGGCACGATCAGTCCCGCCGTCAGCAGGAGCGCGATACCGAATGCCAGAATTGTCAGAATGCGGCCCACGTCATCCCTCCACACTATAATCTGTTTGCCAGCGCCGGTGCCCACATCCGGCGCATCCCCCAAGGTCGCTCATCTCAAACAAGCGCGCTCATCTCAGTTAAGCTCGCTCGCCCCAATCACTGCGAGGACCGTTTTGCCACGCCTGTCTTCAAAACGGGTGCCCTTTCTGGAGAAGGGTCAGTGTCCCCGTGGCCGATCGTCCCCGCTCCAAGGCCCTTATTCCCCTCGGATCCACGGCCAGCGGGCAAGGCGTTGAAGATCCCCTTGCTTGTGTCGCATCATAACGGCGCGTTCCGAGCGATACCACGGCGATTGCGCAATTCCCATGGCCCGGGCTCCAGGGTTGGCCGGTCTTGTTGGTCAAGTTTGTTTTGGTCGGAATTAGGGCTTTGAAATCGGCTGGCCGCGCCCGGGCTCAGGCCATGGGTGAAAGGTGACGGGGGGACACCGGCCTGGATGTTGCGTATAAAACGGACATGCGAGGAAACCCATGGCAACCGTAATCAACCTGCGTCAGGCCCGGAAGAACCGGGACCGAAAGGATAAGGCCGACCGGGCTCAGGCAAACCGGGTGGCCCATGGCCGGACACGCCAGGAACGGGACCAGTCGGCCCATGACGCAGCCAAGGCTGCTCTGCGCCATGAGGGCCACCGGATCGATGAACAGGGCCTTGACCACAAGACCACACGGGATCCGGCTGCCGTGGGTGCCAAAAACGCCAGTTCGAAGGTCAGCGGCGCCAAGCCCCCGGTCTCCGGAATGACTGGCCACAAAAATCATGGCGGCAAACGAGCTGGCCCTGAAGAGACGGGAGACGACCAGACGTGATGCGCGCGATCAGCCCATTCATTTTACCGGCATTCCTTTTGACCGCCATTGCCGCCGTTCTGTTTGGGCCCCCGGCCCCATCCCTTGCGGCGGATTGTACCGACGTGGCCCAGGCCAATGTGGACTGGCGGCGCTGCTATCTGGAGCAACGCCGTCTGGACGGGGAGGACCTGACGGGGGCCGATTTGAGGGCCGCCCGTTTTCATCGCTCCAGCCTGATCGGCACGATCTTTGACAAGGTGGAGGCCCGGCGGGCGAAGTTCATTTCCGTCCAGGCCGAGGGGGCGCGGTTCCGGGATGCGGATCTGCGGGAGACCGACTTTACCGGCGCGATGCTGGACAGGGCTGATTTCACCGGAGCGGATCTGCGCAAGGCCCGGCTGTTCCGGGCCAGTCTCCGGGGCGCGATTTTCCTGGATGCGCGGATCGACGGCGCCGACCTGCTGTCCTCCGACCTGACCGGCGCCACCTGGACCGACGGGAGGGTCTGCGGCGATCCATCCATCGGCCAGTGTAATTAAAGAGGCCGGTTGATGACCCGGGCCCGGTTCCGCTTTTCCCGGCCCAACAGGCCTGCGCCGCGCAAAGGAAAACCCTTCCGATCCCCTGGGGCTTGGGGATCACGGCGGCGATGGGCGGTGGTGATCCGCCAGCGCCAGCTTGTGGTCTGGTGCGGGGCTCTGGTGGTCGGCATCAGTGTGGGGTTTGCCGCCAATCTGTTCTGGGTGGGCATCCGCCAGGTCCAACGCCTGTTCTTCGGGTCCGATTCCCCGGATCTACTCTCCGCCCTGACCGATGTGCCCTGGTGGCAGATCCTTATGGCCCCGGCCCTTGGCGGCCTTCTGGTCGGGGTGCTTCTCTTCCTGCTTGGCTGGAACCGTCCCGCAGGGATTGCCGATGTGATGGAGGCCCGGCATATCCGGATGGGCCGTCTGCCGTTCAGGGCAGCTTTCGGCCATGCGGGTCTGTCCATGCTGTCGATCGGCGCCGGGGCCAGTTCCGGTCGGGAGGGGCCGGTGGTGCATCTGGGCGCATCCCTGGCCTCGGCCCTTGCGCAGGTCCTGAAGCTGCCTCCCCGGTATACCCGGATGCTTTTGGGCTGTGGGGCGGCCGCGGCCGTATCCGCCTCCTTCAATGCCCCGATTGCCGGTGTGCTGTTCGCCCTTGAGATCATTCTCCAGAACTACGCCTTGCGCTCGATCGCGCCGGTGGCGATCGCGTCCGTGGCCGGCACCGTGGTGACCCGGGCCGTGTTCCGGGGTGAGGGGCCGGTGTTCGATGTGCCGGATCACGCCCTGGTCTCCTATCTGGAAATGCCCGCATTCGCCGCCCTGGGACTCGTTGCCGCCCTGATTGCCATGGCCCTCATTCAGTCGGTACGCTACGCGGAGATCGGGGCTTCCCGGATGCCGCTTCCAATCTGGCTCCGGCCGGCCCTGGGCGGGCTTGTCGTGGGAGCGATCGCGGTGGCTTTCCCGGAAATCCTGGGGGTGGGCTATGGGACGGTGACGGCGATCCTGCGGGGGGATTACGGCATCGGCCTGCTCCTGGTGTTGATCGTGGTCAAGCTTTCGGCCACGGCCATTACCCTGGCCTCCCGGTTCGGTGGCGGGGTGTTCAGCCCATCCTTGCAGCTTGGGGCCCTGGCAGGGGCGGCCTTCGGTCTGGCCCTGGGGGAAGCGGCGCCGGGACAGGTTACCTCCATGGTGTTCTATGCCCTCGTGGGCATGGGGGCGGTGGCGGCGGCGGTGCTCGGCGCGCCCATTTCATCGACCCTTATTCTGTTTGAACTCACCGGCGGCTATGCCCTGACCATCGGGCTTTTGGTTTCCGCGTCCATTGCGACGGGGGTGACCCAGGCGGCCCTGGGCCACAGCTTTTTCCAATGGCAACTCTCCATGCGCGGGTTGGATCTGACCGGCGGCACGTTTACCTCGTTCTTGACCACGATCCGCGTCCGGCACTTGATGGAGCCAGTCACGGGCGGAGTGCCCATGCCCGATGGGTCCGTGCCGACGGTGGATCCGGACGCGTCTCTTGAACAGGTGCTCACAATCCTTGAGGACTACGGGCTGGATCTGATCGCCGTGGTGGAGCCGGTGGAAAACGGCGAGGTGATTGGGATCGTCACTTACAAAGCCGCCCTCGTCGTCTATAAGAACGCCCTTGTCCGCGCGAATATCGAGGATCACCAGTAGGTCCCGCCGGGTTCTGCCCGCAAAACCGTGCCGACCCTTCCCGAGAGCATTCCCAGAAGGCCAACCCAGAAGACCAATAAGGAAATCCATGTCCAACCCCTTCGATGACCCGTTCGAACTGGACGACAGCACCGACCTGGACCAGACCGCGCCCACGGATCCATCGGCGGGACGCGACGAGGGGTCCGACGGGACTTCGGCCGGGCGGACGGGACATCCGGCCATGGGGGCGGAGCCTGCCTATCTGAGTGCGTTGAATGAAGAGCAGCGCGTGGCGGTGGAAACCCTCCACGGGCCGGTTCTTGTGCTCGCCGGGGCGGGCACGGGCAAGACCCGGGTGCTGACCACCCGCATTGCCCATCTCCTGGCCACCCGGTCCGCCTGGCCCAACCGCATCCTGGCGGTGACCTTCACCAACAAGGCCGCCCGGGAGATGAAGGAGCGCATCGAGGCCCTGATGCATGCCATGGGGGCCGGTGCGATGGGCGCGGCCATGCCCTGGCTCGGCACATTCCATTCCCTTTCCGCGCAGATTTTGCGCCGCCACGCGGAACTGGTGGGTCTGACCTCGAATTACACTATTCTTGATACAGACGACCAGATCAACATTCTCAAGCAGATCTTCGCGGCAGAGCGGATCGACGAGAAGCGTTGGCCCCCGCGCCAGTTCGCCTTCCTTCTGGACCGGTGGAAGAACAAGGGCTGGCAGCCCTCCCATGTGCCCGAGGCGGAAGCCGGGCGCTTTGCCGAAGGCCGCGGGATCGAGCTTTATGGTCAGTATCAGGAGCGCCTGAAACGTCTGAACGCGGCGGATTTCGGCGACCTGATCCTGGAATGCGTCCGTCTGTTCCAGGAAAACCCGGATCTGCTTGCGGACTGGCAGGACCGGTTCCAGTATATTCTGGTGGATGAGTATCAGGACACGAACGTGGCCCAGTATCTGTGGCTGCGTCTCCTGGCCCAGAAGCACCAGAACATCTGCTGTGTGGGCGATGATGACCAGTCGATCTATGGCTGGCGCGGTGCGGAAGTGGACAACATTCTGCGCTTCGAGGAGGATTTCAAGGACGCCTCGGTGATCCGTCTGGAGCGCAATTACAGATCCACAGCGCGGATTCTCGGCGCGGCCTCCGGCCTGATTGCAGCGAACAAGGCCCGGCTGGGCAAGACCCTATGGACCCAGGCCAATGAAGGCGAGCCCGTCCTCGTCCGCGGGGTGTTCGATGACGGGGAAGAGGCCAGAACCATCTCGGACACGATGGAAAGTCTCCATAAGGATGGTCAGGCCTACAAGACCATGGCCACCCTGGTGCGCGCCAGTTCCCAGATGCGCAGTCTTGAAGACCGGTTCTTCGCCATCGGTCTGCCCTACAAGGTGATCGGCGGTCCACGCTTTTATGAGCGCCAGGAAATCCGGGATGCCAATGCCTATTTCCGGCTGGTGGCCAATTCCTCCGACAGTCTGGCCTTCGAGCGGATTTTCAACGTGCCCTCCCGCAAACTCGGGGACAAGGTCCGCCAGGCTTTCGCCGGCCTCTCGCGGGAAGAGGATGTGCCCTATCTGGAGGCAAGCCGCCGCCTGCTGGAGCGGGGTCTCCTCAAAGGCCAGCAGGCCAAGGCCATGGCCGCCTTCATCGGCAATATCGACCGCTGGGCCCAGGAGAAAAGCACTGTGTCCCATACGGAGCTTGCCGGGCGCATCCTGGATGAAAGCGGCTATATGGAAATGTGGGACAAGGACAAGTCTCCCCAGGCTCCTGCCCGCATCGAAAACCTGAAGGAACTCGTGCGCTCCATGGCGGAGTTCGACTCCCTGGAGGGATATCTGGAACACGTGGCCCTGGTGATGGACCGGGAGCAGGCGGGGGAAGATGATGCGGTGACCATCATGACCCTCCACGGCGCCAAGGGTCTGGAGTTCGATACGGTCTTTCTTCCGGGGTGGGAGGAAGGGCTTTTCCCCAGCCAGCGCTCCATGGACGAGCACGGGGAAAAGGGTGTCGAGGAAGAGCGTCGGCTTGCTTATGTGGGCCTGACCCGGGCGCGCAAACGCAGCATCATTTCCTACGCCACCATGCGGATGATTTACGGGCGCACCCAGCCCTGCATCCCCTCCCGGTTCATCGGGGAACTGCCGCCGGAGCATGTAGAGGCAGAGCATGCCCCTGCGCCCTTCGCCGACCCGTTCGCCAATGTCAATGCCTTCGAGCGGACCTATGAAACACCGGGCTGGCGACGGGCCCAGTCCGCCTTGCAGGCTGCGGAAGCCAATGCTGGCATGGGCGGAGGACGCCGGGGACCGGGGCCGGTGATCGACCACGCGCCCAATCTCCTGACCACTAATGATCCGTCTCAGGAGGACTTCAAGATCGGCGACCGGGTCTTCCACCAGAAATTCGGCTATGGGCCGGTCCGCTCCGTGGAGGGGAACAAGCTCACCGTCGATTTCGAGAAGGCGGGGGAAAAACGGGTGATCTCAAGTTTTGTGGAACGAGCGGCTTCCAAAGGTTAAGAAACAGTGAAAGTCTATCGGCGCGCCCGGTCATGGGTGCGCTCCTCGGGGGAGGGGATAAAGCAGACCGGAAGGACTGGCCGGTCTCAGCCGTTAAGCCGGTATGTGCCAAAGGCCGATCGGTGTGCGTGATCCGGGTCACAGAGCCAGGGCACGGGACATGGTTCATGGGGAACGTTGCTTGCAGCCACGGCAGCGGCGTTTAGGGGTAGTGGCCGGTCCTCCCGGCCAATTGGATAGAGAGTGGAGCAATGTGGCGGACGGTTTTTGACGGTGAGCGCCCTTCGGCGCAGCGGATCGCGGCTCTCTGGGCGGATGCGGCCATGCCGGAGTCCCCGGCGGTATCCTTCTTCGAAACAGCGACCCCGGGCGTATGGCGGGCCGAAGGCATGTATGAAAGCCAGTGCGAGGCCCGCTCCGCCCTGGATCTGCTCGAAGATGACGAGCGCCTGTTCGCCGGTGCCGGTCCTGTTCCGGAAGAGGACTGGGTGGCCATGTCCCTTGAGGGGCTGAAGCCTGTGCGGGCGGGCCGGTTCGTGGTTTATGGCTCCCATGACGCGGACGCCCTGCGCCCCGGCGATATCGGCCTGCGGGTTGAAGCGGGGGCTGCCTTCGGGACCGGTCATCATGGAACCACCCGGGGCTGCCTGCTGGCCCTCGATGCCCTGGCGAGAGGCCGCCTGGGGACCACGAACCGTCCGCGTCGGGTCCTGGATGTGGGCTGCGGGACTGGGGTTCTCGCCATGGCCGCCGCCAAGCGTTTTGCCATTCCGGTGATTGCCACGGATGTGGATCCGGACTCCGTACAAGTGGCCGAAGCCAATGCCAGGGCCAATGGCGTGGCGCCCTTCATCCGCCACTACACGGCGCCGGGAACGCGCCATTCTGAAGTGCGCCGCGGTATTCCCTTCGATCTGGTCATGGCCAACATCCTGATGGACCCGCTGATCAAGCTGTCAGCGGAACTGACGGAAATCATCTCTCCGGGCGGGCACCTGATTTTGTCCGGTCTGCTCGACTCCCAGGAAGACCGGGTGCTGGCCGCCTATCGTCCGCGAGGACTGACCCTGGAGGCCCGCCGCCGTCTTGAGGGCTGGAGCACGCTTGTTTTGCAGCGGGGGTCCTGAGACCATACCGGGCGCAGCGAACACTCTTCGGTGGGGGCCTTTTGGCCCCCCTTTGTTTTTCAGGCTGCCGTTCCGTGGGGTAGGGGATTTGGGCGTTCCGGGAGACGAGCCTGGGAGGGGTGAAGGGCGCATTTTACAAGAAGCCCGGGATTGTCTTTAGTTCCAGGAGCGGCTCCAGCGAATGGGCCGATTTTGAGAACAAGACCGGATGGACGCGCCCATGGACACTCTTCTTGCCGATGATTGGATCGCCTACCACGCCCGCACCGCACCGGATGCACCGGCCCAGCTCGATCTGGCATCCGGGCGCCGGTACACCTATGCCCAGATGAATGAGCGGGTGGGCCGGGTCGCAGCAGCCCTGTCCGCCATGGGCGTGCGCCGGGGGGACCGGGTGGGTTTCCTGGCCATGAACTCGACGGATGTGTTCGAGATGGCTCTGGGCACCTGGCGGATCGGTGCCGTAAGTCTGGCGCTCAACTGGCGGCTGACCGCCCCGGAGCTCTCCTTCATCATCGGCGATGCGGCCCCGTCCGTGGTGTTCTACGACAATGCGTTTGCTGACCTTGCCGCCGAAGCGGCCCAGGCCCAATCCGCAGCGTCCGCCGCGCCCGCCCGGTGGGTGGCAACGGATGGCATGGGCGGCGCGTCCCAGTATGAAGACCTGCTGGCCGGTGCCGAGCCCCTGCTCGAAAAGAGCCTGGAACAGCCCTTGGATGATCAGTGCATGCTGATGTATTCCTCCGGCACCACCGGACGGCCCAAGGGCGTGGTGATCACCCACAAGATGATGCTGTTCACGGCGGTGAACGGCATGCATTTCGCCGGTGTGAACCGGAACGCGGTGAATCTTGCGGTCATGCCCCTGTTTCATATCGGCGGGTTCAGCGTCTTCGGGTCCCAGATCTTTTATGTGGGCGGGTTCAATATCATTCAGCGGGCGTTTGAACCGGGACAGACCCTGGATGCCTTCAACGACCCTGACCTGGGTATCACCCACTTCCTCGGCGTGCCCGCCATCTACAATGCCCTCAAGGTCCATCCGAAAAATCCGGAGACGGATTTCTCCCGCCTGACCGCGGCCCTGGCGGGCGCGGAAGCCGTCCCCGGCCCTCTGGTGGAATGGTGGTATCAGCGCGGGATCGTGATCCAGGAAGGCTATGGCATGACGGAAAATGCCGCCTCGGGCTGCGTCATCGGGAAGGGGGACATTCCCCGGATGATCGGCTCCGCCGGCAAGCCGCTGCCCCATTGCCGGATCAAGATCATGCTGGAGGACGGGACCGAAGCGCCCACGGGCTCCCTGGGGGAAATCTGGCTCAAGGGACCGGTGGTGACGCCGGGTTACTGGAACCGTCCCGATGCGAATGCGGACAGTTTTGTCAATGGCTGGTTTCGCTCAGGGGATATCGGGCGCCAGGACGAGGCGGGGTACATCACTATCGAGGACCGGCTGAAGGACATGTACATTTCCGGCGGTGAGAACGTCTATCCGGCGGAAGTGGAGAACGTGCTCTATGAGCTGGACCAGATTGGCGAAGTGGCGGTGATCGGCGTGCCCGATGAGCGGTGGGGCGAAGTGGGCTGTGCCATTGTCGTGCTCCGGGAAGGAGCGAGCCTGACCATTCAGGACATTCGCGCCCACTGTGACGGCCGCCTGGCCCGGTTCAAACAGCCCGCCCACATCCTGTTTTCCGAGGCCCTGCCCCGGAACGCCACGGGCAAGGTGCTCAAGTTCCAGCTTCGGGCCAGCGCGCCGGCGGCCCTGGGCCTGGAGGAGCCGAAGGAGTGACGTGCGAGGGTGACTGGGGGGATGGTGACTGGGGGCGGGTGACGGGGGGATGACCGGACATCGCTCCGTCCGCCACAGGTCTTGGTGAACCGGCAAAAACGGCCCCCTGGAGCATCCGGCGGGTCATCCGTGCCCGCTCCATTTGCGGGTGCGGGCATAATTTGCCGCCCGCCCCCAGTGAAATCCCAATGAAATCAATGGCCTGATCTGAGGCTCGGGATTGGTACGGTCCTTGCTCCTATGCTGCGTGACCGCCAGGCCAGAACTGGCCCGGCATGACGGCAAAAGAGAACGGAGACTGGTCCCATGGTCATGAGCGTCAACACCAACGCCTCGGCAATGATCGCTCTTCAAAATCTGAACGCGACCAGCAAGGATCTGGAAGTGGTTCAGCATCGCATCAGTACGGGGATGAAAGTCGCCGGTGCGAAGGATAACTCCTCCGTCTACGCCATTGCCCAGAACATGCGCGGGGACATCGGATCCCTGGGCGCGGTGCAGCAGAGCATTGCCAGGGCGACCTCGATCGTGGATGTGTCGCTGGCGGCCGGGGAGTCCGTCTCGGACCTCCTCATCCAGATGAAGGAAAAGGCCGTCGCCGCAAGCGACATGTCCATCGACACCGCGAGCCGGTCGGCGATCAACGAGGACTTCCGGGCCCTTCTGGATCAGATTTCCACCATCATCGACAATGCGGCGTTCGACGGCGCCAATCTGCTCGATGGCTCCCTGTCGGCCGGGGTCTCGGTTCTGGCCAGTGCCGACGCTGCCAACACAATTACGGTCAACACGGAGAATATGAGCGCCGGTGGGTCGATCGTCACCATCACGACCACCGCGACGATCACCAGCGTCTCCCTGGCCCAGGCCGCGATCACGGCGGTGGATACGAGCCTTGCCAATGTGAATGCGGCCCTTGCGCGGCTGGGCAGTGCCTCGAACCAGCTTGAAACCCACTCCACCTTCCTGACCAATCTGGGGGATCAGCTCAACAAGGGGGTGGGCAATCTGGTGGATGCGGACCTTGCGGTGGAGAGTGCCCGGTTACAGGCCTTGCAGGTGAAACAGCAATTGGGCACCCAGTCTCTCTCCATCGCCAACCAGGCGCCCCAGGCTATCCTGTCCCTGTTCGGTTAATCCGCAGCAGGATCATGGCTTCCACCGCGCTTGTAGGTGTACAAAGCGGTTTCCCGCCTCCCACTCTATGCGGCAAACGCCGTGGTCAGCATGGATTGCAAGGCTCGGGCGTCCAGGTGTTCCGGGTTCGTATGGCTTGCATAGCAGAAATCCGGACCGGGCTCCGTCGCGCCCGCTTCCCGGTAGGCCGTGGTCAGGTCCGGCATCTGGGGCGGCAGGATGAGGTAACGGTCCGGCAGTTCCAGGGTGGCCCGGCCATCGTCCTCCGGCACCATGATTTCATGGAGCTTCTCCCCGGGCCGGATGCCGACGATATGATGGGGCAGGCCCGGTGCCAGGGTGCGGGCGAGGTCCACCGTCCGCATGCTGGGGATCTTGGGCACCACCACCTCTCCGCCGCGCATCATGGCCAGGGTGGAGAGCACCAGATTCACCCCCTGATCCAGAGTGATCCAGAACCGGGTCATCCGCTCATCGGTGATGGGAAGCGAGGTCGCCCCTTCGGCAATCAGTTTCTGGAAGAACGGGATCACGCTGCCCCGGGATCCCACCACATTGCCATAACGCACCACGGAGAAGCGGGGTGCGCCCCCGCCGGACAGATGATTGGCACTGACGAATATCTTGTCCGAGGCGAGTTTGCTTGCCCCGTAGAGATTGACCGGATTGGCTGCCTTGTCCGTGGAGAGGGCCACCACCTTGCGCACCCCGGTACGCAGGGCCGCCGTGACCACATGCTCCGCACCCAAAATATTGGTATGGATGCATTCCAGGGGGTTGTACTCCGCTGTCGGAACCTGTTTGAGGGCCGCGGCGTGGATGACATAGTCAACATCGCGCATGGCGATTTCCAGCCTGGCCGGATTGCGCACATCACCGATGAAGTAGCGCATGGCGGGGAACTGGGCCGGGGGGAAGACCTGTTGCATTTCCGATTGCTTGAGCTCATCCCGGGAAAAGACGATCAGGCGGCGGGGGGTGAACCGCTCCAGGACAGTGCGCACGAAGGCGTGACCGAAGGAACCGGTGCCGCCGGTCACCAGGATGCTGGCGCCGTTCAGATCCGGCTCCGGACTGCGAAAATCCCGAAGCTGAAGACCGCTCAACTGCGGCGGTATGGATGTGGTGTCGGACATGATTGCGCTCCCAGGAGAGATGTGCCGGATCCGTGCCCAGGCACGCCGGCTTCAGGGTCCTTTAGGGTCCAGGGCGTATAGTGACGGTTAAGGTGTCAATGGCTGGTGGATTTGCCCCAATGTCTTTCGCTGCCGGTTCGGTCTGCATCATTCCCGCCCGCGGGGGGAGCAAACGCATTCCCCGCAAGAACATCCGGCCCTTTCAGGGACGGCCGGTTCTTCATTATGCTGTGGAAGCCGCCCGCGCTTCCGGGCTGTTCAGCCGGGTGATTGTCTCCACGGACTGTCCCGATATCGCCCGGGAAGCCCGTCGGGCAGGGGCACAGACCCCGTTCGTGCGCCCGTCCCGGCTGGCGGATGACCATACGGTGACCGTTGATGTGATCATCCATGCCCTGAAGGAACTGGGGGAACAGGGAGAGAGCCCGCCCGCCACCGTCTGTTGTCTCTATCCGGTCACGCCCCTGATCCAGGTGTCCTGGCTCCAGGAGGCCCATGACCTCTTACACGCCTCTGGTGCTCCGTGCACGTTTCCGGTGACATCCTTTCCCGCTCCGGTTCACCGGGGGATGACCCGGGACGGGGCCGGGGGGGTCAATATGGTCTGGCCCGAGCACCGGAACACCCGCAGCAACGATCTGCCCGAGATTTTCCACGATGCAGGTCAGTTCTATTTCTGGGACACGGCCCGCTTCCTGGACATGCCCATGTTGTATCCGGAAGGCACGCTGAGTATCGTCCTGCCCCGGCACATGGCGCAGGATATCGACACCGAAGAGGACTGGCTGGTGGCGGAACGTCTTTATGCTGCGTTCAGAGCAAATGATGGCGGCGGAGCTGCCCGCGCCGGTGTCGCCGCCTGAGTTGACGCGGTGTTTCCGGTGCCCGTGCCGGTGCGGGAAAGAGACCATTCCCGTGCCAGGATACCGAACAGATGGGCATCCCAATACCGGCCACCGCTCCAATGGTGGTCGCGCAGACACCCCTCTTCGATCAGTCCGGTCCGGCGCAGAAGGGCGGTCTTGCCGTCATCGAAGGCGTAAACCTCCGCATGGATCCTGTTCAGCCCCAGGTCGCCGAAACCATGGCCGAGGAGCAGCCGGACCGCTTCCGGGGCGTGGGTATGATCGCAATAGACCGCATCCGTACCGATATAGAGGGACAGTTCCCCGTGGCGGCGCAGCCAGTCGATGCCGGTCAGACCGCAGGCGCCGATCAGCGCCCCCGTATCCAGACGGACAATGGCGAACATGCGGACCTGGTGATCACCCCCCAGAACGCAGCGCTCGAACCAGTTCTGCTGGTGCTCCGGGCTCAGTTCCCGCACTTCCCGGAAGTAGCGGCGGAGCCGGGGATCGTTGCGCCAGTCGAGCAGTTGAGGCAGATCGTCCCGACGGATCGCGCGCAGGCCGGTATGATCAGCACAGATCATGGGTATCCTCCAAATCGGTGATGAACAGGGCATCTCCGGCTTCCTTGGCCACCTTGAGCCGACGGCCAAGCAGTTTGGGTTCAAGCCAGGGTTCAAGAGCACCATTAGGCGCGGGACGGAGTGGCTCCAGGCTGTTCCCATGCAGAACGGCACCGGCCTCCAGATCCCGGGTCAGGCGCAGGGCCCGGCGCTGGATGACCACCGTGTCCTGTTCATTGTCCTGAACCCGCTTGATGCCATCCCCAAGGGCCGCTTCCAGTTCCCGGGTGCGCTCCACCATCTCCCGCCACGTGGCCGGGGTCATGGAGAAGCCGTGGTCCGGACCAATGCGGCTCATATCGTCCGTAAAGTGCTTTTCCACGGCCCGGGCCCCCAGGGCAACGGCCCCGAGCACGGTGGCGTGGCCCGGCGTGTGGTCTGACAGTCCCAGGGGCAGGCCGGGCCAGGTCAGCGCATAACTCTGCAGGACCCGGAGGTTCACATGGGCGAAGTTTTCCAGATCACCGGTATAGTTTGTGTTGCATTGCATCAGGCAGAGCTGCCGGTTATGGGCAAGCACCGTGGAGACGGCCCGGGTCACGTCCTTCATTTCGGCGGCGCCGGTGGCCATGAAGACGGGCATGCCCTGGCGCGCGATATGGGCGATGGACGCGGTCCAGGTGATGTCGCCGGAGCCGATCTTGAAGGCGGGCACCAGGGGCGCGATTTCCGTGGTGGCCTCCACGTCATAAGGGGTGGTCATGAAGTGGATGCCCGCCTCGGCCGCCGTGGCCGCCAGGGTTTCGGTCCAGCTGCGGTTCACTTCATAGTCTTCATAGGTCTCGAAAACGGACTTGTTCCAGCCGCTCTGGTGGCTCTGATTGCCCTTCAGAACACGGAAGCCCCGATCACTGACAATCCGCCTGGCGAGGAAATGCTGGAACTTGGCTGCATCCGCGCCGGCCTCCCGGGCAAGCCAGATCAGGGCTTTCGCCCGTTCCAGGTCCCCGTCATGGTTGGAGGCGATATCGGCGATGAAATAGGTGGGCCGGTCGATGGCCACCTCCTGGCCGTTCACGCTGAAAGACGTGTCGTAGTCCATGAACTCTCCGTCTGCGCGAGAGATGCCCGGTGAAGGGCATGGGCCACATCGGCCAAAGCGGGAAGGGGACGGCCTAGAAGCTCTTCCGCACGGGATACATCCAGGCCCAGGCTGTCCGCCCGGAGACTATCCAGACTGCGCACGGAACCGAGGCGGGCATGGGGCAGGATCTTGCCGAACCGCACCCCGAGCGCCTGGACAAAGTCCGCCTTGCTGAACACTTCGCGGGAGGCGACGTTCACGATGCCCCGGGCGCCCACATCGATGAGATCGATCATGGCTTCGCTCAGGGTGATCGCATCGATGGTGGAGGTGAAATAGTCCGTGAACAGGGTCACATGCCGGTCATTGACGATGGCATCCACGCACCATTCCGCGAAGGTCGGACGGTTCTGCCAGCCCCGGAAACCGGTAAAATTCGTGCGGATCACCAGATGGTCCGGAGCGGTGCAGGCCAGGATTTCTCCCGCCCGCTTGCTCATGGCATAGGCGTTGACCGGGGTGACGGGCTCATCTTCCGCGTGGGGGCGCATGCCGTCGCCGGTGTAGAACTGGTCCGTGGAGATCTGTACCAGGAGGGTATCGGTCTCGCGGGCGAGCTTTGCCATGATCCCAGGTGCATGGGCGTTGACCGCATGGGCAAGACCCGGATCGGCTTCGCAGGCGTCGATGTCCACCAGGGCTGCGGCGTTGATGGCCACATGGGGCTGGACCGCGTTCCACACCCGGGTAATGCTGGCCGGATCGGTCAGATCACAGACATGGGTGGTGTTGCGCCGGGCCGCCCCGATCATCTCCAGGCCCTGTGCCTGGCCGTCGGCCATAATAGCCCGGCCCAAGGTGCCCGTGGCGCCAAATACCAGAATGCGCGACAGTCCCATTCCTGCCCCTTCCGTGAGCACCCGGACCGGCCACAGGCCGGACGGGCAAATGTTGCGATTAGGTGGAAGGCTGACGAAGGGCGGTCAATAAAGAGTTAAATGGAGTGAACAGAGGATGTCGGAGGATCCGGCGCCATGGACTGGACCCGCTGCCTGACCTCATCGAACACACTGTCCCAGTGGCCCGGTGATGGCGCGATCACGTCGTTGATCAGTGGTGCGAAGGCATCCTGCTCCAGACCGAGACAGGTCCAGGGCGCAACCGGCTGAAGCCGCAGCACCGGTGTGCCTGCTCCGGCGGCCTGATAGGCCACGGCGGTGGGGGCGGTGATCACCAGATCGAGCTGGCTGAGCAGCGCGGTGGCCCCGTCAATGTCGGCCTTCTGGTCCAGATGGGGCGGGCGGTGAAGGGGGACGCCGGCACCGGTCTCGAAGGCGGAATGCTCATCTGTATCCAGATCGTACTGAACGGCCACAATCGGTCCGGGGAGGGTGCGGGCGAGTTCGGTCCAGCACGAAAGGGGGGCATAGTGACCGGCCCGCAGGCCCGTGCGCTTGCCGCTGCGCCAGCACAGACCGATCCGGGGCCGGTGGTCGGGGGTGAGGCTGGCCAGCCACGCGCCCCAATGGGCCCGTTGGCGCGGGTCCGTGGAAAGATAGGCTTGGCGCGGACGAAGGCTCGGGGTCTCCGGCCAGAACAGACCGGGCAGATCCCCGAGCATGACTGCCCAGTGGGCCGCCTGCGCACCGCCAAGCCAGTCATAGGAGATGTGCCAGGCATCCGGCCGGTCCTCCAGGTGCCAGCCTTCGATCCGCATCTGGGAAAAGCTCCGGGAGAGGAGGGGGGCAAGGCGAGGCTCGCAGTCCATGGCAACACCGATATGGTCCGTAGAGGTCCTTTCAAGGAGCGCGGGCAGAAGGGCCGCGAACATGAGCTGATCGCCCACCCCCTGTTCTCCCATCACCAGAAGGGGGCGGCCCTTGAGGGGCTGTCCACGCCAGTGCTTGAGCCGGTGGAGACGCTGGACCGGGCGCTCCGCTGCCTTGTGCCGCCAGGAATAATCGCGCCAGCCCTCGGCAAGCCGTCCGGCCTGGAGGAGGGCGAGGGCCCGGTTCAGCCGCATCTGCGGCGCTTTGGGCGCCAGGTGGACGGCTCTGTCGTAGCCCTCCAGGGCGTGATCCAGGCGGCCCTCTTCCAGATCCAGGTCGGCGAGACTGGCAAGGGCCGCGCCATACTCCGGGTCAAGACGGAGGGCTTCCTCGAAAAAGGTTCGTGCGGTGGCCCGGTCTTCCAGGTCTCTCATGGCATTGGCGAGGGAGAGCCACAGGTCAGGGTGATCCGGCGCCCCGTGGATCGCCTGTTTCAGCAGGCTGACGGCCTCGTCCGGACGGCCTGCCTCTCGGCAGGTGTTGGAAAGATTGACAATGGCTTTCCGGCGGCCCGGGTCCCGGGCCAGGACATTGCGATAGAACCCGATGGCCGGTTCATGGAGGCCCATGCGCCGCGCGGTGTTGGCGAGCTGGAACAGGGTTTCGCAGTCATCGGGACTGTGCGCGAGGGCCGCTTCGAAGTGCCCGATGGCATCCTGAAGCCGGCCCTGGCGGACCAGGGCCATGCCGGTGCGCCGAAGCCTGTCAGCCTTTCCTGGTCCTGAAGGTCTTTTTGCGAACGCTTTTTGCCCCATGGGCTCCATCCCTGCCGGTCCTGTGATGGGCCAGGACCGTGGGGCAGGGATGCTTACAGGGGCTTAAGACGGATCTGACGGTCAGCCCAGGGACTCGTCGTGCATGTCGCGCCAGTAGTCGAACATGATGTAGCCGATGGCGATGATCGCGACGAAGGCAAAGATCAGATAGACATGGGGCGGCGTGTTCAGCAGAAATTCGATGGCGGACCGGATGGCCGGGTTGTTCGGATTCAACAGGTCCACAAGGCGGGCGAATTCCTGAATGAAAGCGATGACAGAGGCCACACCGGCCACCACGGCGCTGAAAATCGTCCGGCTGCGCAGGGTGCCCCGGGATCTGGGTGACGGGTGTTCATAGGGCGGCACGATCCGGCCCTGGCCGTTCAATTCGACGGGGGCAAGAAACAGGGCGATCTCTGCGGCCCGGCGGCTGGTGAGGGCGGGCAGGGGCGTGTCCGGATCGCCGTCATCGGTCCGGCTCCACCAGAAGAACGCCTGGGCGGCGGCATTGCGCGCCCCCTGATTGAGCCTTTTGAGCACCGTGGAGCCGCAGAAGGAGTCCTGCCCGATATTGAAGGCCAGGGACACCAGGGCACTGAATTCGTTTTCATTAAGGGGGACGGTTACGGCGTTGCGGACCATGTCCTCGGCAATGGCGAGATCGGCCTCGAAAAGAGTCTCGGCCTCGTCCGCGCCAATGGTCTGCCCCTGGGCCGCGGTGCTGGTGTGGCCAAACCCCACCACCCATGCGCCTCCAGGTTCCAGATCCGCCTCTAGGCCCACCCATTCAAATTGGCGAATGATCTGACGACCAAGGTCATTGGTCCGTAAGGCCGCATTGGCATCCATTCCCGCTCTCCTCTCGCCCCGCATCGTATGGTTGCCGGACAGTAACAGGATTATGCCGCCCGCCAAGTCCAGCAGTCTTTTTGTATCGTCGACCCTCGGCGCTGACGGCGGGAAGTCTTAACCGGGGCTTAGCCGCTTTCTGCCATGCTTGATCGGTGTTGATAGGGGCCCGGAGACCGGGAACCCTGGCCGGGCGGAGGAGGAGGCTGGCATGACTGAGTTCCTGCCGGTGATCGGCCTTGATGCGAACCTGCTCACGGGGTGGTATGACGCGAAGCGGCTGAACGCGACCATTGGGACCGCGCGCCAGACCGTGTCTGCCCAGAACACCGCCACCACACGGGACAATGACAGTGCCCGGGGGCCGACGGATACGGTGCCCCCCTGGCTCGACATTGATAGCCTGCCGAGCCCCGACGAAAAGCTGCGCAACGCCCTGGCGACCACGACCTTCATCAACGAGAAATCGTCCGCCCTCGGCGGGGGGGATATCCATCCCGATCACCGCAAGCTGTTTGCGATCTATAAGGGACTGGATACGCTCCAGGCTATTGCCGGTCATGCGGCGAATGAGGATACTTCGGCCCTTCTGCTGCGGGGGCTGGACCGGCGCTTCCAGGACGGTCTCAGTGAAGTTCTGACCTATATCGATAATCTCGATACGGCTGATTTTGAATTGACCGCCGGCGCCAAGCGCAAACAGGCGGATGGAGAGATCGCCGTTCCCCGCACCCTGTCCCAGTTCACCGGTCCGCCGGTACATTTTTCCTCCATCAACGATCCGATGGCCGGGCTGGCCGGGACGGAGCAATTCACCGTTTCCGTCACCAAAAGCGGCGTGACCACCGCTGTCGCCATGGATCTGAGCGAGATTTCGGGCGATCTCACCCTCGATGCGGTGGTGGAGCATATGAACGGCAAGATGGAGGCCGCTGGCATGGTCTCCCGGTTCGATCGGGAACGGATTCTGCGGGAGACCGATGAAGTCGAAGACGACGAGGCCGATCCTAAGCCCCCGCCGGACAGTTTCGGCCTCGTGATCAAAGGGGTGAGCACGGAAGCTCTGTCCTTTTCCGCCAGCAATGCCACGGCGATGGTCCGGGTGGCGGGTGTATCGGGCACCGGCAACCGGGAGGCGGGCCAGCTTCTCGGCTTCACCGGGATCGACAGCGCCACGCCCCAAATTGACGGCGGTCCTCGTATCGAGCCGGAGGAACAGGGGGATGAGGAACAGGATACCAGTGTCCAGGCCCAGGCATCGGCGACGGACAGTCAGGGCAACACCTATGTGACGGGCACAACCCGTGTGGATCTGGGCAATGGGGCTCCCCTGGGGGAGACCGATGCGTTCATCTCGAAATATGCCTCCACGGGGCAGTTGCTCTGGACCCGGAGCTTAGGCGCATCCGATGACGCTTCGGCCCAGGCCATCGCCATCGATCAGGATGACAACGTCATCGTGGCCGGACAGGTGACCGGCGATGCGGTGACCGGCGCCCTGGGCGGTGGCAAGGATGCCTTCGTCACCAAGCTCGATTCCCGGGGGCAGACCCTCTTTACCCGTCAGGTCTCGCCCACCTCCGATGACGGCGCCCTGGGCCTTGCCACCGGAACCGATGGCAGCATCTATGTTACGGGGTACACCAACAGCGCCCTGGCATCCGGATTGACCCATGGCGGCGGGACCGATGGCACGCTGACGAAACTCGATGCCGGTGGCGCACTGGTCTACCAGCGCCAGTTCGGCGGAGCCGGCAATGACCGGGCCGGACAGGTGGCGGTCGCCCAGGATGGCAATCTGATTGTCGCGTCCGTGGAGGATGGCAAGGGTGTGGTGCGCAAGTTCAGCGAGACCGATCCCACCGCGGCCCCCCTGTGGGAGATCACCCTGGGGGATCTGAACGGCGGTCAGATCGGGGCCCTGGCCGTGGACGGCGGCACGGTCTATGTGGCGGGGGGCACCCGGGCAGGAGGCTTGACCGCTGGCGGCACGGCCACGGAATTGGGCAGTTACAACGACGCCAGGGACGGGTTCTTTACCCGGATCAATGATGCAGGCGCGACGGCTGCGGCCCAATACACCCAGTATGTGGGCACGGGCGCATCCGACGACATTCACACCCTTGCCGTTCACAATGGGGATGTGATCCTGGGGGGCGATACCCAGGGAGCGCTGAATGGCGGAGATCTGAGGGGAACGAAGGACGGTTTCATTGCCCGGTATGGTGCTGACGGTACCCATATGTGGACGGAGCAATATGGCGGACGAGAGAAGATGGCATCCGCCCGGTCGATCACAGTGGAGGACCAGGGGCGTTCCGTCCTCGATGTTCTGGGTCTGCCCAAGGGTGAAATCGATTATGGCCAGGCCCGCACCGTGACCGCCCATGGACCCGTGCGCGCCGGGCAATACTTCTCCGTCGCAGTGGACGGGGGCAGGCCGGAAAAGATCACCATCGAGGCGGATGACACCATGCGGGAGCTGGCCCGCAAGGTAGAGAATGTCCTCCTGCTGAAAGGGGAGGCCCGTGTCCGGCGCACGAGCGAAGGAGACCGGCTACGCATTGAGGGCGCGGAGAATGTGCGTATCGAACTGATCCCCGGTGAAGGCAATGACGATGCCTTGAGAGGTCTGGGGCTTGCGGCGGGCACCATCGTCAATGACGGCAGTCTTCTGGACGGGGACGATGAGGAAGATCCGAACGCGCCCCTGTTTTTCGGTCTTGGCCTGGAACGCAACCTGGACCTGACCAATCGCACGGATGCGACCCATGCCAACAAGGTGATTCTCGATTCCCTCGCTGCCCTGCGCAAGGCTTTCAACACCTTGACCCGGGATCCGGAACTGGATGCACTGCTGAAGGAAGGGGCCAAGCTGTCAGGCCCTGTGCCCGCCCATATTCAGGGGCAGTTGGCCAATTACCAGGCGGGGCTGGACCGGCTGCTCGGCGGCGGACCGACCGTCGGCGGACTGTTCTGAAGCCTCGGATTTTCCGGTATTCCTTACACCACCTGGTTCAGGGCAAGGGCGGCGGGCTTGGCGGTCTGGGTGGCCCGCAGGGCGGCATTCTTGCCGTAGCCGGTGACCGTGCGTGTCTTCTCATGGGCCTGTTCGGCAACGGATTTCAGCATGCCCTCGCTCACGGTCCGCATGGCCGACAGGAGCCGGTCATGGGCGGCGAGGACCTCCCGGAAGCGGGCGGTCATGGTCTTGAAGGTGGCGAGGACAGCGGGTTTTGCCGACGCGATCAAGGATCGGTCCTTGCCGATCAGTGCCATTTCCTGGGTGTAGACCGCGGAGAGTTTGTTCCGTTCGGCGGCATGGCTGGTAATGTCGCCGGGCCGACGTTCTTTCAACAGACTGATTTCGGTCTCAAGCATGGCCGTCAGCCGTTCGGTCAGGATGGTGAGCTGTTCCACCCGGTCGGTGGCGTCCCGCGCGGCGATGGGCATGTCAAATCTCCTGGTAGCGCTGAAGTTCGGTCATGATCTGGTCCGCAAGGCCGATACCGCCCTGGGAGGTCATGGCCTTGGTGTGTTCCTGGATCAGCAGGGAGCGGAACATGGCCTCGCCCTGTCCGCCCCCGAAAGGCCCGTCGGTCTTGATGCCCTGGTACAGGGTTTCAAATACGGTGGACAGAAACTGGGCCTCGAACTCCTCAGCCGCTGCCCTGGCCTTGTCCTTGGACTGGATGGCGCCGCCGGTCATGCGATTGGCAAGGGCCGCCATCCGGTCTTCACGGGAGGCGCTGGAAAGGGCCGCGCCTGAATGGGGTATGGCCGGTGAGAGAAGGGTGCTCGTGTCCATGGGTTGCTCCGGTCCGGTCGACAGGTAGGATGATCAGTGAACCACCAGGTCCGCATGAAGGGCACCCGCTTCCTTGACGCTTTGCAGGATTTCCATCATGTCCCGGGGGCCGATGCCCAGGGCATTCAATCCGTCCACGAGCATCTGCAAGGTGACAGCTTCCTTCATGACAGTGAGTTTCCGGTCACTGCCTGTATCCACTTCGATATTGGTGCGCGGTACGGTGACGGTCTCGCCGTTCGGGGAAAAGGGCTCCGGCTGACTGACCAGGGGTGTTTCAGTGACCCGGATGGTGAGATTGCCCTGGGCAATGGCGACGGTGCTGACCCGCACCGCATCGCTCATGACGATGGTGCCGGATTGTTCATTGATCACGACACGGGCGCGCAGATCCGGGCGCACTTCCAACTGCTCGATATCCGTCATCAGGGCCACCATATCGCCCTTGTATCCGTCGGGGAGGGTGAGCCGGACATTGGTCGGATCCAGGGCCTGGGCGGCACCTTCACCCAGATAGGCATTGATCGCCTTGCTCATGCGCCGGGCGGTGGTGAGGTCGGGGTTGCGCAGGGACAGGCGCAGATGCCGCCGGTTGGCGAGATCAAAGCTGATTTCCCGTTCCACGATGGCACCGTTGGGGATCCGTCCGCTGGTGGTGACATTGGACTTGACGTTCGCCCCATCTCCGCTCACGGAAAATCCGCCTACGGTGACCGCTCCCTGGGCCACGGCGTAGACCTGGCCATCAGCGCCGCGCAGGGGCGTGACCAGAAGCTGGCCGCCGAGGAGACTGCTTGAATCGCCCAAAGTGGAAACGGTGATGTCGATCCGGTTGCCCTGGACCGCGAAGGGGGGCAACTGGGCGGTGACCAGAACGGCGGCGACATTCTTGGTATTGATGTTCTCGCCCCTGGTGTTCACGCCGAGCTGTTCCAGCATGGCCTCAAGGCTCTGGCGGGTGAACGCGCTGTTGCGCAGGGAATCGCCGGTGCCATCGAGACCGACCACGATGCCGTAACCAATGAGATGGTTGTTCCGGATCCCTTCAAATTCCGCGATGTCCTTGATGCGGGAGGCCTTGGCAAGATCCGCGGGCAGGAGAAGCACACCCAGGGCGATGATCGCTGCCAGCCAGACCGGCCGCACCATGACCGCCCACCATTCGCCCCGATCCATCATGGTTTCAATCCCCTGGCGCTGTTGACCCGGACCAGGGAATTGCGAAGGACGTGCCAGGGCCGCGATCGGCGGATTACCAGGGTTTTCCAGGGGGCACGGGGGCGCGGGCTTGAGCCGGGGGGAACGATCTGCCCGGCGATCGGGCCGTCCGGGGGGCAGGAATTGCCGCCGGGACCTGGGAGGCCGGGACCTGGGAGGAAGGGCATGGTGTGCAATGAGGCGCTTGGCGGCGGATCAACGAATAAAAGCATTGTAACTCGGTTGCGGCTCCCGGATCCCATAATTCTCTAGGCTGTGCATCTGCGACCCCATCCAAATGCGCTCCCAGAGGCGCGGTTCCGAGGGACGATTACGATATGGCAATGTCGGAAGGCGATCAGGGCACCGGGCAATGTCCGAAGACCGGTGAAAATGTCTGCTATTGCAGTGATCTGTCTGATCTGAGTGGTGACCACGCGGAGCATATGGCGGCCCTCGATCTGGTGAAGCCATCGGATGCGAGCCATATCGCGGTCCAGAGCGGCAGCTGGTTTGATCCCCAGACCTGGGCTTCCGGGACCGTACCCGGCGACGATGCCACCGTGTTCATTCCCCAGACCATGATCGTCAGCTATGACGGGGAGAGTGACGCGCGCATCAAGACCGTTGGGATCGGCGGCGCATTGAGCTTCTCCCACGAGGTGTCCTCCAAGCTGGTGGTTGATACCTTGGTCGTCGCGCCGAAGGGGCGCCTGGAGATCGGCAGCGCGGATCAGCCGATTGGTGACGGTGTGACCGTCGATATCGTGATTGCCGACAATGGGGATATTGACACGGCCTGGGATCCGCAGCTTCTCAGCCGGGGGATCGTCTCCCTGGGCGAAGTGGAGATGCACGGTGCGGAAAAGGTTTCCCATCTGAAAGTCACCGAAGATCCCATGGCCGGCGATACGAGTCTGACCCTGGCGGCGGTGCCTGAGGGATGGGCCGCCGGGGATACCATCGTGATCGCGGGCACCCAGAATGACGGCTGGGGCTGGGACGGCAGCAAGAATGCCTTTCGCGGTGACACCAACGAAGTGGTCACCATACTGTCCATTGACGGACAGACGATCCTCTTCGACCCGCCCCTGGAGCATGATCATCCCTCACCCAGAGGTGATTTGAAGACCTCTGTCGCGAACTACACCCGGTCCATCACCATTGCATCGGAGAGCAACGCGGACAGTGCGGTGCATCACCGGGGCCATGTGATGTTCATGGGGTCCGACGATGTGGATGTCCGCTTCGTGGCGTTCGATGAACTCGGGCGCACGGACAAGAGCGAGCGCTCCGTATCCGCATCGAGCATTCCCGACGGCGAGATCACGGCGGATGACAATGTGCAGGGGCGTTACGGCATTCACCTCCACCGTCTGGGCACCACGGATCAGGACAATCCTGTGGTCCTGGAGGGCAACGCGGTCTTTGGCTCGCCGGGATGGGGGATCGCCCATCACTCCTCCAATGCCATCCTTCATCAGAACGCGACATTCGACACCCATGGCGCCGGCTTCGTTGCGGAAAAGGGCGACGAGACCGGTGTGTGGTCCCAGAACATCGCCATCGGGGCGGAAGGGGAGCAGCGGCTCGAAAAGGACGCCGCTGATGTTCAGGCCTTCGATCTGGCGCGGACCGGCAACGGCTTCTGGTTCCAGGGCCGCATGGTCGAGGCCCATGACAATATCGCGGCGGCAACCCGGACCGGCTATGTCTGGATGACCCGGGGCGACACGGCGCCGATTGATCCGGACCTGTTCGATCAACCCGAAGCGCTGGGCGAGGGCCGAACCAGTGGCGCCAATATTCCGGTCATCAACAATTTCACAGGCAACGAGGCGCTCGGGTCTGAAACCGGGTTGAAGGTCATCAAGGCCAATCCGAACCAGGGCCATGATCTGCGTACGGTCATGGAAGATTTCACCGCCTGGGAGGTGCGCCAGGGCGCCCATTTCGAATACACATCCCACTACACACTGCATGATTTCGATGTGGTCGGACTGCAAAACCCGCCCCGTTTCACCCGCTCCGACGAAGGGATTTCCTTCGGCACCAATGTGACCGACATGGTGATTGCCAATGCCCGGGTGGACGGTTTCAACTATGGATATGATCTGGCCGGGAACTTTACGTCCGGTGCTGTGCCCAGCGGACGGGACGCCACTGCGGTCAACCAGTATGTGATTGTTGGCGGGGAGTTGCTCAACATCAACAAGACCGATGTGAAGCAGGCGGATCCGGACAGCTCAAGCCATACCAACCGCTGGCCTGAATTCGTGACATTTCTGGATCCGGAGGATCTTGAGGGAACGCCCCCGGTGTTGAGTGTCGAGGTGGACCCGCTCACGGTCAGCGCCACCAACGGCATGCGGGAAGCCGTCATTACAGGGACAAAAACCGACAGCCTGGGAACCATTCCCATCCCCGCCGGCACGGATACCTACAAGATCGACTATCACGATGTGGTCCGGATCGTACAGGAAGAAGGGTACTTCACCCGGGACGGCAAGGAAGCCTTCGTCGCGGAGGCCTATTACCAGGACCGGTTCACCGGAGAGATTCTCAAGCAGGGCTACATTGTCGAGGCTAGCGCCGGCGTGCTGTCCAACCAGTACGGGGTGTTCCGGGCGGAGATTTTTCTAGGGGAGTATCCCGAGGGGAACCGGGCACCCATTGCCCTGGGTGAGACCGCGCAGACCGGCTTTGAGCGCGCCGTCACCATCGATGTTCTGGCCAATGACCGGGATGAGGATGGCGATACCATCCGTGTGGACGGTCTGGTGCAGCCGGAGCATGGGTGGGTCAGTGACCAGGGGGATGGCACGATCCTTTACCGGCCGGATTTCGGTTTCTCCGGTGAGGATATCTTCCACTACTGGGTCACAGACGGATACGGAGAATTCGTCAAGGCGAGCGTCACAGTGACCGTTGCCGAGGAAAACGCTGGTGAGCCCCTGGTCTATATGGGCAGCTTCAGTCATGACCGGCGCGACGGCACAGCGCACGATGATCAGTTGACTGGCCGATCCGGTCTCGACCTGCTCAACGGGTTTGGCGGAAACGATACGCTGTATGGAGATTATCGGAACTTCTTCGATCAGGTGGACAATCCCTGGGAGTCGGACACTCTGGATGGCGGGGCCGGGGACGATTTTCTCGTCGGCGGCGATCTGGGCGACCTGCTGATCGGCGGCACCGGCAATGACGAAATCCATGGAGACCTCACCAACCGGTATGATCTCACCCGCTTTGATGCTGGCCAGCCGGGCGCCGATCCCGATGATGACCGCAACGGCGATGACACGATCGAGGCCGGGGCGGGGGATGACCGGGCCGGTGGCGGCGGCGGTGATGACCTGATCAATGGTGGGAACGGGAATGATTTCCTTGTGGGTGGCCTGCTCACTCGGACCTATTTCTACGCCGGTGACGGGGATGACACCCTGAACGGTGGCGAGGGCAATGACACCCTTGTCGGTGGCGGTGGTGATGATCTGATTGACGGTGGTGCCGGGGTGAACACGGCCGGTTATCTCGGCAATCTTCTGACCCCGGATGGCACCCTCAACTACCAGTTCATTCTGGATGGAGAGGACCTTCAGGTCCGAAGCGGGTTCTTTGGCAATGACAGTATCCGGAATGTGGACTTTCTGGTCTTCAAGGACGGAACCATCACCTATGAGCAGGCGGTGGGTTTCGCAGAAACCCCGTCCGTAGACTTCGGTGGCCTGTCTTCCGACGCGGTTTTCACCCAGCCCGATAATCCGGTTCTGGCGGATCTGTTCGAAGAGCCCGTCGCTGGTTAGAGCATGAGGCGTTTAATCCGCATCATGCTCAAGGCCGCGACTGCGGTCCGGCGCCACTGCGCCGCCCTCGCGGAGGCGCCTCGCGCCGTGAGCGAAAAAACTAGGGCGGCGGCCACCCTGTTTAATGGTGATCGTGATTTTGCGCCCGCCGCTCTAGGCGCGGGCTCTCTCGGGGATCACTCTCAGTCCACGACCTCCGATCGTGCGATCCAGGCGCGGATCTGGTCGATTTCAGCCGTTGAGAGGGGCGCCTCCGGCGGCATGGGGCGGCGCACCCCTTTGCCACTGATTGCATCCATCAACATGCTTTGTCCCGGGGCACCGGGCACGATCCAGCCGGCCCGCAAAAGCGCGTCGGCCACGGCGGTGCTGTTGTCATGGTCCAGAATGTCCTGGTGGCAGGCGACGCATTGGGGCTTGAGAACCTCCGCGGCCAGGGTGTCCAGTCCGGCCAGGGTCGCGGCGGTCAACCGGGGGAGAGGGGCGGCCTTAGCGAAGGCGTGGGGGCGGGCCATGGCCCGGTCACCATCCGCCCGGGCGAGCCGCAGGATCGCCTTGTTGTGGTCTTCCACGATCCAGATGCTGCCATCCCGAGCCTGCGCCAGCCCCACCGGAGCCCCCCGGGGCCTCACGCCCTCTTGGGCGGACCAGTCCGTAACCAGATAGACGGCTCTTTTCAGTGCGGTTCCCGCCCGGCTCTTGTCGAAAGGCTGGAGGGTGCTGGTGCCGGCCCCGTCGATGAGATAGGCCGCATCCGGATCAGCCACAAGGTGGCCCGCGTCGTCATAGGGAAAGGCCAGAATGCGGTGTCCGGCCCCGGCATAGCCATGGAGGCTTGCCACCAGGGCTCCGTTGGCAAAAGGCGCGAAACCGGCTTGCCAGTCCACCAGGGACAATGGCGCGCTGTGGGGCGGCAGAACCGCGACAGGAGGACGATAGTCCGGGTTTGCCTCTGAACAGGAAAAGGCCTCCGTCGGCGCCCAGAGGGGAGTGGGTGTGGTGCTGTCCATGCAATAGGGCCAGCCATGGTGACCGGGCGTTCCCGGGGTGCGGGTGGGTTCGATCAGGTTGATTTCGTCATAGGGCCGGTCCGGCGCCCGGTCATCATAGGCATTTTCCGCCTGGTACAGACGACCCTGACCGGTGACCACAAGACCTAGAGAATTGCGTAGCCCCTTGGCCAGGACCTCGAAGGCGGGGCCATAGCTGCCGTCGGGATTGCGGGGATAGCGCCAAAGACTCGCGGTGGGAGCAGGGCCGGAGCTTTCGACACAGCGGCCCAGGGTGGTGTCCTGGGCGCACACATCGGTCTGGGCCCCCACGCCGATAATCAGGGCCCCCTGTTTATCGAAGACAAGATCCGTGAGGGGATGGAGGCTCTTGGATCCATCCTGGCCGCCGGGCAGTCGCTCCAGCACCGTTTCCACCGTGTCCTCAAACTGCCCTGGACTGAACCGGAAGACCCGGCCCGCTTCGCCCACATACACCAGACCGTCCGGCCCAAGGGCGAGACCATGGGTGCGGTCCAGATTGCGCTTGAGAATACGCAGGCTGTAGCTTCCGTCCCTATCCTTCACCAGTCTCCAGAGCCTGCCCTTGTTCGGGGTCCACCGGCCCATGTCGGCGATGATGAAATCATCACTATCCGGAAGGGGCAGGATCGTCCTGGGAAAGAGCATGTTGTAGTTGCCCGATGGGTCCGTTGCGGATTTGTCCAGCACAAGGCCCATGCAGAACCCGGCGGCGGTTTTCACATCCACCTGGGGGAAGCCGTCGCACAATATGGTGGGGTCCGTGCGGTATCCGCTCGCGCCTAAGGATGAGCCCTGGTGATCCGGCCCGGCAGACATGGCTTGGGTCGGCCCGGACAGGATTGCCGCCCCGGTGACCAAGCCCATGGCTCCTGCCCATGCCCGGAATGCCGTCAGAAACCTCAATGCCGTCTCTCTCTTGTATGGTGCCCGCGCCCTGGATAGTGGCCGTCCCCGCATGCCCGTCTCCCGATTTTCCCAAATGCCTGAAGGCGCAATGCCTAGCCTGAAAGTGTGCGCAACTTTAGCACAGCCGATCTTGATCCAAATCACCTGAAGCGCTCAGGACCGGTGGTGCCGGGTCAGGAGTGCAAAGTGCTTGTGCGCAACCATAACCTGTTCCCTTAGGACCGCCTTAAGAGTGATCGGGTCATGCTCCCGCCCGGGCCGACCTAATGGGCTGGCCTTTGATTGGATCGGATTCTCAGAACGGATGCGCGGTGCGGGGGATGGAATGAAAGTTGGCGGCTCTGGCCGGGTTCACTCTTCCGGCGTGCGGGGAAGCGGCGGCAAAAAGGCGGCGTCCGGGTTCAAAGTGGACAGCGCAGGCCCCTCCCAGGGTGCGTCCGGGCCGGGCCGGACAGGGCAGGTTGCCGATGTGGGCGCCCTTCTGGCCTTGCAAGGCGCGGGCGCGGTGGAGGATGCGACCACGGGCCGGCGCAGAGCCGTGAAACGGGCCACCACTCTTCTCGATCATCTTGAGGACATTCGCCTCGCCTTATTGGCAGGCGATGTTCCAGTCGCCAGGTTGCGCGGCCTGATGGCAGCGCTGCGCAACCAGAAGCAGGCGGTCGAGGATCCGGCCCTGTCTCAACTCATTGAGGACATCGAGCTTCGCGCTGAAGTAGAACTGGCCAAATATAAAAGCTGTCTTTAAGGGTGTCACGGGGCCGGTGTGGGGCCTCAGGGCTCAACATGCGACGATCACGCTGCGCTGCAAGATTTTTGATGCGCTGCAACATGCTGGCGGGATTTTGCCACATCGAAGCACAGCGGTCTTACGGCGTATTTCCAAGTTGCTGAAAGCGTGGCCGATTCCTATACTCCGGCCCGCAGTGGTGGGTGGTGGTCCAGGTTGAAGGGAGGAACCGCCGTGGGCGTGAAATTGCCTGACGGTTACCAGCCGTCGGAAGACGAACCTTTCATGAATGAATCGCAGTTGGAGTATTTTCGGCAGAAACTCCTCAACTGGAAAGACGATATACTCCGGGAGAGCAAGGAGACGCTCCTGACGCTCCAGGATGAGCATAATCAGCATCCGGATCTTGTCGACCGGGCGTCGTCCGAGACGGACCGGTCCCTGGAATTGCGGGCCCGGGATCGTCAGCGCAAGCTGATTTCCAAAATCGATTCAGCCCTGCGCCGGATTGAGGATGGCAGTTACGGCTATTGCGAGGATACGGGGGATCCGATCTCGCTCAAGCGTCTGGACGCGCGGCCAACGGCGACCTTGAGCCTGGAGGCTCAGGAGCGTCACGAGCGCCGGGAACGGGTCTACCGGGACGACTGAAGCCGGCCGGATTGAAGAGCGCATTCCGGTTACGAATGCCTGGCACCGGACCCGCATCAGCGGGTCCGGCATTTCTTGTTGGATCTGGCGGGTCTTGAACGCTCCAATATGGCGGGCGAACGCTCAGGCCGGAGATTTTCCTGGGCGATGATCCTTCAAGGCTTGAAGCCCGCGTTGCCCACGACTGCGCCCCTGCGCCACCCTCTCGGAGGGGCTGCGCACCGTGGGCGACAAGAACGACAGAGCCCGTTCGATTGAACGCAAGCGGCTTTAGAACGGGGCGATGATGTCGTAGACCTGCTTCAGGTAGCGTTCCTGCTGCAGATCCGTGATGTGGCCCTTGCCGCCGTAGGAAATCCGCGCTTCGGCAATCTGGCTGTGATTGATCGTGTTCTGACTGGAGATATCCTCGGGGCGGACCACGCCCATGATCTGCAGTTCACGGACTTCGAAATTCACCCGCACTTCCTGACGTCCGAAAATCACCAAATTGCCGTTGGGCAGGCGCTGGACCACCAGGGCCGCCACGGTCAGGTCGATGGTTTCCGCCCGGTCAATCTGACCGTCCCCGCTGCTGGCGGTCGTGCTGCCGAAACTGGTCAGGGATGCTGGATTGACCGCCTCCGGAAGAAAATTGGCCAGGGACCCTTCCACCCCGAACAGATTGGTCAGGTTGGAATCCTCCTGGCTGGTGCGGTTGCGGCTGGTGGAATTGGCCAGATTGGCCCGGTCGGTGATGTCGATGTTGACGGTCAGAATGTCGCCGATCTTTGCGGCCCTCTGGTCCCTGAAGAAGGCTGTGGCTCCGGTGCGCCACAGGGAATTGGGCGCATAGACTTCCTGGTCGGGTACGGGCATGGGCAAGGCCACCGGCGTGTAATCGGGCCGGGAGACAGGGTTGGCGATGGGGGTCAGTTCCGGTGCCCGGCCAACGGACTCCAGCCGATCCAGGGCCGCGCAGGCACACAGGCTTGCGCCCATGCCGATCACGGCCAGCATACGGAGGATCCGGTTTACCCAGAGGGAACACGGTCTGCCGAACCGGTGAGTGTGCGGGCTGGTGTCGGTCATGGTCATTGTATCCCCTTGTGGGTCCAGGGACCCGCCTTGACGCCGATCTCGCCGTCTCGTGGGCCGGTCTATCGCTGGGCTGTCCTGATCGGTCCGGCCACCGGCTCCACCTGGCCCGCGCCAATGATCCGCGCCTCGACAATCCGCATGGATTGGGTATTGCGTAGGCGGATCACATCGCCCTTTGCCCCCTCTCCGAGAGCGCGGCCAAGGGCCGTAAGCTCCATGCCGGGGCGCCGGATTACCATGGTGACAAGATCTCCGCGCTCCACCAGGGCCGGCGGGGCGACATCCGATTGTCTCAGGGGCTGGCCGGCGCGAATGGTGCGGCGCAGAGCCTGGCCGGTCAGTTCTTCTCCATCGAGCAGAATGGTCCGGGGCAGACGGTCAGCTCGCTGCTCTTTCCATTCCCAGTCCCGGGGGCCGATAACCGTATCCCGGGAGAGGGTCCGGGAAAGGACCGGAACGGCTACCAGCCTTTGGGCCCGGCCTGTCACGATCTGATCGTTGTGAGAGCCCCCTTGAGACATGGGACCGATCCGGGCCCTGAACCGGCCGGAGTCCCGGTCAAGATCCGTGATCGTCACATCAATGGTGGGCAAAGCGTCCGGCGAGAGATGAATGGGATCGACCCGCCCGAGCAGAGTGATCTCGACATTCGAGCCGTCCAGATCCGGCGCTATGGCATCAGCAAGCGCCTGTTCAATGTCCTGGCGGGACACCACCTGGCTGTCGCCGGTGACCGGTATGCGGGTCAGGTTTCTCATATTGGGCCAGTCCAGGCCATGATCCCGGACCAGACGGCCAATTTCCACAGCACCAAGATTGATGCGCGCGCCGGGTGCGGGCGCGGGTCCGACGGGCACCGAATGAGACCCGCCCGTATTCGTGAAGAGGTCGCCGAGGGTTATGGTCTGGCCATGGACCACTATGGGCGTTTTCAGGTGGATCGTTGCCATGTCTTCCGTCGCAAGCGCGTTCGGTGCAAACCACAAGACACCGGCGGCCGCGAGTGCGGCCCGCAGGAAAATCGAGGTGAGAATGGCAGTCGAGTGAACCATGGTGTTTTCACCTTACACGGAGGGGCACCTGCCCCCTGTGTCCTCTTGGGTTTGCCTGGAGCGGCGCTCACGGGCCATTACCGCATATTGCTCGTGGTGGAGAGCATCTCGTCGGAGGCGGTAATCACCTTGGCGTTCATTTCATAGGCTCTTTGGGCGGTAATCAGGGCAGAGATCTCCGAGACCGAGTTGACGTTGGAGGTCTCCAGGAAGCCCTGCATGATCGTGCCCACACCGTCCTGACCCGGAACACCGATATTGGCCGGGCCTGAAGCGGCGGATTCCACCAGCAGATTGTCGCCCACGGCCTCCAGACCGCCTTCATTGGCGAAGGTGGCCAGAGCGATCTGCCCCACGTCCTGGGCTCCCACCTGGCCGGCGATGACCGCCTGCACACCGCCTTGATCGTTGACGATGACATCCACCGCCTCGGCGGGAATGGCAATGCCGGGCTGAACCACAAAGCCCTGACTGGTCACGAGCTGGCCGTCGGGGCTGACGGAAAAGGACCCGGCGCGGGTGTAGGCTTCCTGTCCGTTGGGCAACAGCACCTGGAAGTAGCCCTTGCCCTGAATAGCCAGATCATAGGTATTTTCCGTGGACGTGAGGTTACCCTGGGCGGTAATCCGGTAGACACCCGCCGTGCGCACACCGACGCCGATCTGAATGCCGCTTGCCGCGACAGTGCCCTGGTCCGAGGTGGCCCCGCCGACCCGTTCCAGGTTCTGATAGAGGAGATCCTGAAACTCCGCCCGCTGTCGTTTAAAGCCCGTCGTGTTCATGTTGGCGATATTGTTGGAAATCACTTCCACATTGTTCTGTTGGGCCAGCATGCCGGTGGCCGCGATGCTCAGTGATCTCATGGAAAGGCTCCTGACGCCGTCAGTGTGGGTCCAAACGATGACTATTCAGAGGGGTGTGACTGGCCCCTGGATCAGGCTTCGACACGGCCGAGCCGGTCCACGGCCTTGCGGGACAGGTCATGGACATCCTGTCCGGTACGGGTCGCCCGTTCATAGGCGCGCATGGTCTCGATCATCTTGGTCATTTCGCCGATGGCTGAGACGTTCGACCGTTCCAGTCTGCCTTGCAGGATCCTGGCATTCTCGACCAGAACGGGCGCTTGTTCGGCAGCGTCGTAAAGGCTGGTGCCGGCCTTTTTCAGGGCATGCTGATTGTCAAAGCTGGCGATCTGGAGCCGCCGGGGTTCTTCTTCGTCCTGAGCGTTGGCGTTGATGGAGCCATCCTTGGCGATGGTCAGCGCATCCCCGTCCTGGTCGAGGACAATGGTCCGGTTGTCGATGTCGAGCAGAGGAAAACCCTCCGCCGTGACCAGCCGCCCCTGGGTATCAACGGAGAGATTGCCGTTGCGGGTGTACCGGATGCCCTCCGGGGTTTCGACCACAAAGTACCCCTCACCACTGATTGCGAGATTGAGCGGATTGTCCGTTGCTTCAAAGTGGCCTTCGGAGAAATTCCGGTTCAGGCCATAGTCCATGACAAAGCCGATTTCCCTTGCATCGCCACTGGTGTTCTTCACCACATGCTGATGTTCCTCGAGAAGAACGGTTTCCGCCTTGAAGGCGGTCGTGTTCATGTTCGCCAGATTGTTCGCGATGACATCCATGGTGCGGCGCATGGACGTTTGTTTCGACAAGGTAATCAAAAGAACATTTTCCATCACCAACCATCCGTGTCCGTGTCCGTGCCGCGACGCCAGGGCCATCAGACTGGACTCCGATGGACCGCGCCCACTGCCTCGCAGGGGCCATGCCAAGGTGAAGACCGGCTGAAACCCTGACCTTCGCCCTCCCGAGCGCCCCAATCCTCCCGGCAGCTTCGCCCGGGCGGCAGGTTTTGCCGGGCATGGACCCCGCCACACCCGCGAAGGGAGGTGAGGTCAACGGGACCTTAACTGGCACGGCTTTAGGCTCTGGGATTGATGGGGTGATCCATCCGGGCCGGTCAGGCCTGATTGATCTGAGTGGGGCTGCGTGGGGGCGGGCGGACATGGCGGACGAAGCGGAACAAGAACAGGTTGAGGAGGCACCCGGAAAGAAGAAACTTCCCGGGAAATTCATTGTTCTGTTCATTGCCGCTCCGGTCATCATCCTGATCCTCCTCGGTGTGATCATCATGCTGCTGCTGGGAGGCGGCGGTGAAAAACACACCGCCGATGGCGGCAAATATGCCGAAGATCACGGATCCGGCCATCATGATGGCCACGGCGCCGCCTATCCCGGCAAGGATGCGGGCCACGACGGCGGGTATCCAGCCGACGGGTATGGCGGGACCAGTGCTGCCGCTCCACCGCCGGTGAAACGAGAGATCCCGCCGCTCAATCCTCAGGAGGCGATCTTTTTCGATCTGCCTGAGGTCATCGTCAATCTGAATTCGTCCGGACGGAGCCCGACCTATCTGAAACTCACCGTGGCCCTGGAGCTTCACAAGGACGCAGATACGGAAAGTCTTGGTCAAAACCTGCCCCGGGTGATGGATCGCTTCCAGGCCTATCTGAGAGAAATGCGGGTGCAGGACATGACCGGATCAGCGGGCCTGTTCCGTCTCAAACAGGAACTGTTGAGACGGGTAAACACGGCGACCTATCCCGTTCATGTCTACGATGTTCTGTTCAAGGAGATGTTGATCCAGTAGCTCATCATTCAGGCGTTGGCTTGGCCGGGATGAAGGAGAGGGAGATCAACGGAGAGAGGTGATGTCGGACACGCCGGAAGACGATACGGATCAGGATCAGATGGCGGCCGACTGGGCTGTCGAGGTGGATTCTGCCGGCGAGGATCAGGACGCACTGGCCGATGAATGGGCCGCCATGGCCGAAGATGATGGCGGCGGCGAGATGGAGGGTGGCGGCGGGTCGGAACGGGTACTCGACCAGGACGAAATCGACAGTCTCCTGGGTTTTGATTCCGGTGACGGCGGCGGTGGAGATCGCAGCGGCATTCGTGCGATCATCAATTCCGCATTGGTGTCCTATGAACGCCTGCCCATGCTGGAAATCGTCTTTGACCGGCTCGTCCGGCTCATGACGGTTTCACTGCGCCAATTCACATCGGACAATGTGGAGGTCAGCCTCGACAATATCTCCTCGATCCGGTTCGGCGACTATCTCAACTCCATTCCACTCCCGGCGATCCTCGCGGTGTTCCGGGCGGAGGAACTGGACAATTATGGTCTGTTCACCATCGAATCCAACCTGATCTATTCCATTGTGGACGTGCTGCTGGGCGGGCGCAGGGGCACGGCCGCCATGCGGATCGAGGGCCGCCCCTACACGACCATCGAGCGCAACCTGATTCAGCGGATGGTGGAAGTGGTTCTGGCGGATCTGCAAACGGCGTTCGAGCCCCTGAGCAAGGTTGCCTTCAAGCTTGACCGTATGGAAACCAATCCCCGTTTTGCCGCCATTGCCCGGCCTGCCAATGCCGCGATCCTGACCAAGTTGCGTGTTGATATGGAGGACCGGGGCGGACGGATCGAACTGATGATTCCCTATGCCACCCTTGAACCCATCCGGAAGCTCCTGCTTCAGATGTTCATGGGGGAGAAGTTCGGCCGGGACTCCATCTGGGAGAGCCACCTCGCGACGGAGTTGTGGTCCACCAAGCTGGAGATCGAGGCGGTCCTGGATGAGCTGACCATGGGCCTTTACGACGTGATGAACCTGAAAGTCGGTCAGACCGTAATGCTGAACGCTTCGGTGGATTCCGATGTCGAGTTGCGCTGTGGGCCCGTCTCCTTGCTCCGGGGGCGGATGGGGCGGGTCGGGCGGAACATTGCGGTCAGGGTTGACAACAAGATCGAGCATCGCCGCCAGAAGGATCTGCTGTGATGGAGCTGCCTGTCGGACTGATCCTCGAGGGTTTGCTTGCCATTCTGCTCGGTGTGACCGTGTTCTACTGTGTTCTGCTGGACCGGCGTCTGCGCAATCTGCGCTCGGGCCAGGACGGCATGCGGGAGGTCATCGCCAATCTGAATGCCGCCACGGCCAGGGCCCAGGCCAGCATCGGTCAACTGACCGTTGCGAGCCAGGAGACCGGCACCCAATTGCGGGACGTGCTGACAAAAGGAAGCGCGATCAGGGATGAACTTGCCCTGATGATTGAGACCGGGAACAATCTCGCCGACCGGCTTGAGGGAGCGAGCGGCGCCGGTGGGAGAGCCGGTCAGTCCGCAGCCGTCAGAGGCATGAGAGCAGGGGATACGGGGGCAGGACGGCACAGATCCGGATCCGAGCGCCCACGGACGGATACCGCCGAGACGGTTGTGGGAGCCGGGCATCCCGGGCTGGAAGACCGGTTGCTGAAGGCCTTGCGGGACGCCCGCTGACGGATCCGGGAGTAACAGCTCTCCACTGAAAGTTCATTCTGCGTGTGGACGGAGGATAAGGGACATGGATGATCGTTTGAGGATCCTGCCCATGGTGGCGCTTGGTGCTCTGGTGCTGCTGACCGTGAAGGGGCTTAACATCTGGACCGGCATCCAGTCGGATCCGTTCGCCATTTCCCAGGCCCATGCAGGCGGCGCCGCACCTGCCAAGTCCGACGATGCGCAGAAAAACGGGGCGCAGAAAAACGGGACGAAGAAAGACGGGGCCAAGGACAAGGGGGCCGAGAAAGACAAGCAGGAGGCGGAAACGGAGGTCCCGGATTATTCCATTGAATACACACCGGGTTTGGGGGAAGCGGATTTCGGCGCCGTGCGGGACCCAGCCTTGATCAGCGAATCGGAAGTCCGTGTACTGGAAAGTCTTGCGGAACGGCGCGCCCAGCTTGAACAACGCGAGAAACAACTCGCGATGAAAACCAGTCTTCTTGAGGCTGCTGAAAAACGGGTGGCCAAAAGGATCGAGGAATTGCGGGCAGTGGAGGGACGGGTCAAGACCCTGCTCGGGCAGTATGACGAGGCCCAGGAGGTGCAAATCTCAAGCCTCGTAAAGGTTTACGAAAACATGAAGGCCAAGGATGCGGCGCGTATTTTCGAGAACCTGGAATCAGACATCCTGATTGCCGTGGCCGGACGGATGCGGGAGGTGAAGATTGCCGCCATCCTGGCAAGCATGTCACCAGCGAAAGCCCAGGCCCTGACAGTAATGATGGCTAACCGGTTTGCCTCGGATCAAGAGACCGAAATGGCCGCTGAGAAAGCGCGTGAAGGTTAGGAAAGGTTAAATATAGCCCATGCCACATTTGACCTATCCTGACTGCAGTGCAGTATTTGCGGTGTGTGAAACCGCTGAGTTGGCTGGCAAAAGGCGCGATATTTACAGGCTGGTAAGGCCGCGGAGGGCTTCATCGTGATTTCGCGGTCACGATCCGGCCACCGGCACGTCCTGTTTCTGCCCGGTGCGGATGGAAATAGGGAAGACGAGGCGCAGGCCGGTTCCGGACTGTTCCTGTCTTTGTATCTCGTGCTTCTGGCGTTTTTTGCGGCTTTGACCATGAACGGAACATTCGACACCGCACGGGCGGGCCAAATGATGCGCAGCGTAAGCGGCGCATTGACCTCCTACATGCCCCAGCTTGGGGCAGGCGGGACGTGGGCATGGTTCAGTCCGTTTAAAGAGCATAACAGATATCCGGATGCAGGGGAGGCCCGGCGCACGGCGGTCCAAATTGCGCGGGTCCTGACGGACTTTGGGTTCTCTACCCCTGGTGTTGCCGGATGGCGGGGAGTGCTGATCATGAAAGCATCCATGAAGACCCTCTTTAAGGATGGCGATGTGCGTCTCGATCCGAGCCGCATGGCCATGTTGTCCCGGCTTGCCCATCTCCTGGGCGAGCTTCCCGGCGCACAAGTCTCCTTTCTGGTCGGCGAACGGGATCCTCTGGCCATCAAACGGGCGGTGTTCCTCGATACCCAATGGCCCCTGATCGCGCCCTTCGTCCCTGCCGAGATCGGTATTCTTCCTGGGACAGATGAGCTGACTGTCCGTGTCCATGTTCCTGGTCTGAGCTGACCGGCGGCCACATGCGGGGCAGGGATGACACGTGGGGGAAGAGGAGACCCGTTTCTCAGCCTGGAGACTGGCTTTGAGCCCACATTTGCGGGATATGACGGTCGGGTCACCGGCCTATCGGCGGCGGGCTTCCGGGTTGATCAGGGGAGCCGGATCGGTCCCGGCGCCAGTTGGCTTGTTTCCTTTGCCGACCTTCTTGCGATCCTCCTGGCAATCTTCATTCTGATCCATTCCGTCCAGACCGATGAGGTAAGCGCCGGCGGCGATAACGGCGGCGAGACCGGTCCACGTACCGCCGAACCGCCGGGTCCGGTGCTTCGCCTGGATTATGGCACCGACACGGATTATCTCTCCAGTCTTCTGGGCAATGCGCTGGACGATCTGGGTCTCGCGGACCGGGTGGAACTTGTTGTTCTGTCCCGGGAAGTTTTGATCCGGGCGCCCCTTGATGTCTGGACCGACGGGGTGGGGCCGGATTTGAGACTGCCGGGCAGGGCGGTTCGTCCCATGGCCGAGACGCCTCTCGGTGCGCTGGCCGGGTTTCTCGGCCGCCTGAGCAACAGAGTGGATTTGCGGATCCATCCGCGTACCGGGTTGCGAGGCGGACGACTTCCTGCCCAAGCCCGTGAGGAAACGCTGAAACGGGGACTGAGAGCGGCTGACCTGATGATGTCCGCCGGACTTGCCCATCCGCCGGGCGTGGTGATTGCGTCCGGTGGCGAGGGTGAGGCTTTGAAATGGGTTCTGGACGTTGTGGTGGACCGTCATGGTCGTGAATAGTCCGGGTCTGCGGCTGAACGGGAACCGGTACAAAATGCTGGCGCGTCGCGGTGGTTCGCCAAACCCGGTGGCTCTCCTGTCAATGCTTGCTGTCCTGACGGCTTTCATGGTCAGCGGTCCTGCTATCGCCCAGGCTCAAACCAGACCATCGGCCCAATCAGCGGTGCAGGTTTCGGCCCAGGTTGAAGGCGCCAATGCCCGCCTGCGTTTTGCCTTTCCCAGGTCAGGCGTTTCCGCACAAGGAATGGTCCGGGACAGGATCCTGATCATCCAGTTCGATCGGGAGGTCACGGTCGATCCCGATCGGATCAGTGCGGCGCTGCCCTCCCATGTGGTTCTGGCGCAAATGGACCCGGGCGGGCAGGTATTGCGGATCGCGCTCAAGCGGGATCTGGAGGCCCTGGTTCGCTCAGGCAATGGTCTTGTCACTGTTGATCTCTATACCCCGGGTAACACGCCCTTGCCGCCGGATCCGGATCTGGATCTGGCCCGGCCGGCCGAGCCTGGCAGCGCGCTCTCCGAAGCACCCGCAGCACCTGCGCCCCAACAGCGGCCCCCATCGGTCGCGCCGCCGAGAGAAACGCCAAGAAACAGTGCACCGGCCCCACAAGCTCCGTCCCAATCCCAACCCCGTGTCAGGGACGATCAGGGTGCTGTCCGCCTTTCCGTAAGCCGATCCCCGGGACAGACCACCTTGACTTTTGACTGGGCTGAACCGACGGCCTACCAGTTGGAGCAGAGTGGCAATGGGGCGGTCCTGACCTTTTCCCGCCTTGGACGGATTGATCTTGGGCCTGTCACGAACAATCTGCCGCCAGGTCTGCGGACCCTTGAAGAAAGGGATGGGGATGGTGGTCTGAGGCTCGGGCTGACCTTGCAGGAGGGCGCGGCGTTGCGCCACAGCAGGGACGGGTCCAGAATTGTCCTGGATATTCTCTTCACCACTGATGAGGCGCAAAATCCTCCCACGTCTGACGAGCTTCCCGAGGAGCTCCCGGAGGTGCTCGTTCCCCTTGCGAAGTTGGCGCAGGAGCAGGATCAGGCAACCCGATCATCGGGCGAGCCCGAGAGCGATGCCTCAGGCTCTGCGAGGCTTGGGGAGCTGAGCGTTCAGTCCAAGGACTTGGATGAAGGGGCGGCCCTGGTTTTTGACTGGAAGCAGTCCAGAGCCGGTGGCGTAGTGCTCCGGGGAGAAACGGTCTGGATTGCCTTCGACGGGGCGGCGTCTCTGGATCTCTCGGCCATTGAAGGCCGCTTCCCCGGCTGGATCAGTGATATCGAAGCCGTCGAGGCCAGGGATCTCACCTTGCTGCGTATGGAGGTGCGCACCGGCGCCCTGGTCTCGGTCACCCGTGAGGGGCCGCAGTGGACGGTCCTGGTCGATGACAGCATCCGTGAACCGGCCCGGCCACTGTCCCTGGAGCAGGGGGTGACGGAGGACGGACAGCCGGTCGTCAAGGTTCCCCTGCCGAAACCCCTGGACGCTGGCGCCGTGCGGATCGTTTCCTTCAAGGACACGGTCGCCGGAGACCGGATCCTCGCGGCCCTGATCGACGCATCCCCCCACGCCCTGGCATCCACCCGCCGCCATCTTGAATTCGATATGCTGGCCAGCGCCCATGGGATCTTTGTTGATCCTCTGGCGGATGATATCGAGATGACCGTGGCCGATGGGGCCGTTTTTGTGTCCCGCCCCGGCGGACTTGCGCTTTCCGGGCCCGATGGCCGCACACAGGGGGAGCCCCGCCAGACCCATGATCTTGGTCCCGGGTTCATGGATGTGGAGGCCTGGGCGCTCAAGGGCGCGAGGGGATTTTCCGATGCCCAGGCCTTGATCCAGAGGCGGATCTTCCGTGCTGCCACGCCCGAGGCGCGGCGGCGCGCCCATTTCGGCCTTGCCCAATTCTACATTGCCCATGACCTCGACATCGAAGCCCTTGGCATCCTGGCTTTCATGGCCGGCGAGGATGGGGATGTCTTCAAAGAACCGGCCTTCCGGGCTCTCCGGGGTGTGGCCCGGGTCAAGGCAGGGCGCACGGCGGCGGCTCTCGAGGATCTCGGACACAGGTCGCTTCAATTTGATCCGGGAGCAGCCCTTTGGCGCGCCGTCGCCCATGCGGAAATGGAAAACTGGAGTGCGGCACGGACAGATTTCAAGGCCGGAGCCACGGTGCTGAATGACCACGCTCCGAAACTGCTTGAGCGGTTCTGGCTTGCGAATGCCGCCTCGGCTATCGGGGTGAATGACATTGGCGCGGCGGAGGAGGCGCTTCAAAAGCTCAGACAGGGGGCGCGCTCGTCCCGTGTCCAAGCGGAGACACGGTTACTGAAAGGTCAGCTTGCGGAAGCTCTTGGGCAGTCCGATGCGGCGCTGGAGCATTATCGCGCTGTCAGTGAGCATCCCTTTCGCCCCGCCGCGGCCCGGGCTGCCTACCGGCTGGTGTCCCTGGAGCGCAAGCTGGAGCAGATCACGGCGGAGGAGGTCATAGACCGTTTGGAGCAGTTGCGGTACCAGTGGCGGGGGGATGAACTGGAGTTGCAGGTGCTCCATGATCTGGGGCGCATCCATGTGGAAAGCGGCGACATCCGCAAGGGTCTGACAGTGATGCGCCAGGCGGTTCAGAATTTTCCCGGTACGGACGGGGGGCGGGAAGTCGCCCAGACCATGAGCGACATCTTCGCCGATCTCTATCTTGAAGGGAATGCGGACCGAATGTCGCCGGTGCAGGCTCTGGCCCTGTTCTACGACTTCCCCGAACTCGTTCCCATCGGCCGGCGGGGGGATGAGATGATCCGGAAGCTGAGTGACAGGCTTGTGGACGTGGACCTGCTGGAACAGGCGGCGGAGCTTCTTGACCACCAGATCCGGCACCGTCTGCGGGGCGTGGCTCGGGCCCAGGTTGCGACCCGGCTTGCGATGGTGCAGTTGATGGATCGCAAACCCTCCCAGGTGATCCGGACTCTCCGGGACACGAGGCAGACCCAACTGCCCAATGCCCTCAACCGCCAGCGCCGCCTGTTGGAAGCCCGGGCCCTGGCCGGTCTTGAACGGTTCGATCACGCTCTTGAGGTTCTGGAGGGCTACGGCGGACTGGATGTCAAACGGTTGCGTGCGGATATTCTGTGGCAGGCCCGGCGGTGGGAGGAGGCCGCCGCGGCCATCGAAGATTTCGCGTCCGAGCTTTCCGCACAAGGACCTGAAAATGGGGGATCAGGAAATGCGGGATCCGGAGAAGAACTGCGGTTTCAGGTATTGCGGGCGGCCATTGCCCTGACCTTTGCGGAAGATGGCGAGGGACTTGCGCGCCTGCGCCAGCAATTCTCAGCCATCATGGCTCCGTCTCCCGATGCCAGCGCCTTTGACATGGTGACCAAGGGCATCGAGACCGAGGGGGTGGCCTTTCGCGAACTGGCTGCCCGGATTGCCAGCACCAACACCCTCGATGCCTTCATGAATTCCCTGCGCGGAAGGACCGACGCCCAGTAGGGCTACAATCGGCAATCAGTCCACTGAAACCTGAAGAATGGCTTGGCCTTCCTCCACACCCTCACAATAGGGAGCCAGGCTCTCGAAAAAGACATCCGGATCGAAGGCCATTTCAGGAGCCATTACCCCGGGGGCAGCGATGACATCCCGGGAAAACAAGCCCAACCCGACGGCCAGGGGAATGCCGGTGACACCAGCCATCCCTTCCTTGGGCAGAGCAGTGAGATGGGCGGCGACCGTCCGGTGATGACCGTCCTTCCTGCCCCGGGCCAGGGCGAACAGGGCGGGAAAGGCGGGACCTTCAAATTGGGCGAAAGCACGCTCAAGCCAGGAGGGTTTCCCGCCACTCTTGGCGAGGTCAGCCACGATAAGCCGCCCCGCCTCTTCAAGGGTCAGAGACCCCCTATCCATCCGGTCGCGCAAACCACGCAGCCGATAGGCCAGAAGCCGGGGCATGACCATAAGATTAAGGGACCGCTTCAGGTCCGGGAAGTGGCGGGGCAGGGTGAGGGCCTCCGGATGGCCGACGGTCCACAAGGTGCGTTGGCCGATGCCCGGATAGTGCACCCGTTCCGGATCCACCGGCCGGATGGCCGTCTGCTTGCCCCCGATCCAGGCCTGCACCGTTCCGGAACATTGCTCCATCCAATGGATAACGGCGGCGGAAGGGTTTGGCTGGCTGTTCCGTGCACTGCCAGTTCCTGTACTGTTGATCAGGCCGTCATTCTCGGCTGCCCCATCTTCCAGGTTCCATCCGGTGATGAGTTCATCGACGGTATCCAGGGCTCCGTGGGCCTTGACCGCCAGAAGATTGGTCAGCCCCGGACTGGCCCCGAGGCCGACAATGGCCGGAATGGCCGCGGCCTTGGCTTTTTCATCCAGGGCCAGCATTTCCAGGGTGGGTTCCGGGTCGTCGCATATATCGAAATAGGCCGTACCCGTGGCGATGGCCGCCTCGAGGACAGGCACGCCAAACCGGAAAAAGGGGCCGACAAGATTGAGCACCGCGTCTGCCGGCTCAAGCAGGGTGAGCAGGGCGTCCCGGTCGGACACGTCGATCCGGGTGGCGTGGGCTTTGGGGCCGCAGAAACCGGCCAGATAGGCCGCGGCGTTTTCGTTGAGATCGGCGATGGTGAGATGGCTGACCCCGTCAAGAGCGGCAGCGGCCCGTGCCGCCGCCGAGCCCATGCCGCCTGCTCCTAAAATCACGCACCGCATGCCGCTCTCCCTGACCATGGTGTTTGTCGGTCAGAGTGGAACATGGCGGTGCCAAGTGCAATGGCGGGACCGATGGCCCTGCCATTGTGTCATTTGTGGCGCCCTGGACTTTGGGTCCTGGGGGGCTCAGACCGGGGGCCGGCCTGAGGTTCAGACTTGGGCGAGGCCCTGGGTCAGGTCGTCGATCAGGTCGCCCGGATCCTCGATTCCCACGGACAGACGCACCACGTCGGGACCCGCTCCGGCGGCGACCTTCTGCTCATCCGTAAGCTGACGGTGGGTGGTGGAGGCCGGGTGGATGATCAAACTGCGGGTGTCGCCCACATTGGCCAGATGACTGAAGAGCTTGATCTTGTTCACCAGGGTCTTGCCCGCGTCATAGCCCCCCTTGAGGCCGAAGGTGAACACCGCACCGGCGCCCTTGGGGCAGTATTTCTGCGCAAGCGGGCGGTACCGGTCATTGGCGAGACCCGGGTAGGACACCCAGGACACTTTCTCATGGCCAGCAAGGAACTCGGCCACCGCCTGGGCGTTGCTGCAATGCTGACGCATGCGCAGGGGCAGGGTCTCGATACCTGTCAGGACCAGGAAGGCATTCATCGGCGAGAGGGCCGGGCCCAGATCCCGCAGACCGATAGCCCGGCACGCCACGGCAAACGCCACGGGGCCGAAGGCTTCCGACAGATTCAATCCGTGATAGGACGGGTTGGGCTCACTCATGGTCGGATACCGCCCCGAGGCCGCCCAGTCGAACTTGCCGCCGTCCACGATCAACCCGCAGATGGAATTGCCGTGGCCGCCCAGGAATTTGGTGGCGGAGTGAACCACGATATGGGCGCCGTGGTCGAGGGGGCGGCACAGGGCCGGGGTCGCAAGGGTGTTGTCCACGATCAACGGGATACCCGCGTCCTCGGCGATCTTGGCGATGGCCTCGATGTCGGAGACGATACCGCCGGGGTTGGCGATGCTCTCGATAAAGATGGCTTTGGTCTTCGGGGTGATGGCCCGGGCGAAATTCTGGGGGTCGGACTGGTCCACAAAAATACAGTTCCAGCCGAATTTCTTGAAGCCCTGGCCGAACTGGTTGATGGAGCCGCCATAAAGATTGCGGGTGGACATGAACTCATCGCCCGGTTCCATCATGGCATGGAAGACCAGCACCTGGGCCGCGTGGCCGGAGCTGACGGCCAGGGCCGCCATGCCGCCTTCCAGCATGGCAATGCGTTCTTCCAGGACGGCACAGGTGGGATTGCCGATCCGGGTGTAGATGTGGCCCGGCTCCTGAAGATTGAACAGGCGGGCCGCGTGATCCGAATCCTCAAAGACAAACGACGTGGTCTGATAGATCGGCGTGGCCCGGGCACCGGTGGCGATGTCGGGCGCCGCACCGGCGTGGACGGAGAGGGTGTGAAAGCCCAGGGGTTTGTCTTCCTCGATCATGAGTGAGGCTCCTTATGGTCCGTGTTGGGAAATTGAGGTGAAACTGCTGCCATTGTTGAGGCCGTTTCTGATTGTTTAGGGTCGGGTTTGGTGACGAGATTAAGGCGGCGGGCTCAGTCGCCGCCGCCGCCTCCGCCACAGCCGCTGCTGCAACCACTGCTGCACCCGCTCGAATCCGGATCATCGTCGAAAAACCAACTGCTCTTGCCCTTGCCGTTGCGTCTTCCGCGCCGTCCTCCTTTCCGGCCTCCACCTGCCCCAAAGATCAGTCTGAGGACAACAAGGCCGGCCACGACCGCGATGATCAGCGTGACCAGATCCGCGCCGATATAGGGCACACCCGGCCCCGTGGATCCGACGGTCAGGACCCCTGTTCCGGCTAAGGCACCGGTGACGAGCACGGCGGCCGCCCGGCGCAAGGACGATTTGGCCACCACGAAATGACTGCCGGTGTTGACCCGGCGCATCAGGGGGGCGTCGCCGAAGCGGACGGACGGGTCGGGCCAGATGTCCGCCGGGGGAGGGTGGCCGAAGGCGGTCTCGTAAGCCTTCAGAGTGCGGATATAGTTGTCTTCAAAACGGCGGTTTTCGTGGGTCCCGCCCTTGGTGGGTCCGTGATGCAAGGGACGGCCCAGAGCCTCGGTGAAGGGCCCCCAATAATGGCGGGTGTAGATCAGATGCAGATGCCAGGCCTGGTCCACTTCGTCGGAGGGGGTGACCTCCTCGCCGCCGGTCACGGCAAGATAGACAAAGCGGCGGTATTCCTCCACCACCCGGGCCGCGAAAGCCGGTGACCAGCCATTATCCCTGGCCAGCCGCGCCGTGAACGGAAAGACAGAATCAAGGGCGTCGAATTCGACAGCGCTGATCCTGCGCCAAAGGTCTGATTCAAAAGACATTCCTGACCCTTCCAACCCCGAATGATCTTGCTCGTGGGCAACTATAGACGAGGGAGGAAGGTCAGGCAAAACGCGGCCATAACGCCGGGAATGGCCCCGGATCTACCCTTCAAAGCTTTGCATCAGGCTGCCTGCCACCAGATACCAGCCATCCACCAGGACAAAGAAGATGAGCTTGAAAGGCAGTGAAATGATCACCGGGGGGAGCATCATCATGCCCATGGCCATCAACACGGAGGAAATCACCATGTCGATGACCAGGAAGGGGATGAACAGCAGAAAGGCGATTTCAAAGGCCCGCCTCAATTCGGAGATCATGAAGGCGGGAATGAGGATGCGGAAGGGGGTGGCCTCAGGCGTTTCCGGCGGGTCTTGATCGGACATTTGAATGAAAAGGCCCAGATCCTTTTCCCGCACATGGGCGAGCATGAAACCCCGGAAGGGTTCGGCCGCCTGTTCGATCCCGGTCATCGTGTCGACTTCCTCCGCCACCAGAGGTCCGATCCCTGCCTTGTAGGCCTCGTCGAACACGGGCGCCATGATGAAGGCGGTCATGAACAGGGCAAGGGAGATGAGCACGGAATTGGGCGGGCTTTGCTGGGTGCCAAGGGCCATGCGCAGGATTGACAGCACAATGACGATGCGGGTGAAGGATGTCACCATCACCAGGATTGATGGTGCAATACTCAGGACCGTGATCAGGGCGATGACCTGAACGAGCCGTTCGGTCAGCCCCCCATTGTCCGCCAGATCCAGGCGCAGCTCCTGGGCCGCCGCTGGATCCGCGAGGATGATCATCAGCCCACAAAGGAAAAGAAGTGCCGGAGCGGAGCGGGACGCTGTCCGCAGCCTTGCCCCGGCACCAGTGATGGCTCGGGCGCTTGCCCGGCCCATGGTTAGGACGGTCGAGGGGATCACTGCGGTTCCCCCGTCGCTGTGCGGACAGTGCCATGATGGGGCGGGATTGCCTGCACAGCAGTGGCGGGCAGGCGCGGAGTTGCGGTGCCCGACATGCCTTGAGGCCGCAGATCCTGGGGAAAGGGGGAGGGCGGTGGAGGCGCAATCGGTTGAACGCCCTGGGGGCCGGCCACCAGCAGATGGTCCCTGTCATCCACCCGGACCAGCAACAACCGGTGACGGGCATCGAGCATGAGGCTTTCCTGAAGGCTCATGCGCCGGTCTGCCCCATGGGCGGTCCCGAGACCGGCCCCCCAGCCCTGACGGCGCACGAGATGCCCAAGGGCCAGGATCAGGGCCAGGACAAACAGGAGGGCAAGGATCGAACGCAGCAGGTCCGTAAGCTCCATACTCTATCCTCTTTTGTCTTTACAGGCGCATGGTTGTCTGAAATGCGGTTTGCGGATCATAAAGTGCTTGGTCAGCGTTAGCCGGACGTAAACCGATCCACCCTGATTGCCCGGATGTTTTAGCCGGATCTTTACCGGGCCCGGGCACGCTTGCACCGTGGCGGTTGGACCGTCAGGCAGTCGGGCGGGGGCAAGCCATGGGGCCGGAAAACGCGATGGGCGGTGTACCGCTTCTGGGCATGCTCAAGGAAAAGATGACCTGGCTCGGGGCGCGCCAGAAGGTTCTGGCGGAAAATGTCGCCCACGGAGATACGCCCGGTTACCGCGCCCAGGATCTGGAGCGCCCTGATTTCACGAAAGTCCTGAACCGGGAACGCGGAGCGGGAATGGCCACCGCCCAGCCGGGCCATTTCACCGGTACGAGCGGACGGGGACAGCTTGACCATCGCGCCACCCAACGGGAGAGCTGGCACGCCAGCCCCGATGGCAACACCGTATCGGTCGAGCAGGAAATGATGAAAGTCAGCGAGACCGTCGGTGAATACCGGATGGCGGCTAACCTCTATGCCAAGAGCATTGGACTGCTGAAAACCGCGATCGGCGGACGGTAAGCGTGCGGATCGTAACACCATCTCCAGGGGGAAGGCACGGCCATGGACCTTCAGAACACCATGCTCATCGCGGCCTCGGGCATGCGCGCCCAGACATCCCGCCTCAAGGTGCTGGCCGAGAACATCGCCAACAGCAATTCCCTCGGCACCGCACCGGGTGAGGATCCCTACCGCCGGCAGATCCCGTCCTTCAAGACCGAACTGGACCGGGAGACCGGCGCACGCCTTGTCCACATGACCAAGACAGTGCCGGACCAGTCCGCCTTCGGACTGCGCCACGACCCGAACCATCCCGCTGCGGATGAAAACGGTTATGTGAAGACACCCAATGTCAGCTCCCTGATCGAGAGTGTCGACATGCGCCAGGCCCAGCGCAGCTACGAGGCCAACCTCAATGTGATCGAGGCCTCGCGCTCCATGATCATGCGCACCATCGACCTGCTGCAACGTTAAGGGGACGGCCATGGCAATCGAAGCGGCCCGCGCCCTCCAGGCCTACGCACAGGCTCAGATCCAGGCCAAGGACATCACCGGCGCCCCCGGCGGAAAAGAGGTCAGCGCCACGGCGGCCCCGTCCGATTTCGGCGCCCTCGTTCAGGATGCGGTCAAATCCGCCGTGGACACCACCCGCCAGGGCGAGGCCATGGCTGCCGCCGGTGTGAACGGCGAGGCGGCCATCGTGGACGTGGTCACGGCGGTCTCGGCGGCGGAAGTGACCGTCCAGTCCGTTGTGGCGGTTCGCGACCGGGTGATCTCCGCCTATCAGGAAATCATGCGCATGCCGATTTAAGGGGCTCTTCACCCGCGCTTTACCTTCCCCGATCCATGATCGTGTCATGACCGGACCCGAAACCATCGATCTGGCCCGGGAGGCGATCTACATCGTCCTCAAGGCCACCGCACCGCTCATGGCCGTTGCCATGGGCGTGGGGCTTGTCATCGCCCTGTTCCAGGCCCTCACCCAGGTCCAGGAAATGACCCTGACGTTCGTGCCGAAGATTGTCGCGGTCTTTCTCACCCTCGTCATCACCCTGCCATTCATCGGACGGCTGATGGCCGATCTGATGGAAACCGTGGTGGACCGGATCATCGCGGGCTGAGGGGCGGGCAGGGGACATGGTGCTCACCCTCGACATGCTCCCGGCGGAAATCTTCATCCATCTGCTGGTCTTTGCCCGGCTGGGGGCTGCACTCATGCTGCTGCCGGTGTTCGGGGAACCGGGGGTCAATCCGCGCATGCGGCTTGCCATTGCCTTGGGTCTGACCCTGGTTGCCGTCCCGGTGCTGCGCCCCCTGCTGCCGCCCATGCCTGATGCCTATATGAGCGCGGCCCTGCTGATCATCCGCGAAGCGGTGATCGGTCTTGCCCTCGGTGCCCTGATCCGCATTCTGGTCAGTGCCCTGCATATGGCCGGGACGATCATCGCCACCCAGACCGGTCTTGCGTTCGCCATGGCTTTCGACCCTGCCCAGGGATCCCAAAGCGCCCTGTTTGCCTCCTTCCTGACCCTGCTCGCCACCACGCTCATTCTCATGGCGGATCTTCACCATGGGCTTCTGGCGGCCACAGTGGACAGCTATCGGATCTTTCCCAGTTCAGGCCCCCTGCCCGTGGAGGATCTGGCCAATCTCAGTCTGCGCTGGTTTGCTGATGCGTTCGTCATTGCCCTGCAACTGTCCGCCCCCTTCCTGGTGTTCGGTTTTGTCTTCTACGCGGCTATGGGGGTGTTGTCGAAACTGATGCCCCAGCTTCAGATCATCTTCATTGCCATGCCCGTGAACATCACCATGGGGTATCTGATCATGGCCCTGATCCTGGCGGCCTTCATGGCCTTTTATCTTACCGCCTTCGAGGCGCGCATCGACCTGCTCCTGGGCCGGTGAAGCCATGGCGGGCGATCAGGACGACAGTCAGAAGACAGAAGAACCCACCGAACAGCGCCTGAAACAGGCCCAGGAAAAGGGGGATGTGGCCAAGAGCCCGGAGGTCACGGCGGTGGCGCTGCTCCTGGTGGCAACGGGCCTACTTGCCGGCACCTCGGGTTTCATTGCCGATCTGGTCGCCGGCCGGCTGCGGCCTTTCATTGAGCGGCCCCATGACATTGTCCTGGACGGCACGGCGATCCTTTCCCTGTTCGCCAACAGCGCCGTCACTCTGCTGCTTGGCCTCGCCATTCCCTTTGCCGCGTTGATGGTGGCCGCTGTCGTGGGCAACCTGATCCAGCACCCCCCGGTGTTCACCACCGAGAAGATGAAGCCGGATCTGAAAAAGATCTCCCCCCTGGGTGGGGCCAAGCGCATGTTCGGCCTTCAGGGCTGGGTCAATCTGGGCAAGGGGGTGGCCAAGATCTTGATCATTTCCGCCCTGGTCATCGTCATTCTGTGGCCGGACCGGGACCTGTTGCCGATGATGATGGAGCAGACGCCGGGGCAGATGCTCCTGATCATGCGGGACAAGACGGTCTATGTGCTGGCGGCCTGCTGTGCCGTTCTCACGGTGATCGCGGCCCTTGATCTGAGCTATCAGAAAATGGAACGGCACAAGCGCCTGCGGATGAGCCGCCAGGACCTGAAGGATGAGTTCAAACAGTCCGAAGGCGATCCCCACGTGAAAGGCCGCCTCAAGCAGATCCGCATGGAACGGGGCAAACAGCGGATGATGGCCGCCGTGCCCGAGGCCACGGTGGTGGTGGCCAACCCGGTCCACTTCGCCGTCGCCCTCAAATACGAATCGGATACGATGCAAGCTCCGGTATGCGTGGCGAAAGGGGTCGATGCCATGGCGGTCCGAATCCGTGAGATCGCCAAAGAGCATAGCGTCACCGTCGTGGAAAATCCGCCCCTTGCCAGAGCTCTGTATGCGTCGGTCGAAGTGGATGAGCCGGTGCCCCCTGAACATTTCAAGGCTGTGGCCCAGGTCATCGCCTATGTGTGGCGGTTGAGGGCCCGTAAACCATCCCGGAAGTAAAGCCCGGCGGGCGCGGGCGGGATGGGCCCCCGAACAATTGGCCTAAGACGGTTGGCCCAAGGCGGATGGCCGAAGATCGTGGCCCGGATGGTCGAGAAACGGGGGCGGGGTTGGCATGATGAGAAGAATGAACGCATTGAACTGGGACGCCCTGCCTGTTCTGAGCCCCAATGTCATTTCCCGTTTGCAGCGCCATCTGCCCACGGTGATCGCCGTCTTGTTCGGCCTTTCCGGTGCCGCCGCCATTTCCGCGGTGATGGCCCCCGGGCTGCCGGCCCTGATCTTCCTTATGGGCGCCACCGGTGTGGGCCTTGTGGTGGTCTACGGCTATGCCACCGGCGCCCTTTCGAGTGTCGCTCCCCCCCAATTCGGCGATCTGGCCATCCGCATCGTGGAAGATGTGCCCGAGGCCTATCTGGTCACACGGCGCGACGGGTCCATTGTCTTTGCCAACACCGCCTACCGGGAACTCTCCGCCCTGTTCGGTGCAGACCGGCCCATGGCTCTCGACCGTCTGCTGGCGGATCAGGAGGAAGCGGCCCAGACCCTCTACAAGCTTGCCAGGGCGGCCCGGGACGGCCAGGAGACCCGCCAGGACGTGCCCATCGACATTCCGTCCGGCGGTCGGACCTGGCTGCGGGTGGAAGTGCGCCCGGTCTCCGGTTTCCGTCACCGGATGCTCTGGCGTCTGATCGACCGGGGGCCGGAGCGGGAAGCGGGCGTCCTGAAACAGGCTCTTCAGATGGAGCGGGATGGCCTGATCCGGGCCCTTGATCATCTCCCGGTCAGCCTGCTCACCTTCGACAGCAAGGGCAAAGCCCTTTGGGCGAACAAGACCTTGGCCCGGCTGACGGGTTTGAGCGCGTCGGATGTGGAAGGGGCGAGCCTGGACGAGATTTTCTCCGGCTCCATGGCGGCGATCCAGGAACGGCTTCGTCAGGCAGCCAAAGGGGGCGAGGCCGTGGAACTGGCTCTGCGCCTTGCTCAGAACGAAGATGATGAAGACCGCCCGCAAACCCTGCGGGTCCATGTGCGGGCACGGACCGATGTGGCTCTGGACTCCGCGCCGGTGCTGCACCTGGCCCTCTGGCCCAAGACCCGTGGCCACGCCCGGACCGATGATCTGCCCGCCAACAGCCTGACTGAATTCCTCTCTCACGCGCCGATCGGCGTGGTGATCCTGGATGAGGATGGCCGCATCAGCACTGCCAATCCGGCCATCCAGTCCCTCATCGATGCCAGCGGCATCGAGGCGGAGACCGTGGAAGACCTGATCCTGCCCGAGGACCGGGACGCCCTGTCCAATCTGGTCCAGGTCCTGCGGGACGAAGAGACCGGCCGGGAAGGCATCGAAGTGCGTCTCGCCCCGGCCGTCACAGGGGACGCCACACCGCGCAGTGCCCAGATCTTTGTCTCCCGCCTGGATCCGGTGCCCGGTGGTGAAGGTCACCTCATCCTCTATTTCGTTGATACGACCCACCAGAAAAACCTGGAACAGCAATTCGCCCAGTCCCAGAAAATGCAGGCTATCGGTCAGCTTGCGGGCGGGGTGGCCCACGACTTCAACAATCTGCTCACGGCGATTATCGGCTTTTGCGATCTGCTGGCGGCCCGTCATCCGGCCGGCGATCCGTCCTTCGACGACGTGAACCACATCAAGCAGAACGCTCTGCGGGCGGCCAATCTCACCCGCCAGCTTCTCGCCTTCTCCCGCCGGCAGACCCTCCGGCCCAAAGTGCTGCGCCTTTCCGACGTGCTGGCGGATCTGTCGATCCTGCTGCGGCGTTTGATTGGGGAGACCATCACCCTGGACATTCATCACGGCCGCCAACTGGGTCTGGTGAAAGTGGATGAAGGCCAGTTTGAGCAGGTGATCATCAATCTGGCGGTCAATGCCCGGGATGCCATGCCCGGCGGCGGTGTTCTGTCCATCCGCACCGACAACTTCACCCAAGGGGCCGGAGACGACACCCAGGAGGGCGCTGCCATCGGCGGGGAGCCCCTGCCTCCCGGCCGTTATGTGGAGATCACGGTCACGGATACGGGCATCGGCATACCCTCGGAAAATCTTGCGCGGATTTTCGAGCCCTTCTTCACCACCAAGACGGAAGAGGGCGCGGGCAAGGGCACAGGGCTTGGTCTGTCCACGGTCTATGGCATCATCCAGCAAACCGGCGGCCACATCCTGGTGGATAGCGAAGTGGATGAAGGAACCACTTTCCGCATCTATCTGCCCCGTGAAGAAGAAAGCGACGTGGTGGAGACCCAGGAAGAGGATCAGCAGGCCAAGACCCGAGACCTGACCGGACACGGCACCATTCTTCTGGTGGAGGACGAGGACGCGGTGCGCACCTTTGCCAGCCGGGCGCTGACCTCACGGGGCTATACGGTGCTTGAAGCGGCCAATGGTGAGTTGGCGCTTGAGGTGGCCGAAACTCATTCGCGCGATATCGACCTGGTGGTCTCCGACGTGGTGATGCCCGCCATGGACGGCCCCACCATGGTGGTTCAGCTGCGCAAGATCCGGCCCGAGGCCAAGATCATCTTCATCTCAGGCTACGCGGAAACCGCCTTCCAGAAAAACCTGGACACACCGGACGATTTCCACTTCCTCCCCAAACCCTTCACCCTCAAACAACTGGCCCACACCGTAAAAGACGTGCTTGGGCAGTGAGCCCCTGGGCGAATGAGTGCTGGGGGGGGGGAATGAGCCGGGGACCGGTGCGCCCGCCGATCAGTCCACATCGCACCACAAGGATCGTGCTGGTGCTTGAGCACCTGGCGCGTCCGCTGCTTGGGTTTTGAGGCTTCTCGAGGAGCATCCAGGAACACGGGATGGGCCCGTGCTCCATTGCCAGGGTGTCAGACCGGCTGTCCCGCTCTTGGCGAGCCGTCCTTTTGGTCCTCATCATGATCGATTTGAGGTGCTGGGTCGGTGGGGAGGGGGTCGCCGGAGAGGGCGCGGAAGCGGGCGTAGAAGGGGAGATGGTTGAGGAGCGCCAGGGTCTGGGCCTGGGTCAGCAGGCTTTCCAGTTCATCCAGATTTTCCGCGCGGTCGGCCTTGGACAGGGCGGTGAAGAGATCTTCCGAGTAGGCGCTGAGCTGGCGCGGCGGGGCAAGCTGGAGCTGGGCGAAATGCCAGTCCCGGAAGGACGGATCCGCCGCCAGAGCCTGGAGAGGGGATGCAGTCAGGCTGTAGTCCGGACTTGCTTTGAGCCGGTCCCAATAGGCGGCCAGAATTTCCGGCGGGCGGCGATCCTCCGGGGTCAGCCCAAGACCGAAAAAGGCGCCGAGACGCTCTATCCAGCCCATGCCGCTCAGCCAGGACAGGGGCACCGCCAGCATCAGCCCGGCGGTCACCGGCAAAAGCCACAAAAACATGTCCATGTGCACAAGCCAGGCGGTCAGCGCGAGGGCCAGCCCCGCCGCCACTTGCCAGCGATGGGCAACCACAAGCTCCAGGAAAGGCACCCGTCCGTTCCCGCGCCGCTGGGGCCGCCAGCCGCTGTCGCTGCCCCGCAGCACACTGATCACCGTGGCCGACTGGGTCATCATCATGATCGGCGCATAAAGGATCGACAGGATCAGTTCCCAGACAAAACTCAAGGTCAGGACGATGGGGCCGCCAAAGCGCCAGTTCTCTCTCGGGCTGAGGAACGCGGCGGCAAGGCCCAGGAGTTTAGGGGTGATGATCACCGCCATGGACAGAATGAAAAGCTCGATGGCCCGTTCGGAATCAAACAGGGGCCAGGTAGGAAAGAGCGACGGTTTGGCGAAATATTCCGGCTGGCTCAGTTGCACCTGGGCCGCCAGACCCAGACCGGAGAGCACCAGCAAAAGCCAGAGCAGGGCGCTCATATAGGCCATGATGCCGGTGATGAAATGGAGCCTGGATGTGAGGGTGAACCCCCGGGCGAACAGCAGCGAGGCGTGCTGAAGATTGCCCTGGCACCAGCGCCGGTCCCGCAGGATCACGTCGATCAGGGAGGGGGGCGCTTCTTCATAGGTTTCCTCGAAGACCGTATCGATGCGCACACCCCATCCGGCCCGGCGCAGGAATGCGGCCTCGGCAAAATCATGGCTCAGAATATGACCACCGAACGGGGGCTTGCCGGGCAGCCGGGGCAGTTTGGCTTCCGCCGCGAAAGCCTCCACACGGATGATGGCATTGTGGCCCCAGAAATTGCCGTTGCGCCCCTGCCAGACCGCGAGGCCGTTGCCATAGATGGGGCCATAACAGCGGTTGGCGAATTGCTGCATCCGGGAATAAAGGGTGCGCGCGCCCACGATCCTGGGCAGGGTCTGGATCAGGCCCAGATCCGGGTTGCCTTCCATGCGCCGGGCCAGGCGGATCATGGTGGAGGCGCTCATCACGCTGTCCGCGTCGAGCACGATCATGTGGTCATAGGCTCCGCCCCAGCGGCTGACCCAGTCACCCACATTGCCCGCCTTGCGCTCCTTATTGTCCGCCCGGTGACGGTAGTGGATCGGGCAGCCCTCCGGCGCATGGGGCATCAAGGCCTTGATGGCGGCTTCTTCCTCAAGCCACGCCTCGGCACGGTTCGTATCGCTCAGAATGAAAAAGGCGAAGTGTCCCGGCGCGTCCCGGTCCAAGGCCTCCGCCATGGTCAAGGCTGCCGAACAGACCCGCGCCGGATCCTCGTTATAGACCGGCAGCAGCACGGCGGTGCGGGTGGTCAGCGGATCCGTGGCCGGCTGGCGGGGGAACAGGCGCATGGCCAGAAGACGGAAAAAGCCGAGCACCGTCTGGGTGAGAGCAAAACTGATCCAGGCAAAATTGATGGAGAACAGAACCAGGAAGATCCACTGGACCACGGTCGGGCGTCCGGCGGAGATCACTCCATGCATTTCCCAGGTGCCATAGGCGGTCAATGCCAGGGTGGTCACCGCCACATAGAACCGGGCGAAAAACACGCCCGTTGCCCGCAGCCAGCCCCGGGAGGATTTGCGGATGCGCTGACGGGGGGCGTGGAGCACCGCGCGGGGCATGTCCAGCGGGCTTTCGGCTTCCATGGAAGGAGGTTGAAATCGGGTGGTCTGGTCCATGGCGGTCATACCTCGTCCCGGCTCATGGGGTCCCGGCTCATGGGATCCCAGCTCATGGGGCGATCCAACGGTAAAGCCAGGTTTCCCCCAGCACATTGCCGCCGACCAGGGGACGGACCCGCATTTCGATGAGATCCTCTCCCTCCGGATCAAAGGCAACGAAAATGCGCAAACCCTTGCGCACCGGATGGTCGACGACAATCGTCTCCACCAGCCGTCCCGTGCTGAGGGAGGCTTCCACGGTCACCAGGCTTGGGTCCACAGGGGTGATGAGGTCGTAATCGACGACCACTTCCTGCAAGGCTGTCCCCAGTTTGCGCCCCCCGCTCGAATAGATCACCGTGCCGGTGCGCTCGGCGGCGGGCAGGGCATCGGGCCAGGTCAGCCGGTAGGCGTAGGCGTAAGCCTGACCGGCGGGGATCGTCTGGCGGGGCCGCCAATAGGCGACGATGTTGTCGTTGCCCTCTGACGGGGTCGGAATTTCCACCAGTTCCACATGGCCCTCTCCCCAGTTGCCGAAGGGCAGAACCCAGGCGGAGGGGCGCAGTTCATAGCGGGCCTCCAGATCCTGGTAGGTCTGGAAGGTACGGTCCCGCTGGGCGAGGCCGAACCCTTGGGGGTTGGTGTCCATGAAAGCGCTGATCTGAAGCGTGCGGGGATTGGCAAGAGGCCGCCAGATCCGCTCTCCCGAACCGGTGGTGATCGCGAGCCCCTGGGAGTCGTGGACGGAGGGCCGGTAGTCGGGAATGTCCGGTCCGTCTAATGGTCCGTGAAGGAACATGGACGTCAGGGGCGCGAGACCTGGTTTGCGCAGGGGGCGGCGGGGGAAGAGCACCGCCTTGATGTCCATGGTCAGGGTGGGTCCGGGATAGATGCCGAACCGGTAGGCGCCCGCGACGCTCGGGCTGTCCAGCAGGGCATGAATGACGACCGCTTCCGATGAGGCCGATGGCCGTTCGATCCAGAAGGTGCGGAAGACGGGGAACTCCTCACCGTCCGGCGAGGCCACATCCAGGGCCAGCCCCCTGGCGGACAGACCATATTGCTGGGACGAGGAAATCCCGCGGAAATAGCTTGCGCCCTGGAACACGAGGAATTCATCACGCACGTCGGGTCTGCTGATCGGATAGATCATGCGAAAACCCGAATAGCGTCCGGCCCGGTTGAGGGCCTCCGCCAGTTCCGGATCGCTCACCTGGAATGCTTCCGCATTCATGGGGATGGGACGGGCCATGCCGCTCTCCACCACATGAATGTCGATCAGATCCTCATAAAGGTAACCGGGCGCGAACAGCTCCACCGCGAACCGGGTCTGGGAACGGCCCCAGATTGATTGGCTGCCCTGAAACTTGAATTGCCGGTACCCGTCATAGTCCAATTCCCGGAGACGGCGGGGCGCCCGGGGCATTTCCTGATACGGGGAAGCGGCGAGCGCCTCAGCCGCCTCAACCACGGTCGATTTGGTGAACGGAACCGGTTCCGCAGTGTCGGCGCCTGCTGCCCGCACCGCCGGTGACGCCAGGGCCGCCAGGGCCATAAGTGCCGCCGGCCCCGTGGTCAGACCCTGAAGGGCCTGCCGTCGGTTCGGGGCATCCGGCTCATTGTCCGATGACCTGTTCATGTCCGGCCCCCATTCATGGGCAGTGCGTTTTCGGATCCCGTCACCCTCGGATCCTCACTCACGGCTGCCGAATATCCTGCGTGATCTTCGCCGAAGCTCCGCATCCCCTCATGTCTCCCAAGCCGCCGCCGGACTGCCCCCTCACGCCGGACGCGCGAATCATATCTTTGCGAGTGTCAGAAACCGGTCTTGGCCTCGCCCTGCCAATGCCCCGGGTGCCCTGCCCATGCCAAATCCATTGTCCCAACCGCATGGCTTCAGGCGCGTTGCCCTGAACGCATGTGTGCGGGGCATCCCAGGGCGCTCGGATGATCGGGGTCAACGGTCGGTTTGGACAGTTGCGGACGTGTTTCCGCCTCTCGATGCCCGTCCAAGATCCGCACTCACGCGCAATCCCGAGCCTTGAATTGCCCATACAACCAGAGTGCCCCGGACCAGATCGCCCGCAGCTTACATCTTGCTTCGTCCTTAACGGTCGTCCCCTGGGCGTCAGGTGCGGCTATGCCGTTCACCAGCCGGATCTTTCCTGCCGATTGATCCGGGACGTCCCTGTTCTAGTCATACCGCGAGCGATGCCCAGCGGGAAGAGTAGGTATAGCTTTCTGACATAGTTTAGATTCAGGGTGAATTGCACTGGCGATTTCCTAACCCTTTTGTAGGGTATGGAAGGGGAGGCTGACGGTATCCTGGGACTCAAGCCACGCTTCAGGCGCGGTCTGGTCTTCACAGGACTGACCACTCATCAAAAATCGAGGTGTCCCGTCATGTCCACAGCACACAAGCAAACACAATCCGCAGCCGGTGGGTTCCCTTCCGTCCAGGCTGAACCGGAACCGGTTTCCCGCTTTACCCTGCGCCGTCCTGCACTCCACTTCGAGATTTTCAACCTGCAATCCGAAGGGTCCTGGTCCTGGCGGCTGGCCATGGCGGACGGAACCATCATGGCCGAAGCGCCCCGGGGGTATCCGGACCGGCGCAGTTGTCTGGAAAGCATCGAACGGCTGCGCCCTGCCATTTCAGCACCGATTCACGGGGTCTGAACCCGTTCTGGTTGGGCAGGCCGATTCGCTGGATCCTGCCCGCAACCGGGCCGGCCGTGGGGCCGATCACCGGGACTGGTCTGGACTATTTCAAGAACATTATTGGACCAAAGCGCGCATAAGGCACTTGCGGTCTGGAACAAAATATGTACATCTCCCCGTGTTGCACCACCGGGGGCGCCATGGAATAAGGAGCACAGGATATGTCTGACACGGTTATCCGCCTCGCAGAGAGAGATCCCATGGACAAGCAAAAAGCCCTCGAAGCGGCTTTGGGGCAGATCGACCGGGCTTTCGGTAAAGGCTCGGTCATGAAACTCGGGCAACGGGACGTGATGGAAATCGAAGCGGTTTCCACCGGGTCCCTCGGCCTTGATATCGCGTTGGGGATCGGCGGCCTGCCCCGGGGACGGATCATCGAGATTTACGGTCCGGAATCATCGGGCAAGACCACTCTGGCCCTCCACTGCGTTGCCGAGGCCCAGAAAGCAGGCGGGATCGCGGCTTTCGTGGATGCTGAACATGCCCTGGATCCGGTCTATGCGGGCAAGCTCGGGGTGGATATTGACGAGTTGCTGATTTCCCAGCCCGATACCGGGGAACAGGCCCTGGAAATCGCCGATACCCTGGTGCGCTCCGGGGCCATCGATGTGCTGGTGATCGACTCCGTGGCGGCCCTTACCCCCAAGGCGGAACTGGAAGGGGAGATGGGCGACAGTCTCCCGGGGCTCCAGGCGCGCCTGATGAGCCAGGCCCTGCGCAAGCTGACCGCCTCCATTTCCAAGTCCCGGTGCATGGTGATTTTCATCAACCAGATCCGGATGAAGATCGGCGTGATGTTCGGTAGTCCGGAAACCACCACCGGGGGCAATGCCCTGAAATTCTACTCCTCCGTGCGTCTGGACATTCGCCGGACCGGCTCCATCAAGGATCGGGACGAGGTCGTCGGCAACCAGACCCGGGTGAAGGTGGTCAAGAACAAGGTCGCGCCGCCGTTCAAGCAGGTCGAATTCGACATCATGTACGGCGAGGGCGTCTCCAAGACCGGGGAACTCATCGATCTGGGCGTCAAGGCCGGTGTCGTGGAGAAATCCGGCTCCTGGTATTCCTTCGACAGCCAGCGCATCGGTCAGGGCCGGGAGAACGCCAAGCAGTTCCTCAAGGACAATCCGGATATGTCCGGGCGAATTGAGCGCTCGATCCGCCAGAACGCCGGTCTGCTGGCCGAAGAACTGGTGCTGGAGGCCTCCAGCGAGGAAGAGGCGGAAGCTGCCGAAGGCTGAGCCTGCGAGCTAGATCCCCCGCTACATCCAGGGCTTGGTCCAAGTCTTGGTCCAGGTCTCCGGGCGCGGGTCAGGCGCGCGTCCTGGACAGGTGCACGCCTCACGGTCTACATCAACGTCTCATCCGAACAAGACAGGACTGCCGTCCGGACCGGCATGGGATTGCCAGCATGGATCCGGGCGGACCAGTACCCTTCCCTGAGACGAAAGACCCGCCATGACCAGCCTCAATGACGTGCGCCGCACTTTCCTCGACTACTTCGCCGGTCAGGGCCATGAGGTCGTGGCGGCAGCCCCCCTCGTGCCGCGCAACGATCCGACGCTGCTGTTTGTTAACGCGGGCATGGTCCCCTTCAAGAATGTCTTCACCGGCGAGGAAACCCGGCCCTATACCCGGGCTGCCTCTTCCCAGAAATGCGTCCGGGCCGGGGGCAAGCACAACGATCTGGACAATGTGGGCTATACGGCCCGCCACCACACCTTCTTTGAAATGCTCGGCAACTTCTCCTTCGGTGATTACTTCAAGGAAGAAGCCATCCACCATGCCTGGACCCTGGTGACCGGCCATTTCGATCTGCCCAAGGACAAACTTCTGGTCACGGTGTTCGAGAGCGACGACGAGGCGTTCGACCTCTGGCGCAAGATCGCCGGCCTGCCCGAGGACCGGATCATTCGTATCGGTACGAAAGACAATTTCTGGTCCATGGGGGACACGGGTCCTTGCGGTCCCTGCTCGGAAATCTTCTTCGATCATGGTGAGGGCATCTCGGGCGGACCGCCGGGCAGTCCTGACGAGGACGGCGACCGGTTCATCGAGATCTGGAACCTGGTGTTCATGCAGTACGAGCAGATCACACCGGATGAGCGGGTGGACCTGCCCAAACCCTCTATCGACACGGGCATGGGGCTTGAGCGGATCGCCGCCGTGCTCCAGGGGGTGCACAACAATTACGACACAGACCTTTTTGCCCGGATCATCGCCGCCTCCGCCGACCTGTCCAAGACCAAGGCGGAGGGCGAGCGTCTGGGGTCCCACCGGGTCATTGCCGACCATCTGCGCGCGGCCAGTTTCATGCTTGCCGACGGGGTCATGCCCGCCAATGAGGGCCGGGGTTATGTGCTGCGCCGGATCATGCGCCGGGCCATGCGGCACGCCCACCTCCTCGGTGTGTCCGAACCTCTGATGTGGCGTCTGGTGCCGGTTCTGGTCTCGGAAATGGGGGCCGCCTATCCGGAGCTGGAGCGGGCCCGGGCCCTGATCGAGGAAATGCTGAAACTGGAGGAAACCCGGTTTCGTCAGACTCTGGACCGGGGCCTGCGGCTTCTCGAAGAAGAGACGAAAGGTCTGGAAGCGGGCAGCGAACTTCCCGGCGAAGTGGCCTTCAAACTCTATGACACCTACGGCTTTCCCTATGACCTGACCGAGGATGCCCTGCGGGTGCGGGGCATTGGCGTGGACAAGCCGGGCTTCGACGCGGCCATGGACCGTCAGCGTGCGGAGGCGCGCAAATCCTGGGCGGGTTCCGGGGAGGCCGCCACGGAAACCCTCTGGTTCGACTTGCGGGAGGCCGTGGGCGGCACCGACTTCCTGGGCTATGAAACCGGCCGCGCTGAGGGTGTCGTCCTTGCCCTGATCGTTGATGGGGCCCAGGCGGATGAAGCGGCGGAGGGAGCCGATGTTGCCATTGTCACCAACCAGACCCCCTTTTACGGGGAGAGCGGCGGCCAGATGGGCGACACGGGTCTCCTGACCACGGAAGATGGCGCCCGTGTGCGCATCACCGATACCCAAAAGAAGCTCGGCAGCCTGTTCATCCATCTGGGCAAAGTCGAAAAAGGCACGGTGCGGAAGGATGCGGTTGTGGACATGGCCGTTGATATGGAGCGCCGGGCCCGGTTGAAGGCCAACCACTCCGCCACCCACCTGCTCCACGCGGCCCTGCGCCGTCATTTGGGCGACCATGTCACCCAAAAAGGCTCACTTGTCTCGCCGGAGCGGCTGCGCTTCGACATTTCCCATCCCAAGGCCCTCGCCCCAGAAGAGGCGGCCGCCGTGGAGGCGGAGGTCAACACCATGATCCGCCAGAACGGACCAGTCATCACACGGATCATGACCCCGGACGCGGCGATCGAGGAGGGGGCTCTGGCTCTCTTCGGCGAAAAATACGGCGACGAAGTCCGTGTCCTGACAATGGGCACCAACCCGGAGCGCGCAGATCCGGAGCGCGCAGATCCGGAGCGCAAAGACGGGGAGGGCGCTGATCCGGTCTCAAAGGGAAGCGCCAAGGCCGGGCAACCCTATTCCCTGGAACTGTGCGGCGGAACCCATGTGGACCGGCTGGGAGAGATCGGCCTGTTCAAGATCGCCGGCGAAGGAGCCGTATCCGCGGGTGTGCGCCGGATCGAGGCGTTGACCGGAGAGGCGGCCCGTCAGGCCTACCGCAAGGATGAAGAGACCCTCCTGACCGCCGCGGCTGCCCTGAAAACCACCCCGGCGGACGTGCCCGCCCGCCTTGAGGCCCTGCTTCAGGAGCGCAAGACCCTGGAACGGGATCTGGCCGAGGCAAAAAAGGCCCTGGCTCTGGGGGGCGGCACCGGCGGCGGCGAGCCGGAGCCTGTCGACATCGGCGGGGTGCGGCTGCTGGCCCGCAAACTCGACGGCGTCGGCGCCAAGGATCTGCGGGGCATGGTCGATGCCGCAAAATCTTCCCTGGGCTCCGGTGTGGTTGCCTTTGTCGGTGTCAGCGATGACAAGGTGGCGCTCACTGTCGGGGTCACCAAGGATCTGACCGATAAGGTCAACGCGGTGGATCTGGCCCGTATCGGCTCTGGCGTTCTGGGCGGATCAGGTGGGGGTGGCCGGCCGGACATGGCCCAGGCGGGTGGTTCCCTGCCGGATCAGGCAGAGGCCGCCCTGGAGGCCATCACCGGCGGTCTGAGGGATGCTCTTGGCACCGGGTCATAAGTAATGGCACCCGTGCCGCCTCCCGGACAGGACGACCGCCAAGCCACAGCGCCGCCGGCGCTCCGGGCGCGGCTTTTTCTGTTCCTGGAGGCGGGCGGCCACGCGGGTGCCTGGGGGCGGGCCCTGGAATGGGGGCTGATCCTGCTGATCCTGGCGAACATCATCGCCTTCGCAGCGGAGACCGTGCCCCATATCGAAAGCCGCTACGGCCCGGCTCTGCGGCTGTTTGACGGGATCTCGGTGATCATTTTCACGGTCGAATACCTCGTCCGTCTCTGGGTCAGCCCGGAACATCCCCTTTACCGGGGCATGCCCCCCTGGCGGGCCCGGCTCCGGTTTGCCCGCACGCCGCTCATGATCATCGATCTGCTGGCCATTGTGCCCTTCTACCTGTCCCAGCTTCTGGGCATGGATTTACGGGTGCTGCGGATTTTCCGGCTGCTGCGCTTTCTCAAGCTCGCCCGGTATTCCCCCGCCCTGGCCGGCATTGCCGGTGTCATCGCGTCGGAATGGCGGGCCCTGGTGGGGGCGGTTGTGGTCATGGCGGGGATCATGATCATCTCCGCGTCTCTCATCTATCTGGTGGAAGGTCCGGTGCAGCCGGATGTGTTCGGAACCGTGCCCCTTGCCATGTGGTGGGCGGTGACGACCCTGACCACCGTGGGATATGGGGATGTGGTGCCGGTCACAGCCTTGGGCAAAGTCATCGGCGCCATTGTGATGATGACCGGGCTGGCCACCTTCGCCTTGCCGGTGGGGATCATTGCCACGGGCTTCTCCCAGGAAGTTCACCGCCGGGAATTCACCGTCAACTGGGCCCATGCCGCCCGGATCCCTCTGTTTGCCGAACTGGGGCCGGGAGAGTTGAGCCATATTCTCGAGCTGGTGCGCACCCGGGTCGCGGCTCCTGGCACGGTGCTGTCCTACCGGGGGGAACGCACCGGCGGGCTATACATCATTGCCTCGGGGCTGATCGATATCCGGGGCAATGACGAACCGGTTCTGCTTGGGACCGGCGACTGGTTCGGCGAAGCGGACCTGATTGAGGACGAATACCGGGCCTCGGACATCATCGCCCGGACCCGGACCCATCTCATCCATATTGATGCCGATGATTTCCGGGCACTGCTCGCCCGTTCCCCCGCCCTGGAGGACCGGATCCGGGACGCCTCCAAAGCCGGCCGGTAGGTTCTCGGGACGATCTCCTGGGTCCGCTCCATGGTCCTTGATTGGTCTGCGTGGCGGAATCCCGCCAGCACTCGCCGCCGAAGCGCCCTACACTCCGTCTGCGGAGAAACAGCGCCCGGCGCCATGACTACGCCAGTCCGGCAGGTCCGTTTCCGGGCGAATCAGTCCCACCAGTTATGGGCACCCGGACTGAATGTTCTCAAAGTGTACCCGGTTGCGGGGCTTCGATTACCACCCTGCAAGGTTTGTCCGTAGGCATGCGCGGTTTGCCGTTTGGAAAATCGTCTTGGAAAAAATATGATATTTTTCAATATGTTACGATGTACTGAGTTTTGCGATGCAGATTTTTCAGGCCGCGATACCGTGGCAACAATACCAAGAACGAAGATTTTCCGCAGACCCGACCATTTTTACCTTGCATCCTAAGGCCGTTGCGGTTTTTTAATGCGTGCCGTGTGGTGCGGGTCTGTGCAAACACCCCGGGCTATACGCCGGAGCGGTTCTCGCCCTGCGCAGGAGGGCAACGCGCAAGGGCGCCGTGTTCCGGACTAGTAATCAGAGTTGTGTAAGATGGCGTTGGCGTATTCAGCCGAGGAGGGAGTACCGGGACCGGTTCAGTCTTAAGAATTTCTTCGGGAATATGAGATTGACCTTCCAGCCCGGAACGACCGGAGAATACGTGGCTTTACGACCAAATGTTGCAAGGTCGGGCCGTAAACGTTATGGCGTAAGGCCTCGGACGAGAACTCTTCCGCGGAAGTGCCGTTTCTGGCAGCTCCGCGACGTTCTTCATCTTCTTCCAACCTCTGACTGGTGCATCACCTGTACCGGGTAACACGATCTGACGATCAGATGTGCTGCCCGGCATGAGGTCGTAGAAGCCGGTAAGTCCGGACAACCTCCAATAGGGGGCGAATCCGGGTTATGCCGTGTGGACGCGGGACAGAACTAATTCGGGTCTCACTATCCGGCTGGTCCGTCAGCCAATGCGACAAGAACAGGCGGACCAAAGATAGTGGGGCATCTCGGATCCGGTGGATCAGCCGCGCCTCTTGATCACAAGGCGGTTGGGCACATTTCCGGTGGGGACTTTGAGGCCGCTGGCCTAGTCAGTCGAACAGCGAAATCGCGGGAGCTCAGTCATGACGACTTTTACGGTTAACAGGAATCTGACAGGTGATGACGCACCTGATTTCATCCTGATCAACGAAACGGGCACTGCCGTTTCCACGTTCTTTGAAGGTACGCCGACCGTCGACAACCAGAACTTCCTGCCGACGTTCTTCAACGACGCCTTCGACGACGATTACATCAACAGCGAACAAAAGTTCGATGACTTCGTCCGTAACGGCTTCGAACTTCTGGAAGGCGGCTCCTTCAACCCGGATGACGGTGTCCTGGCGCCCCTCGACAAGACCTTCCTCTTTGCAGACAACCTGCAAATCGAAGAATACGGCATTGACGACATCCTTGAGTTCCAGCTGGCCGGCGGTGCAGGCGATGACGCGTTTGACCGCGACCTGGAAGTCTTCGGTGAAGGGTTCGACCTGCTGGTTACCAATAACGAGCAGCTTCCCGGCGGGATCACCAGCTCCAGCCTGAACGATCTCCAGTTCCGCTCCGGTACCATCGACAGCTTCAACATCCTGACGGACGACGATGACTTCGATGCCCTGACGGACGTCAACAATGAAACCATTTTCGGCGATATCGAGTTCCCGGATGCCACCTCGCTGCTGAGCGCGTTCGACTTCCAGCTTGAAGGTGACACCTTCGTCGAAACCCTGTCCCAGAACACCGTGGCCGGTGTCGAGCAGGCCTTCCTGACCGGCAATGACCGCTTCTTCGGCGGCCGGGGTATCGACGCAATCGGCCTGTTCGCTGGTCTCGACAGCTTTGTCGGTTACGAAGGCGATGACCGCTTCAACGGCGGCGAAGGCATGGACATTGCCAGCTTCCGCGGTGAGTACGACGCCACCAACGAAGGTCAGTCCTACGCGATTGTCGGCGATGCCACCCAGGCAACGGTGACCGACAATCTAACGGAAGTGCCGACCGGCGTTGACCCCTTCGATCCGTCCTTCGAATTCTCCTACGATCTCCAGGACGACGGTACGGACACCCTCTTCAACACCGAATACGCCATCTTCCAGAACGGCCTGTACAATTTCGGTCCGGCCAACGGCTTTGCCGCCGGGTTCAATGAAGGTGTTGCCGGTGACGAGTTCAACCGGATCTTCGCTTCCGTTGGACAGGATATTCTGGTCGGTCTTGGTCCTGACAATAACGATTTCGACGGCACCCAGGTGTTTGTCGGCCTGGAAAGCGGTGACTTCGCCGCCGGCGGTTTCGGCAGCGACGAGTACATCATCAACGGCCGTACCCGTGACGTGACAATCGTTGAAGGTGCCGATCCTTTCGGCGGCTCCGACACCATGACCGTGGACCGCAATGCCACCATCATGGAAGGCATCGAAGTTCTGCGGGCCGCCCCGGGTACCCAGAACATCCGCCTGAATGGTGACGATGCCAGCCAGTCTTTTGAAGGCAACAATGGCCGTAACCGCATCGACGGTGAGGGCGGTAGCGATAGCCTCTTCGGCAATGGTGGCCGCGACCGTCTTGACGGTGGCCTCGGCGATGACTTCCTCGACGGCGGCGATGACCGTGACCGTCTGGACGGCGACGAAGGCAGTGACTTCCTGGACGGCGGTGATGACCGTGACAGGCTGCGCGGTGGCGACGACAACGACACCCTGATCGGTGGCGAAGGCGATGACCGCCTGGATGGTGACGACGGCGACGACAGCGTGAACGGCGGCGGCGACGACGACCGTCTGCGCGGCGGCGACGGCAACGACATCCTGGATGGCGGTGCAGACGACGACCGGATCCGCGGTGACGATGGTAACGACTTCCTGTTCGGTGGTTCCGATTCCGGGTCCGACCTGAACGATCCGCTTGGTGACGATGACCTGCGCGGTGGACGGGGTGACGACACCCTGGCCGTCGGTTCCGGTTTCGATACCCTGCGCGGTGACCAGGGCACGGATACCTTCTTCATCGAGTTTGGCCTGAACGAAGGCGGCTTTGTCGGGATCAACGTGATCGAAGACTTCGATCCCAACTCCGAATTCCTGGACTTCAGCGGCCGTGTGCGTGGTCAAGGCGTTTCCAATGCCAACCAGCTGATCCTGTCCGAGGTGAATGGTCAGGCTCAGATCAGCTTCAACAACGGCGATCAGGACAGCACCCGCGACGATCTGTTCGTCCTCTTCGAAGGTGTGAGCCTTGCAGAACTTCAGGCCGTGCTGGCCAGTGACCGGGCCATCTTCGACCTGGACGCGCCGCTGGTGCTGACCGGTGACGCAGACGGTGACCTGATCGATCCCATCGAAGGCTTCGGTGGTAACGACAACATTTCCGGTCTCGCCGGTGATGACGTCATCGACGGCGGTAACGGCCAGGACACCCTGCTGGGCGGTTCCGGCGATGATGTGCTGAGCGGCGGTAACGACGATGACAGCCTCGACGGCGGCGATGACGACGATATCCTCAGCGGTAACAACGGTGACGACACGCTGATCGGCGGTGATGGCCTCGATATCCTTGACGGCGGCGACGGGGACGACCTCCTCGAAGGCGGCGACGAGCGCGACAACCTCGACGGCGGTGACGACGACGACACCCTCGACGGCGGTGTCGATATCGACGTGCTCTTCGGCGGTGACGGCGACGACTCCCTGATCGGCGGCGTTGGTGGTGATGACGGCGATGAGGAATTCCTCAGCGGCGGTACCGGCAACGACACCCTGGATGGTGGTGAAGGCTTCGACATCCTCGACGGTGGCTCGGGCCAGGATCTGCTGAACGGTGGTGACGATGATGACGACCTGGACGGCGGCACCGGCAGCGACACCCTGAACGGTGACGACGGCGACGACGAACTGGACGGCGGTGACGACAACGACAGCCTTGTCGGTGGCGCTGGCGACGATATCCTGGTCGGCGACAGTGGGCTCGAAGAAGGTGACGACACCCTGGAGGGTGGCGAAGGTGACGACGACATCACCGGTAGCCTGGGCAATGACATCCTCCTCGGCGATGCCGGTGAAGATGTCCTGAGCGGCGGCGATGGTGACAACACCCTCACCGGCGGCTCCGACTTCGACACCTTCAACTTCGTCTCTGGTGAGCTGGGTGACAACGTCATCACTGACTTCACCGATGATGAGGATGTGATCGGTCTCTCCGGCTTCGGCTTCACCGAAGTTGACGACATCATCGAGATCACCGTTGAAGACGGAAACACCGTCCTGGTGCTGACCGACGATGGTGGCGACGATGACGATCTTCCGGACCTGACTGTGACCCTGGAAGGCTTCACCGACACCTTGGTCGACGGCGACTTCATCTTCTCTTGATGCAGTCCTGCTGAACCGGTCGGCCTGACACTGGTCAGGTCACCGGTATCGAAATTGAACCCCCGGCCGCACCCAGCGCCCGGGGGTTTTTTCATGGCGGGTTTTCCCCGCCCCATACTCCGAGCCCCATACTCCGAACCTCATGGTCCCGGCCTCACCCGGATTGGGGATAGAAGATGGGTATGATGGGCTGGGCGCCGGTATGGCCTTGCTGGGGTGGGGTGGCTGCCCAATACTGAGCGTGTGAGTTTTTGGCGGAAGGGGAGGCAACCATGACCCGGCAGGCACCGGATGCACGAAGCTGGACGTTCCTGGTGAACAAGGCAGATCTGGTTCAGACACAAGTGGTGTTGGGGCCGATGCCTGATGAGATCGACCTGAAGCCGGGGCAGGTGCTTCTGGCCGTGGAACATTTCGCCTTCACCGCCAACAATGTGACCTACGCCTATGCCGGTGACATGGTGGGGTATTGGCGCTTCTTTCCGGTTCCCGAGGGTGTGGATCCGGAACAATGGGGCATTATCCCCGTTTGGGGCTTCGCGCGGGTCGTTCGATCCCTGCGGGTGGATGTGGCGGAGGGGGACCGGTTCTACGGCTATCTCCCGACGGCAACCCATCTGGTGATGGAGCCCGGCGGCCTTTCGCCGGCGGGCATGCGGGATGTGGCCGCCCACCGGGCTGACTTGCCGGGGGTCTACAACAGCTATCGGGCAGCCGGGCAGGAGCGGGGGGCGGTCGCGGACGAGGCCACGGAAATGCTCTACCGGCCTTTGTTCATGACCTCATTCATGCTCGATGACTTTCTGGCGGCGGGAGATTTCTTTGGCGCCCAATCCATCATTCTCACCAGCGCATCCAGCAAGACCGCGCTGGGGCTGGCCTATTGCCTGAGCCTGCGTCCCCGGGAAAGCCGGCCAGAAATCATCGGCCTCACGGCAAGGGAGCGGACCAACTTTACCGGCGGGCTGGGCTGTTATGACCGGGTGATGGCCTATGACGCCTTGGAAAATCTGAACGGGACCGAGCCTGCGGTGGTTGTGGACATGGCGGGCAACGCTTCCGTCCGTGGCCGGATCCACAAGCACTTTGCCGATGAGCTCAAGCAAAGCATCATGGTGGGCCTGACCCATGGGCGCAGTGAGGCGGATGCGGAAGTCCTGCCTGGTCCGCAGCCTGAGTTTTTCTTCGCTCCGGGTTATATTGCTCAGCGAACGGCGGAATGGGGTTCCGGCGGGCTTGAAAAGCGGTTCGCTCCTTCCTGGGAAGCCTTCACGGAAGAGGCGGGTGGTTGGATTGCCGTTGAGTACAGCGTCGGACCGGCAGCCCTGGCCCGAATTTATGAAACCGTGCGCAGCGGAGCCGCCGATCCGGCCACGGGCCATATCGTTGCCCCGGGGCTTGTTCCAGACACGGAATGATCGCAGCAGGCGCGCGATCAGCTTTTACGGTGGGACGAGCTTCTATCGAGAGGGTGGCTTCTGTCGAGGGGGGGGGCTTAGAGCATGAGAGGTTTAATCCGCATCATGCTCAAGGCCGCCCTCGCGGAGGCGCTTCACGCCGTGAGCGAAAAAAACTAGAGCGGCGGCCACCCTGTTTGAAGGTGATCGTGATTTTGCGCCCGCCGCTCTAGTGACCTGGGTGGCGAATAAGTTTAATAATTCTCCAGGCATGATGGAGG
>CAZLPU010000010.1:0-424 GCA_964561475.1 uncultured Alphaproteobacteria bacterium
CGCCGGAATGCACGTGGCCGATGGTCCAGTCCGTGTAGTGAGAAAGGGCGTTGACTTCCTTGATGGACATCAGCGGACCCTCGAAGGTGCTCATGGCGTAGAAGGCGACCGAGACCACCATCATCCGCAGGACAGGATCCGTGCGCAGCTTGTCCCAGGCCCCGGCCAGGGTCATGATCCCGTTGATGGCACCGCCCCAGGAGGGCATCCACAGCATGATGGAGAAGGTCATCCCCAGGGTCTGGGCCCACACCGGCAGCGCCGTGTAGTGAAGGTGGTGGGGACCGGCCCAGATATAGATGAAGATCAGGGTCCAGAAGTGGACGATGGACAGCCGGTAGGAGAACACCGGACGATCCGCCTTCTTCGGAATGAAGTAGTACATGATCGCCAGGAAGCCGGTGGTCAGGAAGAAGCCAACCGC
>CAZLPU010000010.1:434-80419 GCA_964561475.1 uncultured Alphaproteobacteria bacterium
CCGTACCACGACTGGGTCAGGGCATCCTGGACGCCGCTGAACAGGGAATAGCTCTGGGTGCTCAGCAGGGACACGGGCATCGCGAGATTGTTCACGATATGGAGCATCGCGACAGTGACGATGAAGGACAGATAGAACCAGTTGGCCACATAGATGTGGGGTTCTTTCCGCTTCCACAGGGTGCCCAGGAACACCAGCAGATACACGACCCAGACAATGGTCAGCCACAGATCGGCATACCATTCGGGTTCGGCATATTCCCGGCCCTGGGTCACCCCGAGCACATAGCCCGTCGCGGCAATGACAATGAAAAGCTGGTAGCCCCACATGACGAACCAGGGCGCGATCCCCCCGGCAAGCCGGGCCTGGCAGGTCCGCTGCACCACATAGAACGATGTCGCCAGCAGCACCGAGCCGCCGAAGGCGAAAATCACCGCCGATGTGTGGAGGGGCCGCAGACGGCCGAAATTCGACCATCCCGTCCCGAAGGTCAGTTCAGGGAAGGCCAGCTGCAGGGCGATGACCACCCCCACAAGCATGCCGACAATGCCCCAGAACATGGACAGGACCACACCGACCTTGACCACCCCCATATTGTAGCCTTCCGGGGAGGAATTGGCCGCCTGGAACCCACTGGCCAGCCCGCCCGCGCGGACCGTCATGGCAAAGAGCGCCACCACACCGGCGGCAAAGAAGATCGTGCCGTGCACCTGCATCAGCACATCCGGGGACCGGGCGGCGACATAAAGCGCCAGCAGGGTCCCGGCAAAGAGACACAGCATGACGACGCCCGGCAGGACGGCGCTCAAGCCTGATCCGGAATGGTCCGGTCTCGAATTCATGGCGGTTTGGTGGTTCATGCCCCTCGCCCTCGTAGTGATGCTTCGCACGCGGAAACTCATGGGACTGTCCAGGTTCGGGACATTCCGGCAGGGGCCTCCGGGCCTCAAAGTCTCAGGACGGACAGCGCAGTTGCCGACCGTCGACTAACACCGAGGGTTTAGGACGATGGTCTGGGGCGGGACATGACCTGGATCAAATCTGCCCGGGCATTTTGCTGCGATCACACCAATGCGTGCTGCAAATGCGAAGGGAGCTCCCGGCATAGGGTTTCGCCCCGCCTTGTCCAAGCGTTTCCGGCGACCGCCCGACCTTGTTGGCCCCCTTCCTTGGCCTCAAATGCATGCCCTCCATCGGATGGCCTCCATCGGATGGCCCCCCATGGGATGGCCCCCATCGGATGGCCCCGTCCCCACGCCGCCCTAGCTGGTAGCCCAGAGACGATGGACCCAGACAGACAGCGAGGAGAGGCAGGATGACCCTCAATAGCTTTGAAGCCGGCTTGACCGCCGTGGTCGCGGGCGCATCCGGCGCAATCGGCCGGGCCTTCCTGGACATCCTGGCCCAGGACCCGGCGGTGGCGCGGATCCACGCCTGGTCCCGGCGCCCCTTGACGGATCTGCCGGACAAGGCGGTTGCCGCCCAGGTGGATCTCACCGACGAGGCCACCATTGAAGCGGCGGCAGGCGCCATCGAGCCCGGCTCCCTGCGCCTTGGGATCGTGGCCACCGGTATTCTGCATGAGGAGAACCGGGTTCAGCCGGAAAAGAGCCTCTCCGCCCTGGACGGTCCGGCCATGGACCGTGTGTTCGCCGTCAACACCATCGGCCCGGCCCTGGCCGCCAAGCATCTGGTGCCCCTCATGCCCCGGGAGGGCAAGGCGGTGTTCGCGGCCCTGTCCGCCCGGGTGGGCAGCATCGGCGACAACCGTCTCGGAGGCTGGTACGCCTATCGGGCCTCCAAGGCGGCCCTGAACCAGATTCTCAAGACCCTGTCCGTGGAAGTGGGGCGGCGGCGCAAGGAAGCGGTCATTCTGGGCCTGCATCCAGGGACCGTAGACAGTGCCCTGTCCGAACCATTCCAACGGGGCGTGCCCGACGGAAAACTCTTCACCCCGGCTTTTTCCGCCCAGTCCATGCTGTCGGTCATCGACGGCACCACGGCGGAGAACAGCGGCCTCGTCTATGCCTGGGACGGCCAACAGGTGCCCCACTGACCGGGTTTACCCCGCATCAGAACGGCGAAAGGGTCCACCCTCAAAAGGCCAGCCTTCAACAAGGCCGAGCCCCGAAAGGGATAGCGCCGCGCCTAACAGAATCGTAACCTGAATGCCGCGCAGCCGCCATTTTCAGGCCGGATATAGAAAGATGCGTTGGAGCGCCTCCATCGCCGCTGTCAGGGAGAAAAATCATGGGCCAGCTTCACCGCAATCGCCGCCGGAGTGCACTGTATGGCTCCGCCTTCGCCGTCGCTTTAATGGCCCTGGCGGGCGTATCCGTCACCGCCCTGAACGCAAAGACGACCGACGCAAAGACGACCGAGCCCCAAGCCCTGGGATCCGGAACCGCGGCGAACCCGCCCCTGCCCTGGGAACTGCCGCCCAACGTGAGCCTGTGCAGCGGCGCCAGTGGAAAGTCCGCCCAATCCCGGATGGCCCAGGCACCCATGGTCAGGCTGGCCGCCTTGCAGTCCCCCGTCCTCACCGCAGGCGCCGCTCCGGACGTGCCCGAAGGTGTGGACCTGCCGCCGCTCTATGAAGGCATGGGCTCGGACCAGTATCCGATCTCCACGGCCCATCCCCTCGCCCAGGCCTATTTCGACCAGGGTCTGAACTTGACCTATGGCTTCAATCACTTGGAAGCCGCGCGCTCCTTCGAGGCCGCCGAAAAGATCGACCCCAACTGCGCCATGTGCGCCTGGGGCCATGCCTTCGTGCTCGGCCCCAACATCAATCTTCCCATGGCTGAGGACGCGGTGCAGCCGGCCTTTTCCGCCATCGCCCGTGCAAAGGCCCTCGCAGGCGAAGCGAACGGCAAGGAACGGGCCCTGATCACGGCGCTTGCCACCCGCTACAGCCCGGATCCGAAAGCCGACCGGGCCGCCCTCGACGAGGCCTATCGGGAGGCGATGACCACCCTTGCGCGCCTCTATCCCGAAGACGATACGATCAGTGTTCTGACCGCCGATGCGATCATGAACACGCAGATCTGGGATTATTGGAACACGGACGGAACCGCCAAGGGCCAGGCTGATCTGGCCATCGCCCTGGTGGAGACGGTGCTGGAGCGCAATCCGGAGCACGCAGGGGCCATCCACCTCTATATCCACCTGATGGAAGCGGGTCCGGAAGCGGCCCGGGCGGAACCTCATGCCCGGCGGCTCGGCGGACTTGCCCCGGCCTCCGGCCACCTGGTGCACATGCCCTCCCACATCTATTACCGGCTGGGCCTCTACCGGGAAAGCCTGGATGCCAATGTGGCCGCCATCGCCGCCGATGAGAAATACCTCGCCCAGTCCGACGACGCGGGCATCTATCGCTACGGATACTATCCGCATAATGTGCATTTCATGATGACCTCCGCCCAGCTCATGGGCGACCGGGAGAACACCCTGGCCGGGGCCGAGAAACTCTCCCGGGTGATCAGTGCAAGCTCACAGCCGATCGCGGACTGGCAGCAGCGCATTGCGGGCGCACCGCTTCTGGCCCTGGCCCAGTTCGGCGAGGCGGACGCGATCCTGCTCCAGCCCAAGCCCTCCCAGGACCTGCCCTATCTCCAGGCCCACTGGCATTTCGCCCGGGCACGGGCGCGGCTGATCAAGGGAGACATCTCCGCCGCCAAGGCGGAAGCGGACATGATCGAGGTGCTGGCCAAGGATCCGTCCATGGCTGCCATGGAAGCCGCCAACGTCCCCGCTCCCGCGGTCCTGACCGTGGCCGCCAATATGATCCATGGACGGATTGCCTGGGCCCAGGGCGATCTGGATACGGCGGCGGAACACTTCCGCACCGCCGCCCAGGCCCAGGACACCATGCCCTATATGGAACCGCCCCATTGGCATGTGCCCGTGCGCCAGACCCTCGGTGCGGTGCTTCTGGAAGCAGGCAAGGCGGAGGATGCGGAAAGCGCCTTCCGCCGGGCCCTGGTGAGAGCGCCCAACAATGGCTGGGCCCTTTACGGCCTGACCATGGCCTATGAGCGCATGGGCAAGGCCGCCGTGGCGGAGCGTACCCGCGCTCAGTTCAAGAAAATCTGGGCCGGATCCCTTTCCCCCACCCTGAAGGATCTCTGAGCCCTCCTTCTCGATCGGGACTTGGCCGGATGGGGTTTGACAACACCCCATCCGCAAGCACGAAGCCCCTTGCGGCCCGAAGGGATTGCCCAAGGATCCTCTGGTGATCCTTGGGGGATCGAGCGGCCCGGTTGGCCCCCCGCCGGTCCTGGCTTATAGTCCCGCCAGTTTGTAGCGCCGCGCGGTGCGGCACTCTGGGAGAAGGGATGGGGCGATGCACACTTTTTTCAAAACCGCATGTGTGGCGTTGGCGCTCGGCGTTGCCGGGTGCGCGGCGGGTCCGAAACTGAAGGTGGTTACCCCTTTGGAGCAGGCCACCCTTTCGGCAAAGACCTTCGCCTGGAAGGACGGATTGCTGGCCAAGGACGTGCCGGGCGGCTTTGACGGGCGCAATGTCCGGGCCCTCGACCGGGCGATCGTGAAGGCGTTGACCGCCAAGGGCTACGTCCAGACCAAAAACCCGGACGAGGCGGACCTGCTGGTGGCCGTGCACTTCGGCGGAGCCGGGTCCATGAATGCCGCCGATACCGTGACTGAAATGAAGGACTCCGGTCCGTCGGACTGGGAACTGGAGCAGCTTGACGAGGCCCAGGACTACTACGCCCACACCAACCGCCCCATTCCCGCGCCGCCCCGTAAGGAAACGGCCAGGGCCTATAGCTGGTACCAGCGGGAAGCGGTTGCCGACATCTTTATCGACGGCGTTCTGGCCATCCGTGTGCTGGAAGCCGGCAGCGAGGATTCCCTCTGGCTGGGGACGATCCAGAACGAAATCAGCATGTCCACCGTCAACGAGTTCGACCGGCGCATCGGCGAGAACGTCGCCAGGTTGATGAAAGACTTCCCCGCCTCTCAGTAAAGCCGGGCTTGTGAACAAGCCTCGGGTCATGCCCCGGGTGCCAGCACTTCAGCCGGACGGAGATCCCTTCGTCCGGCTCAAGATGATAACCAACTTCATACATTTCGTAACTTTTGAATAGCGACCTGCCCCCTTCACCCCTCGACGTTTTCCGTTATGCTGCAGGTGCGAAAGCTGCGTGATGGGCACGCAGCGATGCGCGGGATGCGGCATGGCCCGATAGCGTGGTTGCGTGCCGCGACGAACCTGATGGGGGAGAGCAGAGCATGATGCGGCAAACACTTTTGGCCCTTGCGCTGATGGGTTTCACGGCGGGTGGCGTCGCGGCCCAGGGACTGCCCGATGTCTCGCAAATGGCGGCTCAGATCACAAAGAACCGTGCCGAGAACAATCAGAAAATGCAGGACTACACCTGGAAACGGCGCACGGAAGTCGTCAACGATGGTGAGGTCAAGACCACCCGGCTGGAACTGGTGCGTTTCGACGTCGATGGCCGGATGCAGACCACCTTGATCAGCGAACAGGCACCGGAACAGCGCCAGATGCGCGGTATTCGCGGCCGGATGCAAGAGCGCATGGTGAAAGCCCAGAAGGAAAAGATGGCTGAGCTCCAGGGGCTTTTGAAGAAATACGCACTCAGCACCCCCAGGGAAATCCGGGCCTTTCTGGACAAGGCCACCTTCGGGCGGGGTGAGCGTCCGGGGACCGTCCGCATCATCGGCGCCAATGTCGTTCAGCCCGGCGACGAGCTGGTGATGATTGTCGACACGCAGACGAAGGACCTTCAGATGACGAAGATCCGCACGAGGCTCGAAGACGAGCCCGTCCTGATGGACATCAATCAGGATAAGCTGGCCGATGGTCTCAGCTATCAGGCCCGGACGATCATCCAGATGCCCTCAAGCAAGCTCCGGATGACCATCGAAAACCTCGATTATCAGCGCCAGCGCTGATGAGCAGCGTTTCGGCACAAAGCCGTATCGCCAGATTGGACGGGGTTGAACACCCCGTCCTTTTTTTGTGCCCGGCGGCATTGGCAGCGTTCGCCTGAAATCAGATCCCGAAAGGATCTCCACCCCACTCTATGGAACCGGCACCGGCACCGCCCCCGGTCAGATCACACCGACAGGACGGGGAAGCTCGTCGGCGCGGCTGAACTGAAGGGTGCGCCATTCCCGGTTCTCCACCGAAATCTGTTCGTGTACGGCGCTGATGAAATTCTCCAGCGCTTCCGCCGCGTCCTCATCCTTGCGGGCCACGGCGGCACGCACCGGATCGAGCTTGGAGTGGATCAGATCCAGGTTGGTCTTGGTGATCTCATAGCGCATGACATTGCGCCGGTCCCCGGCCAGGAATTTGAATGAATCCCAGGCCTGATAAATGATCGGCACCACGATCCCGGCAAAGGCGCCGATCTTGGCCTGATCCAGATCGCTCAGCTCACCGCCGACAATCTTGAGAATGTCACTCTGGAGCGCGCCAAGGATCACCACCACCACCAGGATCCACACCCCGGCAAGCCTCAGACTGCGGAACGCATCCCGGTACTGACGGGCCCGGTTGTGGTAGAAGCTGCGCTGCACATCGAGCTGGTAGCGCCGGAAATACTCAAGCTGGAGTTCCATGAGGGGCAGTTCCCCCGGCTGCTGCCCCTGGCTCAGATCCCTGGAGATATGATTGGGCCGGCAGATGGTGGAGAACAGGCTCAGGCGGGCTTCCTCGGCGGAGGTCCTGGCCCCCATCCAGTCATTGAAATCGGTGTTCTCGCGCATCTGCAGGTTCAAAAAGCCCATCACCACGAGGCTGAGGAACTGAGCGGCCAGGAGGATCGAACCGAAAATGCCGAGCCCCTCTCCCCCCGTATAGGACAGAATGGTCAGGAAACTCGCGCCGATCAGGACAGCAGCGGTCGAGGCGATCACCATATACCGCCCCCGGCTCCGGTACCGGGCCTGGGCCTTGATCGCGTCCTGGTCATGGGTCTTGTAGAGGCCGATCATCCCGGAAACCGTTTCGCTGCGCAGGATCCGGATGAGCGGGCCCGCCGCCTGGGGGAGGTTGTCCGCATGGACATCGGGCTGAAGGATCCAGTCCTCCATGCCGTCTTCGTCCCGACCGATCGCGTCGATGGCGGTCGCAGGTTGCGCGCTCATGGAAGCCTCCTTCTCACCGGTCCCAATGGGGCCGTGCACACCGCCCTCACCGGTCCCTCATTTCGCTTCAATCCCCAAGTCGCTTGAGCTTCAATCCCCCAAGTATCACTGCGCCCAATAGGACACAGCAAGGACTTTCCCGGGACACGGGCACGGATTGAGTATCCTGTTCATGTTGAAACGGCCCGTCCGGGACCCATTCTCTTGAAACGGTCATTAATTCTAACCGGAGTGGGGCGATGGGCTTCCGGGTTGAATGGGTTGAGGGACACGAATCCCTCACTGTGGATTGCTTTGGATACGTGACTTTTCCGGAACGTCTGGAATGTCTCGACCAGCAGATCTTCAATGTGCGTGAGTTCGATTTGCGGGAGATTCTCGTGGATCTCTCGACCATGTGCCCCAGCAACAATCCCCTGGACGACCTCTATTTCGGCGAGGCTATTGTTGTGAAGCGGGAAGCCTTCACGAATGCTCGCTTTACGGTCATCCACCCCAGCGGGTATGACGCGACTCTTCAGGCGTCCCGGTTTCTGCGCTATGCGGGCTTGAACATGTGCGACTACCGCATCGCACCAGGCAAGTTGCGGGCGCCGATCAAGATCCTGACCTGACCTCCGGCTTGGCCCCCAGCTTTTCATAGCCCGGGTCGGGCAAAGCGCGACCCGGGGCGGAAACCAGCCGGATCAGAAATTGGCCCGGATGCTGAGCTGGATCACCTGCTGGGCTTCTTCCCGCTCGATCTCGAAATTGTCGATCTCGCCATCGGCTACGGAGCCGTCGAAGTTGCGCTCGAACTGGTTCACTTCCGCATCGAGCAGGTTCTGGCCGCTCAGGCGCACCACCAGCCACTCACCAAAGCGCTTTTCCACGAAGGCTTCCAGGTTGGCGTCATATTCCGCCCCCTGAATTTCATCGAAGAATATCTGGGTTTCCTCGCCCTGCTTCTGGTAGCTGAAGCCCATGGTCACGCCATAGTCCGGGAAGTCCTGGGTCAGACCGACATTGTAGACGAAGTCCGGCTGGCCGTTGATGCTCTGGTCGGTCAGGCCCGCCAGCGGCACATCGCGCTTGGACTCCAGGTAGGTGTAGTTGGCGAACAGACCCGTATAGGGAAGGCCCAGGAACTCAAGGGACGTGGACAGATCGAATTCCAAGCCGTAGATGTCCGCGCTGCCGGTGTTCTCGGGGCGGAACAGATTGCCGAATTCGCCGTCATCCTCGGTCTCGATGCCCGTGTTCACAAGCTGGATAAGGTCGCTCACATCCCGGTAGAAGAAGTTCACGCCCATCACGCCGCCGCCGACGATGGTGAAGTCGAAGCCGACGTCGAAACCATGGGCGGTCTCGAATTCCAGATCCGGATTGCCCGCGGTGATGTCCCCATCGTCCGGCTCACCGGTCAGCCCGAAGGGCACCCGGTCGTTCAGGTTGGGCCGGCGCACGGTGCGGGCATAGCTGGCGCGCATGGTGGCGAAATCCGTCACCTCATAACGGATGTGCACGGACGGATTGACCTGGAAATCATCGGTCTCGACCGTGCCGCCTTCATCAAGATCGGTGTTCTCACCGGTGGTGTATTCCAGGCGCAGGCCCGTCTCCACGCTCAGCCTTTCGTCCACGTCCCACTGGGCCAGGAAGAAGCTGTCATACCGGTTCTCGTCGATCTCGAAGCTGGTGAAGTCGAAATCCTCGAAGGTGGTTTCCCGGTTGCGCAGGCGCACCTGAACACCGGTTTTCAGGGTCACATCCGCAAAACCCAGCCGGTCCGCGAGGGACGGCACCCGGACGGAAATGTCCCCGTCGAGCTGGACTTCCCGGTCTTCCGTGGCGATCACTTCCACCCCGTCAAGCTCCAGGCCGAACCCTTCCACGGTCAGGGTCTCGCGGAATTCGTCTTCCGTAGGCAGAACAGCCAGGCTGTCCAGATCGGATTCGAAATCCCGCTGCTCGGTCTCGTTGTCGAAGAAGCTGTAGGCGGCACCGAAACCCAGAACCACATTGTTTGTGAGCTGATGCTCATAGCGGGCATCGACACCCAGATTGTACTGGTCGAAGAACGTGTCCTGGGCCTCGATCGCATCCAGGTTCACCGGCGAGTCGGCAAACACGAGGGTGTCTTCCCGCTCCTCCCGGTCGGTGTTGATGTAATAGCCGCGCATCTGAAGTTCATGGCCCTCAGGGAAGCGGTAGGTGGCATTGGCGTTGATGGAGAAGTCGAGATTGTCCCGGCTGTCCTGCTGGACCTGGCGCTCCTCGTCCTCGCCGATGACGGAGTCGACGCTTTCGAAGGCCAGCAGGTCCCGCGCCTGGGACAGCGAGCCCCGGTCCGATGTGAAGCTCTCCTGGACCTGGAACTTCCGGTTACGCCGTTGCTGCACATTGCCGGTGACCGCATAGCTGAGCCGGTCTTCCATGGCCCGGCCGAAATACCCGACACTGCCCAGGGCGCCGAACTCCGCATCCGCATTTTCGATATTGGGGTGGTAGTAGAGCCCGCCAGCCCGGACAAAGCCCCCTTCCGGCAGGGATGCACCATCCCGCAGGATGATGTTGATGGTCCCGCCCACGCCTTCACTGCTCACATCGGCGGAGGGGCTGCGGATGATCTCGATCCGCTCCACCAGTTCCGCCGGGATCCGGTCCACGAAGGTGACCCGGTCGATGCCGTCCTCACCGCCGGCGCTGGTCACGGGACGGCCATTGATCAGGATCTGGGTGAAACCGGCGCCAAGACCCCGCAGGCGCGCTTCGTCAAACTCGCCAACATCGGAAGAGAACGACACGCCCGGCACCCGCTTCAGGGCATCGCCCACGGAGAGGGGCTGGAACCGGGAAAAGAATTCCTGGTCGTACACCAGCGCCGGTGCCACCGTATCAATCCGGTTCCGGGTGGGGACCGACCCGAACACCGTGATGGTTCCGGTCTCGAGGACCTCGGGGGCCTCGGCGTCCTGGGCCAGGGCCGTGGCGGGTACGCTCACCAGCGCGGCCAGCGCCATGGCGGAGGCGCTTTTCATCAGGCTGTCCTTGCTCATCGGCCAGATCGTCATATCCGTGGTCCCCTCTCAAAATTCATTGGCGCCGCAGGCGGCGGGCTGCTGCGGTCGCTGAAACAAATGTCTATCGCACCGCCTCGCCCGGGCAAAGCGCAGTCATCCCCCTGTCATGCACGTGTGCTGTGACAGTTTCATTTAACCCCCTGGTAGGAAAGCGCGCACCATGTGGAAATCTGCCCTTTGTGTCTGTCTGGCAACAACGGTTCTCGCCGCCTGCGCCCAGACCGGGCCTGACCGCCCCACGCAATCCAGCCCCACAGAACCCGCAGCCCTGCCAGGGTCTTCCGGGTCCACCGGCTCTCAGCCTGCGTCCGAGGCCGGGATCACGGCTATGGTCGATGCGGGCAAGGCCCAAACCCGGGCGCAAGCGGATCTCACGGTGCCCCCGGTCATGCCCCTGGTCGAGACCGATGCGGCAGCCGCCACCGGAGATGCGGCGGATGACGCGGCGATCTGGTTCAACGACCGCAATCCCGCCCAAAGCCTGATCCTCGCCACGGACAAACGCACCGGCCTCGTGGTCTACGGCCTGGACGGGCGCCAGCGCCAGTTCCTGGCCTCGGGCAGAGTGAACAATGTGGACCTGCGGGTGATCGACGATGTGCCCGTGGCGCTGGCCAGCAACCGCAGCGATGCCACCCTCACCGCGTTCATGATCGACCCGGAAACCCTCCAGGTCCGGGAAGCCGGGCGCATTCCCACGGGCATGGCGGAGCCCTATGGCCTGTGTGTCCATCTCGACCCGGAAACCGGGGGTCTGTTCGCCTTCGTCCCGGACAAGACCGGCCTTGTGGCCGCCTTCAGCGTGGGGTTCACCACCATCGACCGGACCATGATCTCCGGTGAGCGGGTTTTCGAGCACAAGGTGCCCTCCCAGGCGGAAGGCTGCGTGGCCGACGACCGCACGGGCCTGCTTTATGTCGGGGAGGAAAACGGCGGCATCTGGCGCTTCGAGGCGCTTTCCGAGCTGCGCCGGGCAGACGACCCGGACCGCCTCGTGACCCCGCCGGTGCTTACCGCCACGACCGGCTCCCTGAATGGCCCCGAGAGCGGAAAAGACACGGGCCTTGTCGCCGATGTCGAAGGTCTGACCCTGATCCCCGGCGAGGGCGCGGCCGATGGCATTCTGATCGCCTCCAGCCAGGGTGACAGCACCTTCGCCTTGTTCGATCTGGAGACCATGGCTCTCCTGGCCCGGTTCCGGGTGGGCCCCAATGAGGCCGCGGGCATCGACCCGGTGACAGGCACCGACGGCATCGACGCCATGGCCGCCGACTTCGGCGGCGCCTTCTCCTCCGGCCTGTTCATCGTCCAGGACGACATCAACGAAACCCCAAACGACGGCGCCCCCGACCGCCAAAACTTCAAACTCGTCCCCCTGAACGCAGTCCTCACCCTGCTCCCCTGACCTCCCAAGCGCCGCCCAGCGCTTAGAAATTTGCGGAGAACTCTGGACCTTATCTCCACGAGTTAATTTACCCCCGAGCCTTGCAACCAAACTGGCACCCCTATATGCTCCCTATCAGGGAACATTTTACCTTGATATTGATGGGTAATATTGTAATGTAGGATTTGTGATGAGGATCATTGCACGGCCAAAGCTGAGGGATTTCTGTGAGCAATTTCCGGACGCTAAGGCACAACTCGATGTGTGGTGGGCCGAATCGCACCGGGCCTCGTGGAAAACGCCAGCAGACATCAAAGCCCAGTTTGGAAGCGCAAGTATCCTCAAGGGCGGTCGCGTGGTCTTCAATATCTGTGGCAACAAGTACCGGTTAATCGTGAGGTTCGACTATGAGAAGGGCATCGGATTCATCCGATTTCTTGGAACACATGAACAATACGATAAAATAAATGCAGAAGAGGTGTAGTCATGACTGAGTACCGTATTCGACCTATCAACAGTGAGCATGATTACGCCGCCGCCCTCGAACGGATCGAGACATTGATGGATAAAAACCGGTCCGGTGAAGAAGATGACGAAATGGACGTGCTCGCAACCCTCGTCGAGGCGTATGAGGACAGGCATTTTCCGATGGACGCGCCGGATCCGATCGAGGCGATCAAATTCCGCATGGAACAACAGGGCCTGAGCCAGGGAGACTTGGCACCTATCTTCGGCAGTCGGGCCAAGGTGTCGGAAGTTCTTTCCGGCAAGAGGGATCTGACCCTCAAAATGATCCGCGCTTTGCATTCACATTTGGGCATCCCCGCCGAAATCCTGATCCGGGACGGCGGGGGCCTGCCCGATACGCCGCGGGGGATCGACTTTGACCGTTTCCCCGTTGCTGAGATGGCGAAGCGCGGATGGCTTCAAAAGACCCGGGACCTGAAGGATCGAGTTGAAGAAACCATCCGCGAACTGATCGAATGTGCAGGTGGGCCGGACGCATTACCCAAGGCACTTTTTCGCCAGGGCGGTGGCTCCCGAGCCAATGCCAAGACGGATGTGAATGCCCTTCAGGCTTGGTGTCTCTACGTGCTTTGTAAAGCCCGCCAAGCCAATCTCACCGGTATTTACAATGAAGGCACGATCACCCCGTCTTTTCTGAGGGACCTGGCCAAACTCAGCACCTTTGACCAGGGGCCGAAACTGGCCAAGGAACGGTTGGCCAAGTACGGCATCGCCCTCGTGGTCGCAAGTCACCTGCCGAAAACTTATCTTGACGGCGCGGCCCTGTGGACCGTGGACGGCGTTCCCGTTGTGGGCATGACCATTCGATATGACCGGCTCGATAATTTCTGGTTCTGCCTGCTTCATGAACTAGCCCATCTGGGCTGTCATTTCCCGGACAGGGACGGGGACATCTTTATTGACGACCTGCAATTGCGCGAGCGGAACCACGACCGGGATGATGACCGGGAGCGCGAGGCGGATGAGTGGGCGCAAGAAGCATTAATCCCGCATGAGATCTGGGAAGATCATCCGGCCCGCTTCGAGCCCACGGTGAACAGTGTGCTTTCACTGGCCCATAAGTCGGATGTGCATCCGGCCATTGTTGCAGGTCGCATCCGTCACGAGACCGGCAACTACCGGCTTCTGTCACAGTTCGTGGGAGCAAAGCAGGTTGCCCCGCTCTTGATGGAGGAGTCCGCACAATGAATTAAGCGGGGCACGCCTTGCCGGGCGGCCCCGCTTTTCACAATACGCGGGTGGGTGCAGGCGCAACCTGTACCGCGTGGCCCCGGTATCCGAAGCGCTCTTGTGGTCGGACTCAAGAGATAGCGTGCCGAGGACTCCGTGGCAATTCCCTTAACCTGCGCCAAAGGAGACATGCCAAATGGCATCTATCTTCAAACTAACCCCAAAAGACGTGTCACTGATTAAGGCACGACTTTTGCGGGGCGACTTCCAGCACCGGATCGCGGCTGATTACGATCTGAATCAGGGTCGTATCAGTGAGATTGCGACCGGCAAGCGCTTTCCGGACATTCAGCCCGCTATTGGTGAGGTGCAGAATGTCTAAGAAACCACTGAAACCCGGAGAAAAGGCCCCTCGGTCTGGTCAATATGAGATCATTGGCCCACGCGGCGGTCGTACTGGTGTTGAGCGGACCGTGACCAAAGGCGAACCCATGCCCCCTCCCGAACAAAAAGGGCAGAAGTATCGCCTTACCGATCCAACGCGGCATCGGCGGAAGGGATGATCAGCGATACACGGCCCGTCACCTGGCGGGCCGTGTCTTCTTTTTTCAGAATTTCGATCTTCGATGCTTGCGGGATTTAGGGCAATTTCATCCTATTATGGATTGTACTCTGTGGCGGTAGTGTCGTTGACAGTTCAATCTTTTATGCAAAAAACTTCCAAAAGCCCAGCCTGTTGAACACATTGTCCGACAGTGTTGGTTACTGGTAGTCAATCCTCGCAATGTTTATTTGCGTTCATAAGTATGCTGCTGGAAATGGGGCGCTAGCATTGGATCGCTCTCAGATCTCAACAGTTTCCAAGGCGTTGAGCATCTCAACAATAAAGACGCAGGCACTTTATTCGCAGTACCGCAATCACATGGCCGTGCAGGGCCGAAAGCCGCCATCCGTTCAAGGAAGGCCACCGGCCTGTCCCGGGACACACCCCCTATCTCGATGCTCGAAACCAGACCCAACCGGCCCCAAACCCCCAGTCACCAGACGGAGAGGGGTTTGCGGGCCATTTCTTCGTTGCGGTGGATGTAGACGCTCATCAGGAGGCCGAAGCCGAACATCAGGGTGATCATCGACGTGCCGCCGTAGGAGACCAGGGGCAAGGGCACGCCAACCACCGGCGCCAGGCCCGTCACCATGGCCACATTGATGAAGATGTAGAGCAGGAACACCACGATCACGCCCATGGCCAGCAGCCGGCCGAAATGGTTGCGCGACCGCAGGGCCACGCTGACCCCGTAAGCCGCCACGATCAGGTACAGCAGCAACAGGCTGCCGGCCCCCACCAGGCCCAGCTCCTCGGCCAGCATGGTGAAGATGAAGTCGGTCTGTTTTTCCGGCAGGAAATTGAGCTGGGACTGGCTTCCCTGAAGATAGCCCTTGCCGAACATGCCCCCTGCCCCGAAAGCAATCTTGGACTGGAGGATGTGGTAGCCCGCCCCGAGAGGGTCGCGCTCGGGATCCAGGAAGGTCAGCACCCGCTGGCGCTGATAGTCGTGGAGCATCTGCCAGCCGATGGGCAGGGCGGCCACCACCGCCGCCGAGGCCGCCGCCAGATAGGACCAGTGGATCCCCGCCAGGAAAATGATCGCGGCCCCGCCCGACGCCAGCAGGATGGCCGTGCCCAGATCAGGCTGGGTCAGCACCAGCAGCACCGGGGCGACAATCATCAGAACCGGCGGGATCACCACCAGGGGATTGGACACCTGCTCCAGCTCGAAACCGTGAAAATACCGCGCAAGGGCCAGCACCAGGGAGATCTTCATCAGTTCCGAGGGCTGAACCTGCATGAACCCGAGATCGATCCAGCGCTGGGCGCCCATATTGACCGTGCCCAGATATTCCACCGACACCAGCAGCGCCAGGGAGACCGCATAGGCCGGATAGGCCAGCCCCATCCAGACCCGCACATCAATCATCGCCACGGCAAGAAGCAGCACCACCCCCATGCCGAACCGGACGATCTGGGGCAAGGCCCAGGGAGTCCAGCCCTGGCCCACGGAATAGAGCATCAGGAATCCGAATGCTGCAATCACCACAAGGAGAAACAAAAAGCCCCAATTGAACTCAAGCAGCTTCTGGGCAATCCCCCCGGAGCGGCGGCTGCTGTTCGACAGCGCGTCCAACATCATGTCAGCCCTCCCATCATCCCTGCCCGCTGGTGTCTGGCCCGCTCTTGTCCGGCCCGCCGTTGTTGACCGCAGTGCCGCCCCGCAGGCGTGTGCGCGGCCCGACGGGCGTCTTCGAGGCGGGATCGAAATGCTGGGCCGCCCGCATGATGTCCCGGGCCACGGGTGCGGCCGCCTTGGAACCGCTGCCCCCATGTTCCACGATCACCGCCACGGCATATTTCGGATTTTCCACCGGCCCGTAGCCCACAAACAAAGCATGATCCCGCAGGCGCCAGGGCAGATCTTCATTCTTGCGCACCCCCTGGCGGCGCTCCGCTTCGGTGATCCGGCGCACCTGGGCCGTACCGGTCTTGCCCGCCATGGACATGCCTTCTTCGTCGAGGCGGGCGCCGAAACCCGTGCCCCTGATGTCGTTGCTCACCGCATCCATGGCCCGCTTCACCAGGGCCACATGGGCGGGATCAATCGTCAGTTGCTCTGCCGTTGTGTCCCGGATCTGAAGTTCGCTCCCCACGGAGCGGATGACCCGGGGCTCCACCTGGCGCCCGCCATTGGCGATCCGCGCCGTCATCAGAGCCAGCTGCAATGGGGTCGCGAGCAGATATCCTTGCCCGATTCCGACATTGTATGTCTCGCCCATGACCCAGGGTTTGCCCGTGACCGCCCGCTTCCAGCCCGTGGTGGGCACCAGTCCGGCTTTCTCGTTCGCAATTTCCAGGCCGGAGGTCTCCCCCAGGCCGAATTTCTTGAACACCTCGGCCAGCCGGTCCGCCCCGAGCCGCCGGGCCACTTCGTAGAAATAAATGTCGCAGGAGTGCTTGATGCCATCATGCATGTCCACGACGCCGTGACCGCCCCGTTTCCAACAGTGGAACCGGTGATTGCCGAGCATGGTGTGGCCCAGACAGGTGACCGTCTCGCTCGGCCCCATGACTCCGTGCTCGAGGGCGGCCAGGGCCACGATGGGCTTGACCGTGGAGCCGGGCGGGTACTGTCCCTGGATCGCCTTGTTGATCAGGGGTTTGTATTCATTGGAAATCAGATCGTTCCATTCGCTCTTGGACAAACCCCGGCTGAAGGCATTGGGATCAAAGCCCGGCACCGACACCAAAGAGATCAACTCGCCGGTATGGACATCAAGCAACGCGGCGCCGCCGCTCTGGCCCTCCAGGGCTTTGACCGCCGCCCGCTGAACATTCATATCGAGGGTCAGGACCGCCTCGAGACCCGGTGAACCTTCTGAGCGGTCCAGTTCCCGGATTACCCGGCCCCGGGCATTGACCTCCACCTGCCTGGTGCCGCTGGTGCCCCGCAGGCCCGTATCCAGGCGCCGTTCCACACCGTTCTTGCCGACCCGGAAGCCGGGCAGACGCAGAAGCGGGTCATCGTCCAGGTCTTCTTCGGACACCGCCCCCACATAGCCGACCAGATGGCTCAGTTCCTCTGCAAACGGATAAAACCGGGTATCCCCCACATCCGGATGCACCCCGGGCAGGTCGGGACTGCGCAGATTGATCTGGGCAAACTGGCTCCAGGTGAGGTTTTCGGCCACGGTGACGGGCACGAATTTGGCGTTGCGGCGCACTTCCTGAAGGACCCGTGCCCGGCGGCCGTCCGGCAGGCCGATGATGGCGTCAAGTTCGTCGAGAACCTCGTCCACTTCCAGATTGTCGGTATCTTCCGGCGTCAGGAGCACCCTGAGATTCTGGCGGTTGCCCGCAAGCTCCTGGCCGAACCGGTCCACAATCCGGCCCCGCAGGGGCGCGAGCAGACGGACCTTGATGCGGTTTTCGTCCGCCTTCATGCGGTACTGATCGGCTTCCAGGACCTGAAGCTGGTAGAGGCGGCCGAACAGGAGACCAAACACGCCAAACGCGCCGGCAGACATGAGAACTGTCCGTCGGGTGAAACTGCGCAGGCGAACTTGATCCTTACCGTCCATTTACCGTCCACCACTCATTTTGGCATCTACACAAACACAGGCCGTTCACTGAACCTATGACTAGAACATGAGGCGTTTAATCCGCATCATGCTCAAGGCCGCGACTGCGGTCCGGCGCCACTGCGCCGCCCTCGCGGAGGCGCCTCGCGCCGTGAGCGAAAAAACGAGAGCGGCGGCCACCCTGTTTAAAGGTGATCGTAATTTTGCGCCCGCCGCTCTAGTGGGGCGGCTCTGACGCTTGAGCCCCACTGTGCGGCACGCTCATCACTCAAGTGTCAGAGCCAAAAGCTCCGCTAGAACCATAACCTTGCTCGTGGCTCTTCTCGCCCAGACATTTGCAATCGGACGAGCCGCGATCGGGATGCAAATGTCTGGACCGAACCACTAGACCAGTAACTGACCCTCACCCCTTCCAAATTCGCTTCTCACCGATCCGGCGATCCGATCATCCGGTCCGCCACACCCAGGACCCATGCCGTGGGCGGATAGACCAGAATGGTCAGCCCCATCTGCCCAAGGATGGGCATGGGCGACAGAACCATCCAGAAATAGATGCAAGCCAGGAGCCATGCGATCACCGCGGTCAACCCGGCGGCCATGGCAAACCCCGCGAGAGCGGAATAGGCCGCCCGTCCGACAAAAAAAAGGCGGTTGCGAAGCACACCCTCGAAGATGATCAAATAGACGAGAGCCCAAAGACCCAGAGGCCCGCCGGAAATGATGTCCTGGAACAGACCCGCCAGAAAGGCGATGACATGGGGACAGTATTCGGGCCGGTACACTGCCCAGTAGAACAGCAGGATCAGGGGGAAGGCCGGAGACAGGGGCACGCCGTTGAAATTGCCGAAGGGCAGAGCCTGGAACGACACGGCCACGAGCGCGCCGAAGGCCGTCAGCACGACGAAAAATGTCCGGGAATTGTGGGGCGCGAGCAGGGCCATGGGCGTCTTGCGTCCCTACTGTCCGGAAGCCTGGGGAGGGGAAGCCGCGCCGGGCGCGGGCACATTCGCCGGATTGCCCGATACACCACTGACCACACCACCGGCCTCGGCAGAGACATCGACCGCCCCGCCCGGTTCGCCTCCGGTCATTTCAGGCGGGAGCACGGGTGCCGGTTCCTCATCGAGGGACCGGGGGAATTTGAACCGCAGCACACGGACGTAATCGATGGGCCGGTCGCCGGCGTTCCAGGATACCCGGTAGATCCCGAGATGATCCCGGCCCGCCACATTGCCCACCACAAGGCCCGGCGGCAGCACGCCGTCATCCCCGGAGGTCATCACCGTATCGCCGGGTCTGACCGCACCGGTCGCCATGAGAAATTCAAGCCGGGGCTGGGGACCGTTATCCCCGGTGAGAATGGCCCGCTGGGCCGCGACCCCGATCTTGACCGGGATCCGGCTGTTCAAATCCGTGGCCAGCAGCACCCGCGCGGCTTTGCCGCTCACGCCCACGACCCAGCCCACAAGGCCGAATTCGTTCACCACGGCCTGACCCTTGGACACGCCCTCGCTGTAACCGGCATTGATGATCATGGTACGCACAAAAGGGCTGCTGCCATCGCTGACGGCCCGTGCCGTGACGAACTCAAGATCCGGGTCGAGGGAAACGTCCAGGAGCGCGTTGAACCGCGCGAGCTTGGCTTCCGCTCGGATTGCCCTGGCGCGCCACTCATACATGGCCGCGTTTTCCTCCCGGAGGCGGGTGTTGTCCTGATAGACCAGGACGACATCACCAATCCCGTCGACCCACTGCACGGCAGCGCCCACGGGAGCGGAGAGAAAACCGAAAATACTGGAGAAGGCCTCGGCGGTGCGGTCCCGCAGGGCCGACATGGTGGCGCTGTCCGTGCGCCCGAGAAACAGGATCAGCAGGGCAAGAATGACGAGCAAAACGAAAAAGCGGATCGGCAGGGAGCGAGCCCTCCCTTGAACATTATCCGCTGAATTCGGCTGGTAGAGCACAGCTTAGAAACCCCGTTCGCTCCCAGTCCAGGACCGTGATGCCAGGGGACTTGGCTTGCTTGTTTGCCATTTGTCCCGCAACCCACGCGCCTCAACCCGCGCCCTCTGAACATCGACCGCAAAAACGCGCGGCCGCCCCATATATGCCCCATCCTTCAAAAGTCCGACCACTGGGCCACTCTGCCCGCAAGACTGCCCAGCGTTGAATGCCGAGCGTTGAATGCCGAGCATTGAATGCCGAACGGGGGGATGCCCCTTGCACGACGGACCGCTCCTGTACCGAAGTGTTAGGGAGCTTTCTCTTGTCAGTAAACCGTCGAGAGAACGTGACGCATTTTTTTGTGCTGCTCCAGGGCCTTGCCGGTGCCCAGAGCGACGCAGGACAGGGGCTCATCAGCGAGGCTCACGGGCAGACCTGTCTCATCGCGCAGAACCTGGTCCAGGTGCTGAAGGAGCGCGCCGCCGCCGGTCAGGACGATCCCCTTGTCCACAATATCCGCCGCCAGTTCCGGCGGGGTCGCTTCCAGGGCCACCTTCACCGCTTCCACGATGGCGCCCACGGGCTCGGACAGGGCTTCCGCCACCTGCTTTTGGGTGATGGTGATTTCCTTGGGCACCCCGTTCATGAGGTCCCGGCCTTTGATTTCGATGGAGCTGCCCGTCCCGTCGGCGGGGATCATGGCCGAGCCCACTTCCTTTTTGATGCGTTCGGCGGTGGATTCACCGATCAGCAGATTATGGTGGCGGCGAATGAAGGCGACGATGGCATCGTCCATCTTGTCGCCGCCCACCCGCACGGAGCGGGAATAGACGATGCCGCCCAGGGACAGCACGGCCACTTCCGTGGTGCCGCCGCCGATATCCACCACCATGGAGCCGGTGGGATCGGTCACGGGCAGGCCGGCGCCGATGGCCGCCGCCATGGGCTCCTCGATGAGCAGCACCCGACGGGCCCCGGCGGACAGAGCGGATTCCTGGATGGCGCGGCGCTCAACGGCGGTGGAGCCGGAGGGCACGCAGACCACGATCAACGGATTGGCGAAACTGGAGCGGTTGTGCACTTTGCGGATGAAGTGCTTGATCATTTCTTCGGCAACTTCGAAGTCGGCAATCACGCCGTCGCGCATGGGACGGATTGCTTCGATGTTCCCCGGGGTCCGGCCAAGCATCATCTTGGCGTCGTTGCCCACGGCGAGCACCTGTTTCTTGCCGCCTTTGGCAATGATGGCGACCACGGACGGTTCGTTCAGAACGATCCCCCGACCCTTGACGTAGACGAGCGTGTTCGCTGTCCCCAGATCGATCGCCATATCGGCGGAAAACATGCCAAGAAGACCGGAAAGCATTGTTGTCGTCCCAAACTGTTCGATCAGACCTGATGATCAGGTAGACCTAATGATCAGGCGATCGGGTTACAGACCACCCATCCCGAAGATACCGTCCCCCACCGGGTCCTCGCCAAGTCCAGATGCGGCCATCCCGCCGCAGTTCGGAACAACAAGGCCCAGGTCTCTCTGAACGCCCCCTCGCGTCCCCTGCCCCCCAAGAGACCCCTTACCATCCTCAAGGATCACAGTGCCGGGCCGCATCAGACGGAGTCACGCGAAACCAGCGCTTGGCCGGTGCGAGTGAAGCCACCCTAGACTGGCGGAATTCACTACGCGGTTAAGGCTAATAGCCCTTGCGTGAGACTTAATCGCAACGCCGGTGCGCTGACAAGCCACCGTTCGATGGTACGCAAATCCAGTGCCACAGTGCACGACTGGGAGCAGTGATGAAAGCCCTGCTCTCGGTTTTTTGCATGCCCACACAGCCTGAAGCGGTGCGTGAAATCAACCCATCGCCCAAAGATCGGATTCGACTGGAAATTCGGGAGGAAATTGCTGGAAATCCGCGGTTTCCTTCCGGGCGGTCCGACCAATCCACCGTCGGAAATGGCACGGGTGCCGGCGCGACCTGCCCCATTGTGGAACAGATATGGCGCGGACGCGCCGTGTGTGTCTCGAAACGCGCCTTCCCGCAGCAGGATCCGACAGCCCGGGCCTGCACAGCCTTGCCTTGACCGGCCAAATCACGGGATGAGTAGACCTGTCGTACACCTCTGAGCCGCCGGACCGAGATCCGAATGGCGCGGAGAGCAAGGGGCATTCCCTCTCAACGGCACATGGCCGGACAAGCCGATCCTTGCCGAGGCAGATCCATTACCAAGGACAACCATCCGCGATGCTCCAGCTCATCCACATGCCTTTTTCCCCCTTCAGCCGCAAGGCGCGGATGGTGGTGGCGGAGCGCAAGCTGGATGCGGAACTGATCCCCGCGCTCCCCTGGGACATGGGCGACGACCTTTTCGACTTGAACCCGGCGGGCACCCTGCCCGTGCTGGTCGACGGCACCACCGTCGTCGCCGATAGCAACGCCATCATCGAATATCTCGAGGACTCCCGCCCCGAGCAGACCCTTTTGCCCGGGGATGCGGCGGCGCGGGCGGAGGTCCGGCGACTGTGTGCCTGGTTCGACCAGAAGTTCCACTGGGAAGTCTCGGTCAATGTGACCTATGAGAAGATCCACAAAAAACTGCAGGGCGGCGGCTACCCGGAAATTTCGGCGATCCGGGCGGGGCATATGAACCTGCGCACCCACATGGATTACATCTGTTACCTGACCGGCCAGCGCAACTGGCTGGCGGGCCGGGACCTGAGCCTGGCGGACTTCGCCGCCGCCGCCCCGATCTCCTGCCTGGATTATCTGGGCGACATTCCCTGGTCCAATTATCCCGAAGCCAAGGAGTGGTACGTCCGGGTCAAATCCCGCCCGGCGTTTCGCGGCATCCTGGAAGACCGCATCCGGGGCATGCCCCCACCCCGCCATTACGACGACCTGGATTTCTGAGCACGCCTGGAACCACAGGATTTTTAACCCGGCCACCCTGTCCGGGGATCGATCCCTCATGCCGCGCGACCTTGAAGCACCGTGATGGGACCCGTGGCCGGATCTGGTCAACGGGGCATCCGGTGGCGTAGCCTTTGCCATGGGTTGTCCCCCTGACGGCGGGAATGGGCGGAACAGGCTTGCGCCCCGGGGATCCCGGTGAGCCTGAAAAGCCCGGAGAGTTTGAAGAGCCCGGACAGTTTGAAAAGAAGGAGTCGGTGGCCTATGGCGCTTGTGGATGGGGCGGAGCGGACAGACCTCGGGAGAACACGGTTCCAGGCGGCCAGGATCAGCGTTTTCATCGCCGGTCTGGTGATCTGCCTCACCGCCCTCGTGGCCTCCCCCGATTGGGCCGCAGCCCAGACCGGCCCGGCGACCTTCCAGGCGGATATTACCGAGGCAGATACCGCACGAGATGACACTGCCGACCAAAACACGGCCGCCCCGGCCCCCCTATCCCTGAGCGCGCCGGATCTCGTCTTAAGCGGGGTCCCCATCACCGTCACCGCCTCGGGCGAGACGATCACGGGCACCTGGACCCTGTCCCGAGAGGGCAATCCAGGCGTGGACCCGGTCACGGCCTCGCCGGAAGACGGGCAACTGCGCTTCAAGGTCACCGTTACCGCAAGCGAGACCTTCGTTCTCACGGGTCCCCAAGGACAGGAACAGGGCCGCATCACCCTGTCACCGGTGCCGGGCTGGCTCTCGGTTCTCCCGGCCCTTCTCGCCATCATCTGCGTGGTGGTTTTGCGCCAGGTGCTGCCGGCCCTGCTGCTGGGCATCTGGCTCGGCTCCGCCCTGGTCTACGGTCTTGCGGCGGAGGGTCTGATCAACGGGTTTTTCGACATCCTCACCGTCTATGTCATCGAAGCCCTGACCGATGCGGATCACGTGGCCATTCTGGTCTTCACGGTGATGATCGGCGGGCTGATCGGCATTCTGATGCGCAACGGCACCATGGACACCATCGCCGGGCGCCTCGCGGCCATGGCCAGCACGCCCCGCCGGGCCCAGACCGCCACCGGGGTCATGGGGCTTGCGATCTTTTTCGACGATTACGCCAACACCCTTGTGGTGGGCAACACCATGCGCCCGGTCACCGACCGCCTGCGGGTCTCCCGGGAAAAACTGGCCTATATTGTGGACTCCACAGCGGCCCCGGTGGCGAGCCTCGCGATTGTCACCACCTGGATCGGCTTCATGGTGAGCGTCATCCAGGAGGGCGTGGAGGATGTGGAAGGCTTCAACCGCGACGGTTACGACATCTTCCTGGAAAGTCTCGCCTACAGTTTCTATCCCATCACCGCCATCGCGCTCGTCGCCATTGTTGCCCTCTCCGGGCGGGATTTCGGCCCGATGCTCAGCGCGGAACGGCGCACCCGGGCCCATGGGGTGAAAGTGCCCGAGGCCCTTCAGGAAACGGATATCAGTCCTGAAAGCCGTCAGGAGCCGGATACGGATCAAGACACCGCCAGGGATCGAGCAGCAGGCGGCATGGCGGGCAAGACAGCGCCGGGCTGGGCGGCGCTGGTTCCCCTGGCCATTCTGATTTTCGGTACCCTGACCGGCGTGATCGTGACGGGATCGGCGGATGCGGGCCCCGGCGCATCCCTGCGGGAGATTTTCGGCGCCGGCAATTCCTTCCACGCCATGATGTGGGCTTCCCTCGGGGCGGTGATCACCGCAGTGATGTTGAATTTCGCCCTGAAGCTTCAGGACCTGGAAGACACCATGGACGGATGGCTCGCCGGTGCCCGGTCCATGATGCTGCCGGTGGTGGTGCTGACCCTGGCCTGGAGCCTGGCATCGGTGAATGACGCCATTCAGACCAATGACTATCTGGTGGGTCTCCTCGGGGATACCTTACCGGCTGCCCTTCTGCCCACGGCGGTTTTCCTGGCTTCGGCGGGCATGGCCTTCACCACGGGCACAAGCTGGGGGGTCATGGGCATTCTCACCCCCCTGGTGCTGCCCCTTGCCCTGGCGGTCACCGGCGGGGACCCGGGCGGCGGGCCGATTTTCGCGGCCACCATTGCGGCGGTTCTGGGCGGGGCGGTCTGGGGTGACCATTGTTCGCCCATCTCCGACACCACGGTGATGTCATCCCTGGCGGCCGGGTGCAGCCATGCGGAGCACGTGCGCACCCAACTGCCCTATGCGGGGCTCGCCGGTGTGGCGACCATCCTCCTGGGTCTGATCCCCGTGGGACTGGGTGCCCCCTGGTGGCTGAGTCTGGCGGCCTCAGTCGCGGGCACCTATATAATGTTCAGGGTCCTCTCCCGCCCCGTCGATCTGCCCCAAACCGGAGGCGCGGCCCGACCCGTGGACACAGCGCCATGACCACCGTGCCCCTGACCACTGTGCCCACGACCACCGTAACCGTCTGCACCACCTGCCGTTCGAGGGCCCGGGCATCCGGACAGCCCGCAGCGGACATGGACGGCCTGAAAGACGGCGCCCGGTTCTTCCCCCTCGTCGCCCAGGCCTGCGCGGATACCTCCGGCGCCGTCACCTGCCGGCCCATCGAATGCCTGTGGTCCTGCGGCCTGGGATGTTCCGTGCAGATCATGTCCGAGGGCAAGACCGGTTATTCCCTTGGCCTGTTCCCCCCGACAGATGAAGCCGCCAAGGCCATCGCCGGCTTCGCCGCCGCCCACGCCCGGTCCGATGACGGCACAGTGGCGTTTGAAGACTGGCCGGAAGGTGTTCTGGGCCACTTCATTGTCCGCATCCCGCCGGTTGAGGACGCGGATGGGCAATCTGGCGCGCAAGCCAGCCCACAAAATGCCACGGGAGATGCTGACACGTCATGATCTGGGTCCAAATGATTGCCGGTCTGGTCCTTCTGGTCGTGGGCGCCGATGCCCTTATTCGCGGTGCCCTGGCCACCGCGCGCCGCATGGGCGTCTCGGACATGATGGCTGGTTTTTTGATCATGGGCTTCGGCACCTCCCTGCCCGAACTGACCACGTCCGTGGGCGCTGCTCTTTCAAACCATCCGGGTCTGGCCCTGGGCAATGTGGTCGGCAGCAACCTGGCCAACATCCTGCTGATTCTCGGAGCGGCGGCCCTCATTCACCCGATGGTGTTCAACTGTCAGGCCTTCCGGCGGGATGCCCCCATGCTTCTGCTCAGCACGGCCCTGCTTACGGGCCTGGCGATCTGGGGGCAGGTGAGCCAGACGGCCGGCTTCATCTTTGTCACCATGCTGATCGGATATGTGGCCTACAGCATAAGGCGCGACCAGACCGATACCTCCGGCGCGGCTGTCGTTCACCTCACGGGCGCGGCCGTGACCACACCGGCCAATGCCGCCCTGACGGCGGGTCTGACCATTGCGGGGCTCGCAGCCCTTCTGGGCGGGGCTCATCTGCTCGTGAACGGCGCCATTTCCCTTGCCCGGATGTGGGGTGTGACGGAAGGGGTGATCGGCCTGACCGTGGTCGCCATCGGCACTTCCCTGCCGGAACTGGCCGCCAGTGCCATGGCCGCCATGAAGCGGGAGGGGGATGTGGCCTTCGGCAACATTGTCGGCAGCAACATCTTCAACATTCTGGGAATTCTGGGCGTCACAGCAATCATCCTTCCCTTGGAACGGGCAGGCATCATGGCCGTGGATGTGGGGATCATGGCGGGGGCGACGGTGCTTCTGGTCGTGCTCGTGCTCCTCCGGGGCCGGATGAGCCGGATCGAGGGCGGCCTGTTCCTTGCCGCCTATTGTCTCTATCTCCTCCTGGTCTCCGCCAGGCACCTCGAGCCGATGATGTGACGCAGCAGGTTTCGTCCCCTATGGGGCCGATAGAATGCCGCATTGGGCCGGGATGGATCGATAAGGCAAGATGCCTTCGCATGATCCCAGCCCATTTGCGAGAGTCCGATGACCGATAAACGCCAAGATCCCCATGCGGGGGGCTCCGATGATGGAGACCCGTCAACGCAAACCAAGTCCGGAAAGGCGCCAGGCGGGCGCAGCGAAAAACGCTCCCGGTCCACACAGATGATGGAGCGGCGGGTCCTCGCCCAGGCCGTGGTGATCGCATTGCTCCTGGGCGGATTGTATTTCTGCAGCCCAACCCCTCAGTAGGACCCTGGACCAACCCTCCGCGAACGGCGGGAGGAAAGGGCGCGGATACAGGCACCCTCCCCTCCCCGGTGTTTATCACACCGCGAGGAAGACACGGCCAGCGGTCAGCCCTTCTGAACACCCAAAGCGGTCTCGAACGCAGGCTTGGCCGCATCCAGGACCGGTGCCGGATCCTCCCCCTTCAGTTTGGCCGCGAGTGCATCGATCACGGGCAGGACAATCCGGTCGTCCCACTGGGTATCACTCTCCATCACCGCATCCTTGAGCGCCTCGAGCCCGGATACCACGGCAATCCGGATCAGCCAGTCAACGCCCACGGACTGGATCAGCCCTTTCCATACAGCCTTCATCGCTCTCTCCTCTGACTAAACCGGCGCCACAAAGCGCCGCCATTGTCCGCTCGCCCAGTCGAAGCCTTTATCCCAGCGGTACTGGGCGGAGCGGGCATTCCAGGGCCGCACCAGGGGGTGCCGGTTATCGAGCACCCAGAAGCGGCCGTCCTCATCCCGTACACTGAGCACACAATGGTACTCTCCGCCGGGCAGGGTACAGAGCACCAGGGTCATGTCCTCCTGCGCCGCGCCCAGATCCTTCAGGCGCGCCAGCTTTTCCAGAACATAATCCTCGCAGTCCCCGGTCAGACCCTCGGGCCGGGTCCACCAATCGGGCCGCCCATGGACCGAAAGGTCACTGCCGTAGGCAATCCTCCGGTTGACCTCAGCATTCACGGAGCGGATGATCTGGATGGACACCATGGCCAGCTCCCCTTCTCACAGGCACGGGCACAGGTCCCTGCCTGTGGCTCGCGCTCGCAATAGGCCATCCAGCCTTTGGGCGGAAAGGCCGGATCACCGAAAACCGGTGGCTGGGCCGGCGCGCATCCGCACAAAGTGCCCGCCACCAGTGCGGCCCTAGCGGCTCGTTTCATTGGCCGGTCCCGTCGTCATCCACACTCCGGTCAGGTCCCGTCCCCCCTCGTCATGGACACCGTTGCCGCCCATGGTGATGGTCTTGGATCCGGTGCTCCGTCCAGAAACTTTCGCGTTGTTGATGGAAAAGGGATACCCATTGCGATCGTCACTCACCATGTAGTCGCCCACCGCAATGTCCGAGGAAAGATGACTGGCCGAGCCCGTGGGACGGGAGACATTTGTGATTACCGCCGAGGAGCTCGACACATCGCCCTTGGTGTGACGGCTCAGGGCGAAGGCTCTGCCGCAGTAGAACCACAGATTACCAGTCGCTGTGCTGATTGCTTCGTACACTGTATATGTGGTGTTCTCAGAGTAATTGTTCATCTGTTCAGCAACAATCGCGGGCGTGCCGGTCAGATCCGTGGAGCGGATGAAGAAAATCGTGCCGCTGTTCTCATCCACGATGATATCCCCGGGCAGTTTGGCCTGGGAGGCGGCAAGGGCCTCGGTCAGTCCGGTTTCCTCCAGGGTCAACACGCCATTGAGCAGGGTGACCGTATCGAAACTGCCTTTGGGTTCGGCCCGGTAAACGATCTGGTTCGCCGCCCGGCGTCCGTAACTCTCCGCACTGGGAACGAATGTGTCGGCGTAAAGGGGCAGTCCCCGGTTCCTGGTATAGTCCTCCTTGCGGGTTTGGGCATCGCTGACAGCCATTGTCCCGCCGTCAGTACCCGAGACCCGGTCCCAGGCCCGGAAAGACATGCTCTGGGGACCCATTTTGTCTGGATCAAGAACAATACCGCCGCAGGTGGCATTATGGGCATAGCGCCGGTAGGCCTTTGGGGCCGGAGAGACCGTGGACGCACTGTCGACGGGCCGGGTGGTACAGCGGTTGATCAGGCGGGCCCCCTTCAGGGCCAGCACTTCCGGATAGCTGTCGAACTCACAGCCGTCGAACAACACCTCACCATTGCCTTCATTGTCGAGGCTCCAGGCCGCAGGACCAAACTCGTCCGGTGACTGATAGCTCAGCCTGAACACGCCATTGATGAACCGGACCGCCTTTTCCGGAGTGGTGGACTGGTCCGCGGATCCGATCCGCCAGGTGTTCTCACAATAGAAGTTGATGAAGGTGATGGGGGCGGCCTCGTCCAGCTTGCCGAACTTGAACACCTCTCCGCACCGGGACAAAGACAGATCCTCGATGGTCCCGGCAAAAATCCCACGCTTTTCCCCGTGGCTGTTATTGGTGAGGATGAACCGCACCCGGTCACAGGTCATCCCCTGGATGTGGACATTCCGACTGTTCTGATGGCCCACCGAAACACCGTACAGACACCGTGTGATCTGGGTGCTGTAGATCTGCGTGAAATCAGCATTGTCCGTGTCACCGCTGGGTTTGAGGGCAATGCCCGTATTGAACCCAGTTATGTCCACGTTCCGGATCACACAGGTTGAGCTGTCCCGTTTCTCATACTGGCCAGTGACGCCGGTGAATGGGGGATAGTCCAGATCCCCGTAGGCCTCGGTGGGCTTTGCCGGGCTGCGCGCGTCCACGGCGATGGCCACATAAGGGGCCGTTCCAGAGTCCCCGCCCAGAGCCGCCCAATTGGCCACTCCGCCCCCTGCCTCGATGGCGGTCTTGGCATCCCAGAGCCCGTCAATACCGGCGGCGAGCTTGCCGACCAGGGCCATTTCCTCAATGACGATATCCCGACCGCCCTGAACATTGATGAGATATTCTCCCAGACCGCCAGTGTGGACCAGACGGGTACCGACCGGATTGGTGACCGCCCCGAGACCATCAACACCCTGACGGTCAGCCCGGGCGATCCCCCGGAAGACAAGGGTCTTGAACACATCCCCATAGCCCAGGTCGAGCATACCCTCGCAGGCATAGAACCCGGTTCCGAACTGGACAATCGAGTAGTCCTTGTCCGAACCGTAAAGCACCAGATCGACGGCCGCCTGGATGAGATCGCGGTTATCCGTCGACCCGTCCTTGACCACGGGCCCCCAATCCACATGGAAAATGCCGCTGCGGGCCGGGACCCGTTTCCACACCCCCGATGCCCCGGTCCCATCCGCCTCCGGAGGGATATAGAGAAACTGATAGGGGTCTTCAGTCACAAGATCCGACTGGTCACCGGCGACCCAGCGAAAGACACCCTGCCCCCCGTCCCCCGGAACCGTCCGTCCCAGCACCATGATGCTTGTTGTCGACCCCGGAGGATCGAGCAGGGCAAGGGCCGCCACATTGGTCAGCCAGGACTGGGCAGAGACCGCAAAGTCATTGGCTGCCGCCGCCAGGGTGCTTTCGAGCAGGGAAGCGGAAACCCCGAGGGCAAAGCCCGACCCATCCGCGTTGAAGCCCAGCACCTTGTCGCTGCGATCCGCGAGGCGGGGCAGAGACAGTCCGGTTTCCCCATAAGGCATACGCGGCGCGCGATCAAGGCGGTCATCCAGTTCCTGGGTGATACGGGTGAGCTTGTCAAACCCCGCCTCGATGGCGGCGGAGGGGAACGGTCCTGCCTGACTCAAATCCAGGTTGGACGACAGGTCCGTGGCGCCGATGTGATAGAGCACGGTCCCGTTTCCCGGCGCGGTCACATAGGTGACCAGTCCGCCACTCTCTTCACCAACACCGGACACGGAATAATCAGTGTTCTGCGCGAGCTGGGTCTCCATGCCGTCCGCATCAACCATAATCACTAAAAGCTCCGCCGCTGACAGAACCTTAAAGGCGTAGCTGAAGACCTGGGTCTCGCCATCGCCCGCATGGGCGGTGACACGGACTTGTGTCGAGACTGTCATGGCGTGTTCTCCTGGAAGGAAAGGGAGGCTCCTGCTGGAAAGGGAGGATCAACCGGCAGGCGCCGAAAAGGGTGTGGAACGGCTCCCGCCAGCGAATGATTGAGATGCGGACAAAAGCGATCCGGCCGCACCGAGCCCCCCACGCAAGGCCGCCCGGCTGGCCCGGGTCCGCACCCGGCGCGCCTCCCGCTCCCGGTCTCTTGCCGCCTGCTCCCCATCGGTCCGATCCTGGAGAATGTCGAATTCGAGAACCTGAGCCAGATCGAGGCCCTGGTCGAGATTGGATCCCTGGTCCGTCCGTGTACCGCTCGCGCCCTGGCGGCCACGCAAGGCGGCAAGCTGGCGTCTCGCGTCCCGTCGGGCCGCTTCCTCCCGCGCACTGGTCTGCCTGCGCAGGCTGCGGGCCTCACGTCCCGCCGCCCGGGCCGCCGCTCTGGCATCCGCCGCCTGGCCCGCAACACCAAGCCCCTGTCCCGCAATGGACGCGCCCGCACTTGCCGCAGCCAGTGCCGTTACCGGATCGCACATGGTTCACCTCCTAGGGAAAGTTCAGATGGGGATGAAAATCCTCAGCGCCCGGGCCGGGTCGCCACGGGCACAATGGCCTCTATGGTCAGGGGATAGGGTTGATCCTGAAGGATCACCACATGGTCATCATCACTCCACAGACCATCCACCTGGGCACGGACATATCCGGTGATGAGAGCCGGCGCACGATCGAACCGGTCCGCGCCGGTCCGGTCCAGGAGGGCATCGGTGTTCTCCTGGTCGCGGCCGCCCCGCGCGCCGATACTGTCGCGCACCAGAACTCGCACCTCCTGAACCGACCGCACCCGCCCCTCTCCCGTACCCTCCGCCGCTTGACGGGACAGGGGCAGACTGTCCACCAGGGCCGTGAAGTTCAGACCCGCATGGACGGTGGAGGCCGGCGCATCCAAAGTGATCTGCCCGCCGCTCACTGTCCGGGGGGAGAGCGCCACCCCATCGGCCAGGACGCCGATACTCTCCCCCTCCAGATGATCCAGCCCCGCAAGCGTGGAGACCGGATCGCCCTCATAGGAAAGGCTGCTGTCGAGAAAGACGTAACCGGCGCTATCCGCTGGCGATGTGGGCTCATGGGGCTGGGTCAGGATTTCAACATAGCGCCGGGTCTCGCCGTTGACCGTGCGCTCCACCAGCAACCAAAGATCATCGCTCTGTCCATCTGGCGCGGGGATCACCGCAATGTCCCGGACCGCGCCGGAGCGCGGATGCCGATGCCAGGCCCAGACATCCTGATCCCGGCGGTAGGTCAGCCCGCAGAGCACCCCATCCGCACGCACCGCCCACAGGACCCGCCAGGGATCCTGCTGGAAAGCCAGGCGGACGAACCCGGCCGGTCCTGCCCGTTTCAGCACATCGGGCGCAGGCACGGAAGATGTTGATCCAATGAAAGGTGGATTGATCGTCATAGGGCAAACACTCCCGATGCGGACCAGATCACCTCAATATCGCCACCGCCCGGTGTAGCCGGAAGGCCGACAATATCCGTATCAAGATAGGCAATCAGGGGTGAAAGGGCGTCACTGGCACCCTCTTTCCATAATAGAAGTGCGGTGACGACATCACCGGTCACGGACCCAAAGGTGACATCCCCGGCGTCGAACAGCCCCGCGCTGACCGATTTCGCGGTCAGGGTCTCCTGCGCGATCCGGGCGGCCAGGGGTATTTCGCTCAAGGCTGTGTGGGTACTGTTGAAAGCATAGTCCGTCGTGTCGATCAGGGCAGCGACAATCGTATCGGACAGCAGATCGATCTCCCCCCTGAGAAACGCCGATTTGGCAGAAGGATAGAGCAGATTGGCCATGACACCTCCTCCCCGGTCCGGTCACGGACGGGCAATATGATCTGACAGCAAAGTGAGATCCCGCGCGGAATAGGTCCCGGCCGGGCCGTCATAGGTCAGTTCGTAAAGCCGGCGCAGATTGCGCGAGAGATAGATGACGGCATTGCCAATCGCCACGGGTTGAAGGGCGGCACTCCCCTCCTGGGTCGCGGGCCTGGCGCGCACACCCGCAGGAGACAGGGGCGCTTCAAAATCCGTACCCGTGGCAAGCCACACGGTCTCGCTGGAGCCCATGAGCAGGATCGGTGCATTGATCAGCCAGCGAATGGCATTGACCTGGGCGGAGGCCAGTGTGTAGGAAAATCCCTTGTCCGCCTCCACACCCCCTTCGAACCGCTCATAGTTTCCCGCACCGACGGATCCCCAGAAGCTCATGGGCCGGGTCACGGTGGCGGCCGTGATGAGCCGCTGGTCGGCGAAGGTGGCCGCGCCCGGATAACCTCTGTAGGCGGACCAGGCACCGCTTGCCCAACGCCAGGTCTCGTCATCGGACACACTGTCGGGCAAGCGGGACAGCACCGTGCCGGTGACTTCCGTCGGACTGATGAAACCGGTGATCCGCACCACTCCGGATCCGGAATGGAGATAGGACCATTCCATGCTGTTATCGGTCTTGCCGTCCCAGGCCCGGCCCTCCGTATGGATCGGGGGCACACTGCCGGAATCCCCGTTCTTGGTGACCAGCTCATAGATGTTGCCGTCAAAGCGGACCTGGTCTCCCAGATCATAGGCCCGGCTTGGCTCCCAGGGCTGGACCCGGGCCGGCTCCGCTTCTCCCAACCGGAACAGGCTGCCCACATCCCCCGCCTCCCAGACCGTGCCTCCGGACGCAGTCAGAGTGGTGCTCCCGCTGGTGGCGCTGGCGGTTACCGTGTGGCATTGGTCCGGATTGTCCTCCAAAAACGGGCCATCGTCGGGGTTGAGCGTGCTCAGGCGCCAGTCCGTATGTCCGAACCGGGAGAGCTTCCGGGGTTCATGGGAGGGATGGAACAGATACAGAATATCCGCTTCCTGAACCCAGGTCAGATCCCGCAACTGGGCTCCGTTCCAGGGTGTGGCGATTTCATAAGGCGCACCGGACACTTCAATCCGGCCTCGGTCGATATAGAAACGGGCATAGCCGCTGCCGATCTCGATCACATAGGCCTGGGCCGTGGAGAAAACGAAAGGCACCAGAATGGACTTGCTGGCCGCCGTTTTCGCCTCGGCAACGAACCGGGTTCCTGGAGACCGGGTGATGCCGCCGGTCACCAGGACGATGAAATTCTCCAGGCGGCAGGCGCCCGCGTCAAAGGCGGCCACGTCGCTCCGGGACAGGGCGGCGGGCGACAACTCCCCCTTGGCGAAACTGCGTTTGTTCCCATAGATCATATCCGGCTCTCCACCCAACTTCCGTCCACGAAGCCTGGGGCGCCGCCCCCCTCCCGGGCATCGCAGGACTGGGCCTCCTCCAGGCGCCTTGCCGCCAGTTGGCTCAGGGTTTCCATGATCGTCCGGGTCTGGGTGACCGGCATGGCCAGATCCGCCGCCAGCCGGGCCGTCAGGGCATCGGTGAACAGCGGATCAAAGGCATGGACAGCCGTGATACGGGCTGTATAAAGAATATCCACGGGTGCATCCCGGTCGCTCAACAGCATGCGGCCGGACGGGCCATGCTCAATCGCCCAACCCTCTCGCGGATCCTGGTCCCTCAAAGACCGTAGGCGGAGAAAATCTGGAGGCAGGGCAAATTGGCGGGTAAAACCCCAGGCCGGTGCATCCGCCGCCGCAGCAAGGCTGGCCCGGCGGGCTGCAAAATTCCAGTGATAGGCGGACAAAAGGGCATCCCTGGCCCGGGGCAATGCGAGGCGGCACCGCCTGGCATTGACCGTATCCTCAGTCTCCACATCCGTGAGCCGCTCATCGAGCCCCAAGAGGGCAAGGGCGCCATTGCAAAGACCTGTTTCACTTGAAGGGCTGTCCAGAGCCATCGCTCACCTCCCCGTCCCTATACAGATGGAGAGGGCGGACCATCGGCCCGCCCCCACCCCGGTTCAGTCCAGGGTGTAGTAGAGTTCCAGGGACAGGGTGCCCCCGGCCGCCGCGGCGGCCCCGGCCAAGGTTGCCTTCAGGTCAAGCTCCCCTCCCGGATTGGCCGTCTGTCCAGCAACGAAATCCCAGAACGGCAGGCCGAAACTGGCGATGGCACCGATCAGGCTCGTGCCCGTACCCGCTGCCGTGACATCGAGACTGGCCAGGAACGCATCCGGATCATCGGTGATCTGGTCACCGAACAGACCAATGCTCAAGGTGGGCGATCCGCTGTCGGACAAGTCGTCCCAATAGAGCCGGGACATGGGCAAGGGATAGGCCGCGGCGGGGACCCGGGCCAGGTGATAGGTGGAGTTCACACTGGCCGCCGCACTGACCTCCACGGTTTCGAGCACGGCCCGCACCCGACCGCCGATCAGGCCAGCGGGCACGGCGATGGGCGGGCTGGCGGTAATCGAGGTGATAGCCCGCGCGCCCTTGAGATGTTCAACTGCCATGGTTCAAGTCTCCCAATCAGGATTCCGTGCAGAGAATGTCGACGACCTTCTTCTTGTCCGTCCGTGTGGCTCCGAAAGAGCCATGGACATAGACCTGGGTCGCATAGCTCTTGTCCGAGCGTTCGGTGATCCGGGTCTCGACATCGTTCCAGATCCCCAGGTGAATGCCGGAGCGGACATAAAGAGGGATCCGCCGCTCCGCACCGGCAAGGGGCAGGCGTTCGGAGTGGCGGAAATGGATGCCTGCCCACTCCATCACCTTGCCGTTCCGGATGGTTGGCGTTATGTGGTACTCGGAGGACATGATCTCGATCTGGCCCAGAAGATCCGTGTTCTGCTTGGCCGTGACCGCACAGAACATCTGGTCGTTGTCGAGATCGGTCTCGTTGGCCATCAGGATCTGTTGGGCCTCCCTGAGCTTTTCGACGGTCAGACCCTCGCTGCCGGAAACGATGCGTTGATTGGTGGTATCAAAACTTTCCGAGACCGTTCCTTCCTCGCCGGTCTTGGCATCGCTGAAATAGGCGGCGATGATTTCATCATCCATGCCCCGACCGAGGGCATAGGCACCGTTCTGGGCATAGGGTCCGTCGAGCCGGATCCCGGTCTTGAGACGGTCGAACGTGTCCACAAGATCCGCCCACTCATAATCGGCAGGAAACACCCAGCGCCGGTCGTGGGGCGTCTCTATGAGAGGGGTATCCCCGTGGCGGGCGGTGCGCTTGCGGGCACTGACCGATCCGATCTGCTCAACGGGTACACCGGACTTGCCTTTATAGCTGCCGATGGTCACCGTGTCCCTCAGTGTGGATCCCTTCTGTTGAAGAAGCATCTCCACATTGCTCTTGTATTCGACGACAAAGGCCGTCGTCACTTGGTTCGACATGCATCCAATCCTTCACATTCCGGTCCGGCCCTGGGTCAGACAAGGGGCCAGACCATGGGCCAGACCAACGGCTTGAAATGGACGGACTCCCCGGGCTCATCCCGGACCCGGCGCCTTGGTGTTGCCACGGACCCCGAGGACCAGTCTTCGGTCCTCCGGACTGCCCGCATTCGGTCAGCTCTCCTGATAGGCCCGGGCCAGAAGGCTCCGGCGCTGGTCCTCCAGAAGAGCGCGTTCGCGTCTGCTTCCCGCATCGTCCTGGCCCAGAAGACCGGCGATCCGGGCCTCCAGACGGGCGATATCGCCGGGCATGCCCCCGGTGCCGTCGCCATGGCCCGCGAGACTGTCTTCGCTCAGCATGCCGCCCAGCCGGTGAAAGAATTCCACGAGGCGGACATCCCCCATGGCCCCTTCCAGGGCATCCAGAGCCTGGGGGTCCGGCGCAAGGGCGCGCATGGCCCGGCGGGCCTGATCGAGATTGGTGTCGAAGGTCTCGGCCCAGGTCTCCCGCAGCCGGGTTTCAAGGGCCGTCTGTTCACGGTCCACCTCCGCCTGGCTTCCGGAAAATGCCGCCCCCTGATACTCCGCAAAAGCATCAAGAAGACCTTGAGCCTGGCGGGGCGTCAGCTTCAGCCCGTGGGCAGCCTCCACCATGGCGGTCTGAAAGGCCTCGTCATAGGGCATGCCCTCGGGGAGATCCGGGCGCGCCAGTGCATAGCCGTCCGGGTTCTCGGGAACGCCCAGGGCGCTCCAGCCGGGCCAGGCATCGAGATCCTCGTCCGTGGAGGGAAGCGGAAGGCGCTCCTTCCCGAGCAGGCTTTGGGCATGCATGTCCGCCTTGATCACGGCGGCCAGATCCCGGTACCCATTCTTGGCCACATGGCCCGCAAGCTCTTCAGGCAGACCATTGACCCATTCCGGGGTCATTGTGCCCCCATCTCCGGGCTGAACGGTACTGGGCGTGTCCGTAATGGGTTCGGGCGTAGGCAGATCAGTCATCGAGAAGATCCTCCTGGAGCTGGCGCAGGTCGGCATCGGTGAGGCCAAGCATGCGCATGATGTGAAGCCAGACCGCCCGGCGGCCCTCATTGAAAGCCGTGGCCGTGGGATCGCCGGGCACATAGGTTTCCTGACTGGCATGGCACAGGGCGGCCAGATCCGTCAGGACCGGAGACCGGGCGGGAAAGGTCCGGCGATAGGCCGCCGCCAGGTCCCGGGCGTGCCCTTTCTGCGCCCACGGACGTAACCATTCCAGAACCGGAGGAAGACGGGAGCGCCCGGCCTTGGATTGGGGTGTGGGTGTCATGGGGTTCCTCCGTGCTGGGACAGAAGAGTACGGACGGTCTGGGCCGCCACAACCTCGCCCGGGGGACGCACCACCCGGGCAGGCACGGCATACCCATCGGCCAGGGCTTCGACCACCGCGTCCAGATCGATGCGGTCGGCCAGTTCCGGCCGCCGGGCCATCAGGGGTTCGAGAGCGCTGAGCCACCGGGTGATGGCAGCCGCCTCGCCCATGCGCACGGCCTTGGCCAGGGGCGAGACATAGTCGATTTCAAGGGCCCCTCCCCCCAATCCCGCAGGCGCAGGTGGGATCATGCCCTTGCGCACCAGGATGGCGAAACGGCGCTTGATCAGGGGCGAGAGGAAATCCGTCTGCAGGCGTCCGAGATTGGGACCCATCAGCCTCAGTTTCTCTTCCTGGCGCTCCAGTACTTCCGTCGCGGTCATATTGGGCCGCTCGACAAGCTGGAGCAGGGAGAAGAACAGGGCATCGCGCAAGCCCGCCCGGCGTTCCCGGATCAATTCCGCCGTGATATCGGGCCGGGCCCCGCTTTCGAAGGGCTGCACCAGGCTGCGCCCGTCGGCATTCACGGCACCGTAGGTGATGCCGCCGGAATACATGCGGATGGGGCTCGCGCGGTTTTCCTTGTAGGCCAGGATCGGCGGTTCGGCGGCTTTCTGGGCCGAGACGATCATGGTGCGGTTCATTTCATGGAGCATCTTGACGTCGGCCAGAATGTCCTTGGGCCGACCGTAAGTCTCTCCCGCGGCCACCATCCAGCGGGGCACCTGATAGGGAAATTCAATAAAGCCGCCCTCACCCAGCACATCGCCCGTGTCCCGTTCCACATAGACCGAGCGGAAGGGCTTGCCCCGTTTGCCCAGGGCACCGGGGCGGAAGGTGGGATTGGGATCGACCGCATGCACCACATCGAAGCGGGCGGCCGTGTCGCCCTTTTCCAGAGCCCGGGCCATGTGATCGGGCAGGCGGCGGAACCGGTTCGCCGCTTCCTTCGCGCCCATACGCACGAGCCGGTAGACCGTGTCCACATCCTCATAGGCATCCGCCGCAATGTAGCATTCCGAGAGCGGACGGACACAGTCGTAGATCCGCCGGGACCCCGGAACATCCTCGCTATAGAATACAGCCGTGCCGAAGGCGGCCCAGTCGAGATAAAGGGCGGGCACCGCGGAATAGAACCGGGACGCGCCGGGCTGGAAACTGTCGAGAAGGATCTGACCGGCTCGGTCAAGCCAGGGCCTCGCCCCCTCGACCCCGTTCAGCTCCGGTTCCGCAAAGCGCAGGGAAAACCAGCGGTTGGCGGGATTGGTCAGCAAACCATAGATTCCCCCACCGAGGGTTTCGAGAGCCTCGGTGGGCGTGTTGTCATAGATGCGCCGGCCCCGGCGGTCTCCCTGGGCCGGCCGCATGGTAAACTCAGCCCGCAAGGGCCGGATATGTTCGGCAATGTCCTGCCACAGGGTATCCCAGGGCGCCCGTTCGGCGCGCAGGGACTCGAACCGGGACAGGATGTCCTGACCGTCAATGGGCACGGATTATCCTCCTGCTGATCGCTAAGGGTCATTCACCAAGCAGACGCCGGCGGCGCACCGGAGCCGGGCTGAGTACGCCCTCCGAACCCGTGAGCAATGTCCGCGCAGCACCGGCACGCAGCCTGCGGCGGCGCTCCGCATCGGCGGCGGACACGGCATCGGCACGCCGGGGCGGCCGGGGCGGTTTCGGCGGAGACGGGGGATTGAAGCACATGGCCGGATCTCCTCAGGGTGTGGTGTGGGTGGCGTTACTCAGTGTCAAGGCAATCTGGATGAAGGTTTCACCATTGCGGCCAAAGCCGGGGACCGCGCATTCCACCCGCCCGCCAAGAAGGATCAGCCAGGCGATGGCGTCCCGGTGGCGCGCGAGGGCCCGGGCCTCCGCCCGGCGCACCCCCGCCGCCGCCAGACCGGGAAGACCTTCCCGGCGCACCCAGCGGGTCATGGCCCCTGCCACATGCCGCCAGCGGTCCGTGGCGATCAGGGCACATTCCACACAGGCAGGCGTGCGGGCATAGGCGCCGAAAATGGCGGCGGGCTCCCCATCGGCGGTATGGGCAATGCCGTTGAGAACCGCCCGGTCCCGGTTGGCAAGAAGATCCGCTATGAGGGTATCCGGATCATTATCCCGGCGGCAGGCGAACACTTCCTCCCGGTCCCGGTCCCGCATATTCCGCACGATCTGCGCCACCTCAGACGCAGACGGACGGTCAAGACAGATGGACGCCGCCATGACAAATCCTCCACGAGTCAAAGATGTTTGGCCCGCCGTCAGAACGGGTTGGTGTCATCCCCGGACGGATCACCCCGTTCCAGGGGGTCGGCCATGGTGAGCGCCCGGGATCCGGACCAGCCCTCGCCGCCCCTGTCCCGTTCCATGCCCGTGGCCCCGATCCGGAAGGCATCCGCCGGATGGGAGGTCCAGTCGTGGCGGGGCCGGTCCTTGAAGACCCGTCCCCTCGCGTCCCATTCCCGGCCATACTGGCGCAGGGCTTCCAACCCTTCCCGGCAGGCCTCTTCGTCGAACCAGCATCGGGGCAACAGGGAACGCACCGCTTGAATACCGTCGGCCACGGAGGATGCGGGCACAATGCGGATGGGCCGCAGGCCAAGGGATTCTCCCACCTCCCGGCGGGACCGGCCCGTGCCCAGCTCCCGGTGGGCGCCGTCATGGGGCCAGAGATGCTCCCGGTAGGTGTAGGGATAATCCTCCCGCAGACGCTTGGCGTAGAATTCGAGACCCTGGCCCTGGGCGCTGAGATAGTCGATGACCCGCACCTCCCGCCCGACCTGCTGGATGAACCAGATGGCGGTCTCGTCCCCCACCCCCAGGTCCCACCAGGTCTCCACCATCAGATCCGGATCCCTGGGCACCCGGCCGATCCGCCCCGCCCGTTCCGCTTCCCGCAGGATCCGACCGTAATAGGAGCCGGTCTGGGGGGCCTCGAAGGAACAGTGAAATTCCTGGTCGATCATTTCCTCGGACATGCCCGACGCCAGCTCCTGTTCCAGGGCCTCCAGGGAGATCACACCCGTATCCTCCACACCCAGACGTTCAGCAAACCACTCGGACTGCTGGCGGGCGCGGTCGTAGAGGGCAAAGGCGTGGTTGCGCCCCCGTGGCGTGAAGATGAACAAGGCCCAACCGCCGTTTTCGGTCAGGATGGGGCGGATGTAATCCCAGGCGGACGGGTCCGCGAGGGCAAACTCGGAAAACACCACTCCGACCGGATTGGCGCCCACCAGACTGTCGAAATTGTCCGACCCCACCACTTGCCAGATGGAGCCGTTGCGCAACTCGATTTTCATATCCGTGGATGTGGCCCGAACCCGCAGGGCCTTCGGGAAGACCTGATCGATGATCCGCCGGCCCTGGCCATCGACCCCGTCCCAGATGACCTTGCGGCCCTGGGCGGCCTCCGGCAGCAAGTGCCAGTAAAGCCCCACCCGGCCCATGGCGGCGACGGCGGTCCAGTTCAGGGCCACACAGTCTTTGCCCGACCGGCGGTGCCAGACGGCGACCGCCCGCTTGCCCCCCCGTTCCAGATAGGACCACAGGCGTTTCTGGTAGCCCCGGGGCCGCCAGTCATTCGGAAGCTGAATCATCTGCAAACCGATTGATTGTGATGTTCAGGAGATTGTCTTCACTGTCGGCGCTCGGACCCTGGGGGCGCAGCAGAATGTTGGCCAGAAGCCATTTCCGGGTATCAAGTCTGAGCTTGGTGCGCTGGATATGCTCCAGGTCCGCCTGATTGCCCTTAGGCGTTTCCCGCCAATCGTCCCTGGTCTGATCGGCGATATCGATAAGATCATCGGCGATGGCTAGGGCCTGAAGCTCCCGGGCCCGGGCAAACTGGTCGGCGAAACCGGACCGGTTGTCGAGAATCCACGCACCCACCGTGGTCATCTCCGGCAGATCCGCATCCCGACAGACCGCTTTGAGCGTTTCACCGCCAGCAATGCGTTTAAGGATGGTCTGTGCGGCCCGCTTGTCATAAGGCTCATCACTGAATGACCGGCGCCTGGGCTTTGACCCCGGTTTCTTCTGATCCGGATAATCAGCCACGGAGTGTCTCCGTTTTTTCGCTCACGGCGCGTAGCGCCTCCGCGGGGGCGGCGCAAAGGCGCCGGGCTGCGGTCGCAGCCTTGGGGGTGGTTGGTTTCGCTCACGGCGCGTGGCGCCTCCGCGGGGGCGGCGCAAGGGCGCCGGGCTACGGTCGCAGCCTTGGGGGTGGTTGGTTTCGCTCACGGCGCGTGGCGCCTCCGCGGGGGCGGCGCACGGGCGCCGGGCTGCGGTCGCAGCCTTGGGGGTGGTTGGATTCGGTCTTTGTACAGAGTGTTATCACGGAAGCATGGGGACGCAGGTCGCAGCGTCTTGTTCTGGCGCTGGGTCAGGGTCGCCGCATTTAGCGTGGGGTGTTCCATGACAGAGCGGCTGGAACGCAAAAAGCGCCCGCAGTTGCCCGCGAGCGCTTTTCCTCAGTGTTGATCAAATCATACCGATTTCCGGCACGGATGGCAAGAGGGTTTTTCGTTCCCCGCCGGATTTTTTTCCATCATGGCAGTGATCAACGTGGCGATCTTCCGACGCCAGAACTCTCCGGACCGGCCCCGCAGTCTCGCGATCTGGCGGTAACTGTAGCCATAGGCCCGCAGGCGCAGCAGCCACACAAAGGGCTTTTCCCTGGGGCCGATCAGGGACAGGGCGGGCAGCATGTCATCCACTTCCGCCGGTGTCGGACGGAACCGGGCCAGACGGGATCGCTCCCGGGCCAGTTCCTCTTCCCCCAACACATCCCCGGCGCACAGAAGAATCCGCGGCCAGGTGGTCTGGGTGCCCCGGAGAAAGCGGTGATCCGGATCCGCCACGGCATCGAGGGTCTTCAGGGCCGTGAAAATCCGCTCCTGGGTGGTCTCCACTCCGTCCGCTTGGGCAGAGGGCGGAGTATCGGGCGCCGACAGGTCGGGGGCAATTGCGCGTGTGGCCATGGCGGTGGTCTCCCAGTGGTGAAAGTCAATGGTCGATTTGAAGGGCCGGACCCAATGGATCGGTTCGAGCGGGCCGGGTCTGTCATCACGGGGAAACTCTAGGGGCACCCGGCCGCATGGGGATAACTGTCCGGACCAGGATTGGCGCGATCAACTTATCCGCACGCGCGGGGAGCCGGAATACGCTTGCCATACGGATCAACGGGACGGGCCAGGGCCCGCACGGACCAGGGGAGAGCGGAGATGGCGTTCAAGGACACATTCAGCTATCACGAGGCGGTAAAGGCCCTGAAGGCCCTGGACGAGGCCCGCCAGCATCTTGAAACCGCCCAGACCGCCTTTGAGGAGGCCGCCCGCCACGAGGAAGCCACAGGACCGGCGGAAAGTGTCGTTGGCGGGATCGAGGACCTTTTGTCCGATCTCGAGGCGGAAAGTGAGTCCCTGCGCGACCGGGTGGGCCGGTTCGACGAACATGACGGTGCGACGTGGTATGCGGATCAAGACTGACTTGAAGAGGACAAGGCGCGGGGCGGCGCTGGCGAGTGGCCTGTGGCTGGCTGTGGCCCTTGCGGGTCCGGCGCTCTCCAGCCCCACGCCTCCACTCCCTGATGAACAGGCTGATGAACGGGCCGGATCGACCCAGAGTACGGCGCCCCAGGCCATTGTTCTGACACCGGTCCAACTGACGGCCCTGAACATCGTGATGGATCCGGAAGGCTTCATCACTGAAGACCTGCACCGGGCATTCTGGCGCGATCTACCCGATACGGTGACCGGGGAGCCCATTGCCGCCGATGGTCTGGCGGCAGGACTGGAGCGCACGATCACCGCCGCCACCCGGTTTCAGCGGGAAATCTGGCGCAGCGCACGGCGGAGCCTCGCGGCGGGCGAGGTGGAAAAATCCCCGGGCTTCGAGGCGGCCAGAGCCGCGGCCCTGACCCTGGTGACCGGATACATGCCCGTCGAGACCATACAACCGGATACGGGCGCTGAGGATATCGGCACCGGGAGTGGCCCGAACTCCAACAGCGATGACGCCAGCGATCACACCGGTGATGATCGGGACGGCGACCGGGGTGATGGGTACGATGCCTGGCGTCGGGCGGCCCAGTCCGCCCTCACCCAGGCGGATGCCCTCCTTTTCGCCGCCGCCAATAAGGCCCCCCTGCCCAGCCCCTCGGGACCTGTCCCCGTCACCCAGGAGCGGATCACCGGCGTGCTCTCGCGGCTCGACAGTGCGCTTGCCCGTCTCGATCTCCTGCTCAAACCCGACTACACGCCCCGGCCGGTTGCCCGGCCCTATCAGGACGCGGGCGTTGTCCTCACCTGGCCCACCCCCTTCGCCGTGGACAGAATCGGCCCGACCGCCGCGAGCCAGAGCGATCCGAATGGGTCTCTCAAGGGAACCCAAGGGGCAGCGACCCGCCAGAGGGTTACGGGCAGCACGACGCTCACCAATCGCACCGGTCCGGACAGCTTCCTGTTCGTGACCGCGATCACGTTTTCGGGATCCTTGCCCGATGGGAAGGACGCCCTGGAACGCCTTGTCCGCAGCGCGCTCGCCCAGGCCGGTGGGTCTGAAGCACAGGTGGAACCCGCCGAATGGCAGGGGCGCAGGGCCGCAGTAGGGGAAGGCCGGGCCAGCGACGGCAAAAACCGGGCCTGGGCCTCGGCCATGGCCATTCCCATGCCGGAACGCCGGATGGCCATAACCCTGACCGCCCTGTCGGGCACCTCCGCCGGCACCGCCCGGGATTTGAGGGAAGACCTTGAAAACGCTCTCGCTCTTCTGCCCCTGGACCCTGAGTGAGCGCAGCCCTCTTTGCGACGGCCCGTGACATCTGAACCAAGGATTAAGGCTGGCCGCTTTCGCCGAGGCCCATTAGCATGGTGGTTCGGTGTAAGGCCAAAATGATCCTATCGCCGGTGTGGCGGCCGACGATATGGCGACAGCGGGGGGCAAATTCCGTGCGTTTTCAACAGCTTTTCCTTGGTGCGGCCACGGCTGCTCTCACCGCTCTCATGGCAACGGCCCCGGCGAGCGCCGAGTTGTCCGGCCATGACGCCGCAAGCATGGCAACCCCGATCGCTCTTGAAGCCCGGGTTCGCGCCCATGCGGATGTGCCCGCCCTGCTGCATCCCGCCCTGCTTCACCCGGGCAAGCGCTTGATTGAAGACGCCGAAGACGAGGCTGCCGCCCAGGCTGTGGAGTCCGAGGACGCGACAACGGAAGCGGGTGAGGACGCGGAACAGCCAAACAGCGAGGACGAGGCGGAGGAGACCCTCGAGGAATTCACCGAGACTTTCGAGGTAACCGAGGGTCTGTTCACGTTCTACCGGGACCCGGAGAATGGCGAACTCTTTATGGCGATCGGTGCGGACCAGTTCGATCAGGAGTTCATCTATTTCTCGACCATGTCCAAGGGGATCAACTGGCTCTTTCCCTACAATTACGGCATCTACCGGTTCAATTCCGTGTTCAGTCTGCGCCGGCATTTCGACCGGGTCGAGCTTCAGTTCGAGAACACGAATTATCATTTTGATGCGGACAATGCCCTGTCCCGGGCCAAGGATGCCAATGTCTCCCCGGGCCTTGCGTTCGTCACCAAGGTGAAGGCCACCAGCGCGGACGGGAACACGGTGCTGATTCCGGCTACGGAACTGTTCGTCTCCAGCACCCTGGATCCGGTGAAGGTCAGCTTTCCGGGCGCGGGCCTGCCCTTCAATTTGCGCCGGCTGAACAAGAAGAAATCGAAGGTCACGGATATCCGGGGTTATGAGGACAATGTGGATGTGGTCGTGGACTATACCTATGACGGCCCCTCCTCCGCCCTGACCGGTTTTGCCCCGGCCGGGCTGACCGATCCCCGTTATGTCACCGTTGGCGTGCAGCACAGCTTTATCGCCATGCCCGACGACGGGTTCACCCCCCGTCTCGCCGACCAGCGGGTGGGCTTTTTCACCCAGCGGATCGACGATCAGACGGCGACGGACGATGTCACCCCCTACCGGGATCTGGTGCACCGCTGGCGGCTTGTGCCCCAGGACCCGGATGCCGCCCTGTCCGATCCGGTCGAGCCCATTGTCTGGTGGATCGAGAACACCACGCCGCTGGAATACCGGGACGCGATCCGGGAAGGGGTTCTGCGCTGGAACAGGGCCTTCGAGGCGGCGGGCATTTCCAATGCCATCCAGGTGCGGATCCAGCCCGACGACGCGGACTGGGATGCGGGCGACATCCGCTACAATGTGCTGCGCTGGACCTCCTCGCCGACCCCGCCTTATGGCGGCTACGGCCCCAGCTTCACCAATCCACGGACCGGTGAAATCATCGGTGCGGATGTGATGTTGGAACTCGACTTCGTGCGGGTCTTCAAGCAGGAGGCCAGGATCCATGGTCCTGCACAACTGTCCCGCATGGCTCCGCCCCGATTCGAACCGGTGGAACGGGCCGTGGAGATCGCCGCCGAGGCCGCTCTTAGTGGTGATCTGGACTCGGTCCGCCGGGCCTTGCGGGATGCGGGGATCCACGACCACCAGCACCAGCACCATGACGGGCATAACCACGGCGCCACCCAGGGACTGTTCGCCCACGGTGTGCCCCTGAGTTCCGCCATGGGCGCTCATTATTGTGACCTGGGCACCCAGCTTTCCATGAAGGCGGCGGCGGCGCGCACACTGCTCCAGGCCAATGGCGCGGCGGAGGAGTATGAAGAAGAACTGCTCAAACAGGTGCTGTACTTCCTGGCCCTCCATGAGGTGGGGCACACCCTGGGCCTGAACCACAATTTCAAATCCAGCCAGCGGTTCCCTTTCGCGGACATTCACGACAAGGCCGTGACCGGCGAGGCCCTCACCGGGTCGGTGATGGAGTATCCGGGCATCAACATCGCGCCGGACGGCACGGAGCAGGGCCAGTTCATGCCCGGTGAACCGGGCAGCTATGACATCTGGGCCATACGCTTTGGCTATACGCCGAACCTGGACGATGAGGCCCGCACGGCGCTGCTGGCGGAATCCACCAAGCCCGAACATGCCTTCGGCAATGATGCGGACGCCATGGCCAGCGTCGGCTTCAACGGCATCGATCCCCGGGTGATGATCTGGGACATGTCCGATGACGCCCTGGCCTATGCCATGGCCCATCTGGATCAGATCGGTTCGACGACGGACAAACTGCTCAACAAGCTCTCCGAGGACGGAGAAACCTGGGCCGGTGTCCGTTCGGCCTTCTTCAGTCTGATCAACGACCGCATCACCTCCAGCCTGACCATCGCCAATTATGTGGGCGGCGTGGAAGTGGAACGCTTCGTTGCGGGCCAGGAGGGCAGCGAGGCCATGAAGCCCTACACACCCGTGGCGGCGGAGCGGCAGAAAGCGGCCATCCAGAACCTGCGGGAAAACGTGTTCGCGCCGGATGCCTTCAAGGTGGATTCCGAACTCGCGCGCCACCTCCAGCCGGAACGCCGGGGCTTTGATTTCTTCGGCACGTCGGAGGATTTCCCCCTCCACGAGGCGGCCCTGTTCACCCAGGACATCGCCCTGGCCCAGCTCATGAGCCCGTTCACCATGCGCCGGGTGGTCAATTCCACGCTTTACGGCAATGAATACCGGGCGATCGAGTATCTGACCGATCTGACCAAGGCAGTGTTCGAAGATGATGCCCGGAGCAATGTGAACACCTTCCGGCAGAACCTTCAGATCCGCTATGTGACCCGTCTGATCGTCATGCTGATTCTTCCGTTCTATGACGATGTTTCCCAGTCCGCCGCCCTGGCGAGCCTCCGGGAAGTGCGCACCCTGATCACGCCGCCCTTCCTGAATATCGGCATGCCGGACCTGGACAAGGAAACGAAAGCCCACCGGCGCCATGTGCGCCAGTTGCTGCGGGCCGTGGGCATCTTCTGATTGCGGTCGCGGGATGGGGCCAAGCCCCCGTCCCGTCCGGAGGATCGAGGCGGGTTGTTATCAAAACGGACCCGCCGATTTGTTGAAGAAACCGTATCGGCGTGAGGCCGGACGGCGGGTACCATGACTTTGAATGGGGCGGGTTCCGGTCTGACCGGGGCGCCCGCCGGACAGGGGCATTCAGGCCCCGGGGGCATCCCGAACCCGGTCTTGCGGCTTGCGCCGGATCCGGGGCCGGATCTTGCCCACGGCGCCTGAAGATCGCCGATGACAAGCGGGGGACGTTCCGTGCTGAACAGACATCTTCTTCTGGGCGCTGCCTGCGCCGCCATCGCCACCGGCCTGAGCTTGAGCCTGCCGGCGTCCGCCGTGGCAGGGAACACCGGTCTGACCGACGGGGCGATCGCCTCCCCTGCCCCCATCGCCATTCCAGCCGCCAACCCCCGCGCGGAGGAGGCCGAAGAGGATGCCGCCGAGGACAAGGCCATTGAGGGCTGGGACTCGGAGGAGGAAGAAGAGGAAGACGCCGAGCAGGAGGGCGATGACGAAGAGGACAAGACCCTCGAGGAGTATGTCGCCGATTTCGAGATGATCGAGGGCATGTTCACCTTCTACCGGAACCGGGAAGACGGTGAACTCTATATGGCGGTGAATGCGGATCAGTTCGAGCGGGAATACATCTACTTCTCCCACATGCTGAACGGTTCGCCCTCCGTGATCGCCTTTGCGGGCATGTATCGGTTCACGGGCGTCTTCAGCCTGCGCCGCCATTATGACCGGGTCGAACTGCAATTCGAGAACACCAATTATTATTTCGACCCGGACAATGCCCTGTCCCGGGCGAAAGACGCCAACATCTCCCCGGCCCTGGCCCATGTGACCAAGGTGGAGGCCACCAGCGAAGACGGCAACACGGTCCTGATCCCGGTCACCAAGCTGTTCATCAGCGCCGATCTGGACCCTGTGAAGTTTTCCTTCCCGGATTTCGAGCCGCCCTTCGGCCTCGGCAAGCGGGACGAAAAGAAGTCCAAAGTGACAGATGTGCGCGGCTATGAGCGCAATGTGGACGTGGTCGGCGAGTACACTTTCAACGGCAAGGCGTCCGCCCTGTTCGGTCCCGTGCCCGGGGGTATCACCGATCCGCGTTACGTCACCCTGCGCCTCCAGCACAGCTTCATCGAGATGCCGGAGGAAGGCTTCACCCCGCGCATCGCCGATCAGCGGGTCGGTTTCTTCACGGACCGGGTGACAGATCAGACGGCCACGGATGATGTCACACCCTACCGGGATCTGGTCCAGCGCTGGCGGTTGGTCCCCCAGGATCCGGATGCGGACGTCTCCGACCCGGTCGAACCCATTGTCTGGTGGATCGAGAACACCACGCCGGTGGAGTACCGGGAAGCGGTGCGCGAGGGCACCCTGCGCTGGAACGAAGCCTTCGAGGCGGCGGGCATTTCCAATGCCATCGTCGTGCGCCAGCAGCCCGACGACGCGGACTGGGACGCCGGCGACATCGACAAGAACGTGCTGCGCTGGACCTCCTCTCCGAACCCGCCTTTCGGCGGCTATGGCCCAAGCTTCACCAATCCCCGGACCGGTGAAATCGTGGGCGCGGATATCATGCTGGAACTGGTCTATGTCACCAACCGCATGCGGCTGAGTGACATTTACGGCACCCAGGCCCTGAACGCCCTGATGCCCCAAAAGCATGAAGGGGTGGAGCGGGCGGTGGAAGCCGTCTCCGCCGTTGGTCTGCTGGCTGATGAAGACATGCTGCGCGAGGCCGTCAAGGATACGGGGCACACGGCGCATCACCCGGGCTTTGCCCACCATCTGGCCCACCACAAGGGCTGCCAGTTCGGCCTCCACCAGGCGTTCGAACTGAGTGCGGGCCTCGATATTCTTCAGACCAGCGGTGCCAGCGAGGAGGAGATGGCGGAACTGGTCAACCAAGCCATCTATGAACTCGTGCTCCACGAAGTCGGGCACACCCTCGGCCTGTCCCACAATATGAAGGCCAGCCAGCTCCATGGTCCCGACGAGATCCACGACAAGGACGTGACCGGCGAGGTCGTGGTGGGGTCCGTGATGGATTACTCCACGGTGAACCTGGCGCCGGAAGGCAAGGAGCAGGGCCAGTACTACACCACCCGGCCCGGGCCCTACGACACCTGGGCCATTCAATTCGGCTACACACCGAGCCTGGATGAGGAAGGCCGGGCCACCCTGCTGGCAGGCTCCACGAAGCCGGAACTGGCCTTCGGCAATGATGCCGACGACATGCGCTCTGCCGGAGGCGGCGGGATCGACCCCCGGGTGATGATCAATGATCTGTCCTCGGATGCTCTTGCCTACTCCATCGCGCGGATGGGACTGATCAATTCCACCCTGGACGAACTCCAGGCTTCTTTCACCAAGCCCGGTGAGACCTGGGCCGGAATGCGCGACGCCTATATGCGCCTGTGGACCTCCCGCTGGCGCAATGGCCTGAACATGGCCAACTATGTGGGCGGTGTGCAGGTGGAACGGTTCGTCGCCGGCCAGGAAGGGTCCGACAATCTCACCCCTTATACCCCCGTGCCCCTGGATTTCCAGAAAAGCGCGGTCCAGAACCTGCGCGAGAACCTGTTTGCGCCCTCCGCCTTCGAGGTGGACCCGGAACTTGCCCGGCACATGCAGGCGGAACGCCGGGGCTTTGACTTCTTCGGTGGCGGCGAGGACATGAAGTTCCACGAGATGATCCGTCTGGCCCAGGACGTATCCCTGGCCCAGCTCACCAGCCCGTTCACCATGCGCCGGGTGGTCAACTCCACCCTGTACGGCAACGAGTATCCGGCCATCGATTTCCTCAGCGACCTGACCAAGGCCGTGTTCGAGGACGATGCCCAGACCGATGTGAACACCATCCGTCAGAACCTGCAGATCCGCTATGTGACCCGGCTGATCGTCATGCTGATCACCCCCTTCTATGACGATGTGTCCAAGTCGGCGGCCCTGGCCAGCCTCCGGGAGGTCAAGTCGATACTGAGCCCGCCGTTCTTCGGCATCGGCGCGCCCACCTTGAATGCCGAGACCAAGGCTCACCGGCGCCATGTGCAGCTTCTGCTGCGGGCCGTGGGCATCAACTGATCCCGGTTCGGGGGAGCGGCTGGCGCCTCTCTTTCAAGACATCGAAGGCCCGGATCCCAACCAGGATCCGGGCTTTTTTCATGACCGGATCGCAATGCGGTTTTCCGCCATATTTCAGGCCATTATGACGGCCTGGAGTGAGTGAACGGGTCATCAGCATCAAGGGCCGGAGGCAGTCTTGGGCCACAGCGCCAGCCGCAATAGCCGTCCGGATCAGGACGAACGGGACCACCCGGGACCAGTCAGCCCTGGCACCGGTCGTGACGCCTCGATCCTGCGGGTGGACACCGTTAACGACCCTGCCGGTCCTGTTGCCCGGCGGCTGGTCGAGGACGGCCATCTCGCGCCGGACGATCTGGAGCGGGCGTTGCGGGCACGGGACCGGTTCGGCGAGGACCTGCGCCAGATACTCGACAAGCTGGGCCTGATTGCCCAGGACGTGTGGGCACAGACGGCGGCGGACATATCCGGTCTGCCCCTGGTCGGGCCCGCCGGACTGGAAGACGCCGTGTTGCCCGACAGTATTGCCGTCGAGTTCCTGCGGGACCGGACCATCCTGGTGCTTGGGGACAGTGATCCGCCTGCGGCGGACCATGCCCCGCAAGGACCGGAACCGGGCACCATGCTGGCCATGGCCGACCCCACCGACGATTACGCCCATGAGGCCGTCTGCCTTGCGCTCCATGGGGCGCCCCTCCGGCGCTGCGTCGCCCTGGCCCGGGACATCGAGACCGCCCTGGACCGGCTGGAGGGCATCGAGGATGACAGCGCCGTCTCGGGCAACACCGCCTCCGCCGGGCCCGATGACGCCCCGTTTGCCGCTACGGATCTTGACGAGCGGGACCTGGACGATATCGACCGGCTCCGGGGCCTGGCCAGCGAAGCGCCGATCATCCGCCTCGTGAATACCATGATCCACAGAGCCCTTGAGCAGGGGGCCTCGGACATTCACATCGAGCCTTTTGAGCGGTATCTGGTGGTCCGCTACCGGATTGACGGCCTGCTCTATGAAGTGGAACGGCCCCAGCGCAGGCATGCCGCCGCCATTGTCTCCCGGATCAAGATCCTGGCCCAGCTCGACATTGCCGAACGCCGCCTCGCCCAGGACGGGCGCATTCGTCACCGGACGGAGGGACAGGAAATCGATCTGCGGGTTTCCACGGTCCCCAGCCTTCACGGGGAAAGCGTTGTCATCCGTATCCTGGACCAGGGCGGCCCGCCGCCGGCTCTCACGGAGCTTGGCTTCACCCAGGCCCAACTCCGGCAGGTTGCCCGGGAACTGGAGCGCAAGAACGGCCTGCTGATCGTCACCGGGCCGACGGGATCGGGCAAGACCACAACCCTTTACGGGGCCGTGCACCGGCTGAACAAGACCGACCGCAAGATCATCACTGTGGAGGATCCGGTCGAATTTCAGATCCCCGGCGTGATCCAGACCCAGGTCAAGGCGGAAATCGGGTACGACTTTCCACGCATCCTCCGGGGTCTGTTGCGACAGGACCCGGACATCCTGATGATCGGTGAAATCCGGGATGGGGAAACCGCCAGGATCGCCGCCCAGAGTGCCCTGACCGGCCATCTTGTTCTTTCCACTCTGCACACGAATGATGCCGTCAGTGCCGTGACCCGCCTTCTGGATATGGGCCTTGAGGATTATCTGATCACCGCCACCCTGAACCTTGCCGTGGCCCAGCGCCTTGTCCGGGTCCTGTGCAGTGACTGCGCCGTGGAGACCGCACCACCGCCGGAACTCCAGCATCTGGAGATGTCCCTGCGGGCACGGATCACAGGCCCCGCGCCCCGCTTCAAGGAGGCCATCGGATGTTCGGCCTGCCAGGGCCGGGGGTACAAGGGGCGTATGGCACTATACGAATTGTTCACTGTGACGGAACCGATCCGGCGCGCCATTCTTGCGGGAAAGGATACGGATACTTTGCGGGCCTTGGCCAGGGATAGCGGTCAGACCTCCCTGTTCCAGGACGGCCTTGCCAAGGCCGCCCGGGGACAGACCTCCATGGAGGAGGTGCGCCGGGTGGCCCAGGATGATCCGCTTCACGATGATTAGGGCTCGTTCGGAGCAGGATCCGGAATCGGGGACAGACCGGTTTGGCAGATTATGTCTACAAGGCCGTCAACACGGCGGGGGAAACAGTCACCGGGCGGATGAATGCTGCGTCCGAACGCGATGCCATTGCCCAGTTGAGCCGTCAGGGCTTCTATCCCATCTCCGCCCGTCCCGCCGCCAGGAAACAAAACCCGCACTACAAATCAGGCCGCAGGCCCGGACGATCCGTTCAGAACGGAGCCGGCGCAGCGCCACGATCAAATCCGCGCTCCCGGCGATCCGGTGCTGGCGAGAGACGGGGACGTGAGACAGGCGGAGCGCTGGGGTCAACCGCCCTGCCCTTTCGCCGGAAAACTGTGCCGGGTCAGGACGATCTCCTGCGATTGACCCTTGATCTCGCGCACACCACCAGGGCCGGGCTCAGCCTGGATCAATCCCTGCGCATTCTGGAATCCGGCACGAAGAGCCACGCGATGGCGACACTCCTGGGCCAGCTCACGGAAAATTTGAGAAGCGGCGCGTCCCTGTCCGTGGCCATGGAGCGCGCCGGACCGCCATTCAGCGCCTTCTATATTGCCCTGGTGCGGGCCGGGGAAACCGCCGGAGCACTGCCCCTGGTTCTGGACCGCCTCGGGGCGTATCTGAAACGGACCCGGGACCTGCGCAAGGCTCTGACCACGGCGATGATCTATCCTGTGGCCCTGCTCACGGTCACCATACTTTCCGTCACCCTACTGATGACCACCGTGGTGCCCCGGTTCAAGACCATGTTTGCCAGGGCCGGCGCTGAGCTTCCCATCCCCACACAGATTGTCCTTGGTGTGGCTGAATTCCTGGCCGCCCATGGCTGGCTGGTGGCGCTGGCGCTCTTGGGAGGCGGACTGGCCTTCCGCTCCGCCATGGCCGGGCGCGCCTTCCGCCGCCAGGTACACGCCGCCTTGCTCCGGGTTCCTCTCGCCGGGCGATTGATCCAACTCGTGGAAACCGCCCGGTTCACCAGGGCACTGGGCCTGTCCCTGGAAAGCGGTGTCTCCATGCTGACCGCCTTCACCAATGCCCTTGGCACGGTGAGCAATGAGGCCCTGGCGCAGCGGTTGGGAGAAGCCGAAGCTCCCTTGCGGGCCGGAAGCGGCCTTGCAGGGCCTCTGCTCGCCACGGATGCCCTGCCCGGAACCGCCGCGCACATGATCCGTGTGGGGGAAGAAACGGGGCGCCTCGGCCCCATGCTGACGGAAATTGCGGACATTCAGGACGCTGCCGTGGAAGAAGCGACCAAACGGTTTCTGGCCACCCTGGAGCCGGCAATCATTCTCTTTCTGGGACTGATGGTCGGTGTCATCGTCCTGTCCCTGTTTGCCGCCATTGTCAGTCTGCCAAGCTTGGCCCTGTGATGGATCCGGACCCATGAGACCGATCACCATGGACCGAGGCACCGGCGGATTCTCTCTCATGGAACTGGTGGTGGTGCTGACCATCATCAGTCTGATGCTGGCCATGGGTGCGGCCAGCATCGGATCCGGCGGGCACGCCAGTCAGGTTCAGGCGGCAACCCGGACCCTGGCCGCTTCCCTGGCCGCCACCCGCGCCGCCGCCATCCGCAGCCAAAGCCCTGCCGCCCTGACATTCGATCTGGAACAGCGCACCTACCATGGACCCGGCACTCGGTCGGGAGACGTGAGCGGACGATTCACGGATGGTATAGAGATCACCTTGCGCACCGCGCGCCGGGAACGGACAAAAGCCCCCGGTGGGCGCATCCGCTTTTTTCCCGATGGCAGCTCCACCGGAGGCATCGTTCTTCTCTCTCGGGGTGGGCGCATGCGCCGCATCGACGTCGATTGGATATCTGGCCGGGTGACGGACCGGGAGGCGGGTCCTGATGATTTGACGGAACTGGGCATGGACGAGGGGTGGGGCCATGACGGGGGCTGAGCATCACCGCAAAGGACAATCCTCCGGGTTCAGCTTGATCGAAGTGCTGGTGGCACTTGCGATTCTGTCACTGGGGCTAACCCTGGCCTTCACGACCCTCTCCCAGGGACTCACCACCGCATCCCGCCTGCGCGACCGTGCGGAGTTGACCCTCACGGCGGAAAACCTTCTCTACACCGCACTGGCCCGGCGTGCCCTGTCCCACGGTGTCGAAACGGGCACCATGCCGGGCGGCTTGACCTGGCGCCTTGAGGTGACTGCCCTGGATGATGAGCCATTCGCCAGCGGTCTCTCCGGTCCCCTGCCCTATGCCCAGGAACATGCTCTCTATGCTGTGGAAGTCCAGGTTGAGCGGCAGGATACCGGGGCCCGGGTGGTTCTGAATACCCTCAAGACCGCGGAATTGCCGCTATGATCCGGACACGGCAGGAGGGCTTCACCCTCATTGAAATTCTTGCGGCCCTGGCGGTCATCGGCATGGTCGCGGCGATCGGCGCGTCGAGCCTGCGGTTTGCCCAGGAAAGCTGGGACAGGGGTGCCCTTGCCGCAAGACAGACCGAGGATCTGCTTCTGACAGCCAGAATGCTCCGGGATTTGACGAGTCGGTTGAGCCTGGAAGGAAGTGCAAGCGGTCAGACGTTTCAGGGCACACCGGAGGTTCTGTCCCTCACCACTTCCATGCCGCCCTACCCCACCATAGGCGGTCTTTACCAGGTGACGTTCCGTATCGAGCGTGGTGCACAGGAAAGCCGGTTGCTGATGAGCCGTGCCCTGGTGAACGCGAACCCGGATGCTCCGCTCTGGCGCGGGGCACAAAGAGACAGCCTACTGATGAATCATCCCGGCATACTGAGCTTTGCCTATCTTGAGGAAACCCAAGGAGAGGACCGGATCTACTGGACATGGCAGGATGAATGGACGGGCGCGGGCACGCCGGCCATGGTTGCCCTGCGGATCGGTGCTGCCAAGGGCCGCCCCGCCCATGAGGTTCTGGCCCGCCCCAATGCAAGCCTTGCCCTGTCCTGTATCGGTACCGTGGGGGCTGCTGGCCGGCCGCCCATCAGGGATGACTGCCGGTAATGGCCGCCGAAAAAAAGCACGACCGGCCGGGTGAACGGGGTACAGCCCTCGTCAGTGTTCTGTGGATCATGGTGCTCCTGGCCCTGATTGCCGGCGCCTACGGTGTTTCATCCAGGCTCCATGTGTTGACCGCCGGTGCGGAACTGGAGACAGTCCGGGCACGGTGGCTTGCGGAAGGTGCGGTTCAGCGTGGTCTGGTCGACCTGCTCGCCCCACCGGAAGACTCGCGCATCCCCAGGGACGGCACGCCGGCCGTCGTTACCATGGGTGGCGCGACGCTCACCATCCGGATTTTCGATGAGACTGGCAAAATCGATCTGAATGCCGCACCCAGAGAATTGCTGCTCTCTTTTCTTTCCGCACGCGATCTTGTGGATGAAGAGGGCATGGCGCCGGATCCGGTTGCCCTGACCGATGCCATTCTGGACTGGCGGGACAGAAACACCGTGCCCTTGGCCGCCGGTGCTGAAGAGGGCCGCTATCGGGATCTGGCCAGTCCCGCCCTCCCCCGCAATGGTCCGTTCCCGAGCATTCTCGAACTGGGTTCCGTGGCAGGCATGACGCCCGCCCTTTATGATCAGCTTGCGCCCTCTATGACCACCGCCTCCCGGAGCCGTGCTGTCAACCCAGCATCAGCGTCCCGGGCAGTGCTTCTGGGCATTCCAGGCATCACACCGGCGGAAGCGGAAGCCATCCTCAGAGCACGGATCACAGGCGGGCGCCTGCCCCCCTTGCCCCGCGCACAGCTTTGGGTGACCAACCGGCAGGGACCGGGCTTTCTGATTGAGGGGACGGCGGAATTGGCCACCGGCGCACGGTATCGCACGGGCCTTATCGTCTGGATCGAGGGATATGGTGTGGACGTACCCATTCCCTTTGTTCTGGAGCGCCGCCCCGGAGAATGGCTCGACCGTGAGGACTAGAGCGGCGGGCGCAAAATCACGATCACCTTTAAACAAGGTGGCCGCCGCCCGAGTTTTTTCGCTCACGGCGCGAGGCGCCTCCGCGAGGGCGGCACAGTGGCGCCGGACCGCAGTCGCTGCCTTGAGCATGATGCGGATTAGACGCCTCATGCTCAAATCGGCGCCGCTTCAGTAGGCCATGATACGGTCGCGGGCACTGGCGGAGAAAACATCGAGACGGCGCAGGCGGGATCGGATTTCAGCAGTCACGGCCCTGGCGTCGCTATCGTTACGGACAATCCGTGGTGAGATCAAGACCACCAGTTCCGTTCGGCTCCTGTTGTTCGTGCGCTGGCCGAAGAGCCAGCCGACAAAAGGGATGCGGGACAGAACGGGAATGCCGCTGCTGCCCTTGCTGCCGTTTTCCGAGAAGAGACCGCCCAGAACGATGGTCTCCCCGGAGGCCACGACCACCGAACTGGCAATGCGGCGCTGTGAGATGGTGGGGGTCAGGGTCGGCGTGGCGCTTGCGGCCACATTGCTTACTTCCTGAATGATGTCCATGGTGATCGCACCGGAATGAGTAACCCTCGGGGTAACCTCAAAGATGATCCCCGTGCTGCGGAACTCGATGGAATTGACGATCACATTGTCATCGGTAAGGGCATTTTCCTGGGCCTGCACGGCCACCGGCACTTCATCACCCACCGTAAGGGTCGCGGTCTGATTGTCCATGACCATCAGATTGGGCGATGAGATCACATTGACATCCGTGATGCTGTCGAGGGCATCGAGCACGCCGCGCACCGGTGTTCCGGTTACGGCTGAAAAACCGGGAAAGGCCGAAGCGATGGCACTGCTCGCTGCATTGCTCAGGGTAACGGAAACATCCTCATTGAAGATTTCCGTGTCGAAAATGTATTGAACCCCATAGCGCAGATCTTCGGTCAGACGCACTTCCGCAACGGTTGCCTCCACAAGAACCTGGAGAGGCGGCGCATCCAGGTCACGGAGAGCGGTTTCCAGAACCCGGTACTCCGCAGGGGTCGCCATGATCAGGAGTGTATTTTGTGTCTCATTGGCCATGATCCGCACACCCCCCTCCGTGCGGCTCCGGAAGACCGGCGTGGGCCCGACGGCCGGTCCGCCATTGGCGAGGCGTGTGGAAACGGCCATTTGCGGGTTGGTACTGACGGTCATGGCCTCAAGGCCGGGGGCGAGACCGGTTCCACCGCCACCAGCAGGAACTACACCAAAACTGGCCCCCTCGGAGAAGAGATCCTGGAGCACCGGAGCCAGATCGGCGGCCTTGGCATTGCGCATGCGGTAGACGAACAGGCGGCGTCCGGAGGGAGATCCCCGGTCAAGCCGGTCCACCCAGCTCTGGACCCGCTCCACCAGACCGCCATTGACGGCGATCACCATCACGGCGTTCAACCGCTCAATGGGAAGAAACTCGATGACACCGGGACCGGCATCTTCCGTCCTGTCAAAAATGGCCCGCAGTTCATCAATGACATTGTCCGCCGAGACTTCGCTCAATGGAAAGATGCCTACGGATTTTCCGGAAAACCAGTCCACATCGAAGGTGTTTACGGTCTCCAACCATTGTTGCAGGTCACGGCTCATGCCCGCCAGAACGATGAGATTGCGTTCCGGATCCACCCTGAGCACACCGCTCTCTTCCGTGAAGGGCTGGAGAATTTCGGCCATTTCCTCGGCACCGATGAAATTCAGGGGCACCACCCGGACGGAGTAACCCGGCGGGATGGGCCGCCCATCGGAAACGAGGGCGGGCACCGGTGAGAAGTATGGGGCCTGATCTTCCGGCAGAATACGGTAGATGGTGCCGTCCACCACGAGGCTGGCATCATTCTGCTTCAGGACGGTTTCCAGAATGCCCAGAGCAGCGGAGACAGGCACGGGTTCGGTGGATTTCATGTCGATCGTGCCGGAAATGGAGGGATCGACGGTGTAATTCACCCCAAGCAACTCCCCCAGAACCACCCGGGCGACTTCCTTGACCTCGACCTTATCGAAATTGAGCACGATGGTCCGCCCCGCCCGGGCAGGTTCCGCGAGGCGGGGGGCCGGCCTGCGCCGGTAGCGGCTCTGCCCCCGGACGATCAGCGGTTCAAGCCCCGGAGCCTGACCTGCGCCCTGGGAGGCGAGCTCCGTTGAGAGAGCATCCGGACCGAGATTAAGGGGCGCCTCTTGACGTCTGTCTCGGCGCTGGTCTGGGCGCTGGGAGGAGCTTTCACCGGACCGGCCGGGCAGAGAGCGAACGGTGTTTTCCCGGTAAGCCCGTTCGTCCGTGGCTCGCTCTTCTGGCGGAGCGTCCTTGTCACCGGTCAGGCTGCACCCGGTCAGAAGAAGGAGCGTCGCTGTAAGACCGGCGATAGCCCGCAGGGGGAGCACCGGCCAGCCCATGGGGCGGGATGGTCTTCTGGTCACGATCTTGTCTGTCCCCGCCAGCCCCCGATTGCCGGAACGGCCCACCTGATGGGACGTCCATTGCCCGGATCAAAGTTGGGTATACCAGCCGCTGGCAGAAATTCCCCGTTAATTTCAGGCAATTAGATCGATGGGGCCAATCCGGGGACCAGAGGATCAGTCAGTCATTCCACGGGCAGGCGCAAGGTGGCGCTGCGACCATTCTGGGAAAACTTCACCCAGCTCACACCAATTTCGCCTACGGACCATCCGTCCAGGCTGATGCCTTCACGGACACTGACGAGTTCGGCGCTGCGCTTGTCCATGAGGAGGGCGAGACTGTCATCCTCCAGCAGGATCGTCCCCTTCAGGACGTAATTGCGCGCCGGAGCGGCGGGCTCTATCCGGGCAACCGGGGCGATGTCCGCTTCCTCTGGGGTTGGGCGGCGGGTCGGCATGAACAGCGGGCGCCCGGCAATCGCCTCATAGGATGCCAGGGAGCCAATGCTGCTTTGCGGTTCGCTCTCCGAACCGGCTTCGAGAGTGGACCGCGCCGCATGGGCGTCGAAAGGCTGGGTCCACCAGACGACCGTGAGCAAACTCAGTATGGCAATGAAGGCCAGATAGGATGTGATCATCAACAGACCGTCCCTACGCCAATCGCTCATCATTCTCCTCCATATCCCAACCCGTTCGCCCCGGTCATGGGCCAGCCCCGATTAACTCAGATCCCGCCCCAGCGTCCCTACCCGCTGGACACCGCCCCTCTCCGCGCCGGTTCCAGGAAGGCGTGGAGCGTGACGGTGATCTTCAACCCCACGGCTTCATCGGGTGCGGCCCGGCGGCGGAACGCGGACCGGGTCTGGTCCGGTTTGACTTGCAGGGCATCAATGAAAATCAGCGGTCTGCCGGATTCAAGCTGATGCAGGGCACCCTGAAGACCGGCGTGATCAAGACCCGCAAGGACCCGCATGCCGATCCGCTCCAGCCCGTCCTCAGGGGACAGGGGAAGAATTTCCAGGCTGTCGATGCGCCCGCCGGATTGTTCGATGGCGCCGCGCACCACATCCTCCAATGCCGCCGCCGCCTGGGCACTGCTGGTTCCGGGCAGAAGGTCGCGAATGCCGTCATGGCGCTGGGTCTGCAACACGCTCAAGTCCCGGCGCAGATCGTCCGTCCGCCCGGCGAGAGCGGTGTAATCCGCCTTCAAGGTGGACAACCGGCGCACTTCCCCGTCCAGAGTACCGGCACTGGCCAGCAGGAGCACCAGCGTGCCCAGACACAGACCGGCAAACAAGGCGAGGCTTGACGCCCGTCTCAGGATCACAAGTCCGTTCCGCTTCATGGCCCGATCCTTCCGGTATCCCCATTCCCAGAACCAGCCTTTGGAGGCTCGATCCGAACACGGATATGAAACCGCTCTCCGCCGCCGCCAGCCGTCGTAACGCTGCCTGCAAATTCAGGCTTACGCATGGCAGGAGCGGCCTCAAGGGCGGTCAGGAGTGCCGTGGCATCAGCGGAAATACCCTGAATATCCGCGGCATCCGTGCCGATCCGCAGACCGGTCAGCCAGGTGCCGTCGGGAATGGTCCGGGACAGGCTTTCCATGAGGGCGACCATGGACGGCGCTTCGGCCTTGCGCTCACTGAGGATCCTGGCGGAACCGCTCAAGGCCTCGACCTGAAGCTGGAGATGGGAGGCCACCCGGGCATCGTCCCGGGCCTCGGGCAGGGTCCAGACCAGAGCAAGCCAGACCAGCATCTTGCCGCCCATGTTCAGCACGGTGAAAATAGCCAAAGCCCCCAGAAAGGCCGCAGCCACCCGCCTGCGGGCCTCGGACAGGAACGCGAGCCGCCTGGCGGGCCGGTGTTCAGGGCCAAGAAAATCAAAGGGTTCAGGCACACTCTCCCGGTCGCCGGCGGGTGCGATCACGTCCGGTTCAAGCCCCAGATCCGCAAGCTGGTTGCGCAAGACCTCGATCCGATCCAGGGGAGCGACGGCCAGCCGCACGGCAATCTGGCCGTCGGCGATGCGCCGCCCTTCTATTTCGTAATCAAAGGCGGCCCGGTCCTCAGGGAAAGGCGTCAGACGGCTGAGTTGATTGCGCAGCACACTGCCCAGATGACGTTCCGTCGCCTGGGGCATGGACAGGCTGCGCACCAGGGCGCCCCCTTCCCGCACACTGAGCACCGCCACAATACGGCAACCCCGGAGCAGAAGACGCTCGACCCGGGCACAGACAGGGCCGTCCTCGACCAGCCCATCTTCCATGACCCGGAGGATACCCAGATGCTGGCGCTTGCCTTTCCCGGAGCGTCCCTGTTCCAGATAAACGGAATAGCCGTCCGTTACAGGATGGATAATAAGGCGACGACGATGGGCTCCGGACATCCAGAGCACCACGTCATCCACACCTTCAGAGACATCCGCCCGCCAGCGGTTGAAGATCCGGCCTGCAAGACCGATCAGCCGCCCGCCAAGCCGGGGAGCCTGTTCACGCCATCCGCCCCATATCGCAGAAACCGTCAGTCTTCAGCTCCCTGTCTGTCAGGCCCTGTCCATCGCGGGGCCTTGGCCATCGCCGGACCCTGTCGCACCCAGAGGCTCCCGCCTATCCGCGCAGAACGCCCATATCCGTAACGGTGTGGCCCGGAAAAATATCCTGATAGAGAGAATCGGGCATGCCCAGATGGCGTGCCAGAGCCTCGCACACCAGATCCTTGTAGTTCACCGCCATCTCCAGGTACCGCCCACTGTTAAGCTGGTTCGGCGCGAGCCCCGGCCAATCACCGACCACGCCACCTCTTACGGGACCGCCGATCAATACCCAGGTGGCCGCATTGCCATGATCGGTACCGTTACTCCCGTTTTGTCGGGAGGTCCGGCCGAATTCCGACCCGATAATGATCAGGACATCACTCAGACGCGGACCAAGGTCCCGGCAGAATGTCAGGATATCATCCACGCCCCGGCGCATGTTTGCATTATACGGATGGTTCAGGTTTGTGGGCTGCACACCGCGAGGGCGTTGATTGGAGTGGCTGTCCCAGCCGCCGCCCCAGTCGAGGGCGGCCACTTCGATGCCCAGATCCGACTTGATGCCCCGGGCGAGGATCTCCAAACCCCGGCCAACGCTGGTGCCGGAATACTCCAGTCCGCCCGCTTCCACTTCATACTCCGCGTCCAGAACCCGAAGCTGCTCCAGAACATTAACAAGCTGTAGCCCCTGGGCGCTGGTCAGTTGGTCAACGGATTTGCCTGCGGAAGATGCCATGTCGCCGTAGAGCCGGGTCATCGTGTTGAGGAGCTGGTTTTCCTGGCAATCATTACCATCCGAACACCATCGCCGGTCCTTGAGCTGGAACTCATCAAGATTGCCGATGCCGGGCACAGTGACCGCCCCCTTGAGCACATCGGGCACACCGCTTCCCCCCACGCCCAAGGTGCGGAACGGAGAGTCCCCCGGGGTGACACCGACATAACGATTGAGATAGCCGCTGGTGGTCTGATCCCGCCCCCCCTGCTCGATCCAGCGCTGGCTGTCGAAATGGGATCGGCTGGCGTCGGGATAGTGGGTGGCCGGACTGACCGCGACGAGCCCCTGATCCCACAATTCCATCCATGGCAGCAGGTTCGGATTGAACCCGATCATGCCGTTGAGAGGGATTGCCGAATTGGGATCAGCATCATTCGGCGGATCAATGGCAACCGTAGGCCGAAGATTGCGGTAGAAATTGTCTCCATAGGGAGGGGTGAGATAAAGACCGTCGCACCCTCCCCTCATGAAGATCTTGATCAAGGTCTTGCCTGGCACGCCCAATGTCTGGGCCCATCCGGGGCGAACGGACATGGAGGTCGGCAGGCCGGATGCGAAGGCAGTGGTTACGCCCAAGCCGCCAAGGGCAAGGCGCATGGCGTGGCGCCGGGTAATCAACATGGCTCGCCGTCCCCTTACTGGATCTGATAGTTGGGAGTGATGGCAATGGCCTCGAAGCCGCGCTCGATAGCGCCGAACTCATCACCGGTGATGTCGAAAGTGCCATCATTGCCGTAGAGAGCATCTACGACGGTTTCGTATTCGGCGCGGGAATAGAACCCGCCCATGACCCGGTCCATCATGACCGCGGCAATCGCCTCGGGGGTTTCAAGACCCAGCTCCTCAATGAGGTCCTGGCCGCCATGGGGCATGCGCAAGGCATACTGGAACCGCTGAAGCATGGATGTGGAGGTGGCCCAATCTGTCGCCTGGTCATCGAACCCTGTGGGAACCGGATAGCGGAACCAGGCCATGCCGGCATTGGCGAGCACACTGGTCATATCGTCCAGCGCGTCGTTCAGGATCTCGGACTTCTTGACCTTCTTCTCCTTTTCGACACTGAAGCCGAAATGGCGGACAAGCCCGATGACATATTCCGTGGGCGACTTGAACTTGGAGCGGTAATTGGCCGGATCGCTGCGGAACTCCGAGGATGTGAGAATGGTCTCAAGCACGGTGCCGATATGGCCGTCGCTGGCGAGGTAATCGGCGGCGCAAGAGGTCACCAGGGAGTCCGGCGGGGTATCGCTGACAAAGTGCTCCACCAGCTTGGTACAGATGAACCCTGCGGTGTCCGGATGAAGAGCCAGAATATCGAGCAACTCATCGCCTTCGGCGGTCCCGGAGCGCAGGGAGAAACGCTGCTTTTCAGGATCGAAGGCGCCTGACCCCTGGATGACCCGCGCAAGATAGGGCACTTCCTTGAAGTCCGTATCGTGATCTTCCGCAACAAAGGTGAATTCCCGCTCGTCATGGCGAGGCTTCTTGCGCTTCTTGTTGCGTTCCTTGGCCGCCTTTTTCGTCAGGTCCTCGGACCAGCCGGTGAAGATCCGGGCCACCTGAATGACATCCTCGGTGGTGTAGCCGGCATCCACACCGACGGTGTGCAATTCGAGCAGTTCCCGTCCGTAGTTTTCGTTGAGGGCGCCGGCGCGGCTGGTGTTGTTGTTCAGATAGTTCATCATCACCGTACTGCGGGCACTGATACTGAGCAGCTCCCGGAAGGGACCCAGGGCCGCTTCCCGGAACGCCCGCATTTCCATCAGCTCCCCGTAGAAATCATCATTGGCGACGGCGGTGGTGTTGAAATGGTTGTCCCAGAACAGGGCCATCACTTCCCGGAGCTGATTTTCCGAAAAGGCCAGATAGGAAAGGCGTTCACGCATGAGCTGGCGGATTTTCTCGTTCTCGTAATCGCGCCATTTGGTGAAGAATTTCTGGGGCTTCACCTTCTTGATCACATCCTCATCGGTATCGACTTTGTTCTCGACCTTCCGGGCACCGCGGATCTGATCCCGAAGGAACTTGTCAAAGCCCATTTTGGTGATGTCATCCATCATCGCGGGCGTCGCGCCGAAGGTGATCCGGTTGAGGAGCTGAACATTCTCGTGGCTGATCGCCGCGGCGGTGAGGCGCAGGGAGGCGGTGGAAATCTCGCTGCCACTGTTACGGGCGCGCAGCGTGATGGTCACCGTGGAGGCCGGCGGTACATCTTCATCGAACAACCGGACCGCCCATTGGCCCGTGCGGGCGCCGAAGGCAAGGGGACGGTCCACCATGCCGGGCACGGGCCCCTGCCCGTCGATCTGTACCGTGACCGTCAACCCTGCGAGGCCGGACTTGTCGAACGCGGTACCCAGAACCGTGAAACCTTTTTCGTCGACGAAATCTCCGTCCCGGTGGGACGTGAAGTCGATCACCTTGTTCTCGACGACAATTCCATAGGACGCGGTGAGGGATACGGGGCGGTTTGGAACGGTGAGCGTGGTCATCCGTGCGAAGGGATCGCTCAGGGCACCGACATCACCGGTCCAGCCAAGGAAACTCTGGCCCTGAAACGGGCTGTCAGCCGCAACAGTGACCATCTGTCCGGGAGCATAAAGCCCGGACCCGGTCCCACGGGTGACCGAAACATCGACGGTGGCGGTGACGGGCATGGCTGCCGGCGTCGCGGGAGCGGGCGTGACCGGCGGCGTGGCCGGATCGGGAAGCGGCTCCACCTCCTGGGCCTGGGGTGTGGTGACCATCCACACCAGGGCCAGCCCAACCCCTGCGCATTTACTCCCCCAGCGGATCAACCTTTGCAGAAAGCGGAACCGGCCGGCCCGCTCTCCAGGGTGCAGTGAAGTATTCATGAACAAGACCAACCTGCTGTTTTGATGAGGCGTCCCATCCCCTTGCAGGAAAGTAGAGAGCCCCGGCAGGTGGCACAAGCCAGTTACCGCAATTTAAATACAGATCATTGCACGGTCTTAAGCATGGCTTGATCGAACAGAGTTCTGTTCATGACACAGATGGCAGGATTACTCTCCTTCTCTTGCCAGATGGCCATGAAACACCGCGATAGGCGAAGTTTTGAGCAGGTCAGCAATCCTGAGACCCCCATCCTCGGCCGGGGTGAGGGTGCCGGTGCCCAGGACGTCCTCGAAGACCATCTCCGGGGGCAATTTGGACACATTAATATGGGTGTCCTCCCAGCCCCGGGGCACCAGTCCCGGTTCACCATCCAGCAGAGAGAAGACAAGTCGCGGCGTGACCACAAGAAGGATTGATCCGTTACCGCGCCGCATGAACCCAATCACCCGTGAGGCATGCTTGCCTGAGGCGGCGAAGGGCTCGTAGGTGCCGTCCGCGAACACTTCCGGCGCCCGGGCGCGCAGGTCCAGAAGGTTGCGCACCACATACTGCTTGACCGCGCCGTCCTGCCAGTTCGCCAGGATCTCGCCCCAGCTCCGCCCCTCAAGACCGTCGAGGCCCTGTTCCAGCGCGGCGAAATCCACCGGGCGGCGGTTGTCCGGGTCCACCAGGGAGAGGTCCCACCGCTCCGTCCCCTGATAGAAATCGGACACACCGGGACAGGTCAGCTTCAGGACCGTCTGGCATAAGCCGTTGACCGCCGCCGACGGGCCGATCCGCCGAACGAAATCCTGCACCTCATCCAGGAAGGACTTGGACCGTCCGGGATCGAGAGCCGCCCGGACAAAGCGCTCCAGGGCCTGCTCATAGCGGACATTGGGGCTGTGCCAGCTTGTCTCCCGTTTTGCTTCCCGTGCGGACTTGCGCATGACGCCGGCAATCCGCCCGGCAAAGGCGCGATAGGCTTCCGGACCCTGAAGACCTTCCGGCGGCCACACACCGGTCAGGGTCTGGAAGAAATAATAGATGTCCGTGTCGCTGGGCATGGCCGTATCGCCGTAATGCTCCCGCAAAGGAGACGTGAGGCGGAACCAGGCCGCCACTCGGGCATCCCAAAGATCAGTGCATTCGGACAAAACATTGAGCCGGGCACGGACATCTTCGCCGCGCTTGTGATCATGGGTGGCCGTCGTGCTCATGGAAGCCCGCCTGGTGTGGGCGCGGTTGGCCATGCGGGAGTGAAACAGGCCCGTCTGCATCCCCATGGAGGCGGGATTGCCGCCCACTTCGTTGAAGGATAAAAGGCGGGGATAACGATAAAAGGCGGTGTCTTCCACGGAGCGGGCCATGGCGGCTCCGGTGATCTGCTGGAGGTCGAGGGCCGCTTCGATGGCCTGGTTGCGGTCGATATCCGGCAGGGACGGCCCGCCCAGGGCCGCGTCGATCACCATGACCACGGCAAACATCGGTCCCCGGTCCAGGGCGCTGGCGCCTTCAAGGGCCGGACGGAGAATGGCACGCAGACACTCCTCGTCTTCCGGCCGGACCACATCCCGGGTGATATAAGTGCGGTAGACCGGCAAGGCAGCGATCAGTTCGGTGAGGGCGCGGGTCAGGTCCTCGACGGACACATCGGCGGTGGAGACCGCATTGCGCAGCACACCCATGAACCGGCGGGCCACCCGGTTGACATCACCGGCCAGAGGACCGGTGAGGATTTGCAGTTTGGCTTCCCGCACCACCGCATGGAAGTCGTCGGTCACACCGGTCCAGCGCTCCAGAGTGTCCGTAAGCGCTTCTTCCGCATGGGCATCGACTGCGAGATCGGTCATGTAGTTGAGGAAGCGGTAGCCGGTCCCGCCGTCCACGGGCCAGGTGCCCGGCAGTTCTTCGTTCTGTTCCAGGATCTTCTCGACGAAAATCGGAAAGGCCTGGTGCCGGAGCGTGGCGGGTCTTGCCCCTTCCACGGCCTCGCGCAACTGCTCCAGATAGGCTTCCGGATCCCTCAAGCCGTCGATGTGATCGATACGCAGGCCATGGATCCGCCCTTCCCGTACAAGGCCCAGCAGGGTCTCGTGGGCTGCAAGGAAAACCGTCGGCTCTTCCATGCGTACCGCAGCCAGATCATTGATGTCGAAGAAGCGCCGGTAACTGGTGATCTGCGAGGCCGTGCGCCAGTAGACAAGCTGATAGGCCTGAGTGTCGAGCATGTTGTGCAGGGCCGCCCGGGCATTGGCCGCCGGAGTGCCCAGCAGGGTGACCACCTGACGGATGGCCCGGCGCACTTCCGGCTGTTCGGCCACGGTGGCGAGCTGAAGCTTGGCGCCGTCGAAATCCTGGGATGCGGCGATCCGGTCGGTGAAACTGTCCTTGGCCCCGGCCATCCGTCCGATGGCATTGGCGATCCGTGTAATGACGGGTCCGAGGGGATCACGGACGGTACTGTCGATCCCGCCGGCCTGGCGCAGAATATCCAGATAGGTCCCCGGGGCAACGGGGAAGCGGTGCTCGAAATAGGACAGTTCAAACCGCCCCCGCTCCGCCTCGAAGTGGCAGGCAATCTCGCCCCGGGACAGGACACCGGCATACCAGTCGCCGAGAATGGGCAGTCTCAGTTTGCCCCCGGACAGACGTTCCATGCCGTCCCAGTCGACGTCGAAGGCACGGGCATGGGGGGACAGGCGGCCCCACTCCAGAACGCTGGCCCACCAGGGGTTCTGACCGTCGGCGGCCATGTGATTGGGCACGATATCCAGGATGATGCCCAGATCCGCGGCCCTGGCTGTGTCACTGAGAAGCTCGAACCCTTGGCGCCCCCCCAGGTTCGGATTGATCCGTGACAGGTCGGTGACGTCATAGCCGTGGGTCGAGCCCGTGCGGGCCGCAAAAATGGGCGAGAGGTAAAGATGGGAAATGCCGAGCCGGGCCAGATAGGGCACCGTGCGCGCCGCATCCTCGAAGGTGAAGTTCGGACCGAGCTGAAGCCTGTAGGTCGCCCGGGGACGCAGCCCTCCGGCCGGACCTTGGGGGGACGGCCGATCTCCGGTGCCTGATGCTGACGCCATGTTATTCTCCTTCATGGGCCCCATGCTGACCAGATTGCGTTCAGCCGGATAGGTGCCTGTGTCCTTCATCCTGTCCTCCCGCCGTAAACCGGCTTTCTGCTGCGTCCGGCGTCAGCCGTTGTCACCCTGCATGGGGCCGTCTTGATCTGGTGCCGGATCCCCGGCGTACTGTGTTCCGCGCACTGTAGCAATAATACCTGCAATGGCCCGGACCCGGGGCTCGCTGAACACGTCCTGTGCCCGGGACCAGACCGGCACCGCTCCGCCCTCGGGCGCTGTGACCGTGAAGGGACCGTCCACGCCGGAGAACAGGCGGTCATATCCCAGAAGATCTTCCAGACGGACACGGATCAACGGGACCGCCGATGCCGCCAAGGCATGGTGGAGGGCATCGGCCGGAGGCGGAGAAAGCAGGGACCCTGTCTGAGCGTCGGGCATTGCATTGATTGGTTGATCGGTGGAGGACAGGTCCTCCTGGTGCGGAGCGGTATCACATTCGGACCTGGCGTCATAACCGGGCTTTGAGCCGCCGAGCCCTGCTGCTCCCAGGGAGGCGAGGCTCTGGCGTAACCGGGTGCGATGGGCCCGGGCCGCCGCTTCGATGTCGTCCCAGCTGCGCCCGGTGGAGGCCAGGGACAGGGCTAGATCCTGCCCGGACCAGGTCCCCGCCAGAGTTCCGCCCAGGGCGCCCGTCAGGCTGACCATCGCCTGCGCTGGATCCGTGAAGGCCGTCTCCAGGGGCAGGGTTTGCCCGGTGCGGACGGTTCCCCCTCCAGACAGGCTGGGCTCAGGCAGCAGGGCCTTTTCCGGAAGGATCCCCATGGCGTTCATCTGTGCAATGAGGTCCGGATCGATCCACTCCGCCAGCGGAACACTGACCACACAGTTGTTCTGACGGCTCTCAAGGGTGAGGACGCCCAGCAGGTCCTCCCGGGGCAAGGCCAGAACGGCGCCTGCGCTTTTGGGATCTTGAGCCGGGACGGCGCGTTGGACATTTTGGGCCGGACCGGCCCCGTGGGGATCTTGGGCCGGGACGGCGCGTTGGGGGTCTTGGGCCGGGACGGCGCGTTGGACATTTTGAGCCGGGACGGCCCGGTGGGGCGCGAAGGCGGTCATGTCCCAAAGGCGGATCATATCACACCGGGTCATGACGGACCGGAGCATGGCGCCGTAATGGCCATAGCCGGACTGGGCCAGACGCCGGGGATGATAGACCGGTGCATCGAGAATGGGGCCAGCCTGATGTCCGCTCGGGGAGACAAGACCGGTCGCCAATCCCGTGGCAAAGACGCCGCCCCCCTCCTCCCTCCGATCCGTAGACGGATCCTGATCGGATTCGGTCCCGTCAGAGGTGGCCTGAATGACCTGCGCCGCCCAGGCCTCCGCGCCATCACAGGCGGCATGACCGGCGACACCCATGGCAAGCCCCAGCGTGAGACCCGCTTCCCGGCCCAGGGCTCTGGCCCTGGCCAGTTGCCCATCGGCGATCCATTGTCCGTAGACCACCGCGTCGATCTGATCCTGACTGGCCTCCTCGCGGGCGTCCGCACCGCTGCCGTCCGGATGGCGCAGATCCGCCGGCCAGTCCCGCCAGTCGGCCGAGCCCTTGGCCGCCCGGGCCAGGACCGTGAACTGAGCAAATGCCTGCAGGGCCTGTCCGCCCGCCGACTGATAGGCCCGGAAAGAGCGGACTCTTTCATCCGGCGCCCCGGGTTTCTCCAAATGGGCCCGCCGGAAAGTGTGAAACAGCAGGGTAAGGATTTCATCCTTGAGAACCCGGACCGCGGGCATGTCGACCCGGTCCCTGGCGCGCAAGGCGCCCAGCTTGGCCTGGAACGGGGCCGAGCGGACAATGGCCTGGATCTCCGGACCAGACTGGAACTCCGGCACGGCCTCCACATCGATAAAGACAGTGTCGAGATAAAACCGGCTGGAGGGGCGGAAAGGATCGTACCGGCCTGGATCCCAGGGGAACTGGGCATGGAGGGGTTCGATGGACACAAAATCCGCCCCAAGCCCGGCCGCCCCCGCCATGGCCCCGGCAAGGTCGGTGAAATCGCCGATGCCCCAGCCCCGGGCCGTGCGCAGGGCTGCAAGGGAAAGATCAATGCCCCACAGGCGCCAAGCCTGGGATACACCCGCACCCGGATGGGCAGATTGGGGGACAACGATCAGCGTGGTGGTGCTCTCGCCCCCCGCCGCATAATCGTCGCGCACGCTCAGGCGATGGCGGCCAGCGGGCAGCCTCATGGGCAGGGTCAGCCGCGCCCTGGTGAGATAGCGGCTCTTGCGGACATAAACCTCACCCGTCGGCATGGCGGCGGTGGTCACGAAACCGGTCTGCTCTCCCCCATCCTCCAGGATGACCGTCCAGGTCAGGGGCCTGGCGCCGGTGTGCTGTTCGAGAATATAGGGGATGACCGGACCATCGGCGCTCTCCCGGATTACCGCACAGGGGGGCAGACCCTGGCGCCATCCCTGTGCGGACACCGCATCGAAGGCATGCCCCAGATCCTGGCTGGTGCGGGCAGGCAGACCCAGCCCCTCAAGGATGGCCCGGACGGTTTCCGGCGGAACAGGACGCTGGGTCCCGGCCTCATCGGGATACGTCTCCCCGATCCCGACAAGTCGGGCCAGCAAACCCAGAAGATGATCCGAACCCCTAGCGTCCACCATGACCAGGGTCTCCGAGGCTCCAGCGCACGAACCAGGGCGGCAGTGGAGACGGCAGCCCCGTATCGGGGCCATGTTCGGGGTGGGTCGTGTACAGACAGGCCATGCCCTCCTGGTCCGGTGCCGGACCATCCGCTGGCTCTGGCCCCAGATTGGCCACAAGCCGGAGGCGGCCGTTGTCGGAGAGCATCCAGGTGACTGAGAAAGCGGTGGACGCGCTCAGGCTCGCCTCGATGGCGGGTACCTGAAGCTCTTCCAGTCGGGGCGTGATGTGGCCGTGGCGCAGGGTGAGCAGCCTGCGCACCAGATCCAGGCGCTCCTTATGCCCCTCTTCCGACCGCCGGGACCAGTCCAGAACAGACCGGGCAAATGTTTTCGGATCATTGGGATCAGGGATGCGTTCCCGGACCGATGGATCACTGAAGGCGGAGAAGGATGCGAATTCACCCCGCCTGCCCTCCCGGACCGCGTCCGCCAGCCCGTCATGGAAATCGCAGAAGAACAGGAACGGTTCCTCCGCCCCCCACTCATCTCCCATGAACAGCAAAGGCGGCATGGGCGCGAGCAGCACAATCGCCATGGCGGCCCAGACCGCCTCGGGTTCGGCCAGATGAACGATCCGCTCACCCATGGCCCGGTTGCCGATCTGATCATGGTTCTGAAGGAAGGTCACAAAGGCCGAGGGCGGCAGGTAGCCCGATGGCGTGCCCCGGGGCGATCCTTGGAAGGCAGAATACTCCCCCTGGTATCCGAAACCCTGGGCAAGGCAGCGCACGAGCAGGGCGGTGGGATGATCCGCATAGTCACCATAGTACCCTTCCGCCTCCCCGGTCAGGGCGACGTGGAAGGCGTGGTGAATATCGTCATTCCACTGGGCGGTATAGCCGAGCGTTCCCCCGGCGGTTGCGCCCCCTCCCTTGCCCTTGACCGGATTGAGGTAGTGGGCCTCGTTGTCTGCGTTCTCGAGCACCAGATGGACATGGCGGCGGCCCTGAAAGCGGTCATCGACCCGGCGGCACAGTTCCCAGAGGAAATGCTCGGCACTGTGATCATGAATGGCATGGACCGCATCCAGGCGCAGTCCGTCGAAACGGAACTCCTCCAGCCAATAGAGGGCGTTCTGAATGAAGAATTCGCGCACCGGCCTGCGGGAAAAGTCGATGGCGGGTCCCCAGGGTGTATCCCGGCCCGCGTCGAAAAAGGCGTCCGCATAAAGATGGAGGTAGTTCCCGTCCGGACCAAAATGATTGTAGACCACATCGAGAAACACCATCATGCCCAGACCATGGGCCTCGTCGATGAGCCGTTTCAGATCGTCCGGCAATCCGTAGGAGGCACAGGGGGCGAAAGGCAGCACCCCGTCATAGCCCCAGTTGCGTTGACCGGAAAAAGCGGCCAGGGGCATCAATTCAATGGCGGTAATGCCCGTATGGGCGAGATGGCGCAGCCGGGTGCGCACGCCGTCGAAACTGCCTTCCGGCGTGAAGGCCCCCACATGAAGTTCACTGATGACCGCCTCATGCCAGGGCCGGCCGGACCAGTCCCTGTGGGTCCACTGGTAACTGTTGGGATTGGTCACGGCACTGAGTTCATGGACACCGTGGAGCTGGAGCCGGGAGGCCGGATCCGGCACGATCATGCCGTCGGGCAGACGAAAGCCATATTCTCCATGGACCGGAACATCGGAGACATGGGTCGCGAACCAGCCATTGCCCCGGTCTTCCATGACCTGGGACAGCCCCTGGGCCGGGATCACCAGTTCGGCCCCGTCCACACCGGGTGCCCAGAAGCGGAAGACCACCCCGTCCCCCTGCCAGACCGGGCCGAACCCCATGCCCGCGGGCAACGCCTCAAGGGCGGTGCCACCTTGAAACGCTCCGCTCATCTCGGGCCTCGTTCATTGTATTTCTCGGGGTATTGCTCGGGCTGGATCGGCGGCGGGTCGCGCCGCAGGATCTGGAGGGAGGTGGTCTCCACGGTCATGGTGGTTCCGCCGGACAGGATCAGTCCCGGATCCGCCCGGCCCGTGTCCCGGGCGGTATCGAACATGCCCACCCAGGACTGACCGGGCTCCAGGGCCGGCAGGGTGAATTCCACATCCTGGTCCGAGGCGTTGAACAGCAGGAGGAAGGTCTCATCCACTTCCTGGTCGCCGAATTCGGTCAGGTGGGTCAGACCCGCTTCCCCGCTGAGGATCATCGCGATCGCGTGGGCATGGGGGTCGTGCCAGTCGTCATGGGACATTTCCTCAGCATCGGGACGCAGCCAGATGACATCCTTGACGTCGGTGCCGGGAATGATCTCGCCACGGAAAAACCGGTGCCGGTGAAAGACGATGTGGGAGCGGCGCAGGGCAATCAAGTCGCGGACGAATTGGAGCATGTCCGCATTCTGTTCCAGGCTGTCCCAATCGATCCAGCTTACTTCATTATCCTGGGCATAGGCATTGTTGTTGCCCTTCTGGGTCCGGCGCAGCTCATCACCGGCATTGATCATGGGAATGCCCTGGGACAGGAGCAGAGTGGCGAAGTAATTGCGCATCTGCTTGTTGCGCCTTGCCAGGATGTGCGGATCGTCTGTGGGCCCCTCGACGCCGAAATTCCAGCTGTAGTTGGAATCCGTGCCGTCGCGGTTTTCCTCGCCATTGGCCTCATTGTGCTTGCGGTTGTAGCTCACCAGGTCCCACATGGTGAAACCGTCATGGCAGGTCACATAGTTGATGCTGGCCCAGGGCCGCCGCCCGGTGACCCGGTAAATGTCCGAGGAGCCGGAAATGCGGGAGGTGAAGGCCCCCATGAGCCCAAGATCCCCGCGCCAGAACCGCCGGGCGGTATCCCGGTACTGATCGTTCCATTCGAGCCAGCCCGGGGGGAAATGCCCCACCTGATAGCCCCCGGGTCCGGTGTCCCAGGGCTCGGCGATCAGTTTGGTCGGAGCGAGGGTCGGGTCCTGGGCAACGGCGGTGAGGAACGGGGCGTTCGAGCTGTAGGCCCCGTCCACCCGGGCAAGGGTGGTTGCCAGATCGAAGCGGAAGCCGTCAATCCGCATCTGGTCCGCCCAATAGCGCAGGGAGTCCATCACCATACGGAGCACAGCGGGCTGGCGCAGGTCAAGGGAGTTGCCGGTGCCGGTGTAATCCACATAGTAGCGGGGATTGTGCCGGTGCAGATAATAGTAGGTGCGGTTGTCGATCCCCTTGAAGGACAGGGTCGGGCCCAGCCGGTTCCCCTCCGCGGTGTGGTTGTAGACCACGTCCAGGATGACCTCGATTTCATTGTCGTGCATGACCTGGACGAAGGTCTTCAGCTCCCGGAGGCTCGGCTTGGTCAGGTAATCCGTGTGGGGTGCAAAGAAGCCGATGGAATTGTATCCCCAGTAGTTCCGCAGGCCCAGATCCGCGAGCCGCCGGTCGTTGACGAAGGCGTGGATGGGCAGAAGTTCGATGGCGGTCACACCAAGGTCCCGCAGATAGGACAGAACCGGGGCGCCGGTCAGGCCGGCAAACGTGCCCTGTTCCTCCGGCCGGACATCCGGATGGGTCTTGGTCAGCCCACGGACATGCATCTCATAAAGCACGGTCTCGTGCATGGGCCGGGGGGCCTTGCGTTCACCCCAGGTGAAGGCGTCGTCCACCACTTCGCATTTCGGCATGTAAGGTGCGCTGTCCTGGGTATCGAAGGACAGGTCGGAATCCCGGTGGCCGATACGGTAGCCGAACAAGGCATCATGCCAGATCAGATCCCCCCGGAGCATCCTGGCATAGGGATCGAGCACGAGCTTGTTGGGATTGAACCGATGGCCCACGTCGGGCTCATAGGGGCCATGAACCCGATAACCATAAAGCTGGCCCGGACGAATATCCGGCAGATAGCCATGCCAGACCTGGTGGGTATATTCAGGAAGCGGAATGCGGGCACGCTCCCGCATCCCCGTTTCATTGAACAGGCACAGTTCGACCCGCGTGGCATGGGCGGAAAAGAGCGCGAAATTCGTGCCCGAACCATCAAAGGTGGCGCCGAGCGGCGTGGGACTGCCTGGCCAGACGCGGTAATCTTGAGGTGCCATTTTCCCTTTCCGGCTATCCTGGGTTGGTTTGCGGGCCCCGGTACCATGATCCAATCAGTCAGTGAACCGCCGTCCAGGCCAGTCCTTCATCTGCGGTCCGTCACATCCGGTCGGTCACATCCAGTCCGTCTCGGTGGTGTATCTTAGTGGCCCGTATTGGCGGCCCGTGCCAGTGGTTTGGGGTCCATCCGTATACGGGCCGCCTGTATCGAAGGGCCCGCCGGTATCAAAGGCACTGCCGCACCGGAACCATCGCGCCCCATGGGCCGCCGGGATCTGATCCGTTTACGACCAGATGCTGTGATAGGGGCTCTCCTGGGTCTGACCGAGACCCGCCATGTCCCGATATAGATCCAGATACCGGGCTGCGGACGCTTCCCAGGAGAAGTCCTCCGACATGCCGCCTCTCTGGGCTGTGTTCCACAGAACAGCGTCATCATACAGGGTCAGACACCGATCCGCTGCCCCCATGATCCCATCCGTTGTCGCCTCACCGGCAATGAACCCAGTCGCGGTCCCCAGACCGAGAGCCGTGGGCGTGGCGTCGGTGACCGTTTCCGCCAGACCGCCCACCCTGGTCACAATCGGCAGGGTGCCGTACCGCATGGCATACATCTGGGTCAGGCCGCAGGGCTCGAACCGGCTGGGCGCCAGAAGAACATCCGCCCCTGCGATCAACCGGTGGGCTGTCTCTTCGCTGTAGCCCACCCGCACACTGGCAGACCCGGTGAGCCGTGCACCCAGGTCTTCAAGCTGGCTTTCGATCCGGCGGTCTCCCTGGCCGTGGACGGCCACCTGGGCCCCCCGGTCCACCAGAAAGGGGATGAGGGAGGGCAAGGCGTCGGCAAATTTCTGATGTGTCAGCCGGCTGACAAAAGCGAAGACAGGGCGGGCATCATCGGGATTGAGACCAAAAAGCTGGCGCAGGTCGCTTTTGCAGTGGCGTTTGCCCGCAAGACAATCAAGCGCATAGGGCTTGGAAATGACCCCATCATTGGCCGGATCCCAGACCTGGGCATCGATGCCGTTGCGGATCCCCTGGAGGCGCCCCACCCGCTCCCGCAGCAGGCCATCCAGACCGAACCCGAATTCAGGGGTCAGGATCTCCCGGGCATAAGTGAGGCTGACGGTCACCAGCCGGTCGGAGTACTGAAGCCCCGCCTTCAGAAACGAAACCTGGCCGTGATATTCGATACCGCTCGGGGTGAACAGATCATAGGGCAGATCGATCCGGGGCAGGATTTCCGGCTCGAACAGCCCCTGAAAGGCCATGTTGTGGATGGTGAACAGTATGGATGGGGGCGTGCCGGGCCCGGGATCCAGGCGCAGCATGGGGGCCGTCAGCCCAGCCTGCCAATCATTCAGATGCAAGACATCCGGCTTCCAGCGCGGCTCCAGCGCTCCGCGTGCAATGGCCGCAGCCGCATGGGCCAGGGCCCCGAACCGTACCCCGTTGTCGGGCCAGTCCTTGCCCGACGGGTCCTGATAAAGCGTACCCGGACGATCAAACAGATTGGGGCAGTCCAGAAGCCAGACCGGAACATCCGTTCCCGGCAGTCGCCCCGCCCACAGGGCTGCCGTGCCGCACTCTCCCGGCAGAATCAGAATCTCCTCGATGACCGCATCGTCTCGGATCTGCTCGAGTGCTTTGGGATAGGCGGGCATCAAAATGCGGATATCGCAGCCGTGGCCTGCCAAGGCCCGGGCCAGCCCCCATGAAAAGTCGGCGAGTCCCCCGGTCTTGGCCAGGGGAAACACCTCGGAACTCACGAGAAGTGCCCTCACCTTGTCTGCCCCCTTCCGCCTCAAGCGGCCCTGTGAACCCGCCTGGCGGCAGGGTGGCCTTTTTATCAATTTGGCTGTGTCGATCCGGCTTGGAGTGTCTCGGTCCGCCATTGACCGGGACCGGGGATGCTCTGCGCACCCATCCTCTACAGAAAAACTCATGGCTCCGACCGGAAAGAGGACGCCCCCATCCGCCCCAGCCATCTGCTAGGATCATACGGAGAAAGGGGCGCCGCGTGAATGGCTTGTGCACCTTACAGCATGGCAATTCCAGACGGGGCACAACTCCAGACTGGCTTCACCCGTGGTTGGGCTTAAGACTGGCCGGATCAGGCCCTAGCGCCCAGACGCTTCATTCCAGACGCTTCATTAAAGGGTCTCAAGCCAAGACGGGGAGACCGCAGGCACCGCGGCGAAACCCATGCCGCCCTGCCGTAGAGATCGGCCTTCCCAGCTTCTGCCGGACCGCAATAAGGGGGATTCGTTTATGACAGGTGACAGCACACGCAAGGAGGGAGCCGCTCTGGAGCTTTCTATCGAAGCCCTCGTCAAGGGCCGTCAGAGCGATCCGTTTTCCATTCTGGGTCCCCATCCCTGGACCGGCGGCGACGGCACTCAGGGCACGGCGATCCGGGTCTTCCACCCGGGCGCCGACGGTGCGGTGGTGCTGCCTGGCGAGGGGAACCCCGCCGGCTTCAGGCTCGTGAAAACCCATCCGGAGGGATTTTTCTGCGGTTTTGTCCCCGGCGCACTGGAAGGGGCTTACCGGCTGCGGCTGGAAAAGGAGGGCCATAGTTGGGAGATTGACGATCCCTACCGGTTCGGCCCTCTGATCGGCCCCATGGACATTTATTTCTTCGCCGAAGGCACCCACCAGCACCTGGACAGGATGCTCGGTGCCCACCCCATGGAAATTGACGGTGTCCAGGGCACCCGCTTCGCCGTCTGGGCCCCCAACGCCAAACGGGTCAGCGTGGTCGGTGATTTCAATCAGTGGGACGGGCGGCGCCATCCCATGCGGTTACGCCAGGAAAGCGGGGTGTGGGAGCTGTTCCTGCCGGGCATCCGCGCCGGAGCGATCTACAAATACGAACTGATCGGCGCCCATGGCCAGCCCCTCCCCCTGAAGGCGGATCCCTATGCCAAACGCACGGAAGTGCCGCCCCTCACCGCATCCATCGTTCACGTCCCCGATACCCGGGTCTTTGCGGACCGTAATCTCAACGACCGGGCTTGGATGGAGGAACGGGGCCGACGGGCGGCCAGGGACCAGCCAATGTCCGTCTACGAAGTGCATCTGGGTTCCTGGATGCGGATCCCGGAAGAAGGGGACCGTCCCCTGACCTATGATGAACTGGGCGACCGGCTCATCCCCTATGCCCGGGAAATGGGGTTCACCCATTTGGAGTTTCTGCCGATTACGGAGCATCCCTTCGACGGATCCTGGGGCTATCAGCCCCTGGGTCTGTTCGCACCCACGGTCCGCTACGGCTCGCCGGAAGACTTCGCCCGTTTCATCGCCCGCTGCCACAAGGCCAATCTCGGGGTCTATCTGGACTGGGTCCCCGCCCATTTCCCCAACGATCCCCACGGACTGGCCCGGTTCGACGGCACGGCGGTCTATGAACACGCGGACCCCCGCCAGGGCTTCCACCAGGACTGGAACACCCTGATCTATAATTACGGTCGGCGGGAAGTGGCGAACTTCCTCTTGGCCAGCGCCCTGTTTTGGCTGCGGGACTATCACATGGACGGCTTGAGGGTGGATGCGGTGGCCTCCATGCTCTACCTGGATTACAGCCGGGAACAGGGCCAGTGGATCCCCAACAAATATGGGGGCAACGAGAACCTTGAGGCGACCGCCTTCATCAAAAATCTGAATACGGTGCTTTACCGGGAGTGCCCGGGTGCGGTGACCATTGCCGAGGAATCAACCGCCTGGCCCGCGGTCTCCCGGCCCGTGGATGGCGGCGGGCTCGGCTTTGCCTATAAATGTTACATGGGGTGGATTAACGACACCCTGCGGTATATGAGCCGGGAGCCGGTCCACCGGCGCTTCCACCACCATGACATGACCTTCGGGCTGCTTTATGCGTTCAGTGAGAATTTCATTCTGCCTCTGAGCCATGATGAGGTGGTCCACGGCAAGGGTTCCCTGCTCCAGCGCATGCCCGGAGACCGATGGCAGAAATTCGCCAATCTGCGGGCCTATTACACCTATATGTGGGCCCATCCCGGCAAGAAGCTTCTGTTCATGGGGGGCGAGTTCGCCCAGGCCCGCGAATGGGATCACCAGACCAGCCTGGACTGGCACCTGATGAGCGACCCCTCCCATGGCGGCATCCGCACCCTGATCACCGATCTGAACGCCGCCTATAAATCCGTGCCCGCCCTGCATCAGCTCGATTGTGAGGCCCATGGCTTTGAATGGGTGGTGGCGGACGATTCCGCGAACTCGGTTCTGGCCTTCCTGCGCTATGGCCACGACCGGTCCCATCCGGTTCTGGCCGTGTTCAATTTCACACCCGTTCCGCGCCACTTCTACCGGCTGGGCGTTCCCATCGAAGGTCCGTGGCGGGAAATTCTGAATTCGGACAGTACGTTCTATGGAGGCAGCAATCAGGGCAATCACGGTCTGATCCATGCGGATCACAATCCCATGCACAACCGCGCCTATTCCCTGTCCCTGAACCTGCCGCCGCTTTCGGGCGTTCTGCTCACGCCCGCCCGGGACTGACGCGCGCCGGGGGCTGCGACAGCGAAGGCAATGGACCGGAAGCCGTGCGCTTCTTTCCGGTTCATCCAACCGTGCGCCGCAGACAATCTTCCAAAATGGTAAGGTCACAGCGGCCATGAATCATGAGATACTTGTAATGTTGCGTAATGTAATCGGGTGTGAATAGCGGGTAATACTTCCCGCAAGCACATTCGAACCTTTTCTCGAAAACCGGCACGGGGAGTGCGACCCGGCGAACCGCTGCTGCGTAACTGGGCAGGCTGGAGAACGTCCTCACTCAACGCCTTCCCAAATTCGTCCGGGACAAGAAGAACAAGCGCTGCAAGTCCAGTTTTGGCAAGTCCAGTGTGGAATGCGTGCTACGCCCTTTGAGGTGGCGCGGCGCATGAGGTGGAAGACCCATACCCCGTTCGTAGGAGGTGCGCATGATGAAAGCCGCGCTTCCTGCGGGAAAAAGCGTGACTGATGAGCCACAAAATCAACATGGTGCGCGTCGTGCAGGTGTTTTTGGGCTGACGTCGGAAACGTTAAGTGTTAATCCACTAAGCCGTGTATGAGGCGTCATTCTCTAGTGTAGTGTCATGACAGTATTTTACCGCCGCTTCGGTAAACGGGCCTTTGATATCGTGGTCGCGTCTGCCCTTCTGGGGTTTCTGCTCCCCCTATTGGTGTTGTTGACCCTGGCCGTGCGTATACGGCTTGGCGCACCTGTGTTCTTCAGTCAAAGACGGGGCGGCCATCGGAACACGGTTTTCAACATGGTGAAATTCCGCTCCATGACGACGGAACGGGACAGGCATGGTGTGCTTCTGCCCGATGAACGGCGGCTGACCACCTTCGGTAAAGTGTTGCGGTCCTGGAGCCTGGACGAGTTGCCGCAGTTGGTTCATGTCATCAAGGGTGACATGAGCCTGATCGGACCCCGCCCGTTTCTCGATTCCTATCTCCCCCACTACACCGCCGAGCAGAAGCGCCGGCATGATGTGCGGCCGGGCATTACCGGCCTTGCGCAGGTCAGTGGCCGTAACGCCCTCTCCTGGGAGGAGAAGTTCGAATACGACCTCTATTATGTGGACCATGTCTCATTCTGGATGGACTTGAAGATTCTGTGGAGGACCATTGGTGTCATTTCCGGCCGCAATGGTGTATCCGCTGATGGTCATGCCACCATGCCCGCCTGGACCCCAGGCACACCGCAGCCCCGTCAGATGTCCCGCCAGTTCCACCGCACCAGTCTCTAGTGACCTGAATCATGAGTTCGTGCGATAATTGCCTTTGGGTCGAGCCGTTC
>CAZLPU010000011.1:0-79423 GCA_964561475.1 uncultured Alphaproteobacteria bacterium
CGCCGGACCGCAGTCGCGGCCTTGAGCATGATGCGGATTAAACGCCTCATGCTCTGAACTCCACGACTGCACAGCAATCCCCTGAAGGAACGGGGAGTCCCGACGATCTCGAGACCTGCCATCCGGGCCCGCCGAGCCGGATTACGCCTGCATCTGGGAATATGGGAGGAGTCGGGCCCGGTTAACAGTTGCGGGATGCTCACAGATCCTTGTTCGGGATGGAGCGGCCAGACACCGGCTGGCCAAACCGGGGCCGCTCTGACTTGGGTTTGCCGCCCGCCGGAGAAGCAGAGATCAGGACTGTTTGCGGAAGGGCAGGACAAGGACCCACCAGAGCCGTTCAGGCTCGCGTCCCTGGGCATCCGCAAGCCCGAGGGTCATGCCCAGATGGCCCGCCTCCGGTCTGGCGCGGTAGGTGCCGCAAATCCGGTCCCAGAACGCGAAACAGAAGCCGTAATTGCTGTCCTTCTCCGTATCCTGGGTGGAGTGATGGACCCGGTGCATATCCGGTGTCACCACCAGTTTGCGCATGATTGCGTCTTGCCACGGGTGCAGCCGGATATTGCCGTGGCTGAACAGATTGGTGGCTGTGAGCAGGATTTCAAACGCGGCCATGCCCAAGGGCGGCAGTCCGAGCAGAATACCAATCGCCGCCCGGAACACCCCGCCGATCATGGGTTCGATGGGGTGGAAACGCACGGCGGTGGTGAGGTCCACATCCCGGTCCGAGTGGTGAACCTGGTGGAACCGCCATAGGACCGGCACTTTGTGGGAACAGATGTGCCAGCCATAGGCCGCAAAATCGAGGATGAGAACGGCCAGGGGGATCCCGATCCACACCGGCATATCCACCACGTTGAACAGTCCGACATCCGCGTTGAAGGCCCAGACCGCCGCCGCCAGAGGCAGAAGAGGCATGAGGATCCTCAAAAGAGCCGTGTCCAGCACTAAAAGGCTCATATTGGCCAGCCAGCGGCTGCCGCGGTCAGTGGCCATGGGGCGGCGGGGAATCAGCAATTCGAGCACTGACATCACAGACAGCGCACAAATAAAGACACCGAAATGAACCACCGTTCCGAACCGTGCGAGGCTGTCTTCCAAAGGACCGCTCCGTTCGTGCCGCAAGCTCCCCGATCCCGCCACACGTCATGGCAGGTGGGAGGGAGTTTGCTCCACTCCTTTTCTATTGTACCGAGTTTTATCGTGTCGTGCGGGTTCTGCGCCAGCACATTCAGGTCTGGTCCAATCCTCAGCTTGGCGAGGCCGCGCCATGGCACAGCACGGTGCGGATACGCCGATGCAGCCCGGCCATAGTTCACCTGGACTGCCCCGCCACGGAAGGCCAGACCAAGAGCCCATCCCTCAGGCGTGCGAACCGACAAGGCACGCAAGAACTCTCGTCTTACCTATGCTGTGATTATGTATCGGTCACGCGGTAGAGCCGGGATGGTTTGGTGTCACAGGGTCATATGGCGGGCCCGGGCACTGCGCTCGATCGCGCCGGCATGGAGCCGTTCAATGCCGAGGGTGTGGCGGATCAACTCAAGAACGCGCAATTCTTCCTGACCCAAACGATCATCGGCGGTGGCCACTTCGACCGCTACCGCATAGGCGGTCTCAGCCAGTTTCGGCGGAATGGCTTCCTTGATGAGGCCGAGCACCGCTTCCAGGCCGCCTTCGCCGGACATGACCTCACCGCACTCACCGGCCACCTTGACCAGCCGCTCCGCATCGAAGTCCCGGAAAACCGGCATCTTGGTGACGATATCGCCGATCGTACGCAGTTCCGTGTCACTCATGGCGCCATCGGCGGCGGACACCAGCACCATGGTATAGATGAGAGCGGAATGATGGCTGATGGTCGCGGTCATGGGGATGGTCTCCTGCAATGGTCAAGGGCCTTGGCAGCGTTGGCCGTGGGGGAATGTCGAGCCTTCCGTCCCCATCTCTCCGGGCGTTCGCACCCGCGCTGGCTGAAAGCTATGAGAAGCCCCCCCATGCGACAAGGGGCAGGGGCATGAATTTTCCCCCCAGAATGTGTTTCCCTGCCCTCTCCTGGGGTCGCTCAAGTGCTGAGATTGGGAGGCGCTTGGGGGAGAAAGTCCCGTACCAGGCCGACGGCGTCTTTTATGCCCGTCCGGGTCACCTCGACACCGGGGGGAAAGGCGCTGGTGAGCCTGGTGGGCATCCGGGCGTCGAGGAGCACGAACACGCCGCGGTCGCCAGGACCCCGAATCAGCCGTCCGAACGCCTGTTTGAGGCGCAAACGGGTGAGCGCGTCATCATAGTTCCGGGCACCGTCCTTCGCGCCTTGTGCAAAATGCGCCGCGAAATGCGCGCGCCGGGCTTTGTGCAGGAGATCCGGCCGGGGCCAGGGCACCCGGTCGAACACGATCAGCCGGAGAGACCGGCCCGGCACATCCACCCCGTCGCGGGCGGCATCCGTGCCGAGCAGACTCGCATTCATATCCGCACGGAAGATATCCACTAGGGTGGCCACATCCATGGCGTCCACATGCTGGGCATAGAGGGGCAGTCCCGAATCTTCCAGTGATCCGGCAATGCGCTGGTGCACCGCTCTGAGCCGCTGGATGGCGGTGAACAATCCGAGGGCTCCGCCGCCGGAGGCCTCGAACAGGGCCCTGTAGGCGCCTGCCACCTGCTCCACGGATCCCGCCGTCACATCCCGCACGATGATCACTTTGGTCGTTGCGGGATAATCGAAGGGAGACGCTATGGCGGCGGTCTCGACCATTTCCGCAGCAAGGTGGCGGGCGCCGGTGCGGGACCGGGCGAAGGTCCAGTCACTGTCTTGGGCGGGCGCTTTGGTGGGGTCTGCGGTGGGCGCTTTGGTGGGGGGAACCTCTTCCGCCGCATGTCCGTCCGGGGGCGGTCCTTCGTCCCTCAGGCTGGCGGAGGTGATCAGTACGCCGTGGGCGGGGGCGACCACCGCATCGGCGAAAACGGTCATCGGATCGATCAGGCGCCGGTGCATGGCCACATCCGCGAGCCGCCCGAACAGGCGCTCCAGAGCGAACCAGTCCACATAGACCGGCGGGTCCTGAATGGTGCCTGCGACCGTGAGGGACTGAAGCATGGCGGACCAGCCGGGCAGCATCAGCAGGGCCCGGCGGTCCAGCCCCCGGGTGGCCGCATCGATCCGCGCCCTCGTGGGCGTGTCCAGATCCTCCGCCTCATCCTCGAGCCGGTCGCGCAGACACCGGGAGAGGGCGGCCAGGGGCCGGGCCAGGGTGTCCAAAGCCGCACTCAGGGACTGGGCCGTGGCGGCAAGCTCCTCGGTGATGGCCTCCACGGGGGCCTCGAGGCCGAAATCCGGGTTGGCCTTGGGGTCGGCCCGGGCTTCGACATGGCGGCGCAGACTCGCCAGAAAGCGCTCCGCCGGTCCCTCGGGTACGCCTTCGCCGAGGCGCTGGGTCCAGCCGTCCAGGGGGAGGGCTTTGGCCGCCTTCAAGGTGGCGTCCAGGTACTCCCGGCCCGCACCGTTGTCGCCCAGGAGGTCGCTGAGCCGGTCATTGAGACCCCGGGCCCGTTGGCTGCGGCGGCTTTCCGCACCCCGGATCCAGCGGCGCAGATCCGCGCATTCCCGCCCGCTCAATGTGGCGCCGAAGGCGGCGTCAGCGGCATCGAACAGATGGTGGGCCTCGTCGAAGACCAGCCGGGGATGGCGTTCCGGTCCCCAGGCTTCACTTTCCCCGCCATCGGTCTTGGGCTCCCCGCTACCAGATTGGGGCTCCCCGTCACCAGATTGGGGTTCGTCCCCGCCAGACTGGGGTTTGCCGGAGGACGCGCCGGGTTTGATGGTGCCCCTGGCGATGGCGAGGGCATGGTCCAGGGCGCACTGATGGAGCACGAGGGCATGGTTGGCCACCACCAGATGGGCATGCCGGGCCTTCCGCACCGATCGTTCGATGGCGCATTTCCGGTAATGGGCACAGGCGGCATAGATGCACTCCCCCCGCCGGTCGGTCAGGCCCCGTTCGCCGCCTCCGAAGCTGTCGGTACCGCCTGGCAGGACCCAGGAGGGAAAATCGCCGCCCACCATATCCCCGTCCCGGGTGGCGGTGAGCCAGCGGGCCACGAGACCCAGGCGGACGATTTCGTCGCTGGTTCCATCCCCGGCCGACACGGCGCCCCGGGCCTGGCGCACCGCATCCTCGTAATTCAGCAGGCAGATATAATTTTCGCGCCCCTTGCGCACCGCCGTGCGCCGGCGCCGTTCGAGATCGTCCGGGTAGACCCGGACCAGTTCCTGGTCGATCTGGCGCTGAAGATTCTTGGTGAACGTGGAGATCCAGGTGCCCGGTCCGTTCAGGGCCGCCCAGGCGCTGGCGGGCGCCAGATAGCCGATGGTCTTGCCGATGCCGGTGCCCGCCTCGAGAAGCACGGTGGAGGGTTTGCCCTTTTCCTCCCGGGGCTGGAAGGCGCGGGCCGCGGTCCGGGCATAGGCATCCTGCCCGGGGCGCGGGGCCCGGCCCTCGCCGAGCAGACGGTTGAGATTGGTGTCAACGGCTGCCTCGGGGACGGGGGTGCTGGAGCGCGGTCCCTGGGGCCCCCGTTCTTCCCATTCCGTGAGGCGGGTCCACACATCCAGGCCGCCGGCACCGGACCCGTTCGGGGTGACACCCAAGGCGCCAAGCACCGAGGGGGACCAAGACCAGCCTCCCCGGCCCATGGTGAACGCGATTTCAGCCATCTGTTCCCGGGGCGGAAGGTCCTGGTTCTGAAGGTCTGTCAGGAGTGTGTGGGCGGCCATGGTGAGGGTGACCGCCTCGTCCTCGGGATCTGCGGGGGGATCTGCGGGGACATCAAGGCCGAGGGCATCCGCCAGGCCCCGGGGCGTGGGAATGCAGGTCTGCGCAGGCCTCGCGAAGGCGAACAGTTCCATGACATCGAACAGGCCCGGTCTACGCTGGGGCCGGGAGCGCCCAAGGCGCTTGGCCAGAAAGACGGCCTGGGCCACCATCACCGTACCGGCCTCAAGCAGCCGCACGGCGCCCGCCCGGTCCAGAGTGGTCACCTCTCCATCGGCGGACACGGACACGGCATGACGCCCGGCCAGCACGAGGGCAGGGGCATCGGGAAGTCGGACCGCCGGTGGGGCGGCTGGCGGGGTATCGGGGCCGGAAGGGGTAGGCTGACCGGTCATGGGCTCCTCGGCAGGCCAGTCCGGGTTTGGGCGGGCTGGCCGATGGGACGTGGGGGACCCGGCGAGGCGGCGCCGGGTTCATCTGCGACTCACCCAGCCAGAATACACAGGTTCGCCCCGGGTGCCCGGCTCGGGCCTGCCAGTGGGTCCAGGCCTGGGACGGTGGGTCCGGCAAAGGGACCCACTCTGGGCAAGGGGCCGAGAAAGGAGTAAGCCTGGGCCGCGCCCCTCGAAACAGGCACGGCGCCGCACCACATCAAGGTGTCTTTCCTCAACAAATGGAGTTTGGTTCCCATGTCAGCGTCCGATCACCCGCTCACCCCCGAAGCCCTGCAGCAGATTGCGCAGGACGCCAAGGCCTGGCCCTTCGAGGAAGCGCGAAAGCTGGTGAAACGGCGCGAAGAAAGCGGCGATGACCGTCCGGTCCTGTTCGAAACCGGCTACGGACCCTCCGGTCTGCCCCATATCGGAACCTTCGGGGAAGTGGTCCGCACGACCATGGTGCGGCAGGCCTTCCATGCCCTGGCGCCGGGGGTGCCCACCCGGTTGATCGCCTTTTCCGACGACATGGACGGAATGCGTAAGATCGCGCCCAATCTGCCCAATCAGGACATGCTGAAGGAGCATCTGGGCAAGTCCCTGACCTCCGTACCCGACCCTTTCGGCACCCATGACAGCTTCGCGGCCCATAACAATGCCCGCCTTCGCGGTTTCCTGGACCAGTTCGGTTTTGATTATGAATTCGTCAGTTCCACCGCCTGTTACAAGAACGGCGAATTCGACGATGCGTTGATGCGGGTGCTCTACTGCTATGACGACATCATGAAGATCATCCTGCCGACCCTCGGGGAGGAGCGGCGGCAGACCTATTCTCCGTTCCTGCCCGTGTGTCCGAAGACCGGGGTGGTGTTGCAGGTGCCGGTGGTGGAGCGCTCCCACAATGCGGGCACCATCGTCTATGAGGAGGAGGATGGGACGCGTACGGAAGTTCCGGTCACCGGCGGGCACTGCAAGCTCCAGTGGAAAGCGGACTGGGCCATGCGCTGGTACGCCCTCAAGGTCGATTACGAGATGGCGGGCAAGGACCTGATCGATTCCGTAAAGCTGTCCTCCAGGATCACGGCGGCCATGGGCGGGCGCCCGCCTGAAGGGTTCAATTATGAGCTGTTCCTGGATGAGCAGGGCCAGAAGATTTCCAAATCCAAGGGCAACGGTCTTTCGGTGGAGGAATGGCTGCGCTACGCCACGCCGGAAAGCCTGTCCCTTTACATGTTCCAGGCGCCGCGCAAGGCCAAGCGGCTTTACTTCGACATCATCCCAAAGGCCGTGGACGAGTATCTGAGCTTCCTGACCAAATATCCGGACCAGGAGGACGCAGGGCGCGTCGAGAACCCGGTCTGGCATATCCATGACGCGAAGCCGCCCGCCGAGGAAGCGCCCTTGAGCTTCTCCCTGCTGCTCAATCTGGTCAGTGCCAGCAATTCCCATGACCGGGATGTGCTTTGGGGGTTCATCCGCGCCTACAACAAGGATCTGACGCCGGAGAGTGCGCCATTGCTCGATCGTCTCGTCGGGTATGCCATCAACTACTATGATGACTTTGTGCGGCCCACGAAATCCTTCCGCAAGCCGACAGACCAGGAAAGGGCAGCCCTGGAAGATCTTGCGGTCAGGCTGAAAAGTCTGCCCGGTGATGGTCATGATGGGGAAGAGATCCAATCCCTCGTCTACAGTGTGGGCAAGGAGCATGGCTTCGAGAACCTGCGGGACTGGTTCAAGGCACTCTATGAGGTCCTGCTCGGCCAGAGCCAGGGACCCCGCTTCGGTTCTTTCGTTGCCCTATACGGGGTGGCACCGACCTTGACGCTGATCGGCCGGGTTCTTGCCGGGGAGGATCTCAATGGGGACGGCGCGGCCTCGTCTGGCGGGGACGACCCGTCCGCGAAGGCTGAGCCGGGTGCCCAAGCTCCTGGTACCCAAGCCCCTGGTGTGCAAGTTCCGGGGGCCTGAAATGGGCAGGCGGCAAGGTGCGGGTTGGTGGCCTTGTGCCGGAAGGGTGCAGACCATCCCCATGGTGATGGTTGCCCTGGGGCTTGTCTGGGGCGGCGGCCAGGGATGGGCCCGCCCCTCGGATCAGACTGCCGGGTGTGTTGCCCAACAGAGAACCGATCCGCTGGCCCTGTTCGATCTGGGCTGCTTTGACGCAGCGGCGCAACGGGCCCAGGCCCTTGCCGGTGATCAGCTTGAGGGAAACGATCGGCTGCGGGCGGACCATCTGGCCTTCGCCGCCCGGGCGCTTCTGTCAAAGGCCATGGTGGAACCGGGGCATCCGGATCGTTTGACCCTGGTCGAGACCGCGGAGACCCTGGCCGGACAGGCTCTTGACCTGGACGGGACCCATCTGGAGGGGCATTTGCAGCGCGCCATTGCGCTGGGGCTCCAGGGGCGGATGATGGATCCCATTGCCGCCCATGGCCAGGGGCTGGCGTTTGAGGCCCGGGCTCATATCGACAGGGCTCTTGCTCTGCGGGCGGACAACCCTTATGCCCTGGCTGTTGCCGGGGCGTGGCATCTTGAGGTGGTGGGACTTGCGGGTCCTGGGCTCGGTGCATTTATTTATGGTGCCGATCCTTCAGAAGGCATGGCCCGGTTCGAGCGGGCGCTTGCTGTGGCCCCCCGTCCCCTCCTTTTCCAGGTTCAGTACGCCTTGGCGCTGCTTGCCGCCGGTCTGGAAGGCACCGTTGGGACCGCGGCCCAGGCCCTTCACGGGGTATTGGCTCAGCCTGCGGAGAATGCGCTGGAGCGCCATTATCAGGCCCTGGCTCGGGTCATGGTGGAAGCCATGGCCAATGGTCCGGTTACGGTCCGGTCGGCATTGCAATGCCTGGAAAAGTCCGGACCGGCCCTCTGCATGCCAGCCGGAGTGGATCTATAGGTCAAGGCTGTAGACGTGGATGGTCTCTCCGGTCGCCGGAAAGGCCATGTCCCGCTGCCACCGGAACCCCAAGGCTTCGAGCAGACCCGTGGATGGCTTGTTCCCCGGAGAGACGATAGCGGAAAGGGTAGCGAGGCCAAAATGATCCCTGGCCAGATCAAGGCAGGCAGCAGCCCCCTCCCGGGCGAGACCCTGGCCGTGGAATTCGGGCATCAGGGCAAAACCCAGGTCCACGTGGTCCAGATAGTCCCGTTTCACCAGCCCGATGAGGCCGATAGGGGCGCCGGTCTCTGCAAGAACCGCGAGCCAGAGCGCGAAGCCGTGGCGTTTCTCGTGGGCGATCAGCACATCCCGGATGTAGTCTTGCGCCTCTTCCTTCGTTCGCAATCCCCGGTCACCAATATTCTCCGTGTAGGATGGATCGTTGAGCAGGGTAAGGATGAAGGCCCAGTCGCTGAGCTCAACCTTGCGCAGGACGAGGCGACCGGTTGAGAGGATGACATTGCCGGGCAGGGGGGATGATGGACGGTGGGAACCGTCAGGGTGCTGGTCTGTCATGGGGTCTTTCTGAGCATGCTGGCCCTCTGTGCCCAGTGCACAGCCTGGACGGGGACCTTGAGAATCGCTTCACCAGGGGGTATGTCCCGTGGGACTGGGCGAGACATAGCCGAAGTAGCAGAAAGCGCCAAAATCCAGGCGCAACCGCGCGCCGGGTGCGGGGATGCATGGAAACTCCGACGAACAGAGAGAGGGGCCGTGATGGCGGAGACTGAAGACAGACGCCTTTTCAAGGTCTTGACCCAGGAGGAATGGGTCCGCTGGCAGGATCTCGCCAGCCGGGATGAGCCTTTCAACGGCGCGGCCATCGATCTGAGCGACGGATACATTCATTTCTCCACCGCCGGTCAAGTGGAAGAAACGGTGGCTCGCCATTTCGCCGGTCAGCCGGATCTCGTTCTGGTGGCCGTGGACGGAAATGCTCTGGGTGCGTCCCTCAAATGGGAGCCCTCCCGGGGGGGCGATCTGTTTCCCCATCTCTACACGCCCTTGTCCATGGATACGGTGTTGTGGTCCAAGCCCCTTCCGGCGAGCGCCGGCGGCGGGCACGACTTTCCCCACGGTTGGCAGGATCTGGATCGATGAGCAGTTTGTTTGGCCTTGCACGGTCGGTATTGTTTCAAATGGATGCGGAAACCGCCCACGGCATGGTGCTCAAGTCCCTGAAAACGGGGCTCGGCGGCAAGGATCGGGGCGCGCCGGATCCGATGCTGATGCAGACGGTCTTTGGGCTGACATTCCCCAATCCGGTGGGGCTCGCGGCCGGGTTCGACAAGAATGCGGAAGTGCCCGACGCCCTGTTGCGGCTGGGATTTGGGCATGTGGAATGTGGCACCATTACCCCCCGGCCCCAGGTGGGCAATCCCAAGCCGCGTATCTTCCGGCTGGTGGAGGACCGGGCCGTGATCAATCGGCTTGGCTTCAACAATGAAGGGCTTGAGGCTGCCGCCGCCCGTCTGGAGGCGCGTCACCGGGCCGGGGCAGGGGGGATCGTGGGTGCCAATCTGGGGGCGAACAAGGACACGCAAGACAAGCCCGCGGACTATGTCACCGGGCTGAAACGGCTTTATGGGCTCGCGGATTACTTCACCGTCAATGTCTCGTCTCCGAACACCCCGGGCCTGCGCAATCTTCAGCAAAGGGATGACCTGCAAGATCTGCTGACCCGGGTTCTGGATGCCCGGGCAGCCCTCGCGGGCACAAAAACGCCCAAGCCGGTCCTTTTGAAAGTGGCTCCTGATCTCACACCGGAGGATGTGGCGGATATCGTGGATGTCGCCGTGGGCTGCGGGGTGGATGGGCTGATCGTGTCCAACACGACGATTGCCAGACCGGAAGGCCTGAAAGGGGCCTCCGCCAGTGAGACCGGCGGCCTGTCCGGAGCGCCCCTGTTCGAGCGGTCAACGGATATGATCCGGACCTTCGCCGGTCAGGTGAAAGGGCGGATACCGATCATCGGGGTGGGCGGTGTTGCAAGCCCGGAGCAGGCCTATGCCAAGATCCGGGCCGGGGCGTCCCTTGTGCAGCTTTATACCGGCCTTGTCTATGAAGGACCGGGGCTTGTCGAGATCATCGTCAACGGCCTGCCCGGTCTGTTGAAGGCGGATGGTTTTGCTTCCGTCAGCGAGGCTGTGGGCGCGGATCTACACTGAGCCGCAGCCCTGGGAGCCACAGACTCAGGGTAAGCCCCCGGAGCAGGAAGAAGGCCAGAAACGCGATCCACAGGCCCGTGTTACCGGTTTCGCTGAGCAGCACCGTGAGGGCCAGGAAGATCAGGGTCGAGATCAGCATGCTGTTGCGCATGGCCTTGGTCCTCGTGGCGCCCACGAAAATTCCGTCAAGCTGGAAGGCCCACACCCCCAGAACCGGATGGAGGGCCGCGAAGGGCAGGAAGGCGATGGCCGCCGCCCGGACGTCCTCGATATCCGTCAGTCCCCGAATGGCCAGGGGACCGAGGGCGAACAGCAGGACTGTGAGCAGGAGGGACGTGGCCACCGCCAGTTCGGTGGAGTGGCGCACCGCCCGGTCGAACTGGTCCCGGTTGCCGCGGCCCAGGGCCCGGCCTACCAGGCTTTCCGCCGCAATCGCCCAGCCATCGAGAAAATAGGAACTGAAGGCCAGGAACTGAAGCAGCACATGGTTGGCTGCGAGTTGGGTGGTGCCCAACTGGCCGCTCTGGGCGGTAAACCAGGCGAAAGAAAGCATCAAAAGCCAAGTGCGGATCAGAATATCGCCATTCACGGCGAAGGTGCGCAGGAGGGCGTCCGGGCGCAGGATCTGGCCCCAGGTGACGGATTGGCGTGGCTGATCCGCCTGGGCGAGGGCGCCGGAATCGTCGGTGCGGGATCCTCCGCCTTCGGAGCGCAAGGCTCTGCGGATCATCCAGAGACCCAGGCCCACGGTCAGCCATTCCGCGATCAGGGTGCCCAGGGCCACGCCGGCCACGTCCAGATCGAAAACCAGCACCAGGAGCAGGTTCAGGGCGATATTGGTCAGATGCAGGAACAATTGCAGGACCAGGACCGGGCGGCTGTCCTGGGCGCCGATGAACCAGCCCAGAATGGCGAATTGCGCCAATGCCGCCGGTGCCGACCAGATGCGGATGGCAAAATAGGTGGCGGCGAGATCAGAGGTCTCCGGATCGGCTGCGAACAAGGGCAGGGCAAAACGCTGGATCAGGGGCTGAAGCGCCAGAAGCAAGGCCGCAAGACCCAGAGCGATGAGCAGGGCGCGGGCCAGGGCCGCGCGCAGTTCCGCTCTGTCACCGGCACCGAACGCCTGGGAGACAAGGCCGGTGGTTCCCATACGCAGGAAATTGAAGCCTGTGTAAAGGAAGGAAAACAGCACGGACCCGATGGCAATGGCCGCGAGGCTCGAGGCGGTGCCCACATTGCCGATTACCGCCGTATCGCTGAGGCCAAGCAGGGGCACAGCCAGATTGGACACCATGATGGGCCAGGCCAGCCGCCAGACTTCCGCGCGGTTGATGGGTGTGGGGCTGGCCTCGGGTTTCGCTTGCATTGCCGGGTTTCCTGGATTGGCTGTGACGCTTTGGACGGGGATTGGCGCTTGGCGCAGGGCTCGGAAATGGGCACTCTTGGTCCCATGAAAGCGCAACTGCCCATCACTCACCACCCGGATTATGTCGCAAATCTGCCCGACGGCCACCGGTTTCCCATGGCCAAGTTCGGCCGCCTTCGGGATGTGCTGGTCGAGGACGGCCTTGCGGGCGCGGGTGCATTTCTGGTGCCCGAGCCCATGCCCCGGGAGTGGCTCTACCTCGCCCATGACCGGGCCTATGTGGATGCGGTTCTGGATGGCGGGCTCGACCGGGCCGCCGAACGGCGGATCGGCCTGCCGGTGACGGAACGGGTGGGCCGGCGGTCCCGGCTGGCCAGTGGTGGAACCTTGCTGTGTGCCCGGATCGCACTGGAACGGGGCCTTGCGTGCAACACCGCCGGTGGCAGTCATCATGCCGCAAAAGGACACGGAGCAGGCTTCAGCGTGTTCAACGATGTAGCCATCGCCGCCCATGTGCTGCTGGCTGAAGGCCGGGTCGGGCGGGTTCTGGTGGTGGACCTGGATGTTCACCAGGGGGACGGTACGGCGGACATCTTCCGGGACGATATGCGGGTCTTCACGTTTTCAATGCATGGCGAGAAGAACTTTCCCGTCCGCAAGCAGAAGAGTGATCTGGATATCGGGCTGGAGGACAACCTGGGAGATGAGGCCTATCTGGAAGTGCTGGCTGACCATCTGGAGCCGATGCTGGGCCATGTCGGCCCGGATCTGGTGTTCTACAATGCAGGCGTTGATCCCCATAAGGATGACCGGCTGGGCCGCCTGTCCCTGACCGATGAAGGGTTGGCACGCCGGGACCGGATGGTGCTGGAGGCCTGCATCCGCCGGGGCGTTCCGGTCGTGGGTGTTATTGGCGGGGGATACTCCAAGGATATCGATGCCCTCGCCCGGCGCCATGCCATCCTGCACCATACGGCAGCCAGGCTCCTGATCCGGGCATAAGACGTGGTCTTGAGCACGGGAGCCGGGCTGGTAGGCTCTGTGGATTGGTTTCCCGACGCGACTTTGACCCTGGAAGGAGAGGCTGCCCCATGTCCGAACCGAAAATTGCCGGCACTGCGCCCATTCCCGTCGAAGTGGAGGCGGGCAAGACCTATTTCTGGTGCAGTTGCGGTCAATCCGCCAATCAGCCGTTCTGCGACGGGTCCCACAAAGGTACGGATTTCGTACCCCTCGCCTACACGGCGGAAGAAAGCGGCAAGCGCTTTTTCTGCACCTGCAAGCGCACTGCAAATCCGGGCTTTTGCGACGGCAGCCACAGCAAGCTTGATAATGCGTAACAACGCGTATTTGTCCCGCGGGAACGCTGATTTGGCAGGCTGAGGACGTTTGCTGCGATGGTGCCTGAGCGGGAACGGGCTTTGTGTCTTACGCCGTCAGGAAGGTGGTCATTTCCTGGGCGATGCGGGGGACCATGGCCTGGGGGAGGTCGTGCCCCCAGTCTTCGATCACCACGAGTTTCGAGCCGGGTACCCGGCGGGCGGCATCCTCTCCGCAGCCCAGGGGGAGGAGAGGGTCGATGCGGCCATGGAGCAGAAGCATGGGTGTTGCGACCGTGGACAGAAGATCGTGCCAGCGGGGTGTGGCCTGGATCGCGGCGAACTGGCGGGCCACGCCGGCGGGATCGTAGGACCGGTCGAAGGCTGCCCCCGCCAGTTCCGTCAGGCGTTCGTCCGTGTCCCGAATACCGGGGGCCGAGCCGATGATATGACGGCTCTTGACCGCCAGTTCCACGACCGCCTCCCGGCTGTCATTGTCCGGCCGGGCCAGAAGCATCTGCTGGGCTTCCGGCGTTGCGGAGGGCAGGCCAGGGGCGCCGGACGTGGTCATGATGGGCACTGCCTTGAGCACCCGGTCCGGATGCTGAACAACGGTGATCTGGGTGATCATGCCGCCCATGGAGGCCCCTGCCACATGGGCCTTCTTGATCTCCAGGGCGTCCATTAATCCGATAACGTCCCGGGCCATGTCTTCCATGGTGTAGGCGACGGCGGGCATTGCACCGGCCTGAAGCGCCGTGAAGAGGGCACCAAAATCCGGGACACCGAACTGGTCGAAACGCTCGCTTAAGCCCACGTCCCGGTTGTCGAACCGGATCACGCGGAGGTCGGCGGCCACCAGACGGTCAACCAGGTCCTGGGGCCAGTCGATCAGTTGGCGGCTGAACCCGGAGATCAGGATCAGGGCTGGATGGGCGGGATTGCCGTGGGATTCATATTCGATGCGAATGCCGTTGGCCTTGATCTGAGCCATGATTTTCTTCTCCCCTGGCGCCTGTCCTACCATCCCCGTGATGCGGTGTTGTGGCGGAGTCTAGCAAGGACATCCCGAATGGGCCAAGACTGTTGAACCGGCTTTCGGGCCAGCGTCAGCGTTCCTTGGTCCGGGTGCTCGCGCAGCGCTTGGAGCAGTATTTGACCTGCTCCCAGTCCCGCTCCCATTTTTTGCGCCAGGTGAAGGGACGCCCGCAGGTGGCGCAGATTTTGGTCGGCAACTGGGACTTTTTCATCCGGTCTCTCCGTCGAGAGACAAAGACATCTGACCTTCATCCGCTTTCTTGCGGGTCCTCGTCCGGCTCTTGGCGGCCCGGCGGCGGTCGCTCACCTGGGACAGGCCGCTTTTCCGGCTGCCGTGCTTGGACTGGATGGCATCCGCCTGAGCCCTGAAGCCCTCGGTCCGCCGGGCGGCATAGACCTTTTCCTTGGCCTCCCGGGCGGCCTTGACCGGGTCGATGATCGGCGCGGGGTAGGTCTCATCCAGGTGCAGGCCGCTCGCCTTGCGGTCACCGGCGGGCATTTTCCAGGGCTCGTGAATGTACTTGTCCGGCACGCCTTCCAGGACTGGGATCCACCGGCGGATGAACTGCCCCTCCGGATCATGATCCTTGCCCTGCTTGACCGGATTATAGATGCGGATGGTGTTGATGCCCGTGGTGCCCGACTGCATCTGGGTCTGGGACCAGTGGATGCCCGGCTCGAAATCCGTGAACAGACGGCCCAGTTCCAGGCCGGTTTCCCGCCAGTGCAGCCAGAGGTGATAGGAGGCCACGCTCATGACCATGGCCCGCATACGGAAATTCAGATAGCCGGTGGTGTTCAGCGCGCGCATGCAGGCATCGAGGAAGGGCAGGCCGGTTTCGCCCTTCCGCCAGGCCTCGAAGCGGGCGGCATCGAATTCGCCTTCGCGCATGCCGTCATAACCCCGGTGCAGGTTGCGGTGCTCGATCTCCGGCTCGTCTTCAAGTTTCTGCATGAAATGGCAGTGCCAGTGCAGGCGCCCGATGAAACTGTCGATGGACTGGCGCCAGGGCAGGGTATCCGGTGCGCCCATGGCGTGGAGTTCTTCCAACCGTTCCCGGGCCTTCTGATAGGCCTCGCGGATGGAAACGGTGCCCCAGGCAAGATGGGGGCTCAGGCGGGAACAGGCGGTGAAGGCGGTGTTCGGGCTCGACATGGCCTTGCGGTAGTCGCGGCCCCGTTCGTGAAGGAACGAGTGCAGACAATCCAGGCCCGCCTCGCGTCCCCCCGCCTGACGCTCCGGGCAGGGATCGGGATCAAGGCCGAGGTCGTCCGCATCGGGAATGGGGCCGGGCTCAAGACCGCCCAAAGGGGCAAGCCGGGGCGGGGTCAGGCGGGCGCCGGCCATTTGCCGGTCCCATTTGCCTGCCCAGCCATTTCGGCTTTTCAGACAGCGGATCACTCCGGTCTGGCGCAGCTCATGCCAAGCCACCCCATGGGCCTTCGCCCAGCGTTTGACCGCCTTGTCCCGCTCATAGGTCCAAAGCTGCCCGGTTTCCTCATGGGACCAGATGCTCGCGGCACCCTGCTGGCGCAGGGTTTCGAGAACATCAATGGCATTCCCGGTGCGGATGATCAACGGCTGACCCAGGCTGGCCAGATCCCTGCGCAACTCTGCAAGGGCTTCAGCAATGAAGGCCCATTGTCTGCGGGAATGTTCCGGCTGGGCCCATAGATCCGGCTCCACAATGTAGAGAGGGAGCACCGGTCCGACTTCGGCTGCGGCGCTCAAGGCCGGATGATCGTGGACCCGCAGATCCCGCTTGAACCAGACGATGTGAAACGATGTGTTTTCCGCCATGGGGGCCTTATGTCAGTGATCGTGGTCTTAATGCTCAACAAGAAAGGTGGTCCGAATGACGTCCGTGGCAATTGTGGGAGCGGGGCCTGCGGGTCTTGCGTGCTGGAGTGTGCTTGCCGCTGCGGGGATCAAGGCGGATCTGTTCGACAAGGGCAGGGGGCCTGGGGGGCGCGCCTCAACCCGCAGGGGAGAGAGCGGGGCGCAATTCGATCATGGCCTGCAATACATCCGCACGCAGGATCCATCCTTTCAAAGCCAGATCGATCTCTGGGTCAGCGAAGGGCGGCTCGCGCCCTGGTCCGGCCGGTTTGGTCGGGTGACCCGGTCCGGCTTCGAAATGGACCAGGACGGCCCCCAGCGGTTCGTGGGTGTGCCGAAAATGAATGAGTTGCTCAAGCCGGATACGGGTCCGGACGCAGGCAATGTCCAGTTCGGGGTGCAGATTGCAGAGGTGACAGGTGGGCCCGGTGACTGGATCCTGACCGATGACGCAGGCCAGACCTATGGCCCCTATGCAAAGGTGGCGATTGGTGTGCCCGCGCCCCAGGCGGTTGCCATGCTGGCACCGGCGTCGGACCTGCAATTGCGCGCATCCGCCGCCGTTTATGCGCCCTGCTGGACCTTGATGGTGGCCCTGGAGACGCGGCTCGACCTGCCATTCGATGGTGCCGTGGTGGAGGGATCGCCCGTGTCCTGGCTGGCCCGGGACAGCGCTAAACCCGGGCGGAATGCCGGCGGGGAGACGGGGCTTGAATGCTGGGTGGCCCAGGCCAGTGCCGACTGGTCCAGGGAGCATCTGGAGATGGACCGGGAAGAGGCCTGTGACGCTCTGCTCGGTGCATTTGCAGAGCTGGCGAAGACCCTTGGCATCGGCGGCGCGATCACACCGGTGATCCGGGCCGCCCATCGCTGGCGTTATGCGAATGTCGAGGTGCCCGCCGGGAGCCCTTGCCTGTGGGACGGGGCTTTGGGTCTGGGTGCCTGCGGCGACTGGTGTCTCGGCCCCCGGGTGGAGGCGGCCTGGACCTCCGGGCGCAGCCTTGGCCAAACCATCGCAGACGCCGGGCCTTGATTGGATTGTCCAGGACATGGACATGGGCATAAGGAGGGGCATGGGCACGCCATGCCCCGGTTAATGCGGCCCTTACAGCGTCCGGCTTACCTTAGGGCTCCCCGTTGTCTTCTTCCGTGTCGGTCTCATCGGCTTCGGGCCGTGGCGGTTCGTCCTCCTCCACGACATCGTCGGCTTCAGGTGCACCGCTCGCATCCGGTGTGATTGCGGATTCTGAATCATCCGCCTCCGGCGTACCCGGTTCTGCGAAGGATGGGGGAATGCCGTTGGAGCGGAGCCAATCGGCGGCCTCAAAACTCAGGGGCATGGCCACACCGCCGATCACCGGGATGCGGAGGGTGAGGGTTGTTTGCCCGATGGCGGTGCTGCCTGCCTCCAGGGCCGAGCGGATGCGGGCATACTCTGCTTCCCGCTGGTCTTCATCGAAATACCAGTCGTCGTTGCTGACCGACATCCACTCCCCATCGGATGTCGGGGCCAGGACATAGGTGAACAATTCGTCCTCGGTCAGCAGGACGAACGAGAGTTCCAGTGCCTCGTCTCCGACAATATCTGTGCTGAGCAGTACGCAGTAGTGCTCAGCCTTGACGCAGCGCCGGATCTGGTAGGGCTGGTGAATTTCGAGAAGTGCAAGGGCTTTGGGATCCGGTTCGACATCCGCAGGAATACGGGGCAGGACCTGACGCAGAATCTGACCCTCCGAGAGAGGCCGGTCTTCATACAGACGGTTGGCTTGCCAGTCCCAGTAACCGGCCGCCTCCTCAAGAATGGCCAGTTGCTTGTCTACGGTCTCCCGGTCGGCAAGGGATGTGTCTCTGGCAATGTCCGCCAGCGCCTTTTGTCCCGCGGCGCCCAGTCTGAACTTCAGGGCACCGAAATCCAAATCGAGTGCGGAAATACGCCCGTCGCGAAGGCGCTCGACCATATCCTGGGCTTTCCACTCATAGGGATTGAAGAAGGGCGTCTGCACAAAGACTGAAACAAGAAGGGCGATCCCGGCGAGCAGAATATTGCCCTGGCTCAGAACGGGGAACATGCGCGGCAGCAGGGCCGAAAGGGCATAGAGCAGACCGTAAAGCGCAAACACGCAGAACAGGACGCCGGAAAGAATGTCCTGGATGCTCAGGCTGCCGTCCTGATAGTCCCGCGCCAGAAGAATGAGGGCCAGGGCCACGAAACCCGGCAGGGCCACGCTCAGGGCCCGGACGCTGATCATGGAGATAAGGCCCCTGGTACCGTCCCGTTCTCCATCACCCAAAGTGGCATTGACCAGGACCAGAGTACCGACGGCAACCACGAGCAGCACACTGATTGTGGACCCGGTTTCCCACAGGGGCTCCAGACCCGTGAACAGCAGGGTGATTAGGAACAGCAGGGCCGCAAGGGCCGCCACCGGTGCCAGCAGCTGGAGCAGGGCGAACAGAACCCCACGGACGGTCAGGATGATGCTTTCCTGTTCCCGTAAGATACCGATCGCGGTGCCGAAGGCTGCGGTGTAAAGCGCGTAGGCGACATACCGGTCGGTGAACAGGTCGGTGAAAAATTCGATCCCGATCAGTTCAAACAGAGCCATCCAGGTGAAGAGAACCAGAGCGAACAAGCCCATGAACAGGCCTGCCACGACCACCATGACCGTCGTGTTCCAGGCAAATTCGAACAGGGAAGGATAGGTGTTCGCGGGCTGGCGGCGTTCATAGGTGGTGCGGAAAAAGGGGAGGCTGACCAGAAAGATCACCGCCCCGCCGACCCAGGACAATTCCCCTGGCGCGCCGCCCTCAAGCCCCCAGCCGAACGTCCATTGGCTCAGCCAGTAGAGACCGGAGAGTGTCAGGGCAAGCACCACGCTGTACACGCCCGACGCGATGCGGGTGGCAGGTGCTGTGGTCAGCCAGTAACCACTGGCCAGGGCCAAGGCCATGATCACGAGGCCCACGGTCAAAGGGCCGGAAAAGGGCTCAATCTCCGGATCCAGCAGAAAGGCCTGGATCACACCCACCAAAGCGCCGGCCAGGGTGAACCAGATTGCGATGAACAAGGGGCTGCCCACGGCCGCGGTCCGGGAGTGCGCATCGGATGCCGCTTGGTCTGGTGACTTTGGGTCCGCTGAGGTGGTCATGGCTACAGTTCCCCTGGCATGTCGCCCGGCTGTGGTGCCGGTTCATGGTCAGGAGAGTGTAGCGTCAGGCCGAACATGCGTCGACTGAACGTTGGCCCGGCTTGGATGGAAGCGGTTCAGGTGGCAAGGACTCAGGTGGCAAGGGCCCAGGTGGTAGGGCATTACCTGTGCAACACAACTTGCCAAACCCGCAAGCCGCGTTGACTGCGAGGCGTTCCGGATCAGGCTGATTTCATCAGGCGGCCCCTTTTGCCTGCCATGTGGTCAGGAAGGTGGCGCAGTCCTGGTGGGGCATGGGCGCGGAAAAGAGATAGCCCTGCATCCGGTCGGTCCCGAGCTGATCAAGTACGGTCCGGTGTGCCTCGGTCTCGATCCCCTCCGCCACGGTGGCCATGGACAGGGTGCCCGCAAGACCGATGATCGCCTGAACAATGGCCAGGGAATTGGCGTTGGTATCGCAATCGAAGACGAAGCTCTTATCGATCTTGATGGTGTTGATGGGCAGGGACCGCAGATAGGCAAGGCTTGAATAGCCGGTGCCGAAATCGTCGAGGGCAATCCGCACACCAAGTTGTCCGAGGGCCTGGAGCACCGTGAAGGTGCCGTCCAGATCCCACAGGAAGAAGCTCTCGGTCACCTCCACTTCGATGGCGGAAGGGGGCAGGCCGTGGGTTTCAATGCTGTTTCTGATGGTGGCGACGATATCCGCGTCCTTCAGGTCCTGGCCGGAGATGTTGACCGCGAGGGTGTCCACCAGCCCCGCCTTAATCCATGGGGCGGCGCCGGCAATGGCGGTCTTGAGCACCCTGTCACTCAGCACACCGATCAGGCCGTTTTCCTCCGCGTGCTTGATGAAGCGGTTGGGCATGAGGAGCCCGAGTTCGGGATGGCGCCAGCGGGTGAGGGCCTCCAGCCCCGCCACCCGGCCCGTGCGCGCGCACACCTGGGGCTGATACCAGACTTCAAGCTGGCCCGGGAATTCGGGCTGGCGCATGGCACGGATGAGGCTCTGGCGCTCCTCAAGGGCGGCCTTGAGATCATTGGTGGCCCGGTGCCACTGATCCCGCCCGGCGGATTTTGAGGCATAAAGGGCGATATCCGCGAGCCATTGAAGGTCCTTTGCGTCCTTGGCGTCATCGGGCGCGCAGGCGATGCCAACAGAGACGGTCGGATAGATCGTCCCATGGTCCAGCCGGACAGGCGCGCGCATGGCCGTGACGATCCGTTCCCCCAACGAAGCCAATTGATCCGAAGTAAGATTGTCGCAAACAACCAGGGCAAACTCGTCCCCGCCAAGGCGAGCGGTCAGTGCGCTTTCCCATTCGTCAGCAATGCCCTGGAGGCGCCGGGCGATGGTCTGAAGCAGGATATCGCCCGCGTAGTGGCCGTGAGAATCGTTGACTTCCTTGAACCGGTCCAGGTCGATCAGCACGAGGGTCAGGGCAGAGGATATGCACGCGGATCCGCCCTCCGGTTTGCAGGTTCCCTGACCTCTGTCCGAATTCATTCCTGAATGCATGCATTGGGTCAGATAGCGCTGGTAGACCCGCCGGTTGGCAAGACAGGTCAATTGATCCTGCTCCGAAAGGTCGACCGCTTCCCGTCGCGCCGCCATGATCGTGGTCATGGACGTGCGGTAGAGATTGGCCACGGTACTGAGCAGTATGTAGATGCTCACACAGGTCATGATCGCCGCAATGGCATGACCCTGGGCATCGAAGATCGTGATGCCCTCGGGCATGTGAACCCGGCCCAGGGATGACAAAACGGGCAGGGCCGCGAAACCGCCACACACGCTGATCAACACGAAAAAGCCGACGCGCGGGGAGATCAGCAGGCTGAACAGAACCGGTAGTACCGTCAGCATAATGATGTTGCGGGAATAGATGCCGAAGAGCAGGAACGGCCAGGGCATCAGGCCGATGCTTATGCACACCAGTGTCAGCCATGCACCGATTCGCAGGGCCTTGGTTCGGCGCAGGATGAAGGGCACCATGCACAGGATCACGCCCAGGCCCAAGGGCACGGCAATGCTGAGCAGACCCGCAAGACCGCCGAAGGACGTGCTCTGGCGCGTCCATTCTCCCCAGGCCTGAACGCCGCCCATGACGATGGCCAAAAGGCCCATGGCCGGTGCGAAGATTATCAGGGCCCGGGCGCGGAAGGCATGAAACGGGTCAGTGTCGTCCGGCGGTAATCCGACGAACCGGTCGATGATGCTCAGACAGGAGGCCAGCACTCCCGGAGCGCCGGTCCTCTCCGTCCGCTCGTTTTCCATGTGCGGTCCCCAAATGCCACAAGTCCCACTCCATACGGGGCAGACTGTACGGGGTACCGGTTGCAGTTGTTCTAACGGGCGGGCCTCGAGCCACGCCGGAACCGATCAAACCGCGTCAGGGTTGCCCGCAGGAGCGATGAGGAAATGGCCGTGAAGGGCGGCAATCGGCCGGGAACGGTCGTCCTGCCAGGCCTCCACCCTCACATTGGCGACCCGGCGGCCCTGTTTGGTCACCATGGCCCGGGCATAGGTCTCCATGGGCCGCCCTGAACGGAGATATTCGACGGAGATATTCACCGGTTTGGGCATTTTCTCGCTCTCGATCTCGCCCAAAAGCTGGACAATGGCCGCAGTCTCCAGGAATGCCCCGATGACGCCGCCATGGAGGGCCGGCAGGGACGGATTGCCGATCAGCATGTCCTGGTAGGGCAGCACCGCGGTCATCTCATTGCCCGCCCGGTTGATCCGTATGCCCAGGAAATCCGCATAGGGGATGGCGGCGATCAGGGTTTTCAACTGATCCGGCGAGGGGGACCGGCGGATGGCGGCAAGGTCCGGCACGGCTCCGGGAGGGGGGCCTTGTGTGTCTGTCATGATGATTTGCCCAGGCTGGTCAGCATGAATGCCGCCGTGGAGGTGGCAATGGGGTCATTGTAGTCGCCGTTGTAGGCCGTGCCCCGGACGAAGGCGATGGTGCGGGAGACCTTGTAGCAATGGGCGTGGGCCTGGATCGGCTCTCCGGGGGTGGCCGGGCGCATGTAATCAATGCGCAGGTCCAGTGTCGCAGTGGCAGAGGGCTTCTCCAGGGCACAGAACACGGCAATGCCGGAGACATTGTCCAGAATGGTGGTCACAACCCCGCCATGGATGACGCCGGTTTCCCGATTGCCGATGAACCGGTCCGAGAAGGGCACCATGACCGTGGCATTGGCCTGCCAGACTTCCAAAAGCCTCATGCCGATGGCCTTCACATGGGGCACACCGTTGAGCATGAAATAGGGCGGCCTGCCCCCAAGGGCCTCGAGCAGGGGAGGCTGGGGTTGTCCCGCGGCGGTCGGGGCGCCTGATGCGGGGGTGAATGAAGGTGGGGGTTCGGCCATGTCGGCGGGTCCTCAGGGCAAAAAGTCCATTCTCATCCAGTGCATCCCTCATCCGGTGTGTTTGGCCGGTGCGGTTGGGATGAACGCTGCCTCAAGGGAAGGCGCCCATCCCGGGCAAGTCAACTCTGCACATCCGGGAGAGGCACGAATTGGGGGCGCGCGGCGGATGCCGGGGCTGATCCCAATCTCGATCCCAGTCCCAATTGCAATCCGGGTCCAGGTCCTTGACGGCGGGAGACCGCCGCACCAGCATCGGGTAACAGGTTGAACCAGACAATAATGGAGGACGATCGGGATGGGCAGTCAGGCGGCAGGGATGAAGGGGTTGCGGGCCTGCATCATCGGGGCTGGTTGCAGCGGGTTCACCACCGCCAAGGCGCTCCAGGACAAGGGGATCGCTTTCGACTGCTTCGAGATGAGCGATCAGGTGGGAGGCAACTGGGTCTACAAGAACCGGAACGGCATGTCCTCCTGTTATCAGTCCCTCCACATCGATACGTCCAAATTCCGCATGGCTTTCGAGGATTATCCCATTCCGGATGATTTTCCGGACTTTCCCCACCATGCGCAGGTCCTCCAATACATGAATGGCTATGTGGACCATTTCGGCTTGCGGGAAAAGATCAGCTTCATGACCCGGGTGGACTGGTGCGAGCGCCTGGATGACGGGTTATGGCGGGTCCGGATTACCCGGCTGGATGGCACCGGCGCGGACCTGGAAACCGAGACCAGGCTTTATGATGCGGTCTTTGTCTGTAACGGGCATCACTGGTGCGCCCGCTGGCCGGATCCCGCTTTTCCCGGTGCGGACCGGTTCGAAGGGGTGCAGATGCATTCCCACGATTACCTCAATCCATTCGAGCCCTATGACATGCGGGGCCGGAACATCATCGTGGTCGGCATGGGCAATTCCGCCATGGATATCGCCTCGGAACTGGGGCAGAAGCCCTTTGCGGACCGGCTTTACCTGTCTGCCCGGCGCGGGGTCTATGTGTTTCCCAAATACATTAACGGTCAGCCTGCCGACAAAAGTCCGGCGCCCGCCTGGATGCCCGCGTCCTGGCGCCGGTGGTTTGCCGCGCGCGCCCTGGAGCAGGCGGTGGGCAAGATGGAGTCCTATGGCCTGCCCAAACCGGATTACAAGCCGCTCGAAGCGCACCCTTCCGTATCCGGCGAAATTCTGACCCGCCTGGGCTGCGGCGATGTGATCCCCAAGCCCAACATCGAGGAGATTCTGCCCCGGTCCGTGCGGTTCACCGACGGGACGCAAGTGGATGCGGATGTCATCATCTATGCCACGGGGTATACGGTGCGTTTCCCGTTCCTGGACGAAGACACTGTGGGCCTGAAGGACAATCACATCAAGCTCTTTAAGCGGATGATCCGTCCGGATATCCCCAGCCTGTTCTTCATGGGGCTGGCCCAGCCTCTGCCCACCCTGGTGAATTTCGCCGAACAGCAGGCCCGGTTCGTGACTGCCTATCTGACCGGCCACTATCATCTGCCCGCCCCTGAGGACATGGAGGCGGTCATCGAAGAGGACGAGCAGCGTTTCCTTGGCCATTTCTACGATTCGCCCCGCCACCGGATGCAGGTGGACTTTGACGATTATGTCCGGGATTTGAAAAAGGAATGGGCGAAGGGAGCGAAACGGGCGCGCCGGAACGGCTATCAGCCCCAGATCCCCGCCCGCGCCGCCGACCCGGCCCTGGGCCGGGATGTGGCTTGAACGGAAAGAGCAAAGCAATGATGCGTGCCGTGATCGTCGACCGGCTGAGCGAAGATTTCTCCGGTGTCCGGATCGACACTCTGCCCATCCCGGAACCGGGGGCCGGGGAAGTCCGCATTGCGGTCAAGGCTGCGGCGGTGAATTTCCCCGATGTGCTGATGACCCAGGGCGGGTATCAGTTCAAGCCGGATCTGCCCTTCGTGCCCGGCCTTGAATGCGCGGGCGTCGTGGATGCGGTGGGCGTGGGGGTGAGCGGATACCGGCCCGGGGATGGTGTGGTGGCGGGCATGCGTTTCGGCGCCATGGCGGACTATGCCTGTGTGCCCGCAGAAGGGCTGCGCCCAAAGCCCGCGGCCATGGATTTCGGGGCGGCGGCCTCTTATCCGGCGGCCTATCTGACCGCCTATGTGGCCCTGGTGCGCCGGGGGCACCTGGAACCGGGGGAGACCCTGCTTGTGCACGGTGCGGCGGGGGGCGTGGGCCTTGCGGCCGTGGACCTGGGCAGGTTGTTGGGCGCGACGGTGATCGCGACAGCCGGGCGGGACGACAAGCTGGCGGTGGTCAAACAGTACGGGGCGGATCATGTGATCAACTACACCAAGCCCGACGGCAGCCTCGGCGGCTTCCGGGAGGAGGTGAAGGCGCTGACCGGCGGGCGGGGGGCCGATGTCATTTATGACCCGGTGGGGGGGGACGTGTTCGATGAATCCCTGCGCTGTATTGCCTGGGGCGGGCGGCTTCTGGTGATCGGTTTCACCAGCGGGCGCATTCCTTCCGTGAACGCCAATATCCCGTTGATCAAGGGGTTCTCGGTGGTCGGTGTGCGGGCTGGTGAATATGGCCGGCGCAATCCACAAAAAGGCGCGGAGAATGTGCGCAAAGTGGACGAATGGGCGGCGGCGGGACTGATCCGCCCCCATGTGCACCGGGCCTTTCCCCTGGAACAGGCCATCGAGGCAATGAGAGAACTGACCGAGCGCCGGGTTGTCGGCAAGGTGGTGCTGGATATGGAAGCAGGAGCCTGAGTGTCATGACGTCAATTCGCAGAGGACCGCCGCCCCGTCCGGGTGAGGAATCCGTGTGGGACTATCCCCGCCCCGCCGTCTGCCAGCCCACCCCGAAGCGGGTGCGGGTGATTTTCGGCGGTGTGGTCATCGCCGATACCACCGGCGCCTGGCGGGTCCTGGAAACAAGTCATCCTCCCACCTATTATCTGCCTCCCCATGATATTCGCATGGAGTTCCTGACGGAAACCGACCGTCGCTCCCTGTGCGAATGGAAGGGGCTTGCCCAATATTTTCACATCAAGGTGGGCGACCGGTTCTCCCGCAATGCCGCCTGGTGTTATCCGGAGCCGACGCCCGCGTTCGAACCGATCAAGGACTATGTCGCGTTCTACCCCTCCCGTATGGATGAATGCTGGGTGGGCACCGACAAGGTCCGGTCCCAGGCGGGCGATTTCTATGGCGGCTGGGTCACCCCGGATCTGGTGGGTCCGTTCAAGGGCGAGCCGGGCACCGAGTTCTGGTGAGGCCCGGGCGGGTTCAGCGCTGAGGTTGAGTCAGTCTCCACCCTTCGATCCCCGCACGCCCGTGGATACCAGGGGGCTGTCCTCAGGAATCGGTGGCGGGCAGAAGGGCTGTGAGGGCTTCGATCCGGTCGGCTTCCTTCGGGGGCTTGTCCCAGCGCAGGCGGTGGACCCGGGGAAAGCGCATGGCGATGCCGGATTTGTGGCGCGGGGAGCGCTGGAGACCCTCGAAGGCGATTTCCAGGACAAGGCCTTCATCGGGCTGATGAACCACCTCCCGGACCGGGCCGAAACGGGCGGTGGTGTGATTGCGGACGAATTTGTCGATCTGCTGGAGTTCCGCATCGGTAAAGCCGAAATAGGCTTTACCCACGGGAACCAGCACATCCGCTCCCTCCTCCAGGCGCCAGACACCGAATGTGTAGTCCGAGTAGTAGCTTGAGCGTTTGCCGTGACCCCGCTGGGCATAAAGGAGCACGGCATCCACAAGGAACGGGTCGCGCTTCCATTTGAACCAGTGGCCCTTCACCCGGCCCGGGAGATAGGGACTGTCCCCCCGTTTGAGCATGAGCCCTTCGATACCCTCCTCAGGCGGAGCACTGCGCAGGGTGGCAAGATCGTCCCAGCTTTTGAAGGATAGCTGCTCTGACAGGTCTATGGCCTCGGGTTTCGCCTCTCCGATCCACCGGGCGAGTCGGGCCCGGCGTTCATCGAAGGGGCGGGGGCGCCAGTCCTCCCCCTCGAATGTGAGCAGGTCATAGGCCCGGATCATCACCGGATGGGAGGCCATGAGGCTGGCGGAAATGGTCTTCCGGTTGAGCCGTTTCTGGAGGTCGGCAAAGGGGGCCACGACCCCCTCCCGGGCCACCAGCAGTTCCCCGTCAATGGCGCCTTCGAAGGTGAGCCGGTCGAGCATGTCCGGGAAGGTCTTGGAAATGTCCTCGCCGCTGCGGCTGTACAGACGTTTGACACCGCCTTCACTGACCGCCTGGACCCGGATCCCGTCCCATTTCCATTCCGCGCGATAGGTGGTGACATCGGCAATGGCAGCCTGATCCGGCTCCTCCAGGGGATGGGCAAGCATCACCGGGCGGAACGGGGCGGCCGCAGCGGTTTCCGGCTTGTCGGCCTTGCCCTCAAGCCAGGCGAACAAATCCGTGTAGGGTGGTTCAAGGCCGTGCCAGAGTTCCTCGATATCGTTGACCGCGACAGAACCGAATTGAGAGCCATACTGAGCAAGGGCAGTCTTGGCGAGCCGCGCGGATACCCCCACACGCAACCCGCCGGTAATCAGTTTGGCAAGGGCCCAGCGGCCCGTGGCATCCAGGCTGTCAAACCAGCCCGCGAGCAGGCCCGGCAGCCGCGCCTTGCCCGTGCCCTCCACGGTGGTGATGACATGGGAGAGGCGGGGCGGTTCGGGAAAGGTGCCGTCCGGGGCCGGCTGCTCCGGCCAGATCAGGGAAACGGTTTCCGCAAGGTCGCCGACATAGTCGTAGGAAAGCGCGAAAAGATCCGGATCCACCCGGTCCATGGCCAGACCCCGCAGGATCGAGGGCTTGGCGGCCTTGAAATCCAGATCGCCGGTGAGTGCGGCCACGGCCCAGCCCCGGTCCGGGTCCGGCACGTCCCGGAAATAGTCCATCATAAGACGGAGTTTCCCGTTCCGCTGGGCCTGGGTGCTGAGACGGTCGAGAAGGACGGAAAAAGGCTTCATGGGGCCGTGTCCCCCGTGACACCGCCCGTTGCAGACGGCTTCTCTTGATCCTCCGTCTGATCGCTGTTGGCCTGCTGATCATCCTCTCCGCCGTCTTCCTCCCCGTATCCGACCAGGGACAGGGGGCGGGCGGTCAACCCTTTGACGGTGGCGGCGTGGCAGAGGGCGTCTTCCCGCCCGTGGGTCACCCAGAGTTCTTCCGGACCCACATCATCGACGGTTTCCAGCAATTCGTCCCAATCGGCGTGGTCGGAGATGATCAGGGGCAGTTCCACCCCTCTCTGGCGGGCGCGGGCGCGCACCCGCATCCAACCCGAGGCAAAGGCGGTGACCGGATCATTGAGGCGCCGGGACCAGCGGTCGTTCAACGCAGACGGCGGGCACAGGGTGATGCGCCCGTTGAAGGCTGCTTTCGGCTGGCCGGCGGCGCCTTCGAACGGACCCAGATCCTGACCCTGATCCTTGTACAGATCGAAGAGTTTCTTCATGGCGCCGTGGAGAACGATGGGCGCGTCATAGCCTGAGCGGCGCAACAGGGCCACCACACGCTGGGCCTTGCCCAGGGCGTAGGCACCGACAAGATGAGGCCTGTCGGGAAATGTCTCCAGGGAGGCGGTCAGTTTGGCCACTTCTCCGTCGGTATGAGGGTGGCGGAAGACCGGAAGTCCGAAGGTTGCCTCGCTGATGAACACATCGCAGGAGACAGGCTCGAAACCCACACAGGTCGGGTCTTCCCGGCGTTTGTAATCACCGGAGACCACGATGCGGCGCCCCCGATAGTCGATCACCGCCTGAGCGCTTCCCAGCACATGGCCTGCCGGGCGCAGCGTCACGGTGACGCCATTCAGATCGACTGTTTCCCCAAGGCCAAGTGTCTGGGTGCTGGCGGCGAAATCCGCGCCGTACCGCACAGCCATGATGGCGAGGGTCTCCGCTGTGGCTAGAACGCTCCGGTGACCCCAGCGCGCATGGTCCGCATGACCGTGGGTTATGACCGCACGATCGGAGGGGCGAACCGGGTCCACATAGAAGTCCCCCGGCGGGCAATAGAGTCCCGCGTCGGTTGGATGCAGAATATCGTGGGCCGGGGGAGGGGAAACGTGCACCATGAAGCGGATCCGGAAGCGGTTGCGTGACGGCGGTCCTCGGTCCACCAAGTATGGAAAATAGAGTGATCGGCTTCCCAGGCGAATTGACCGGCCCAACAGGGGCTATCACAGGTTGGGTTCGGGACGGCACGGCGGGAGTTTTCAGGGGACGGGACATCACACGCGGGCGGACGTGGAAAGGCCGGACATGACTGACGAGCCTCCGAAAGGCGGTCCAGAGGATGGCGAGGATCACCACCACAGCGGACCTTATGAGCGCAAGCGTCTGCGCCGGTCCTGGTGGCGGCAAAAACCGAGGCCCAAGCGCAATGTCCGCCCGACCCCGGCCATGCCCCGCCCCCATGTGCGGGTCTGGCGCTGGCGGCTTCCCGTTCCACGGTCGCGCACGGGGCGTACTATATTGGGTGTGACATTCATCGTGGTCGGCACCCTCGGCTTTGCCATGCCCGTTATCGGACTGTGGATGTGGGGGCCGGGGATGCTGATCCTGTCCATCGATTCCCATCGGGTCCGCCGGTTCCGCCGCCGGTCGGAGGTCCGGGCCATCCGCTGGTGGCGCAAGCGGCGGCGCAGGCGCACCGGGTCCAGGGAGGAGAGGACCAGGAAGGGTCGGAACAGGACGGAGGGCCGGCACCCCGGTCCCGAACGTCCTGGCCCCAACAACTCTGGCCCCAACAATTCCGGCCCCGACAACACTGGTTCTGGCCACACACCGGACGACCCGTCCTGACCACTCTTCGACTTGCAAGGTTCCATGCCTTCCCGACGGACCAAGACAAAAACAAGCGCCACTCCTGCCAACATCGTTCTGCCGCCCGTGATCGGCGACTGGTTCACTGGCAGAGGCTGGACGCCGCGCGCCCACCAGCTTGAATTGCTGGAGACGGTGCGCGGCCAAGGATCGTCCCTACTGATCGCGCCCACCGGTGGCGGTAAGACCCTGGCGGGGTTTCTGCCGTCCCTGGTGGATCTGGTGCAGCGGGAGGAGGAGACCCATCCTCAGCTTGGCGGTCTGCACACCCTCTACATTTCCCCCTTGAAGGCGCTCGCGGTGGATGTGGCGCGCAATGTGGAAACCCCCATCCGTGAAATGGGACTGCCCATCCGTCTGGAGACCCGCACGGGAGACACGCCGGCCCATAAGCGCCAGCGCCAGCGCTCCACCCCGCCGGACATTTTGCTGACCACACCGGAGCAGCTTGCGCTTCTCCTGGCCTATAAGGACAGTGCGAGATTTTTCCGTAAGCTGAGATATGTTATCATCGACGAACTGCACGCCCTGGACAATTCCAAGCGCGGGGAACTTCTGGCCCTGGGGCTGGCGCGCCTGTCCCGGCTCTCGCAGGATCTGGTGCGCATCGGCCTGTCGGCCACGGTCCATGAACCCGAGCGGCTGCGCCGGTGGCTGGTGCCCCAGGCTGCCGGGGAGGTGCGGCTGGCGGCGGAGGTGCGGGGCCAGGGGGGCGCCGTGCCCCAGGTGGATGTCCTGGTCTCCCAGGCCCATGTGCCCTGGTCCGGACATACGGGCCGCCATGCCATGCCCGAAGTGTATGACGCCATCCGCAAGGCCAACACGGCGCTTGTGTTCGTCAATACCCGGTCCCAGGCGGAACTGGTGTTCCAGACCCTGTGGCGGGAGAACGAGGATGGTCTGCCCATCGCCCTTCACCACGGCAGCCTGGATGTGGAACAGCGGCGCAAGGTGGAAGCGGCCATGGCGGAAGGCAAGCTCCGGGCTGTGGTCTGCACCTCGACCCTCGATCTGGGAATTGATTGGGGGGCGGTGGATCTGGTGATCAATATGGGGGCGCCGAAAGGGGCAAGCCGTCTTCTCCAGCGTATCGGCCGGGCCAATCACCGTCTTGATGAGCCCAGCCATGCGATCCTGGTGCCCTCCAACCGGTTCGAAGTGCTCGAATGCCGGGCGGCCCAGGAAGCGGCGATCCAGTCGGTTCTCGATGGGGCACCATCCCGGGACGGAGGGCTTGACGTGCTGGCCCAGCATGTTCTGGGCATGGCCTGTGCCGAGCCGTTCTCCATGACCGGGTTTTATGAGGAAGTGGTGTCTGCGGAACCCTACCGGACCCTGACCTATGAGAGTTTCGAGCAGGTGGTGGATTTCGTGGCCTGTGGTGGCTACGCGCTCAGGGCCTATGACCGGTTCCGGCGCATCACCAAGACCCCGGAAGGCCTCTTCCGGGTCAGCCATCCCAGTGTCGCCCAGTCCTACCGCATGAATGTGGGCACCATCGTCCAGTCGCCGATGATGAAGGTGCGCCTGGGCCGGGGGGGAGGTGCGCAGAAGGCAGGGCAGGCCCGGGCCATGGTCCGCCGGGGGGGGCGGGTGCTGGGCGAGATCGAGGAATGGATGGTGGAGCAACTGCGACCGGGGGATACGTTCCTGTTCGCCGGTGAGGTGCTGCGCTTTGAAGGTCTTCACGAGACGGAGGTTCAGGTCACCCGGGCCACGGGGGAGGACCCCATGGTGCCTTCATGGCAGGGGGGCAAGTTTCCCTTGTCCACCTATCTGGCCGAACGGGTGCGGGAGATGATCTTCGTGCCTGAGCAGTGGGCGGCCCTGCCGGATCAGGTGCGCGAATGGCTTGAACTCCAGGGCAAACGCTCCCTTCTTCCCGGTCCGGAACAGATGCTGGTGGAGACCTTTCCCCGGGGCGGCAAGGAATATCTCGTGGCTTATCCCTTTGAAGGGCGCCTCGCCCACCAGACCCTGGGCATGCTGCTCACCAGGCGGATGGAACGGGCGGGTCTGAACCCTCTGGGGTTTGTGGCCAACGACTATGCCATTGCTGTCTGGTGCCTGCGCTCCCCGGCGGATCTGGACATGGCGGGTCTGTTCGACCAGGACATGCTGGGGGACGATCTGGACGCTTGGATGGCGGAGGCGGGGCTGTTGAAACGCACCTTCCGCTATTGTGCGGTCATCGCGGGGCTGATCGAACGGCGCCACCCGGGCAAGGAGAAGACCGGGCGGCAGGTCACATTTTCCTCCGACCTGATCTATGATGTGCTCCGCGCCCACGAGCCGGACCACATTCTTCTGAAAGCCGCCTGGCAGGACGCGTCCGCCGGTCTCCTGGATATCGGGCGGCTGGGGGATATGCTGCGCCGGGTTCAGGGCAGAATCGTCCACAAACATCTCTCCAGGGTTTCTCCCCTGGCGGTGCCGGTAATGCTGGAAATCGGCCGGGAACCGGTCTATGGGGCCGCAAGCGAAGCGCTTCTGGGTGAAGCGGCGGATGATCTGATTGAGGAGGCGGTCCGGCTTGACTGAGCGTGCCGTAAAAACAAATCCGAGCCTGGAAGACATTCCAGGGCACGGCGCCATCCGGATCGAGGGTGTCACCCTGCTGGGCGATCCCCTGGGCGCCCTGATCTGGCCTGAAGAAAAGCTTCTGGTGGTCTCGGATCTCCATCTGGAGAAAGGCTCATCCTTTGCCCGTCAGGGGATCTATCTGCCGCCCTATGACAGCCGCATGACCCTCTCCCGGATTGTCGCTCTGTGCGCGGATTACAAGCCCGAGCGAGTGATCGCCCTGGGGGATTCCTTCCATGACACGGGGGCTGCGGCCCGTCTTGCCCGCCAGGATATCGAGACCTTGCGGGCCCTGACCGGCGGTTGCGACTGGATCTGGATTGCGGGTAACCATGATCCGCTTCCGCCCACAGGCTTCGGCGGCCGGATCGAGGAGACCCTTTCCATCGGTCCCCTGACATTCCGCCACGAGCCCTCTGCCGGTCCCGCTGCGGGGGAAGTGGCCGGTCACCTCCATCCCTGTGCCAGTGTCCGGGTCCGGGGGCGGCGGGTGCGCCGGCGCTGTTTTGCCGGTGACGGAACCCGGCTGGTCATGCCCGCATTCGGGGCTTTCACCGGCGGCTTGTGCGTCCTCGATCCTGCCTTTGAGCCGGTCTTCCCTGACGCGTTTCAGGCCCATCTACTGGGTAAGGACAGGGTGTATGTCCTGGAACACCGTAAACTCGTTCCGGATCTGGCATCCCCGCCGTCGGTCTGGCGGATGTGAGGAGGCGTGGGTCTGCACCCCTGCCTGATTGGACGTTTTAAACCGTGCCGCTGAAAAACTGGGTGACCAGGACCCGGGCCAGGGCAACGGCGAGGGACGCGAGCACAATCACCGTCAGGGGGATACGCAGGCCGGGATACCAGGCGGGGGCGAGGTCGCGTCTGGTGGCTTGGAGATCGGACCAGAGCAGTCCCGCAAAGGCCGCGGTCAGAAGCAGGAGTTGAATGGCCGGGGCCAGAGGATCATCAGGCCATAAAATCGTGGTGAGCAGGGCGGCCCAGGCGACGAAGGCCGGCGCGATACTCAGACCCAGCTGGGCAAAGCCGGTTTCTTCCGCCCGGGTCATGGCCAGACCCCAGCGGACACCGCCCATGAAGGACAGGATAATGGCCCCATAGGCCGCGAGGGCCGCCAGGGCTCTTGCATCCTCCAGCAGCCAAAAGGCCGTTGCGCCGACGGCGAAGGGCAGGGCACCGAGATACCCAAAGGTTGAGGCCGCGGCGGGAATGCGGCTGGTGGTCTGGTCGGCCATGGCGGCATGCCTCCATTCAAGAACTAAGCTGGGGCCGGAACTGAGGTGCGGCGGGGACGGAGATCCAGATCCAGACCCAGACCCATGGGCAGATCTGTTCGGCGCTCCCGTGCCGGCACAATCCGGATCGAAGGGTGCCCCACACCCTTAAATTTGCACCGAAACCGCTTCAGGCAAAGCCATTGCCTTTGCCTGAAGCGCAATCCCGGCCCGGCGAGTGTGGGTGCCTGAAGACACCCTTAACCATACCAGACACCATTCTTGGATGAGGCCGGGTGCACCGCCTCATCCGCAAGCTGAATACCCTGGTGCGTTATTGGGGCGTGTTGATTGGGGTGGCGGTGGCGTCGACTGTCGGTGCGCCGGGACAAATTGTCATAGGATGGAAAGGATTTGGAACCTTTTCTGCCACCGTTCAGAAAAGCGGCGTGATCAGTCCTGTTATGCTAATTTCTAGCAAAACGATACTCATTGCACCTGATGACTGTTCCTTGGATCTATGGTGCTGATGAGGATTTGCGCCGTTCCCTGCGGGCCCCGTTCTGAGTTTATTCCGGCTCCGGCATTTCCGCTTTGTCCTGGCCACGCGCCAGGGTGGTGATCCGCCGGTTGATCGGCGGCAAAGAGGCAATAACCGGGGGGACGCCAGGGTTCTGACATGTTAAGACCCCCGTAATTGGGAACTGGAGAGGGCTCAGAGATGCGAGTGTTATGGAAATATTTGATTGTGTTGGCCACGGTCGGGTCGGTTGCGGCATGCACTGAAGAACTCCCCGAACCGGACGCCCCCGCAGTGCGCCCGGCAAAAATCTTCGAAGTGAAAGAAAGCACGGTCGTCCGGTCGTTCCGCCTGCCGATGGTTGTGGGCGCGGCGGAAACCACGGTCATTGCCTTCCAGGTCGGCGGCCTCCTGCAGGAGTTGAGTGTCAACGAAGGCGAGGAGATTGAAGCCGGCAAGCAACTTGCCCAGCTTGATCAGCGCAACTTCGAGAACGCTGTCTCCGTGGCCCGGGCCGAGTTCCAACAGGCCAGGGATGATTTTGCCCGTGCCCAGGAATTGATCCAGCGTGGCAATATCGCTCGCAGCACCTTCGATCAGCGCAGGGCGGCGGCGGACATTGCTCGGGCACGGCTGGACTCCGCAGAGAAGGACCTGAGCGACTCCACACTCTTCGCGCCCTTCAATGGCATCGTCGCCGATATCCATGTGGAAGCCTTTGAAACGGTCAGCGCGAGCCAGCCCATCATGACCCTCCAGGGTGCTGAAGCGGTCGAGGCCGTGGTGCAGATCCCGGCTTCCATCGTGATCAATGCCGATCTGATCCAGCCCGTCGATCTCTATGTCGTCCTGGACGCGGCGCCCAATCTCCGGCTGGTCGCGACACTGAGCGAGACCACGGCCCTGGCCGATGCCCAAACCCAGACATTCGAAACCAAATTCTCGTTCGCCACACCTGAAGGCCTGACGATCCTGCCCGGCATGACCGGCCTGATCTATGGCCGTTACACCCTCGCCGGTGAAGATGGTGCGCAAACAAACATTCAGGTGCCGGTGAACTCGGTCCAGAGCGAGGCCGGCCAGACATATGTCTGGCTCGTGGATCCGGACACGCTGACCGTGACACGCCGGGATATCGTCCTCGGAGAGCCTGAAGGAGGCACGGTGACCGTGGCGGGCGGACTGGCCGCCGGCGATCAGATCATTGCGGCAGGCGGCACCTACCTGACCGAAGGCGCTAAAGTGCGTCGCTACGAACCGTAAGGGGCGGCGCCATGAATATTGCAGAGTATTCCATCAAGAACCGGCTGATCATGTGGATCGTCGTGGCAATTTCCCTGGTGGGCGGCTACTTCGCCTATCAGACCATGCCCCGGTTCGAGGATCCCGAATTCACCATCCGGACTGCGCAGATCTACACCCAGTATCCTGGGGCGACACCTCTTGAAGTGGCCAACGAGGTGAGCGATGCCATCGAGACCGAACTGCAGAGCATGCAGGAAGTCGATGAGATCCGCTCCACCTCCAGTTATGGCTTCTCCATCGTCGAGGTGGATATCAAGCACGCGTTCTCGCCGAACAAGGATGACCTCTCCCGGGTCTTCAACCGTCTGCGCGCCAGGGTCTCCGATGCCCGCGCCAAGCTGCCCTCAGGTGCAGGGACACCGGTGGTCAATGACGATTTCGGTGACGTTTACGGCCTTTACTATGTGATCACCGGCCCAGGTTTTTCCCTGGCTGAACTCTATGAGTATGCCTGGGATCTGCGCACGGACCTTCTCGCGGTCGAGGACGTCGCCAAGGTCAGCACCTTCGGGGAACGGACCGAGGCGATCTATGTGGAAATCGCCCGGGACCGGGCCGCAGCTTTCGGCGTGCAGCTTGAAAGCGTCTTTGCGGACCTCTCCGGCCAGAATGCCGTTGTGTCCGCGGGCGATGCCAAGGTCGGGGATCTGCGCGTGGTCATTCGGCCCACCGGTGAGCTGAGCTCCGTGGAAGCCATCGGCAATGTGGTGGTCTCCGGCAACAATGGCGGGGATATCACCTATCTCCGCGACATCGCCACGGTGAGACGGGGCTATGTCGAGCCCGCAAGCGTCATGGCCCGGTTCAACGGCGCCGATGCGATTGCCTTGGGAATCTCGAATGTCAGCGGCTCGAATGTCGCCAAGATCGGCGAAGACATCCGGGCGAAACTGGCCGAAACCCAGGCGAGCCGTCCTCTCGGGATCGAAGTCCATGAGTTCTATCACCAGGGCGATGCGGTCAACGCGGCAGTGGAGAGCTTCGTTCTCAACGTGCTGGCGGCCGTGGTCATCGTGCTGGTCACCCTGTTCATCTTCATGGGGCTGCGCTCGGCCTTGATCATCGGCGGCGTCCTGGTCATCACCATCGCCGCAACCCTGGTGACCATGTATTTGATGGCCATCCCCATGCACCGGATTTCCCTCGGGGCCTTGATCATCGCCCTGGGGATGCTCGTGGACAACGCCATCGTGATTACCGACGGCATCGTCAATGGGCTCAATCGCGGTGAAAAGCTGCTGACAACCGCCAAATCCATCGTGGGCAAGACCATCTGGGCGCTGCTCGGCGGTACCCTGGTGGGGATCATCGCCTTTGCCCCCATCGGCTTTGCGCCCGGGAACACCGGTGAATACTGTAACCACCTGTTCTGGGTGATCCTGATTTCACTGGGCTACAGCTGGCTGTTCGCCATCACCCTGGTGCCAATGTTGGCCAGCCTGATATTTCCGGAAGCCAAGTCGGACGGACCCGTGGAGGAGCCCAAAGACGGCTTTGCCATGAAGGCCTACAAATCGTTCCTGCGCGGTGTGCTGGATTTCCGGTTGGCGACCTTCGTTCTGGCAATCGGGGTCTTCGCGGCCTCGATCTGGTCCTTCCAGTTCGTGAAGAACAGCTTCTTCCCGAATGCGACCACGGAACAAATCGCCATTGATTTCTTCCTGGCGGAAGGCACGGATATTGAACGCACCTCGGACTATATGAGGGAGATCGAGGCGAAGCTGGCGGAGTATGAGGGGATTGAAGATGTCCATACCCTTATCGGCGGCAGCACCCTGCGCTACATGCTCATCTACCGGATTGAAAACCGGAACACGAGCTTCGCCCAGATCCTGTTGAACGTGACCGATCTGGAAGCGGTCACGAGGCTGATGCCGATCCTTCAGCGCGACCTTGACGCTGGCTTCCCGGACGCCCAGGCCCGGGTCTCCCGCTTCGTGTTGGGGCCGAGCCAGGGCTCGAAGATCGAAGCCACCTTCCTTGGTCCCGATCCGGATGTTCTGCGCGGTCTGGCTAGCCAGGCAAGGTCGATCCTCGCGAACAATCCGTACACGATTGGGGTCAAGACAGACTGGCGCCAGCAGAAGCCTGTCTTTGAACCGCAATACGCCGCGGAGCGGGGCAATCGTGTCGGTGTGTCCCGGGAGGATCTGGCCAATACTCTCAATGCCACCTTCTCCGGGCGGACCGTGGGCACCTACCGGGACGGGGAGGACCTGATCCCGATCATCTACCGGGCGCCGGAGCGGGAACGGCTGGATCTGGCAACAGGTCTCAGCATCCAGATCCCCAGTGAGCGAACCGGCCAGACCGTGCCCCTGTCTGAAACCCTGGAGGGTGCCCGGGTTGTCTGGCGGGACAGCATGTTGAAGCGGGAAGACCGGGTCTGGGCCATTTCCGCCCAGGCGGACGCCATGAACGGGCTTCTGCCATCCCAGGTTCTGGCCATGGTGCAGGCCGACATCGAGGCCATCGAGTTGCCCCGGGGCTACCGGCTGCGCTGGGACGGCGAGGTGGGCGACAGTGCCGAAGCCAACGGCCAGCTCGCAGGGACCATTCCCCTTGGCATCCTTGCGATGGTTCTGGTGGTGGTCGTGCTGTTCAACGCCCTGCGCCAGCCCCTGGCGATCTGGCTGATGGTGCCCATGGTGATTGTCGGTGTGGCCGTCGGCCTGATCGCCACGGGCACGCCGCTGGAGTTCATGGCCATTCTTGGTGTCCTGTCCCTGGCGGGTCTGTTCATCAAGAACGCCATCGTGCTGGTGGATCAGATGGATCTGGAGATCCGGGAAGGCAAACCCCGTTTCGACGCGGTGGTGGACTCCGCGGCAAGCCGGGTGCGTCCCGTCATGCTCGGTGCCCTGACGACCGTTTTCGGTGTTCTGCCGCTGATGTCCGACGTGTTCTTCGGGTCCATGGCGGTGGTGATCGTCTTTGGTCTCAGCTTCGCGACGGTGCTGACCCTGGTGTTGCTGCCGGCAATCTACGCCGCCCTGTTCAACATCAAGCGCGCGGAACGAGCCGAAGCCGCCGCCTAACCCCGTTTCAAAAGTCTGACGGCAAAGGGCGGCGCACCAAGCGTCGCCCTTTTTTGTTGGGCTGGGTTTTATGGCCTGGGCTTTTTGGGCTGCGCGAGGTTTGGATCTTGTGGCCTGTGTCCTGCACCCGGGGCGCCCGTTCCATCACGCAATCCCGCGCTGGCCGTGAGCGGCTTGTTGACCGGAGCACCGGTCCCCAAATCCAATCAGAGGAAACATATTCCACCCCCGGTCCGTTTTTTGCCTACTCGCTTGGGCCGGCTCTGGGGTGAAGAGGAGGCATCATGACCTATCACGTCCCGGAAACCCTCAATGCGGATTTTACCCGGCCCGCGATCGTTCGCGCCGGTGATCTGCCCTGGACCCCATCCCCCAGCGGCGGCGTGGACCGGCGCTTTCTGGACCGGGTCGGCGGCGAAGTGGCTCGGGCGACGACCATCGTGCGGTACGGGGCGGGCAGTTCCTTTTCCCGCCACGTCCATGACAAGGGCGAGGAGTTCCTGGTACTGAGCGGTGTCTTTTCGGACGAGACCGGTGATTTCCCCGCCGGCACGTATGTGCGCAATCCGCCGGGCAGCGGCCATGCTCCCTTCAGCCGCGACGGCTGCATCATCTTCGTGAAACTGCGACAGATGCCCGATACGGAAGCCGGGACCGTGGTTGTTCAGACGCGGGAGCAACCTCTTGCCAAGACCGGCGTGGGGGGCCTCAAGCGTCTGGATCTCTATGGATCAGACACCGGCGAGCAGGTTGCCCTGGAGTTTCTGGCTCCGGGCACGGAATGGACCGGCCGCGCTGCCCAGGGCGGAGAGGAGATCCTCGTTCTCCACGGCGACATGGTCTATGGAGACGAGCGGTGCGGGCCAGAGACCTGGCTGCGATACCCGGAAGGCATGGCCCAACCCATCCGCACGGAGAAGGGGTGCCTCATCTGGGTCAAGCGGGGCCATCTGCCGCCGGCCTGATTCCCGGCCTGATTCAATGAGATCCGGTTTCGTTCAAACGGAAGCGGCGCTGTTGTCTTGTCGCTCACGGTGCGCAGCACCTCCGCGGGGGCACCCAGCAGGGGGGATCACTTGCGCCGGAACAGGCTTGAGGCCCCATAACCGAAGGCAACCGCCGTGAACACAGCGAACAGACCATAGAGCAGGGGGGTCTGGTGGGCGAACTGGTAGACGGTGTTCTCGAACCCGTCTTTCTCAACGACCAGGGGAACGGTCTGTGCACCGATCACTTCACCGTCCCGAATGGCCAGAACCCTGGCGGTGTATGTGCCCAGGGGCACCTGGGCGGGCAGGTCGATCACCGCATGAAAAAGACGCCCGCCCCGGAGCACCACACCCCCCGGCTCCTCGATATACAGGTTCTTGTTCTGCTTCAGACGAATAAGGGCCTGCCGGAAGGACTCCAGCTCGTCGGCTGAAGCGGACTGTTCCGCATCGATACCGCCTGAGGATTCATCGCCAGTCTCATCGCCGGTGTCGCCCCCAACCTCACCCTCTGCCTCATCTTCGACCAGATCCTCTGCCGGGGTCTGCGCGTCGTCCGTGTTCGACGGCTGCCCCAGGATCATGGTGCTGTCCCGTGGCTCATCAGGAACCGGTGTCGGGGCTGGGACAGGGGTCGGTGCCATGGGAAGGGGGGCGGTGACATTGAAGCCCAGCCGGTTGCGGTTGAGAAAGGCCTCATCGGCGATCTCGTCCAGAGGGCGTGTGCTGATGATGGAAAGGAAGGAGGGGACCTCCCGGAAGGTCATGGCTTCGCGGTTGACCCAGATACCGCCCACATTGCTCTTCTGGCGCACGGTCACATTCTGGACCGGTCCCTCAAGGCGGATGATGACGTCCACCGGTGCCGGGCGGCTGATCAGGAAGCCGTCGCTGGACTGGGCCTGGGGTGAGCCGACAAGGCCGAATGCATGGATGCGTGCCCCGGTGAAGTTGGAGTGGATCTTGACTACATAGTCGGAGAAATCCGCGATCAGGGTTTCCGCCCGCGCCGGAGCCGACAAACACATGCCCAAGCAAACGATCCCGAGCAGCCTCCAGACCAGGGCCGCCGGTCTTGCCCGGAGAGTTCTACGCGCGGCGGGCCGGACCGTTCCCATCACCCTTCTCCCACCGTCAGGGAAAAGAGTTCTTCCGGGGTCATGAAAAGATCGAGAGCAAGTTTGAGACAGACCGCAAGAACGAGAACGCCCAGAAGGGCCCGCAACTGATCGCCGCGCAGTTTATGCCCGATACGCACCCCGAGCTGGACGCCGAACACCCCGCCAACCAGAAGCAGCAGCGCCAGGATCACATCCACGGTCTGATTGGTGACCGAATGGAGGATCGTGACCAGGGCTGTGACAAACAGGATTTGAAAGAGGGAGGTTCCGACCACAATATTAGTAGGCATCCGTAGCAGGTAGATCATGGCGGGCACCATGATGAAGCCGCCGCCGACCCCCATAATCGCGGCCAGCAGCCCAACCACAAAGCCGATGGCCAGGGGCAGAAGCGCACTGATGTAAAGCCGCGAGGCCTTGAAGCGCATCTTGAACGGGAGCCCGTGAACCCAGGTGTGACGGTTCTTGCGCCGGGATGCCGGCCGGCGGCCCTTGTCATGGGCCCGCATGGCGCTGAACCCTTCAGCGACCATCAAGGAGCCGATCACCCCCAAGAGCACCACATAGGATATGGAAATCAGCAGCTCCACCTGCCCGATCTGGTGAAGCAAACGAAAGATGCCGATCCCCGCGACGGAGCCCACGACACCGCCGGCCAGAAGGACCGTGCCCATGCGGAAATCCACCGCCTTGCGCCGCCAATGGGCCGACACGCCGCTGACAGATGATGCCACGATCTGGTTGGCTTCCGTGGCGACGGCAACGGCGGGGGGGATTCCGTAGAAAATCAGAAGAGGGGTCATCAGGAAGCCGCCGCCGACCCCGAACATGCCCGACAGGACACCCACACCACCGCCCATGAGCAGGATGACAAGCGCGTTCACGGAAATTTCCGCGATGGGCAGATAGATCTGGAACATGGTACCCGGTCGTCCGGAGGCGGAAGATGACGGCTTACACCGCGCCCACGACCCGGCTGGCATGGAGCCGGGCAGCGTAGCCGGTCAGAGTAAACCAATGGCGTTGCTCTAGCATAGCCTTGGATTACTGCCCAGGGCAGTGTCCCTGGAAAGATCCACCATATCCATGTGGGCATTCCATGGCGGCTGGGCAGGTATCGCCAAACGAGGGCGTCTTACCGGCCCTGGCGGGCCTGCGCCCTCAACCGGTCCATGAGAGTGGCCGACCATTCGCCGGTGACGGGGAGACCGGCCGTGCGCTGGAACTGGCGCACCGCCTCCCGGGTCCTTGGACCGAACGTGCCGTCCACGGCGCCGATATCATAGCCAATCCCGGCGAGCAGGGACTGCATCATCTCGATGTCGCCGGGCTGGCTGTTCCTGTCCGCGGTTTTGTCTTGAAACAAACCATTCGCGGCCTTGTTCATCTCCTCGGGTGTCCAGTTCGCCGCCTGAGAGCGGATGGCCTGGCCTTCCTGACCGAGGGACCGGGTCAGATCGTCCCGGTGGATCACAGCTTCCTGATCGCCCTGGGCCGCCGCGATGGTGAACCAATGCAGGGCCTGGGCAGGGTCACGGTTCACCCCTTCACCGCGCAGATAGAGGACGGCAAGGTTGAACTGGGAATCCGTCACGCCAAGCCGTGCGGCCCGTTCAAACCAGGAGGCGGCGCGGGTGTAGTCCTGGGGCACACCGACTCCGGAGGCAAAGATGACCGCCAGATTGTGCATGGCGCGGCGGTTACCGGCGAGGGCCGCGACCTCGAAATGGCTGCGGGCCCGGGCCTGATCCTGGGCCACCCCCCGCCCTTCCTGATAGAGCGTGCCCAGATGATAGTGGGCGGCTGCCAGTCCGGACCGGGCCGCCTGATCCAGCATGCGGGCGGCGTTCTGGTCTGAGGTACTTCCCTGTCGGGCATTCAGGAGGGAGATGGCTTCCGCATACAGGGCTTCGCCGTTCAGGGAGGCATTGCGGCTGTCGAGAAGGGGTGTGCCGGCCAGGGCAGGGCTGGTCTCCAGCCTCGTTGTCCCCGAATTGCCTGTTCCCGGATTGCTTGCCCCCGCGTCCTGGCGCAGGGCGCCCGCCCTCGGATCAATCCGGCCGATTGATGAGGGAGCCGGATCTTCCAAGGCGCTGAGGGCGCTTTGACCCATGCCATCAAGGCCGCCGACACCGGCGGTGTTCGTGGCAGCGAGAGTATCGAACACCGGAGCCAATGGGCCTGATCCGGTATCGGATGGGAGCGCGGCGTCTTGCCAGAACGGCGTTGCGCCGGAGCCCGGTGCGGATGGGCCACCGTCCTGATCCAGGCCGCGCATGAGCACCATGGCCCCAACCGCAAGGGCGCCGAGGCAGGCCGTGGTCAGCAAGACAATCGCAACCGGCCGGTTGGTCCAGCTGCGCTCTTCCGGGTCATCGGAAAAGTCCGCCGCATTCTGATGGGTCCTGCCGCGGCCGGAGGATCCGGCCAGGGGGCGGTCCCGGTTCGCATACGCGTCTTCGCCCGGTGTTTCCGAGCTCTCATTCCGGAAGGCCTGCTCGTCGAAGGTGGGCGGTTCATCCAGAAAGGCGGTTTCCTCGCGGGTGCCCTGGAACCACTTCTGGCCTGGCTCATCCTGCCTTAGGGGCCGGTCCTGCTCGTAATCCTGTTCCTGGCCGTTGCGCTCTTCCTCCGCCCGTGCCCGGGCAGCGGCTTCAGCAGCCTCGCGGGCTGCATCGAGAAAGTCGAAAGGACCCGATGGATCGTCGTCTTCGTCCTCAAAGGCCGTCTGGCTGTAGGCGCTTTCCCGTGTCTCGGGCCCGTCGGCGCGCAGACCCATGGCTTGCCCGTGATCATTCTCATCCTGACCTTGGCTATCAAATCCTTGGTGGGCTTCGCGGAACGGGGGTGTATCGCGTTCCGCGGCGGTGTCCTCATCGGTGACGACGCCCTGTCGGGGGCCCTGGATCATCCGGTCTGCGAGCGTGCGCATCTCTGCGCGCAGATCTTCCAGACTGCGGGTGTTTTGTCGCTCCATCTGATCAAGACGGTCGTCGAGCATGTCAAAACTGGCGGAATTGCTGTTTCCGGAGCCACCGCCGGAGAACTGGGGTCCATCGTCCCGCAGGGCCTGGAGATGATCGTGGATGGCGGTGACATCCCGCTCCAGGGTCTGGATGGCCTCGGCGCTGCGGTCTTCCGCCCCTTCCAGACGCTGGGTGAATTCATCCAGAGCCTTGCCCAAAGCCCGGTCCAGAGCACCGGAAAGCGCGGTGTTCAAGGCCCCGTCCAGGGCGCCGGTCAGGGCACCGCTGACAGCACCATCAAGGGCCCCGTCCAAGGCTTCGGTTACCGTGCGGACAGTCTGTTCCTGCATCCGCTGCTCAAGGGCCGCAAGGGCCTTGGGCTGAACGGCGCTTTGGGCCTTGGAGGAGACATGGTCCAGGGTTTCGCTGAGTTCGAAGATCCGCTCACGCAGGGAATCGGTACCCGCCGCATGATCCCCCTGCAATTCCTCGATCCGGGCTTCCATCTGGCTCAGCTTGGCCTCAATCGCCCCAAGCCCGCCGGCACCTTCATCGTCCCGTTCCTCTGCCTGGAGGGTGAGACGGCGGACCGCATCCTCCAGCCCCGCCAGGGATTCCAGGTCGCCCTTGTCCGCCTGTTCAAGCTGGGTCATCCGGGCGCCCAGATCCTGCACCTGGGTGGTCAGGGCACGGAAAGCATTGATGAATTCGGCGTTGACGGCGGTGCCTTGGCCAGGGGCCTCCTCCGGGCTGTCCTGAGTGGCGGCATTGTCTCCGGAGATCCTGGACGCGAGTGCCGAAAGGGCATCGGTGATACCGGTGAATGCCCGGGCGCTGCGCTCATCCGCCTTGTCCATACGGGACGCCAGGGCATCGATGGCGTTGGTCAGAGGCGCGATGTCGAGTTCGGTTGCATCAGGTGTGCGTGCGGGGGCAGGCGCTGGAGCGGCGCTGGGGGCCGGACCCGGGAGGTTCTGCTCCGGCAAGCTGTTCGGTTCGGCCAAGTGGTCTTGTTCGTCCCGATTATCCTGGTCCGAAGTCCGGTTGCGGTTGCGTTCTTTTTCCCGCTGCCGGTCGCGATCCATCGGACGGGTGCTGCGCATACGCTGGAGGGCTTCGTTGATCGCAGCGGAATAATCGGCCGGGTCGTGGGGGAGTGTCCGGCGAAGCTCGGCTTCATCGGCCGCACCATGGTCCCCGCGAGACTCCGGATCATGGGCCGTCTGCGCGCCATGGCTGGCTTCATCTCGCGTGTCGGGTTCCTCAAACTCAGGAACATGGGCCGTGGCTTGGTTCACGAACGCCTCCAAACGGGGACAGCGGAAAAGCAGGGAAACCGTCCGCAGGGTGGACGATCAGGATGCGCCCGATCCGGTGATGACCGCATCTTCAAACGCCGGTCGGGGCTTGGTCACGCAAGGCGCAACCAAATCACTGATCACTGAAGATGATTCGCACTGCAACCACGATAGCTTGCAGCATCTGGTGTGCAAATTCTTACTTGGATACCAGATCTGGGTTCAGGACAGAGTTGCGGCGCAAGGACGGGAATGACGGTTCCGGTGGGTCGGTTCCGAAGAGAGCGTTCAGGGGAAAGTAAGACCGGCAGGGAGATGACTTCAGAGAAGACGCCACCGCAGTGGAGCAGGTCATAAACGATTCGCGCGAAGGGCGGCGCTTGAATGGATCCTCGCTTGTACGCCGCGCCCCGGGGGGGGGGACACGCATCCGGGGAAACCAGGGATCAACCGACTTGGCCCGGCCTGATTTGTGACCGGCTCACCCTTTGACGTTTACGTTAACGTCAACTAGCGTTCTCTATGCCTGGATGTCGACCTTGGCGGCGTACATCCCTGCTGGTTTGCATGACCTCGATTGGATACATGGATCTGCTCAAGACACTTAGCACCCCGCCCGCCGAAGGCCACTCGGGCTCGGATCGCCTCATTGGTGACCGTTCAACCACGGACCGCCCAACCACGGACCGTTCAGCCGTGCGTTCGCCGGACCAGTCTGGCGTGGACGCCCAGGAATTCTCCATTTCCGATCTGGCCGCTGAATTCTCGATCACGCCCCGCACCATCCGCTTTTATGAGGACAAAGGCCTGCTCGCGCCCCGGCGCCGGAAGCAGACCCGGATCTATGGCCGCAGGGACCGGGCGCGGTTGTCCCTCATCCTGCGCGGACGGCGTGTCGGCTTCTCTCTCGATGAGATCAAGGAGATGCTCGACCTCTACGATTTGCGGGATGGCCAGGCGGCGCAGATCACCCATGCCCTTGGAAAATTCGAACAGCGGATCGCCGTTCTGGAGGCCCAGCGGCGGGATATCGACGATGCGCTCGGTGAACTGAAGGCTGCCAGGGACGCGGCCCGGGCCCGGCTGACAGCCCTGGAAGGAGATGGACTCGGCGGGGCACCCGCCATTGTGGGATTTGCGGTCCCACCCCGGCGATGACGGACCCATTGGCCGGGGCAGGGCACCGCCGCAGATGACTGTGTTTCGCCCCCTGGAACGGTGTGTCCTGGAAAGGACCGTTCGGGAGGCGGAACATCGGAGCTCTCAATTGATGAACGGGGCGGTGGTGCTGATGCGGTGCTTCCGGCCATTGGAACGAACCCCCGCAAAACCACGTTGCCCCGGTTCGGGGCTGGTTGTTGGGGCACAAAGAACGATCAGGAAAGGGACCATCATGGCTGTGTATCAGGCGCCGGTGAACGACACGAAATTCATCCTCGAAGACCTGCTCCATCTGGAGCGCTATTCCAATCTGGACGGATTTGCGGAAGCCACGCCGGACCTTGTGGATGCGATCCTGACCGAGGCGGCGCGTCTGTCCGAGGAGGTCCTGCTCCCGGTCAATGAAATCGGCGATCGTCAGGGCTGCACCTATGATCCCCAGACCCGGAGTGTGAAGACCCCGGACGGCTTCCCCGAGGCTTACAAGACCTTCAGTGAAGGGGGGTGGGTCGGCCTGACGTCGACGCCGGATTATGGCGGCCAGGGACTGCCCGCGGTTATCGGCCTTGCCCTCAATGAAATGGTGTCCTCGGCGAACATGGCATTTGCCATGTATCCGGGGCTGTCCCACGGTGCCTATTCCGCTCTCCTCGCTCACGGCACGGAAGAACAGAAGGCGACCTATCTGCCCAAGCTTGTGTCCGGGGAATGGTCCGGCACCATGAATCTCACTGAACCTCAGTGCGGGACGGATCTGGGCCTCATTCGCACCAAGGCGGAGCCCCTGGATGACGGCAGCTATGCCATCAGCGGCACCAAGATCTGGATTTCCGGCGGCGAGCAGGATCTGACCTCGAATATCATCCACTTGGTGCTGGCCAAGATCCCGGGCGGACCCGACGGTGTCAAAGGCATTTCCCTCTTCATCGTGCCGAAATTCCTGGTGAACCCGGACGGTTCCCTGGGTGAACGTAATGGAGCCTATTGCGGCGGCCTTGAAAGCAAGATGGGCATTCACGGCAATGCCACCTGCGTGATGAATTACGAAGGTGCGAAAGGCTGGCTGGTGGGTGAGCCCCACAAGGGCATGCGCGCCATGTTCACCATGATGAACGAGGCCCGGCTCGGGGTCGGTCTTCAGGGTCTGTCCATTTCCGAAATCGCCTACCAGAACGCTCTTGCCTTCGCCAAGGACCGCCGCCAGGGCCGGGCCCTGTCCGGCGCCAACGAGCCCGATGCGCCGGCGGACTCGATCATGGTTCACCCGGATGTGCGCCGCATGCTGATGGAAGTGCGGGCTTTCAACGAGGGCGCCCGGGCCCTGCTCCTGTGGGTCGGTCTCTGGGGCGATCTTGAGCACAAGTCCGAGGATCCGGCGGTGCGGGAAAAGGCCGGGGACTACATGGCGCTGATGACCCCGATCCTGAAGGCCTATCTGACGGAGAAAGGTCTGATGAACGCAATCTGGGCCCAGCAGGTGCTGGGCGGCAGTGGGTTCGTCAAGGACTATCCCATGGAGCAGTTCGTCCGGGATGTGCGCATTTCTCTGATCTACGAAGGCACCAACGGCATCCAGGCCCTGGATCTGGTCGGCCGCAAGCTCATGGCCAATGGCGGACGTGCGGTGAACACCTTCTTCGCGGATATCGCCCAGTTGAAGAGCGAATGCGAAGGCGACCAGGATCTCGCACCTTTTGTCGAGGCCCTGGAGACCACCTCCGCCCATCTCCACGGGGCCACCACATGGCTGGCGGAACACGCCCTGGCGGACTTCGACAACGCGGCTGCGGGGTCGGCGGACTATCTCAATCTCTTCGCCGTCACGGCCCTGAGCTACACCTGGCTCGACATTGCCCGGCGGTCCATGGAACGCATCCATGAAGGTGTGCCCAACAAAGCCTTTTATGAGCGCAAACTGGCCAGCGCCCGCTACTTCGTGGCCCGGGTGGCGCCTGAAGCCGCAGTTCATCGTGCCAAACTCGAAGCGGGTGCGGCGCCGGTCATGGCCCTGGCGGCGGATGAGTTCTGAGAAAAATCCGTATAGAGCAAAACAACGGCGAAGGAGGAACCCATGTCCGTCTTGCAGGTAGAGCGTCCTGATTGGCGCACGGAAGATATCGAAATTTTTGCCGAAGCATCCCGGCGGTTTTTCGAGAGGGAGTGTGCGCCCTACAATGAAAAGTGGATCGAGCAGGGCGTGGTGGACCGGGATGCCTGGTACAAGGCCGGTGAGGCGGGTCTTCTGTGTGCGAGCATGCCGGAGGAATACGGCGGCGCGGGCGGCAATTTCGCCCACGAAGCCATGATCATTGAATCCCAGGCGGCGGCGCTCGTGGACGGGTTCGGCGTCACCCTGCATAACGCCATTGTGACGCCCTACATTCTCCATTTCGGCACGGAGGAACAGAAGCGTAAATGGCTGCCCCGGTGTGCCAGCGGCGAGTTGGTGACCGCCATCGCCATGACCGAACCGGGCACCGGCTCGGATCTGCAAAGCATCCGCACCACGGCCCGTCAGTCCGGGAATGAATATGTCATCAACGGACAGAAAACCTTTATCACCAATGGTCAGACCGCCAATCTGATCTGCGTGGTCTGCAAGACCGATCCGGAGCAGGGCGCCAGGGGCATTTCCCTGATCATGGTGGAGACGGACGAAGTGGAAGGGTTCCGCCGGGGACGCAACCTGAAAAAGATGGGCCAGAAGAGCCAGGACACATCGGAACTCTTTTTCGACAATGTCCGGGTGCCGACGTCGAATCTGATCGGGTCCGCGGAAGGCCAGGGCTTCGTGCAGCTCATGACCGAACTGCCCCAGGAACGCCATATCATCGGCCTTCAGGGGCTGGGTCGCATCGAGTCCGCGCTTCAGATCACTATCGATTACGTCAAGGAGCGGACCGCGTTCGGCCAGAGGCTGATCGATTTCCAGAACACCCAGTTCAAACTGGCCGAACTGAAGACCGAGGCCACCATCGGCAAGGTGTTCATGGACTATTGCACCGGCCAGCTTCTCAAAGGACAGCTCGATGCGTCCACCGCCTCCATGTCCAAATACTGGATGAGCGATCTGGAGTGCAAGGTGACCGATGAGTGTCTCCAGTTCTTCGGTGGCTATGGCTACATGGACGAATATCCCATTTCCCGGATGTTCCGGGATGCCCGGGTGCAGAAGATATACGGCGGGGCCAATGAGGTCATGAAAATGCTCATTGCCCGAACACTCTGAGAAGGCGCTCTGACAACAGGACCATCAGGCAGATTCAATGGGCCGTGCCCCAGACCCGATGTTGGATCAACGGTTTGGCACATCTGGGTACGGACAGACAATGGAGGATCACACCATGACCGACGCTTACATTTACGACCATGTTCGCACCCCACGGGGCAAGGGCCGGAAGGACGGGGCGCTGCATGAAATCACCGCGCTTCAGCTTGCCACCCAGGTTCTCGAAAGCATCCGGGACCGGAACAATCTGGATACCTCGAAGGTCGACGACGTGGTCCTGGGCTGTGTGTCGCCGGTCAACGAGCAGGGCTCGGACATTGCCCGGACTGCGGTTTTGAACGCGGATTACGATGAGAGCGTTTCCGGTGTGCAGATCAACCGGTTCTGCGCGTCGGGGCTCGAGGCGGTCAACATGGCCGCAGCCCAGGTCATGGCCGGACAGCATGACCTGACCATCGGCGGCGGCGTGGAAAGCATGAGCCGTGTACCGATGGGTACGGATGGCGGTGCCTGGTCCACGGACCCGGACATTGCCTTCAAGACCTATTTCACACCCCAGGGCATCGGCGCTGACATGATCGCCACCAAGTGGGGATTCAGCCGGGAGGATGTGGACGCCTACGCGGTGGAAAGCCAGCGCCGGGCAGCCAACGCCTGGGAGAACGGCTATTTCAACAAGTCCGTGGTGCCCGTGAAGGATCAGCTTGGCCTGACCATTCTGGACCGGGATGAACACATCCGCCCCGAGACGAATATGCAGTCACTCGGTGCCCTGAACCCCTCTTTCGCCGCCCTGGGCGAGTTTGCCTTTGACGGGGTCATCCTCGACCGGTATCCGGAGGTGGAAGCGGTCAACCACGTGCACCATGCGGGCAACTCCTCGGGCATCGTCGACGGTTCCGCCGGCGTCCTTCTGGGCACGAAGGAAATCGGCGACGAGTTGGGCCTGAAAGCCCGCGCCCGGATCCGCGCTTTTGCCTCCATCGGGTCCGAGCCGTCCATCATGCTCACCGGCCCGACCTATGTGACCGAGAAGGCCCTGGCCAGGGCGGGCATGGAACCCGGCGACATTGATCTGTATGAACTCAACGAGGCCTTCGCCGCCGTCGTGCTCCTGATGATGCACAATCTGAATATCCCCCACGACAAGATCAATGTGAACGGCGGCGCCATCGCCATGGGCCATCCCCTCGGGGCCACCGGCGCCATGATCCTGGGTACTGTGCTCGACGAGTTGGAACGCCGGGATCTGAACACCGCCCTGGTCACGCTGTGTGTCGGCGCGGGCATGGGCACTGCCACCATTATCGAGCGGGTCTGATCCCGGAAGATACCCCAATTGCTCCGCCTGCGGTCTCTTCAATCGCGGGCGTCGAGCCACAACCATCAAAGAGACGAGGACGGATCATGCATTTCGAGAACATGCGCTTTGAAAAGGATGCAGACGGCATCGTGACCGTGACCTGGGATATGCCCGGCCGGTCCATGAATGTGCTCAGCCAGAGCTCCATGGCCGATTTTGCCCAGGCCATTGAGGCCATCACCACCGATGAGACCATCACCGGCGCCGTGATCACCAGCGGCAAACCCGCTTTTCTGGCCGGAGCGGATCTTGGCGAGCTGGGCGGCGGCAGCGGCATCGGCGGGGCAGGCAGCGCCCAGAGCGAAGAAGAGGCCCTGCGCCAGCAATTTGAAAGTGCGTACACGATCAACCATCTGCTCCGGACCCTGGAGACCTGCGGCAAGCCCGTGGTGGCGGCGATCAACGGCACGGCCCTCGGCGGCGGCCTTGAGATCACCCTGGCCTGCCATCACCGGGTCGTGGCGGATGATTCCTCGATCCAGCTTGGGTTGCCGGAATCCAAGGTCGGCCTTCTGCCCGGCGGCGGCGGGACCCAGCGTCTGCCCCGTCTCATCGGTGCCGCCAATGCCCTGCCCCTGATCCTCCAGGGCACCAGCCTGAACCCGCAAAAGGCGCTGGCGTCCGGCATCGTCCATAAAGTGGTGCCTGCGGATCAACTCATTGCGGAAGCCAAGCGGTGGATCCGGGAAGAGGGTGATCCGGTGCAGCCCTGGGACAAGAAGGGCTTCAGGGTGCCCGGCGGCGATCCCTATGAGAACAGCCAAACCTTCGTGATGGGCACCGCCATGCTGCGCAAGCAGACCCATGGGAATTATCCGGCCCAGACCAATATCATGCGCGCGATCTATGAAGGCCTGCTCGTGCCCATGGATGCGGGCCTGCGGATCGAGAGCCGTTACTTCGTCGATCTGCTACGCCGCCCTGAGTCCCGCAACATGATCCGCTCCCTGTTCCTGTCCATGCAGGAGCTGAACAAGCTGGCCCGCCGCCCCGCGGATACCCCGACCTATGACGTTCAGAAGCTTGGCATGCTCGGTGCGGGGATGATGGGCGCAGGGATCGCTTATGTTTCCGCACTTGCAGGCATGGAAGTGATCCTGATCGACCGCAACCAGGAAGACGCCGAGAAGGGCAAGCAGTACGCCGTAGCGCTTCTGGACAAGCAGATCCAGCGGGGCCGGATGACCGAGGAGCAGAAGCAGGTCATCCTCAGCCGGATCATTCCGACAACGGATTATGAACAGCTTCGCGGTGCGGAACTGATCATCGAGGCCGTGTTCGAGGACCGCTCCATCAAGGCGGACGTGACCAGGCGGGCCGAGGCCATGCTGGAGCCGACAGCCGTGTTCGGTTCCAACACCTCGACCCTGCCCATCACCGGGCTGGCTGAAGCCAGCGTCCGGCCGGACAACTTCATCGGAATCCACTTTTTCTCGCCGGTGGACAAGATGCAGCTTGTGGAAATCATCATGGGCGAGGGCACCAGCCACGAGACCCTGGCCAAGGCCATGGACTATGTGAAAAAGATCCGGAAGACCCCCATCGTGGTGAACGACAGCCGGGGGTTCTATACCTCCCGGGTGTTCGGCACCTATGTCCGCGAGGGCATCGCCATGCTGGCGGAAGGGGTCAAGCCCGCCCTGATCGAAAATGCGGGTCGACTGACGGGTATGCCCATGCCCCCGCTCATGCTCAATGACGAGGTCAGCCTGGATCTCAGCTACAAGGTCATGAAGCAGACCCGGGAAGATCTGGGTGATGCCTATCGCCGGTCCGCCTCCGACGATATCGTGGAAGGTATGGTGGAGACCCACGGCCGGCTGGGCAAGAAAGTCGGCAAGGGCTTCTATGACTATCTTGACGGCGGCAAGAAGCGTTTGTGGCCGGATCTCCACAAGCTCGTTCCGGAGGCGCCGGAGCAGCCGGATGTAGAAGAGTTGAAACTGCGCTTCATGGTCATTCAGGCCCTGGAGACCGCCCGCTGCTTTGAAGAAAATGTTCTCACCGATGTGCGTGACGCGGATGTGGGCGCCATTCTGGGCTGGGGCTTCGCGCCTTACACCGGCGGCCCCCTTTCCCTGATCGATACGATGGGGACGGCGGAATTTGTCGCCACCTGTGACCGGCTTGCCCAACAGTATGGCGAGCGGTTCATCCCCAACCAGCTTCTGCGGGAAATGGCCCAGACGGATGACACCTTCTATCAGCGGTTCAATCCGGCTGCTGAAGAAGCTGCCTGATGCTGATCCGATGACATTTGAAGTGTGAAGAATGGGGCCGGCGGACATGAATCCGCTGGCCCCTGTCACGATGACCGAGCCACCCTGTTCCGAGGGAGAGGCTGGGCAGGGGAGCACAAGGTTGATGACTGAGCATGTTCACAATCCGGAGCGCCGGGCCATCAGCCTGAACGGCGGCGCCATGTCCTGCCTCTTCTGGGATCAGGCCGGCCCTGATGCGCCTTTTCTGCATTTCGCCCATGCCAATGGGTTCAATGCTCAGACGTACACCCGCATATTGGGCCCCCTGGCGGACCAAATGCGCATTGTTGCCAGTGATCTGCGGGGGCATGGCATGAGCACCCTTGCGGCGGATCCGGAAACCCATGAATCCTGGTATCTGTACCGGGATGACCTGATTGCGTTGCTGGAGACTCTCGACACGGGGCCGGTGGTTCTGGCTGGTCATTCCATGGGGGCGACCTCGAGCCTGCTGGTTGCGATTGCGCGGCCGGATCTGGTGAGGGCTCTGGTTCTCTTCGAGCCGGTCATCCTGCCTCGGATGTATTTCTGGCAGGTGGAGATCTGGCGGATGCTGGGTATCAAGGAACCGCTCACGCCCTTCGCCAAGGGCGCGCTCAACCGCCGGGCGCAATGGCCGGACCGGGAAACGGTCGTGCGGGGCTACACGGGCCGGGGCGCCTTCAAGACCTGGCCGGTCGATATCCTGGCGGACTATGTGGACGGCGGGACCAGGGTGTGTGCGGACGGAACCGTGGAACTGGCCTGTGCGCCGGCCTGGGAGGCGGCGAATTTCTCCAGCCACAATCACAATTTCTGGCCCCGCCTGGTCAAGGTGACCTGCCCGGTGACCATCCTGCGGGGGGCGATCGGGTCCACCTGTCCGGAGCCCAGGGCCCGGGCGCTCACTGCGCGCCTCAGCCATGTTTCTGACAGGGCGGTGGACGGAGCGACCCATTTTCTGCCCATGGAACGTCCGGATCTGGTCGTTGAGACCCTGCGCAGCGTGGTGCTCTGACGACGGAGGGCAGGGGGTGGGGGGCGGCGGGCGGTCTCAGACGGACAGCCCCTTGATCACCTTTGATTCCATGTGTGTGCGGACATCGTCCGGTAACGGAACGCTCTTGCGCGCTTCCAGGTCCAGGGTGACACCAATGGCCTCGCTCGTGGCGAGGGCGGCTCCGGTGACCCCGTCGAGCACCCAGTGCACAAGATGCATGGTGCGGTTGCTCACCGCTTTCAGGCCGGAGCGGACCATTACGATATCCCCTGCCCGGGGCCGCGCGTGATAACACACCCGGTATTCCACCACGGCGCTTCCCGTCTTTCCGTCGTCCCGGTATTCGCCCTTCTCAGGCCTCAAGGTGGGCAGGAAATTGATCACCCCATCAGAGATCCGTCCGATGAAATGCTGGGTGTGCATGAGATCATTCTCATTACACTGACTGCGCAGAACCATGCCCTGGCCAATGACCGGCATGCCCAGCTCCTCCGCCCTGGCCATGCAGGCGGTGCCATCCGGATCAGTAATCTGAATACCTCGGGGCTGGGCGTGGTCGGGTATCTGGCCGGGCGTGTGGGGGAACGTGCTGCGCACCCGGTCGGGCAGGGGAATACGCGCGCCCATATCCGGATCCCGCTGTTCCACCACGGTGTTGAAAGTGGCTGAAGGCGTGTGGGTCAGACTGTCCCGGAGTTCGATATAGGCCCGGAAACCGTGGGGCAGGCCGGCCACGATGCCCCCCACGGCATAAATCCCCGCACCGGCGCGCAATTCATTCAGGAAGCGGATATGATGATCCGTAACCGTCAAGGCGGTTCCGGTGGTGCGCAGATGGGTGGGGCCGAGACCGGCCATATGGCCGAGGACGCCAAGGGCTTCCTGGGTTTTCTGGACATAGAAGCGCACATTCATGTGCCCCATCTCATCGCATTCCCAGGTGTTGACATTACCTCGGTAGAGAAGGTGATCCAGTCCGGAAAGATCGATGGATGTCATGTCGCCGCTCCCTGTCCAGGCATCATGGATCTCTGCAATGGGTCCCGGCCTCTTCGAGGCCGTTGTCACTTTACCGGACCTGGGGCTCGCCCGGGCCCCTACCGGGGCGCGTCCGGGGCGACCCCGTGGTCGGTCATCAGACTGACCAGACGGGTGCGCTGGTCTTCGGTGAGGTCTGCGGAGCGGCGCGCCTCCAGGTCCAGAAGCAGGGCCGTCGCACTGGAGCGGGCCACCGCTTCGCCGGTCTCCGCATCGAACATGAAATGGGCCAGCGAAATGGTCTTGCGGCCCACACCAATCAGGCCGCTCATGATGCGCAATGCAGTTCCCGCCATGATGGGGCGAAGGTAGGTGTGCTGATTTTCAACGAAGACGATACCGATGCCGGCGGATTTGAGGGACTGGCGGTCCAGTCCCACCCCCGCCCAGAAATGTCCGCCCCCTTCGGAATACCTGCCCATGTAATGCTGTTGCAGCATGTAGCCCTCTGCCGTGCAGTGCATTGGGTGCACGACACCGCGATAGGTCGAGATCAGGCCCTTTGCGGTCGCGCCGGCCAGGGTCAGGGACGGGAGAGAGTTGCTCACGCTGCGGGGGCGGGCTTCATCGGGCAGGGTTGTCTTGAGCGCCAGGGCCGCCGATCTGCTGGTCTCCGGCAAGGGGCGCGGCGCGGAAAGGGTGGGCGAAAGCGGTTTGAGCCGGGTTATGATGGTGGCGGACAGGCCGCCGCTGACCGCTTCCCGAACCGCGCTATAGACCGCCACCCCATGATCATCGGCATCCAGAACGCCGGTTTCGATGGTCACCGTGTCGGAAGTCCGCAATTCGTCCTTGAAATGGATATGGTCTTCGCTGGGCCAGAGAACGAGCCCCTTTCCGGCGGCGCCCCGAGGGCCGAGGCCGATGGCGATGCGGAAATGTTCGAGGGCTGAGGAAAGCTTGGCCATATAGAACTGCACGTTCATGTGGCCGACATCGTCGCACTCCCAGGTGTCGACATAGCCCCGGTAGGTCTCAATCACCGCCCGCCTCTTCGCTTCAGGTCCCCATGCGCTCCGGCGCATTAGGGGTATAGCACGCGCCGTGTCCGCAAACGCGGCCGGCACCATGCATCACGCTGATCTCACAGGACCTTAGCCCAGGACCGGTCCAGGTCACACCAACTGTTGCGTTTGGACCCGCTGGTCACCCCTCTTCTGTTACCGACCTTTCGATCGGGCTGACCCCGATTGAAGGCACCTTGAGCGGGAGTGGAGCAGGGATGATCCGGGAAAAGGGCTACGGCACCGCGCCCCGGTCCGGTGCAGGCTAAATCGGATATTTCTTATCAAAATCAACCGAGTGCATCCAATTTACCGGGTAACTTATCCCCGGTTGTCCAAACATGTGGGCAAACCATGACAGTTCATTGACGATTGGTAAGAATCGCTTAACCTCAATCTCGACGGCGCGGGTTGCCCCACCTGACGTGCCGTCCCCGGGCGAGGGACGTGGGCTCGCCCGGATACCACGCGGCAGAAATTGTGGGATGCCGCGCCGCACGACCGTGCGAAAACGATCAGCATCTGACCCAACAGGTGTTGAACCAACTAGCGCTATTGGAATGGGCCCGGCTGACTGATCCCCCAGCCGGGCCCTTTTTCATGACAGGTCGCGGATATACCAAATCATCCCCGCAGGGATGATCAGCGTGGATCCTCCCGTTCAGTTCTGGGGGCGGTGCCTCTGTTGGGTTGTTCCGGCCGTCCCGCAGTGCCCCGGTTGAGGCGTTCGATGCCGTCCGCTGATTGGGCAAGGCGGACCAGTTGGGTGAATTCCGCCCGGTCGCCATAGGCGTCTTCGCCCTTGGCGGCGATGGCGATCTCCAGGATGCGGTCCAGATCCATGTCCTTGAGGTTGGGATCGTTGCGCAGAAGTTGGCCGAAGGCTGCCACCGAGGCGGCAAACCGGGCATCTTCCGAGGCGGCATCAAAGCTGTCCACCTCAAGGGAGGTGTCCGCGGGCTGCTCGATCAGATTGCTTTCGTCCTCATCGGGCAGTTTGTAGCGGATACGGACGAAGGCATACTCCGACGACAGATCGGATTCGCCCCCGGCGCCAGCCCCATCCCCGGTTTCCTCCTCCTGGTCTGTTGGCGTTTCACCCCTCTCCGATGCGCGCTCCCCGGCCTCTTCATTGCCGTAGCGGCGGGGATCGATGAGCCGGGCAGGGGAGCCCACAGGGATCAGTTCATAAAAGGCGGTGACCGAGTGGCCGGAGCCGATTTCGCCCGCATCCACCTTGTCATTGTTGAAGTCCGCCCGGTCCAGCAACCGGGTCTCGTAGCCGATCAGCCGGTATTCGGCCACCTTGGCGGGATTGAACTCCACCTGAATCTTGACGTCCTTGGCGATGGGGAAAAGGGTGGCGCGCACCCCATCCACCAGGGCCCGGCGAGCCTCCCGGATCGTGTCGATATAGAGGGCCTGGCCGTTGCCCGCCTGCACCAGGCGCTGCATGAGGGCATCATTGAGATTGCCCCGTCCGAAACCCATCACCGTAAGGAAGATGCCGGTTTCGCGCTTGCGGGTGACGAAATCCTCCAGGGTGTCATCATCCGTGATGCCCACATTGAAATCGCCGTCCGTGGCGAGAATCACGCGATTGATCTTGTCCGCCTCGAAATTCTGTTCCGCCAGGGAATAGGCGAGCCGGATGCCTTCACCCCCGGCCGTCGAGCCACCGGCCTGAAGCTGATCAAGGGCGCCCTTGATGACGGCCTTCTGGTCGCCGGGAGTGGGCTGGAGCACCACACCGGCGGCCCCGGCATAGACCGCGATGGAAACCCGATCTTCCGGACCAAGAGTATCCACCAGCAGGCCCAGGGACTGGAGCAGAAGGGGCAGTTTGTCCTCGGCGGACATGGAGCCGGATACATCGATCAGAAAAACGAGATTGAGAGCCGGAGTTTCTTCCGGCTGCAGATCATAACCCTTGATGCCGATGCGCAGGAGCTTGGTGTCCGCGTTCCAGGGGGTGGGCATGATCTCCATGGCGGGCAGGAAGGGGGAGGCGGCGGTCTCCGGCACCGGATAGTCGTAGGTGAAGTAGTTCACCATCTCCTCCACCCGCACGGCATCGGACGGGGGCAGAGTGTTGTCGTTGAGGAACCGGCGGACCAGGGAATAGGAGGCGGTATCCACATCGACACTGAAGGTGGACACGGGTTCCTCCGCCACGGACTTCACCAGATTGGGATCCACATTCTCGAACTCATCGCGGTTTTCAGGGGCCGCCATGGAGGCTTCTGGCCGCGGCGGCGTTGCCATGCGTGCCCCGCCAGTGACGATCGCACGGTCTGGCGCCACGCTGATGGCAGGTGCAGGCGAGGCTGCTGGGGCCTCTTCCATGGACCGCTCATTGGGTCTTCCGTTCGCATCGTCCAGGTCTTTGCGCTGATTCTCCCGCTCCTGGCGCTCTCCCACTCTGTCACTGTTGGATTGTTCAGCGTTGGTCTCCTGGGAGTCTTCGTCCGATGCCTGGCGTTGTCCGCAGCTTGCGAGCAGCAGTGCGAGGCAGGCCAGCACCATGCCCATGGTGATGTTGATCATCGCAGCGCGGCTGCGGTCGGTGTCAGTCATGGTGATGTCTCCTCACGGTGGATGCCATGGGCGGTTCGGTGTTTTGAAGGGGCCGGCATTCGGGCGGCCGCGCCGGCGCATCAGGGCCTGGGGCGCTCTTGATGTTCTTTTCACGGGGTCCCCGCCGCCCGGAAACAAGGAAACCGGGAACAGGGTAGAAATGCAAGATGGCCACAAAAGAGCGAGGCGGCAGAGACTGAGAGGCAGCCATAAAAAAAACGGACCGGAGAATATCGCCGGTCCGTTCTGGGTCAGGGTCGTTGGCTCGGTTCGAGCCCGCTATCAGAACACCAGGATGTCGTCATCCCAGTCGCTGAGCAGGGTGTTCTCCAGGGTCAGCACATCGTCACCGCCGAAGGAAATGACCACATCCGCCCCGGACTGGACCGCTGCCGCGCGGACTTCCGCTGCGGTGTCGAATGCCGTGCCCAATCCGGACAAGGTCAGGATGTCAGACCCGGTGGAGAGGTCTTCGATCGTCACGGAGCCGTCACCGGCCCGGAAGATGAAGGTGTCCGCGCCACTGCCGCCGACGAGGTGATCGGTGCCTGTACCGCCGGAGAGCACATCATCGCCGGGACCGCCTTCCACACGGTCGTTCCCGGAGCCGCCTTCGACCAGATCGTTGCCCCGGCCGCCACGCAGTTGATCATTGCCGAGACCGCCGAACAGGGCATCGGCGCCATCGGAACCGGACAGAACGTCGTTACCTGACGCTCCGGAGAGCAGATCGTTTCCGGCGCCGCCGTCCAGGGTGTCATTCCCCTGGCTGCCGCCAAGGGCATCATTGCCCTGCCCGCCAAAGAGGATGGCGTTGATGGACGCGGCGGTCATGACGTCGTTTCCGTTGAACCCGGAGACGCTGCCATTGGTTGCAGCGGAGCTGGAGGTGCTCACCGTGTAGGTCAAGGTGAGCGTGCCGGAGGCGTCGCTCTGGACAGGCACCGTGGCCTCAATTGCCAGGGGCAGGTCCGCAGGGAGGCTGGCCCTGTCGAGTTCCAGGGTAAAGCTGGTCGCGTCACCGCTGGTGGTGTCGCCCAGGGACGACCCGCTGGCCGTGAACCCATTCTGGGACGGGGCCGGCGCACCCACCACCGGTGCCGATCCATTCGTCGGAGACGGGATGGCCGCGGGCAGGGTCAAACTCACGCCGGTGGCCGCAGCAATATCGGTGCTCTCGGTCGGCGGTGCGGAGCGCGAACCGCCGGAGAACAGGATCAGCGGGAACACCGAACCCAGCGACGGTGAGGTGTTGCCCTGGCTGGGTGTGGCCGGTGCCGGCGCCGGAGTGCTCGGTGTCGGTGTCGTATTGCCGAAATTGAACGGCAGGGACGGGATGCTCGGCACGGCCGGCGACGAGGGCTGGCTCGGGCTGGTCGGCTGCGTGGGACTGCTCGGCGACGTCGGTTGAGACGGCGTAATCGGTTGCAGCGGCGCGCTCGGGAACGCCGGCAAACCGGGAATGCCGCCGCCACCTTGACCCGGCGTATCGGGTTCGGGCTCCGGTTCAGCCGGGGTACTGGGATTGCCCGGTGTCACAGGAACGCTCGGGAAACCGGGCTGGATCGGATTACCAAGATTGGGCAGGCCGGGAATGACCGGGGACTGGCCGCCGCCGCCGGATCCAGTGCCAGGCACGGTTGGCAGTCCCGGAATCGTCGGCTCCGCAGGCTGCTGGGGTTCCGGTTCCGGTTCGGGTTCCGGCTCAGGCTCGGGTTCCGCGTCGGGATCCGGCTCGGGTTCGGGTTCCGGCTCGGGCTCAGGTTCCGGCTCCGGTTCGGGCAGGCTGTTGAGATTTTCCGGAATGGTGATCTCGAAGTCGGCGCTGGTGGTGTCACCAAAGCCGGCGCCCGTGGCGTCCAGGCTCAAAGTGAAGGTTTCCGCCCCTTCAGTCCGTAAATTGTCCGTGACATCGATACGGATGACCTGTTCCCGGTCACCGGGCTGGAAGGTGATTGATCCGCTCACATCGGTGTAGTCGACCCCAGCCGTGGCCGTGCCTTCAATGGTCTCATAGAGGATGATGACCTTGCTGTAGGCATCCTGGGACAGGCTCACGGTCACTTCCATGACCTTGGAGCCGTCGGGCTCTTCGACAAAAGACACGCTGTCGGCGGTCACCGGATTGATCTTGAAGCCGAAAACGACGGCGGTCATGCCCCGCTCGTTGTCGGCGCCGCTGGCGCCGGGCACGTCGAAGAAAACGGGTTCACTGTCCGGGGTTTGGTCGGCGATGCCGCTTTCAATCCCTTCGGCGGTGCCGAAGAAGCGGGGCGCGCCCACGCCCACGTCGCCGACGCCATCGCCATTGATGTCGCCGACACCCTTCACGGAGAAGCCGAGTTCCGTATCCCGATAGGTGGTGTCGATGTAGAAGCCGCGGGTCGAACCGTCGAAGCCGGATTGGGGAGAGACGTCGACCACACCGGTCCGTTTACCGATGGAAGAACTGCCGTAGATGACCGAGACCCGGCCCGCTTCCAGAACATCGCCGCCCAGACGGTTCGGTTCGTTTTGACCGATGGCGAAGTCGTCAATGCCGTCGCCGTTGAAGTCGCCGATCCCATCAACGGATTCACCATTGTTCTGGCTGTCGATCCCGGTGCCGGTGATACGGATGCCGACGGAGGAGTCCAGATTACCCAGGTCAATGGTGGACGGCAGTCCGTCCGTGGACCCGAAGATAATGAAGCTGTCCGCAGGCAGAAAATCAGGAGAACCCGGCGCCACGAAACCGTTACTGCCGCCAGTCGCGATGAGCAGGTCTTCGATGCCGTCATTGTTGACATCGCCCGCATTGTTGACGGCCCAGCCTGCCTGGGCGCCGTCTTCGCCGTTGATCACGATGCCCGGGAAACCGAGGGGGCCGACCTGGGACAGATTGATCGTCGCGGTCTGAACGATGGGGCCGCCGAAAATCACATAGGTCTTGCCGGCATTGTTGTTGCCGTCGGTATCCGCTGACCGGGCTCCGACCACCACATCGTCGATGCCGTCGCCGTTGAGATCCACATAGGTGACGGCGGAGCCCGCCGCATCCTGGGGCGAGACACCCCGGATCCGCACGCCATTGGTGCCGACGACATCATCGGTGGTCAGATCACCCAGTTCAGAGCCTGCCTGGCCGAAGATGACGAATGTATCGCCGGTCGAAAAGCCGCCGTCGCCCTTGGACCCGACCAGGAAATCGTCCACGCCGTCGCCGTTGAAGTCGCCCTGGTCGCCGGTGGAGCTGCCGAGCTGTTCGCCAAAGAAGAGGCTGATCGTGTCGGCAATGGTCACCCGATCGGCGGGTGTGCGGTCCACACCGTCAAGTTTGGTAATGCCCGGGCCGCCCGCGCCCAGGAACACATCGGCCTCGAATTCCGGGCCGCCGTAGACGATGTAGCTGGAGCCCTCGAATTTCGTGATGTTCGCCTGGTTTCCGACCACGACCGGCGCGAAAGGGTTGTTCGTTTCGAACAGAAACTGGTTCTCCGGCGCGGTCGGATCGAACCCTTCCTCCAGGTCGATGGTGACCGTATAGAAGCCTTCGTTCCGGGCGCCGATGGCCAGATCGTCGTAGCCGTCCTGGTTCAGGTCGCCGGCAAAGCCCGCGCTGATGCCGATCTGGGAGAAAACGGACGGACCCACAATGCGGAACCCGTTGGTGCCGTCGAGGGTGTTCAGATCAAAGATCGCGGGGAAGCCTTCCGTGCTCCCGAAGACGACGAACACCTCACCGGCCAGGTCGCCGAATGGATCGATCTGGTCGTCGCCCCCTTCCGAGGTCACCAGATAATCGTCGATGCCGTCACCGTTCACGTCGCCGGCGGCGGAGATGTCGATGCCGTGCACATCCCGCGCCTCGCGGCCGCGGCCAAAGGTCAGGACACCGTTGGTGCCGTCAATGGTCGTGATATCGAATGCCATGTTATCCCACCGTCGCCGGGGCGGGTTCTCTCAACCCGTGCCTACCCAAATTACCCACTTCGGGACCATGACCATACGCCACGGCCTCCCCCTTGTGAAGTTGTAATTATGGGTGGGTCCCGCCCTATTTTTGCCTCACCGTGTTCCCGCATGCATTGTTTCCCCATCGGGGTTCAGTCCGATGCATTCGGCTCTAGAAGAGACCAGTGCTGTGGTGACTGGTTTCTTGAGTATCAAAGCCTGCTCAATATGAGGAAGCATCAACCCAAACTATTTCGACGGGCTTGGAGCGGCTTTTACTGAGTCCTTGCAGAATTTTGCTTTGTTCCGTTTCTGGACGGATCGTGCCAAGGCGGCCCGCAGACCGTTCCATTGAAACACGCCGCTCCGGCGCCGCCGCGCCGCCGTTTTCCCGCCTCCCGACGCGCCAAGGTCTTGGCGGGGCTTCGGTTCACGTCAGCCGGACCCCACTTCCTCACCCGCGCACCAGCGTCCTCAGATACAATTCGGCGCTGACACGGAGAGGTGGCTGCAAGTTCCGCACCACATCTGCGGCCCAGCTTCAGCCCAGCGCCGGCCCGTCCCAACACCCAGCCAACTCCCATACAGACCCCCTTGCTTCTTCAAGAAGAGCGGGGAGAATGCGGCAAGGGTGTGCGGCATCCAGCGGCCTCGTGCCATGAAACATATAGATTGAACGGGCTCATCCCGTAGTCTCTGGCCGCACTCTTTGGGTGGGAAATACCGAAACGTGATCGTCGTGGCAGCTCGGCAAAGGCGGGGCACGGCTCGGGAAAAGGGAACGCCAAGCATGGGCTACACAACTTTTGATCTGGATATCGCCGATGGGATCGCTCATCTGCGCCTGAACCGTCCGGACACCTTCAACAGCATGGTCCGTGCCTTCTGGAATGAGTTGCCCGAGGCGGTGACCGAAATTGACCGGGAAGCCAAGGCCCGGGTGATCGTGATTTCCTCAACGGGCAAGCATTTCTGTTCCGGAATGGATTTGGCGGTCTTCGCCGATGGCGACACCACATCCAACCCGTCCGCTGATCAAGCGCGCCGGAACCACCAATTGCGAGATTGGGTGAAGGTTCTCCAGAATACGTTCAATTGTCTCGACAATGCTCGCATGCCGGTTCTGGCCGCGATCCAGGGGGGCTGCATCGGCGGGGCCGTGGACATGATTTCCGCCTGCGACATGCGCTACGCGACGGCGGATGCGTTTTTCTGCGTGCAGGAAATCAATATCGGGATGACGGCGGATGTGGGCACCTTTCCGCGCCTGTGCCACCTGATCCCCCAGGGGTGGGTGCGTGAGCTGTGTTACACCGGGCGCCGGTTGTCCGCCGAAAAAGCCAAGGAAATCGGTCTGGTGAACGAGGTCTATCAGACCCATGCGGAACTGGTGGACGCGGTGCTGGAGCGGGCCCGGGAGATCGCTGCCCGCTCGCCCCTGGCCATTGCGGGAACCAAGGTGATGATCAATTACGCCCGGGACCACACCATCGCCGACGGTCTGGATTACATCGCCACCTGGCAGTCAGGGATGTTCCGCGCCAGCGAAATGCAGGAAGCGTTCACCGCCCAGATGGAAAAGCGCCCGCCAGCGTATGACGACATCCTGCCAATCCGTCAGAAAATGTAACGCACCCGGATGAGCACGGAATCGACCAGAAGCTGGCTGAGCGAATTCAACCATCCGAAAGCCTGGATGGCGGCACCCGCCGGCTGTCTGATGGGGTTCGGTGCCCTGCTTCTGGTCGGGGCCATTCTCGTCATGGCCCTGATGACCACGGTGCTGCCCGGATATCGCTCTACCGCATCCTACCAGGCCGTGTTCGACACGATAAATGCCCACCCCACCGCCGTGGGGCATCTGGGTACGCCGATCCGGGAAACCGGGCTGATCTCGGATGTTTCGAACCATGACGCAGGCGACGGGTTTCTACGCCGGCGTCTTGTCCTGCGGGTGGCGGGTCCCCTGGGGGAGGCGACGCTTTTCAGTGTCATTGTGGAGAGCGAGGAAGACGCCCGGCTTCACGTGTTGCGGCTGACTCTGACCGACGGCACGCGTGTGGTGATCCATGGGCGGAACACCGGCGCCACTCTGTAGCGCCGTTCGCTCAGGCCACCGCCAACCCGTTCAGATCCGCCCGCCCGCCGGGACATCCGCCTGACCCATAAGCGTGCGCAGGGACTGGCCCTGGGTTTCCAGAACCTCGACCGTGTGCCGGTAGCCCGCCTCAATGGCGGTATCGAAGGACTGCCAGTCCGGCACACCGATGGAACCGAGGGGAGGGGCGAGCACCAGATCGGCCCGGGCTCTCGCCCGTTTCGACTGCATTTCACTGTTCACGGTCCCGGCGCGCATCAGCAGGCTGATAATGCTGGGTCCGGTCCACATCGTATCCCCCAGCACGCCCCAGTCGGACCCGGGCCAGTTGTCCGGGTGACTGGTGGAAAAGGCGTCATGGTCCTCGACATCGATCCCGATGACCGGTCCCCGGCCCGCTTCCTTGAGCAGGGAGACGGGGAAATTATTCATCACCGCGCCGTCCACCAGCACATGACCCCGGCGCACCACCGGCGTCAAAACACCGGGAATGGCGATACTGGCCCGCAAGGCCCGCCAGAGCAGGCCTTCCTTATGGATCATCTGGCGACCCTTGGTCAGATTGGCGGAAATGCACTGGAACGGCAGCCAAAGATCTTCAATCCGCATGCTGCCGAAATTTTCCTCCAGAAGACGGCTCACTTTCCGGCCCCTGACAAAGGCAAACCGGGGAATGGTCACGTCACTCAAAGGGTTGGTTTCCACGAAACTGCGGCGCATGCGTTCGGTGAACTCGTCGAGAGTCCAGCCGGTGGCGATCCCCGCCGCCACGATGCCCCCCATGCTCGTCCCGCACAGGCTGTCGATGGGGATGCCGGCCTCGTTCAGGGCCCGCATGCAGCCCAGATGAGCAAACCCCCGTGCTCCGCCCCCGGCCAGCACCAGTCCAACGGCCCGGCCGGTCATCTGGCGGGCGAGGCGGGCCATGGCTGCCTGGTCGCCCAGGCGCACATTGTGGTGATAGGACGGGTTGAACTGGCGCACCCATGGGGTCGATGAGGTCGGCCGCTCGGTTCCCGGAGGATAAAGCACCGCCAGTTCCGCCGTGCGGCGCGGTCCCTCGAGAAGCAGCTCCTCCATGGGCGTCGTATAGGGGCTGAGCCCGTTATGGCGGGCCAGGAGCAGCACCCGGTCCGCCTGGCGCAGGCACTGGCGGCTCCACGGGTCCGGCTCGCCGTCGCTGAGATAGAACACATGATCGCAGCGGGTCTCCAGGGCATGAAGAGAGTCCGTATCGAGACCATCCTGGTCCCTTGTGACCACATGGGTGCGCAACCCCATCGACCGGACCGTCGCCGCGAGCATCTCTCCCAGGTCCCGGCACGGCACGCCGGGGGTGACCGGCACCAGGGCAATGGATTTGGGGACGTTCATGCGTTCGTCGATCAGGGAACTGCCGGTCTCCCTTTGATCCGATGGCAGAACGACGGTATCCCGCAAACGCCGGGCCAGGCTGCGGGCCAGATTGTCCATGATGACCGGGTGGCGGCTGGTCAGGGCCGCAAATGCCGCCTGGGACACATTCAGCAGTTCGCTATCGCGCAGGGCGATGATGGTGGCAACCCGGGGCTCCCCCAGGAGCAGGGCCATTTCACCCACCGTGTGGCCCACGCCCACTTCGCCGATCAGAACGTCCTGCCCGGCCTCATCCTGATGATAAAGACCGAACCGTCCGGCGGTGATGATATAGAGACTGTCTCCCGCATCTCCCCTGCGCATGAGGGTCTGGCCGCCGGGCAGGCTGAACCATTCCATACCCTCGACGAGCGGGGCCAGGTCATCCGTGGCAACACCCTCGAAGAGGGCCAGCCTGGAGAGAATGTCCCGGATCCGCTCCGTAGACGGATCCATCACATTCTTGCGTGTCCACCAGAAGGCCATGACAGCTTCCCCCTCCAGCACAGCAGTCATTCCGCTCCATCCGCCCGGGCGCGGACAAAGCCGTGTAAGCAAATTCAGGGATCGGGGGCGGCTTCCACCGTTTTCCACAAGCCCGTCGCGGTCAGGGCAGGGCGGCGATTCGATCCGTCCGTGCCGAAGGTATCCAGGGTACAGTTCAGAAAGATGATCGAGCGGGTCCGCCGGGTCACCTCGCCATAGCCGTCAACCACCCCGTCAAGGGGAGCAGAGGCCAGGAAATCGCAATTCACGGATATCCCCCGCAAGGCCTTGTCGGGCATGGCCGCCGCCGCACGCCGGGACAACACCTCCTGGGCAAAGGTCATCAGCAGGCCCCCATGGGCGAAACCGTCCTGGTCGAGATGACCTCTACCGATCACCATACGGAACAGGTCCGACCCGTCCGGCGCCCCGCCTGCCTTGACGTATAGGGGGCCGATGGTGTGCACGAACCCTTCATCGCTCAGGGGCGCCGATCCATCCGGCGTCACGATCGAGTGCGGCGTAGGCGGGGACTGGGTCATGGCGGGCACCTTGCGCGGTTAAAGGCCGAACCGGTCCAGGGCGGCTTCGGCCACGGGACCGCCGTGTTCCTGAAGGAAATGGCCGCCCTCGGCCACGTCCATGGGCTCCGGACAGTTGCGGATGAAACTGCGCACCTCGCTCATCACCGGCGGTCCCAGCACCGGATCCAGCATGCCCACGGCCATGAAACTGTCCCCCGCCCAGGCGGTGCTCAGGAAAGAGCGGGATTTGCGCGCCAGATCCACCCCTTCCATGTGAGGGGCAACCATGACCATTTCCGGAAACCGCCTTACGCCCGCCTTGTAGCTCTGGTCCGGGTAAGGAGCAGCATAGGCGTTCTGTTCCTCCGTACTTAGAAGAGGGACGGCCCGGCCCATGAGACCGGCAATGTCCAAATCCGGATTGGCGGCGGAGTAGGCCTTCCAGTCGTCAAATCCCTTGCCCGGGCTGACGCCGATGGGCAGGGCGGTGTTCATGATCAACAGCCGGCGGATCCGGTCAGGCAGGGTCATGGGCAGACTGAGGCCGAGCAGACCGCCCCAGTCCTGCACCACCAGGAGAATGTTACGCAGATCCAGGGCACGGATGAACGCGAGAAGGGCATTGCGATGGAAGTTATAGCCGTATACGGACTCTTCCATGGGCTTGTCGGACCGGCCGAAGCCGAACAGGTCCGGCGCCACCACCCGTACCCCCCGGCTTTCAAACACCGGGATCATCCGGCGGTACAGGAACGACCAGGTGGGCTGACCGTGAAGGCAAAGCGCGGTAACCTCCGCATCCCGGGGACCCGTGTCGATATAGGCCATGCGCATGGGTTCATAGCCCGGCAGTCCCTCCACATAGGCGGGCTCATAGGCAAAATCCGGTAAAGCGGCGAAGCGCTCATCGGGGGTGCGTAGAAACTGCTGGCTCATGGACCCGCTCCCTGGACGGTGTCATGCCCTTCGGGTTTCTTACCTCTCGGGCGTTATGGTTCTGCTTCTAGAAGTGCAGGCGCGCGCCTGCCTGGATGATGTGCCCTTTAATATTGATGCTGGCGCCATCCAGACTTGGATTGCGGGTTGTATCAATGAAGCGATATTCGGCGCTCACGGTCATCCGCCCATCGAAATCCATGTCGAGACCCGCCATGGCATTATAGGCCGGGACGAAATCATCTTCATCCACCGTCACGGTGTCGAATGTCACCCGCGCCGCGCCGATGCCGGCCCCGATATGGGGTTGCAGCGGGCCAAGGCCCTCAAAATCCACATAGCCGTTGAGGAAGCCGCCGATGAGGCTGACCTCGCCCTCGAGGGCCTTTTCATCAATGGTGGCAAAGCCATAGGTTCCTTCGACCTCAACGCGAAACGGGCCCTGGAACCCATAGCCAACCGCGCCGTTCACGATCAGGCCGGTTTTGGTGTCGATCCCTGCGCTCTGCTCCGCATTGCCATCTTCGTTCAGGTCAAATTCTTCGGCGGTCACATCAAAGAGAGCGATGCCCACATCCGAGCCGATATAGGCACCGTCCGATGCGCCGGCGGGTCCCGGGACGCTCAGGGCCAGGGCCAGAAGCGTGGCCGCGGTCAGTGGGGTAAAGGAGGTGAGTCGGGCAGAGCCGGTGGTGCGCCGCGCGCAGGAAGGGACGCGGAAGGAAGAAGCCGTCATGGTGGTCCTCGTACAAGCGCACACAAAGCCGGACGCCCCTGAGGAGCCCCAACCACGGCGCTGCTGGCTGGCCGCCCGTCCGAATGTCCGGATCCGGGAGCGGCTCGATATCCGTGCGGAGTTTTGAACCGCCGCACCATTTCAAATCGCGACACTAGCACACAAGATCTGCGGTCTGGACACCCCAGAACAGGCGCGATCATGCTGAAATCGGTGGTGCCCGCCGCCACGGCAGGTCAGGATATGAGTGTTCACAGGCCGTAAACGCCCCGGCAAATGGGGGAACCGGCCTCATACAGCCTTACCGGGAGGAACAAGAGATGGATTTCGCCATTCCCGAATGGATCGAAAAGAAAATCGAGGCCATCGACCATTTCATCGACACGGAGATCAAACCCCTCGAAGCCCAGGATGACAACATCCGCTTTTTCGACCACCGGCGGGAACATGCGCGTACGGACTGGGACAATGGCGGCCAGCCCCGGGAAGAGTGGGAAGCGCTCCTTGGAGAAATGCGCCGCCGGGCGGACCGGGCCGGCTTCCTGCGTCTGGCTCTGCCCCGGGAATATGGCGGCGAGAACATCGGCAATCTGGCCATGGCCATCATCCGGGAGCATCTGGCGGCCAAGGGGCTCGGGCTCCACAACGATCTTCAGAATGAAAGCTCCGTGGTCGGTAATATGCCCCAGGTGCTCATGTTCCGGGATTTCGGCACGCCGGAACAGAAGGAAGAGTTCATTCCCGGCATGCTGGCGGGCACCCACCGGATCGGCTTCGGCCTGACCGAGCCCGATCACGGCTCCGATGCGACCTGGATGGAGACCCGGGCCGTGCGTGACGGGGCGGGCTGGCGCATCACCGGCCAGAAAATGTGGAACACGGGTCTTCACACCGCCAACTGGGATATGATCTTTGCCCGGACCAGCGGGAACGACGGCGATCCCCTGGGGATCACCTGTTTCCTGGTGCCCACCGATGCGGAAGGCTTCCATACGGAAGAATTTCTCTGGACCTTCAATATGCCCACGGACCATGCCCGGGTCCGCCTCGATAGTGTCTGGGTGCCGGACATGGCGATTTTCGGTGAGCCGGAACGGGGCCTGGCCCTTGCCCAGCATTTCGTCCATGAAAACCGGATCCGGCAGGCGGCCTCCAGTCTGGGCGCGGCCCAGTTCTGCATCAATGAATCCGTTGACTACGCTCGCCAGCGCAAACCCTTCGGCAAGCCCCTGGCGGCCAATCAGGGCATTCAGTTTCCCCTGGTTGAACTTCACACGGAGGCGGCCATGCTCCGGCAACTGATCCGCAAGACCGCCTGGGAAATGGATCAGATGAGCCACACGGACGTGTCCCGGCTCATCTCGGACAAGGTGGCCATGTGCAACTACCGGGCAAACCGTCTGTGTTGCGATGCTGCCGACCGGGCCATGCAGGTACACGGAGGAATGGGCTATTCCCGCCACAAGCCCTTCGAACACATCTACCGCCACCACCGCCGCTACCGCATTACGGAAGGGGCGGAGGAAATCCAGATGCGCAAAGTCGCCGGCCATCTCTTCGGCTTCATCGGCAAGAATGCCTGAGACGGTCGCTGCGAACAAAAAGGCGGAGGGGGCTCTCAAAAGCCGCCTTCTCCCCGATCTGGCCTATCGGGGGTGAAACCCACCGTTACAGTGTCTACATAACCTGCTTCAGCTTTCTTGACTTTCATGTCTGCGCCCCCTTGCAGTAATTGAAAGTCGGTGACATTCAATCTAGACTAATGATACTTCGATGCGCGCTGGTGTTCCCGTTTGCCATGGACCCGGTGCCCTGACCGCGATCCAACCGCCGGCCGACCGCTGCGGCGGAGGGGTCGTGCGCCACAGACGACATCCGACACCAAAAGCCAAGAACAAGGCACTGTTTTTCAACTGACTTTCGTTTCCGGTTCGCCAGAAGCACCCATCCATAAACGAGGCGGAAGGTGTTGTTCCGCAAGCAAACGACCGGGGCCGGCTGGCGTATCGTCCACATTGTGCCGTGCTGCTCTCATGCCCTGCCGCTGCCTTGGCCCGGTTTCCGGGACCCGGGCGGTCAAAAGCAGTGCAGACAAAACGGGGGCGCACCAAAAGGGACCCCGCCATGCACACCGATCTTGACCGGACAGAACCGCTTCGCCTCGGCCCCGCCTTTCCTCAACAGGACGTTCTGGGCTCCCTTGAGCCTTTCCCGTCCCATGACCTGACCCGGGTCAGTGTTGACGCGGCCGCAAACGCTCCTCAGCCGGGGGATACGCCGGATGCTGTCACCAATGTGGTGATCCCGGACCGGTTGGAGGATGAAGGCGGCGACACGTTCGAGACCGCTCTTGATATCGGTGTGTTGAACGCCTCCATCACCTTTGAGGAGCTGACCATCGAACGGGGGGACCCGGACTGGTTCCGGTTCACCATCGAGGAACTGGCCGGGTTCAGCGATTCCGTCGGCATCATCTACGACCGGTTCGAAGGCGATCTGGAATTCAATCTCTATAATGAGGACCGCGTGCTGCTCGGCGAAGGCGGCCGTCCCGGGCGGTTCGACACGCTCTCCATCTCCAGTCTTCTGCCCGGCACCTATTATGTGGAGGTGTACGGCGCGGGCGGGGCGGAGAACCCGGACTATGCCATCGCCTTCACCTGGCCGCGCAATGAAATCTTCCGTGACCGGTATGAGGACAACGACCGGATCGAGGATCTGTTCAATTTCGGACGGAAGAAAGGAGAGTCGATCATTTCCGGCTCCCTCCAGGAAGGGGATGATGACTGGTACAGCTTCTCCAACCGGTTTCCCGGCGATGAACTCAATGAGATCGTTCTGGAATACAATCCTGATGGGGACGATATCGACTTCGAGATCTATGACGTGTTCGGCCAATTGGTGGCCTCAACGGATGGTCTTCCCGTGGACCGGCTCTCCCTCGACGGTTTCCCGGCCAACACCACATACAATATCCGGGTGTTCGGGCAGCAGGGCGCCAGCAATCCGGAATACTATCTGCTTCTCGATCTGCCGACGGATATTGTCCGGTTGGACCGGTTCGAGCCCAATGCCACGCTCCAGGAGGCCACGGATTTCGGCCTGATCCTCGGGGTGCGCCAGGAGGACGATCTCAGCGTCCGCGAGCTTGAGGATGATTATTACCGGTTCGAGATCGGCGAAGGAGCCAATACGGATCATGGGGTGGCCATTGAGTTCGACCACAGTCAGGGCGATCTGGATCTCTGGCTTTTTGACCGTGCCGACAACCCGATCCGGTTCTCCACCAGTCAGACCGATGATGAGCTGATCTTTTTCGATGGCCTTGACGCTGGCGTCTATTGGGCGCGGGTGTTCGGACAAGTCGCTCAGAACACCTATAATCTGCGCATTGTGGGTCCCCAGGCCCAGCCGGACCGGTTCGAGGAAAATGACTCCTTCGCGGCGGCCACCGATTTCGGCGAGATCCGAGGGATCGACACCCTGACCGACCTCACCATTGATGCGGGTGATGAGGATTTCTACCGCTTCACCACCGTGGCCGAGGGCGGGCGTCTGAATATCCTGGAAATCATTTATGACGAGGATGTAGGGGGGCTTGGCCTCGATCTTTATACTGAGGACGGCTCTCTGATCGCGGGCGGCACGAGCGCCTTCAATGAGTTCCTGTTCCTGAACCGCCAGGAAGCGGGCACGTATTTCGCCCGGGTCTACGCTACGGAACCCCAGAACGAAAACACGAACATCTATACCCTGCGCTACAGCGTGCCCCGGTTCGAACCGGACCAGTTCGATGAGACCGCGCGGAACGATACCTTCGAGCAGGCCTCCGAGCTTGGTCCCCGGCGGGGCACCTTCGAATGGCAGGATCTGAGCATCGAGTACCGCGACCGGGACTTCTATACATTCGACCTGGTGAACAACGCCACCGATGCCCATTCCATCGAGACCCGTTTCACCTTCGGTGCTCCGGATCTGGCCATCAAACTTTATGACGAGGACGGAGCACTGCTGCGGGAGTCGTCCCAAACCAGCTTGCCGTCCCTGTCCCTGGCGGGTCTGACCGCGGGGACATACGTGGCCGAGTTTTTCAGCCGCAATGGCGCTGAGACCGGCTATGCCATGCGCATTACGGCGCCGGAGGTGGCACTCGATCCTCTCGAGCCCAACAACAGCCGTCAGGAGCCGACCAATCTGGGGCTGATCAGTCAGTCCTTCACGGAAAGCCGGGTTGCCATCGAACCCGGGGATCGGGACTGGTACCGGTTCGAAGTCGGCACCGCCACCAACAGCACCCAGAACATCCAGATCACATTCGTCAACCAGCGGGGCAATCTGGACCTTCAGCTCTTCGATGCGCAAGGCTTTACTGTCGGCACGTCCACCAGCACCACAAGCAATAACGAGCAGGTGAATTTCTCCGGTCTGGACGCGGGCACCTATTACGCCCTTGTCTACGGTGTCGGGGACGAAACCCAAAACGACTACACACTGACGATCACCCCACCGCCGGCGGGTACCATCCCGGGTGATCGGTTCGAGGACAATGACACCCGGGAGTCGGGCTACAATCTGGGCTTCATCGAATCCCGGCGGGATTTCCTGGATCTGACAGTCGAACGCAATGACAGCGACTGGTACCGGTTCGAGATCGGTCAGCGGGCAAACGTGAATGACCGTGTGGAAATCGTTTTCGAGGATGCGCTTGGTAATCTGGACCTGGAGCTTTACAGCGAAGGCGGGCAGCGGCTGCGGGTTTCCCAGTCCCAGACCAATTTTGAAAGCGTGGATTTCGGCGGTCTTGAAGCCGGTGCCTATTACGCCCGGGTGTTGGGCGTGCAAGGGGCTGAGAATACCTACTCCATGCGGATTTTCGGACCGGATGGTCTCTTCGCCGACCGGTTCGAGAACAATGACAGCCTGCCCGAAGCGGAGAATTTCGGCTTCCTGACCAGTGAGATCTCGGAAGACGCTCTGACGGCGGAACGCAATGATGACGACTGGTACCGGTTCGAGATTGCGCCGGGGGCGGGCACCGGCGATGTGGTGGAAATTCTCTTCGATACCGCCGAGGGCAACCTGGATCTGGAACTCTACAACGGCACCGGCCAACTGATCACCGCCGCCGTGAGCACCACGGACAATGAGCAGGTGGATCTGTCCGGGCTTGGGTCAGGCCCCTATTTCGCCCGTGTCTTCGGCGTGGACGGACTGGAGAATACATACAGCCTGCGGATTACACCGCCCCAGGTTCAGGCCGTCGCCCGGGACCGGTTTGAGGATAATGATACGTTCAGCACGCCCACGGATCTGGGTTTCCTTGCGGGTGAGAGCCTCCTTGATGGCCTGACCATCGAGGCCAACGATGATGACTGGTTCCGGTTCGAGATCGGATCCGGCGCCGATGCCACCCATGGGGTGGAGATCCTGTTCAGCCACGGCACGGGCAATCTGGATCTGGTGTTGAGCGATGCCAACGGCCAGGAAGTCGGCCGCTCTGAAAGCATTTCCGACAATGAGCGGGTGGATTTCAACGGCCTGGAAGCTGGCACCTATTTTGCCCAGGTCTCCGGAGTATCCGGGGCGGAAAACTCCTACAGCCTGCGGATCACCCCGCCGGATGTGCCCCTCCTCAACCCGGACCGGTTCGAGGAGAACGATTCCCTTCAGACTGCGACGCAACTGGGCCTGCTCACCGTTCCCCGTACGGAAGCAGGGCTCACCTCCGAGCGTAATGATCAGGACTGGTACCGGTTCGACATTGATACAAGGGGAAGGGCGACGGACCGTGTCGCCATCGAATTCGACCATGAAGACGGCGATCTCAGCCTCCGGCTTTATGATGAAGCCACCTTGCTTGTCGGTCAGTCCGTCACCCTGATGGACGGGGAGATCGTGTCCCTGGAGGGCTTTGCTCCGGGGACCTATTATGCCCTCGTTTCCGGCGTGGATGGGGCTGAGAACACCTATTCCCTGGCGGTAACGCCGCCTCCCGCCAGTGGGATCGTCCGGGACCGGTTCGAGGATAATGACACAAGGCAGACCGCCTCGGAGCTGGGCTTGATCGAAGGTGTGCGGACGGAACGGGATCTGAGCACGGAAAGCAATGACGAAGACTGGTATGAGTTCCAGATCGGGTCAGGGGCCGGCGCCGGTGACGGTGTGGAGATCCAGTTTCTCGACACAACCGGCAATCTGGATCTGCGATTGTTCGACGGGACCGGCACCCTTGTGGGTCTTTCCGATACGACCACGGACAATGAGCGGATCTCTTTCCAGGGCCTTCAGGCCGGCACCTATTTCGCCCAGGTGAGCGGTGTTGCGGGAGATGAAGCCCTTTACGACCTGATCATCACCGCCCCGCCGTCACCAGTGGTGAACCGCCTGATCGCATCCCAGGATTTCAATGATCTGACGGCGGATCCGGTGACCACGGACCGTTTCTTCGGCCAGGGTGTGCTGACCAATGGTGGCGCCAGGAACGATGGCGGACCGGGTCTGGATTTCCTCACCCTGTGGACCAGCCCCGGAACCTTCGGTCCGGCGGTGGATGCAAACGATCCCCAGGACCTGATTGGCGTCAATGCCTTTTCCGGGGCGAACGCGCCGGATGTGGCGCCCGATGGGACGCCGGTGCAGGCGGGCACGGAGCATAATTTCATCTTCAATGACAGTGACGGGATCGCGGACCTGTACCTGGAGCGTCTGAATTTGACCGCCTACACCAACCGCACCCTGGAACTGTCCTACTGGATCGCGCCCGGGGACGGTTATGAAGGGACCGGAGCGTTTTCCGACAAGTTCGAGGTCTATCTCGGCACGCCCGCCAATCCGACCGCGGTGCGGATCCTGGACCTGCCCGGCGATGTCCTGAACCAGCAGATCTCCCCCGACGACGGCACAGCGAACTGGAGGACGGTATCCTTTGATCTCGAACAGTATCTGGGCCAGCCGGACGTGCCGGAAAACGGCGTGCAGATCATGGTCTCCACCCGGACCACCGGCGACCCGGAAAGTCTGTTCATTGACGATATTGCCGTGTTCGGAGACCCCCGTCAGGTCACCCCGCCGCCCCAGATCCTGTTCAGCCAGGACTTCAATGACGCAACCGCGGCCCCCCGGACCACGGACCAGTTCTTCCAGCAGGGCACGCTGACCAATGGGGGCGCATCCAGCACCGGCGGGCCGGGCATGGATTTCTTCACCACCTGGTTCAATGCCAACGCCATCGGCCCGGTCACGGGCGGGTCGGACACGGAAGACTTCATTGGTGTAAACGCCTTTGCCGGGGCCAATGCGCCGGATGTGTCGCCCATGGGGATCCCGGTCCAGCCCGGGGTCGAGCAGAACTACATCTTCAACGACAGCGACGGGTTCGCCGATCTGCGCTTCCGGCCCCTCGATCTCACCGGCGCCACCGGGCGGGAGCTGAGTTTTTCCTACTGGATCGCGCCGGGTGAGACCTACGAGGCCAGTGGCGCGGCCCTCGACAAGCTGGAGGTTTATCTCGGCACGCCAACCGCACCGCTCGGCGCACTGATTTTCGCGCTCGATGGGGACGATCTCACGGCCATACGCGCATTGGATAACGGGACGGCCAATTGGAGTGACGTCACCCTGGATCTGGAACCCTATCTGGGCCGGACCGGTGTGCCGGAAACGGGCCTCCAGATCATGGTCGCCACGCGGACCACGGGGGAACAGGAAAGTCTGTTCATTGATGATGTGATGGTCACAGGCACCCGGGCCGGATTGAACGATGCCGGATCATCCCAGATCCAAGCTCTGACGGTGATTGAGGATAACGAACCCCTTGATCAGGCTGGCCCCGGGAACGAGGCCCAGGCTCCCGGTCTTCCCGATGGGCCCGGTCTTCCCGATGGGCCCGGTCTTCCCGATGGGCCCGGTCTTCCCGATGGGGATGTTCCGGCGGCATGGGAGCTTGAAACGATTCTGCCGGATCTGGATGCCACTGCGCTGACCTATTGACCATCGCGTACGGACTGAAAGAAAGAGGGCCGGGAGATGCTCCCGGCCCTTACGGTGATTTCGTGGATCCGGTCGGCCCCCGACCTCAGGGCTGAAGCACGGCCCGGCCCACGATTGAACCGGCCCTCAGGTCCTCCAGGGCGGCGTTCGCGTCCTCCAGAGGGCGTTTTTCGATGGGGATGGGGGCGATGCGCCCTTCCCGCACCAGGGCCATCATGTCCCGGGCTTCTGCCAGGGAGCCCACGAACGATCCCACAATACTGAGCTGGCGCAAGGGGAAGAGGGGCAGGGGCATGGCCATGGCGCCACCGAACAGACCCACCAGGACAATCCGTCCACCCCTGCGGATCACGGAATGGGCGAAGGCGAAAGTGGGCTGGGCGCCGACGAAATCCACCACGGCGAAACAGCCGCCATTGGTGTCGGCCATCAGCCGTTCCGCCGCATCCTCGTCCCTCGAGTTATAGACTGCCTTGGCCCCGGCGGCCCTGGCGGCCTCCAGCCGGGCCGGGTCGATATCGGCGGCCAGGGGCGCCTTGCCGAACAGGGCCTGGGCGAACTGCACGCCCATCATGCCGACCCCGCCGCATCCCAGAACCAGCACCTCATCCTCCGGTCCCGGACGGCCCACCTTGCGCATGGCAGCATAGGCGGTCAGGCCCGAACACATATAGGTGGCCGCCAGTGCGGGATCACAGGTGCCGAAATCCAGCAGATAGCGGGGATGGGGCACCAGCACATGGGTGGCGTAACCACCGTCCACGGAGCAGCCAAGCTGGCGGGGGGTGGCGCACAGATGTTCCTCTCCCCGTTGACAGGCCGGGCAGGAACCCTCGCCTATCCAGGGATAGGCGGTATACCGTTCGCCCACGGACACCCCCTGGGCCGCCGGGCCGACCGCTTCCACTTCCCCCTGAATTTCATGGCCCAGGGTGTGGGGGAGGGGCAGATTGGCCATGGGCAGTCTCTGCTCGCCGCCCAGATCGAAGTAACCATCGTGAATGTGCACGTCGGAATGGCACACGCCGCAATTGTGCACCTTGAGCAGCACCTGAGTGCCCGTGGGCACCGGTGTCTCCCGTTCCATGGCCTGGAGCGGTGCACCGAACGCAGTAATGGCCTGAAAACGCATGATTATCCTCCCATGCACGGTGATCCCGGGCTCTTGCACGAGGGGGCCGGTGCCCTCGCATTCTTTCCCAAAGTGTAGGCCCATTCCGGGTCCGCCACCAACAGGCCCGTCTTCAGGCCGGTCTTCGGGGCCGTCTTCAGGAGGGGGGGGCGGGGTGCGCGCGGCGGTTGGTCCTGGCGGGTGCCTTGCTCTCCGGTTCGCCCGCCGGGATAATGCGCCCGCGTCTGGATGAGGATGACGGGATTGACCGGACGCCGTGACGGTGCGCCAGGAGGGGGAGCGGGGGCCATGGAGACCAGCAGGACACGGGCAGAACGTGGCATGGTGGGGCGGGCCGGGTGGCTGTTGTCGTTCGCCTGCCTCGTCTTCGCCGTTGGCGTGGTGGTGCCCCAGGCCCGGGCGGACACGGGGGAGAAAGCCGACGCGCCGCTCATTCCCCGGAGTGAATACGGCAAGGTGGACATCACCCTGCCCCAGTCGTCCCGGTACCGCCCATCCCTGCGCACCAGTACACCGGCCTTCGAGGCCCTTGGCCGCTATCCGGAACAAAGCAGCCTGCGCCGCCTGTCCCGGCCCGTAGGCCGGCTGGATGTGCTGCTCGAGGGGGGCATGGATCCGTGTACGGCGGTGCTGATCGCCGATGATCTGATCCTCACCAACAATCACTGCATTCCGGGCACCCGCGACCGGGGGGTGGTGGAAGAGGCCACCCTGCTCATGGGCTATTATCTTCAGGGGGATGAGGATACCCAGCGCTTCCAGGTGGACATCGATCCGGTGGAGACGGATGTGTCCCTGGACTATTCCATCCTGCGGGTCAGGGGCGCGCCCGGGCGCATATGGGGGGTGATGCCCCTGGAGGCCCGGGACCCGGCCCCGGGGGAGGCTCTGCTGGTGATCCACCATCCCCTGGCCGCGCCCAAGAAAATCACCCGGGGCAACTGCCAGGCCCGCAATCCGGATCCGGTGCACAGAACCAATATCTGGCACACCTGCGATACCCTGCCCGGGAGCTCCGGCGCCCCCATCCTCACCGATGACCGCCGCCGGATGATCGGCCTCCATTTCGGCGGTTTCGGCGACCGGGCGGTGGCCCAGTTCAACCGCGCCAAGAGGGTCCTCAGCCTCAGGGACGAAAGCCCGATCCTGCGCGGCGTGCTTGGCGACCGGGTCCCCCTGTCAGTGTTCCAGGATTGTCCCGAGTGCCCGGACATGGTGGTGATCCCCGCCGGGCGTTTCACCATGGGGTCGCCGGAGGATGAGGAGGGGCGGTCCAGCGATGAAGGCCCCCTGCGGCCAGTGAGGGTGCCGCGCTTTGCCCTGGGTCGAACGGAAGTGACCTTTGCGCAATGGGATGCCTGTGTGGCGGACGGCTATTGCCGCCCCATCACCGATGACGAGGGCTGGGGCCGGGGCAACCGGCCGGTGATCAATGTGTCCTGGAACGACATCACCGGCGAGACCGTCTCAGAGCGGGGCTTTTTGGCCTGGATGAACGCGAAGGTGGATGGGGCGCCCTACCGCCTGCCCTCGGAGGCGGAGTGGGAATATGCGGCCCGGGCAGGGACGACGACGCCATGGTCCTTTGCGGGGGACGAGGCTGATGTGTGCACTTACGCCAACCATGCGGACCGGAGCACGGATTATTCCTGGCGCAACACCCAATGCAGCGATGGCGTTGGTATAGGGACTGCGGAGGTTGGCACCTTTAAAGCCAATGCGTTCGGCCTTTACGACATGCACGGCAATGTCTGGGAATGGGTTCAGGATTGTTGGCGCGGAAACTATAATGGGGCGCCCACGGATGGGTCTGCATGGCTAGCCGGCAATTGCAGCGCCGCCCCCGTCCGCGGCGGTTCCTGGAGCAGCAGCCCGCGAGGTCTCCGCTCCGCGTACCGCAACGGGGACGGCCGAGTCCACAGGAACGACAATATCGGCTTCCGTTTGGCCAGGACGCTTTGAGGGCCTTCAGGCCCGGTTACCCGCTTCCCCCTTACGAGGAGCATTCCACCCGGCTGGACAGGGAAGGGTTTACACCGGACGGCCCACAATAGAAAAAGCCCCGCGCCATGGGGCGCGGGGCTCCTTGCAGCCATCCCTGGGGGGATGATCAGTACCGGTAGTGTTCCGGCTTGAAGGGGCCTTCGGTCTTGATGCCCAGATACTCGGCCTGATCATGGGTCAGTTCGGTAAGACGGGCATTGAGCCGGGCCAGGTGCAGGGCCGCGACCTTCTCGTCCAGGTGCTTGGGCAGCACATAGACCTTCTTTTCGTACTTGGCGTGGTTCTGCCACAGCTCGATCTGGGCC
>CAZLPU010000012.1:0-75194 GCA_964561475.1 uncultured Alphaproteobacteria bacterium
TGGTGTTGTTGATTGCGCCGACATTGCTTTCCGCCTCGGAGAGCAGGCCACCGGCAATGACCGTGTTGGCCCCGTTCAGCAGGGTGGTTTGAGCCAGGAAACCGTCCACTTCGACAGCCGCATCATCGGCCAGAGCAGGGGCAGCAGCAGCGAAGACACCAGCAACAACGACAGCACGCAGAAGAGTTTTCATCGGATTGGTCCTTTCAGAGATCAGAGATCAGAGATCAGAGATCAGGGATCAGGGATCAGGTTTCAGTGATCAGAGGTCAGAGGTTCAGGGTTCAGGTCTTGCGGGGCGTGGGCTTTGGTCTTTCGCGTCCGCGCCCCGTCCACACCCTCACTATGCCCGGACCCCTCAAGGACCGATGTGACCCGGAGCACAGGGTGAAATTTTTCTGGGAACAATGGATGCGCCGAGGCTCAGGGTGGGCTGAGCGCAAGCCTACGCCGTCCAAGCGCGCGTCATCATTTCGGATCTTGGAAAGGTGGATGGGTCCTAGCGCGGGTTCGGCCTTCGGGCCTTGACCCGCTCTGCCCAAACGGGGGGCAAGTCAGGCGGGGGCGTCAGGCCCAGCCGCCGGCCAGGGGCAGGACCTGCCCTGTGAGGAAGTCTGCCCCGTCCGAGGCGAGATAGACCACAAGGCTTGCAGCCTCGCTTTGACGGCCAAGCCGCCCAAGGGGAATGTTCCGGAGCACCTTGGCGGCCGTGTCCGGATTTTCCATGAGGGATGGCGGGAAATAGGTGGGGCTTTCGATAAAATTGGGCGCTACCGCATTCACCTGAATGTTCTTGGGCGCAAGTTCCACCGCAAGGCTGCGGGCCATGGCGTTGGCCGCGCCCCGGGCCGTTGCATACATCGAGTAGTTGGCCAGCCCCCGGAGGGGCGCGGCGGAGGTCACAAAAATGATCTTCCCCCGGCCCCGATCCTTCATGCCCGGCACCACGGCGCCGGTGCGCTCGAAGGGAATGACCACGAGCCTGTCCAGGGTGCGGCGCAGATCGTCAGGATGGGCCGTGTCCACTGGAGCCCGTTCCGCCGGATAGGCATCATTGTTCACCAGAATATCGACCGTAAAGCCCATCCCCGCCAGTTCGCTCACCAAGTCCTGGCCGGTCTGGCCCGCAAGCGCCGTCAGGCCCGGATGTTCGGCCTCAAAACGGGTGCGGGCATCCTGGTCGGTAAAATCTTCGTCCTGACAGAAGACCCGGTGACCAGCGTCCCGCAGCGCCTGGGCGCTGGAGGTGCCGATGAAATGGAGAACATCCGTGACAAGAACGGCGTTTGCGGCTGCCATGATTAGTCCTTCTCCGTCTGACCCGGTGCGGGAATGCCTTCGGGCAGAAGACCCTCGATCAAGCCGGTGACCCGCTTGTCCATGGGCTCCGTCGCCGACGGAAATGCGGCGACGATCACCCCGTCCTGGCCCACAACGAGCTTATGGAAGTTCCAGCGGGGGATGGCCGCGTCCCCGAAACTGCCCCGGGCCCAGGCATAAAACGGGTGCGCTTCGTCGCCGGTCACCGGCGTCTTGTCCGCCATGGGAAAGTCCACGCCGAAAACGGTTTCGCAGAACTCCTTGATCTCCTTGGCGTCTCCCGGTTCCTGGCGGCCGAAATCATTGGACGGCACGCCGAGCACCACCACGCCCCGGTCCCGGTATTCATCCCAAAGCCCCTGGAGGCCTTTGTACTGGTAGGTGAAGCCGCATTCCGAGGCGGTGTTGACCACCACCAGCACCTTGCCCCGGTATTGGGCGAGGGGCAGGGGCGTGCCGTCGATCCCCTGAAAGGTGAAATCATGGGCTGTTTTCTGGGTGGCGGTTTCCGCGCCCGCCGCGGTCTTGTCCTGGGCCAATGCGGGGGCCAGAACGGGGCCGGTGAACGCGGCGGCGCCCATGACCAGTGCCGCAACGGTCAGACCTGCAAAACGGAGATGAAGGGTCATGAAAGCGCCTTTCCTGCTGATGTGTATGGCCCGATAGCTGGCCCGATAGCTGGCTCGATCGCGGGTCCCAGTCGATCCGTGCCGTTAAAGGAGAATGGGCGGTCTCGGAGATTGTCAAGCCAGCGTGGCATCTTTCAGGGGCGGTCCTGTGGCGTGACCGGGCCGTTTGATTTGGAGATGCGCGGCCTCACAGGCGGTTGGAGGGTTCTGGTGGCGGATGTGGCGAAGTCCACGGGAACGGGGGCTCGTTTTTCTTACGTCTACGCTTAACGCAGGCTCATGATCATTCGTCGCAGGGCGCTCCATCGGCGGCATGGACTGTGCAAGTCTCAAAAGCGTTCTGATCACCCCCATGAGATCGGGACATCCAGCTTGCCGTGGCGTTCGCGCCACGGCTTTTTTTCGTGCCGACAACAACGGGCATGATGGATACGGGCGGCCACGCGGACCGTCCGGCGCCGCCGGATCCGTGGATTGCCCCCTGACCAGTGCCCCAGGACCAGTGCCCCAGAACAAGTGCCCCGAACCGGTGTTGAGTCAGCCCAGGACCGGGCTTTTGTTGAGGGTATCGTTGAACAGGCGGGAAATGCCTGGGCTGTAGGTGCGCCCCACACGGACCTCTTCCCCGGATTCGAGCAGCAGAAGATGGCCGCCCTTGCCGCCATGGCGCAGTTCGCGCACCTTGTCACGGTTGACGATGGCGGAACGGTGCACCCGGAGGAAGCGGGCCGGATCCAGCCGCTCTTCAAGACCTTTCATGGTCTGGCGCACGAGGAAGGTGCGGCCAGGGGTGGTGATGCAGACATAATCCCGCACGGCACGGATCAATTCGATGGTGTCCGTATCGACCCGGGTCACCCGCCCCCGGTCCTTGATCCAGAAGCTGTCCTGATAGGGCACGCCCTCCCCGGGGGCCGGCCGGTCTCCCTGGCCGGTTCCGGTGCCAGTGCCAGTATCCAGATCCTCTCCGCCGGTGGACCCGCAGAGCATGTCTGCTGCCGGTCCGCCGTCTTCCTCCACCCGGTCGCGCAGATCCCGCACCAGGGCCAGAAGGTCTTCCGTCTGGGAACATTTCTGGTCCCGTTCCGTCTGGGCGCGCACCCGGTCCAGGGCCATGCCCAGCCGTTCCGGCTCCACGGGTTTGAGCAGATAGTCCACCGCGTGGGCCTCGAAGGCCCGCACGGCAAACTGATCATAGGCGGTGACGAACACGATACGGGGCGCGTCCTCCCCGGACATGGCTTCCGCCAGGTCAAACCCGTCCATGCCGGGCATTCTGATGTCGAGAAAGGCAAGATCGGGTTTCACACTGGACAGGGCCTCCAGGGCCTCACGGCCATTGCCGCAATGGGCCGCCACGGTCACGTCCTCGAATTTCTGCAGGCAGAGTGTCAGCCGGGTGATCGCCAGAGGTTCATCATCGACTATCATGACACGCATGGAACGTCCCTCCCTATCCGTCTGCCCAATTTTCTCTGGCCCACTTTTCCCTGCCGGGGGTCAGGCCGTCCCGGTTTCGGCGGTTTGGGGTTCTTCATCTTCTGCGGGGATGGTGATGGTCACTTGAAGGCCGTGGGGCGCCAGGTTCCGGGCCTCGAACAGGGCCGCACCTGCATAGATCCGTTGCAAACGGCTCATGGTGTTGCGCAGGCCCACGCCCTTGCTGCCTTTGGTCTCGCCCAGGTCAGTCCCGGGACTGTTGGCAGCCAGAGTAGCCTGAAGATGGGCCTCTGGGATCCCCGGTCCGTCGTCCGACACGCTCAAAACGAGAAGATCTTTTTGCCTGGATTGGCTGTCCTGTTGAAGAGAGCGCCGGGATTTGCCAGCCGTTCGGCGGGATGCGGAAATGGTCAGAACGCCCCCGTTTTCGCAGCGGGCAATGGCGTGTTTCAGCGCGTTTTCAATCAGGGGCTGGAGCAGCAGGCTCGGCACGAGGCAGGACCGGGCGTTGTCATCGATGTCCCAGACCACCGTCAGGCGCTCCGCAAACCGCTCTTTCTCGATGTCCAGGTAAAGGCTCAAGGCCCACAGCTCCCGGGAAAGGGGGACCCGCGCGAGGGGATCGCTGTCGAGGGTGTGGCGCAGAAACTTGCTCAAACCCAGGATCATCTGTTCGGCCCGGTCCGTCTCCCGGGTCAGGACCAGGGCGGAGAGGGCATTGAGCGTGTTGAACAGGAAATGGGGATTGAGCTGATAGCGGAGCATTTTGAGCTGGGCCTGGTGTGCCAGGGCCGCCGCTTCCACCGCACGCAGATGTTCCGCCTGGAACCGTCGGCTGTAGTCCAGGCTCAGATAAAGCCCGCCCCAGGCCACCAGAACCCAGGTGCTCACGAACATGCCCCAGCCCCCCAGGGACAGCCAAGCGGTGAACCAGCTATCTTCTTTATGATACTTGTCGGAATGCTCCGAGAGATGGACCTGCCCGATCGCCTCCACGCTGCCCATGATCACGGCTCCCCCGAGGGCCATGACACCGAGCCAGAAAACCTGGGGCCCGATGCGCTGGGGTACCCGGTGGCGCAGCACGTGCCACATCAGGGCGCCGATGCAAAAACCCGTGAGGGTGATCGCCGCCCTGAGGGTAAGCGCGCTCATGAAGGTGTCCATGCTCATGGCAAGCAGGGCGCGCACCATGAAGTAGCTGAACCAGATCGCGATCTGGAAGCTCCAGAACAGTTTTGCATCCGGGCTCAGGCCTGTGCCCAGGCGTCCGCCCAGGCCCTTTCCCAGGTTTGAGCCCATGCGCAAGCGGCCGGTCCACGGGCTCAGACCGGACGGGCGACCATCACGGGGATCGCGATCCTGCCCGTCGGTGACCACACCGGATGGATCCACGGCTTCCATCAATTCCGGGCTGTTCGCTCGGCCGGAGCGGTCAATCGCGTCTTGATGGGCCATCTCACCTCCGGTGCCGTTCTCGCTCTGGCGTGCCGCCCCCAACACCGCGAACCTCAAGCAATAATCCTCAAGCAGCGACCATACCATTTTGTCTCAGGGGACCTCGCCCGCATTGGTCGCGGGGTTTATGCCACTGGTCGCAGAAGGGCGGTTCGACGGGGATAGAGTGTAAGGGCGACGGGGGGCCAAAAGAGGGGGATCAGGAGGAAAACCGGTCAGCTCAGACAGGTCACGCAAGTGGCCGCCGCCGGATCGATATCCAGACGCTTTTCGGGAATGTCCTCACCGCAGATGGTGCAATAGCCGTATTCATCCTGGGCCACCCGGGCCAGGGCAGCGTCGATCATGCGTTCCCGCAGGCGCCTGCGCCCTTCCTGGGCCTTTGCCATGGCCTGGACCTGCATCGCATCGATCCGGGACAGACGGCCCACGCTTTGCTGGTCCAGCTCGACCGGAGCGCGTGTGTCGGCAGTGCCCGCGCTGGCATCGGCAAGCTCCGTCTTTTCCTGTTCCAGACGGGCTTTGAAGTCCGAGATTTGTCGTGCGGTCAGTGCCATGGGGCGCCGTCTTTCCGTGTGTGGTCGTTGACTTGTGTTGTATGGAATAACAGGTCCGTCTTTGCTCTATCCGGGGATATGTTGCCGGTCGTTGGCTGGTCTCAATGGCCAGCCATGGTCCAGAGGAACAGACCCTTGGTGTGGAGCCATTCCCCAGGCCCTTGCAAAATTTGTTAGCTAACTCGGGCACCCCATGGGGGACCAAGGGTCACAGCCGACCAGCTTAAAACCTCATAATATCATAACGTTCCCACTTTGGGGGCGTGTGCCCGGTTGCAAACCCGGCAGCCAATCCCTCAGGCCCTCGGCTGGACGGGACGCATAGAGCCGTTGCTAAGGAGCCACTTCCTCCTCTAGCCTCACCGCTACCCTGACGTGCTCTTGAGGAGAGTGGCCCGCTGCGGTGGGTTGCCCGAACAGAGCCGCAGGGGATTGTCTGACCGGATGGCGTCGAGGGGAGTCGGGGCTGGGAGCCGGGCTGGGGACGGAGGGAAACAGAATTCATGACACGGCGGCTTTGGGTTGCCATGGGGCTGGGGGCCCTGATCATTCTGAGCGGCCTGGCCGGTTGGACCGGCCCCGCCGCATCCAGCGACGTCTATGGTCTGGTCATCGGGATTGATGATTATGCCCACCTGGACAAGCTCCAGGGCGCGCGCAACGACGCCAGCGACCTGTCCGGCGCCCTGGAGGATGCCCGGGCTCAGGACGTGTTGACCATGCTCGATGCGGCGGCAAGTCGGCACGCTGTCTTGACGGCCTGGGACAGGCTGGTGAGCCGGTCAGCGCCCGGGGACACGTTGATTTTTGCCTTTTCCGGCTACGGCGGTATCGAGCGGCAAGGCGGCCCTGACGCGCGGGCGGACAGATCCGGCGTCCCGGGACAGGAAACCCTGCTTTTGAGGGATTTCAATCCCGGCGCTGATGCCGCCGGTGCCAACGATAAGGCTCGTCCGGTGCTGCGTGCCGGCGGGACAGGCGAACCTCCGGTGGCCGAACGCATCACCCACGGCGAATTGTTCAGCCGTTTTGCCCAGGCCCATGGCCGGCGGGTTCTGTTCATTGTGGATGCGGGCACCAATGGTTATCCCGGCCGCCCCAGTGATCACCGGACGGAGCGGTTCCAGTCCCGGTTCGGCGGTGTTCACCGGTCCCAACCGGCGGGACCCTCCCTGGACGGACTGCCCTCCAACACCATCATGCTGCGGGCGGCAAAACCCGGCCTTCAGGTGCACGAATTGCGTATCGAGGGCGAGGTTCGGGGCGCGCTCACCTGGGCCGTGGCCCGGGGTTTTCGGGGAGCGGCGGATCTTGACCGGAGCGGCACGATCTCCGCTGCGGAAATCGTCCATTTCGCCGTAGGCGCTGTCCGGGTGCGCACCGCCCAGCGCCAGCTTCCCTCTGTTCTCGCCTCGGTACAAAAAGCCGGACCGCTGGTTCCCGTGGCGCCCCAGGGCCCGTCGGATCTGTCCGGCCCCGTGATGGTTCACGCCTTGGGCGGACCAGCTCCCCAATTGAAAATGCGGGGCGGAGCGTTCACCGGGTCCAAGGCCAAGGCGGATCTGATCTGGGACCCGGCCACGGGGACGGTCATCACGGCTCTCGGAGACCGGGTCGCGGAAGTCCCCCCCAACCGGACCGAAGCGGCCTACAAGGCGGTGGAGCAGGTGGCACGCCAGTGGCATGGCATGGACCGGATCCAGAACAGTCTTGGTGCGGATCAGCTCTACATGACCGTGGTCAGCACAAGCCCCGTGCCCGTGGTGGGCGAGACCATGGAAATCACCATCTGGGGCTCCCTCGACGGCTCACCCTTGCAGCCCGGCTGGCTGACCCTGATCAATTTCTCCAGCGACGGCACAGTCCAGATGATGGGCGATCTGGAACTGACCGAGCCGATGATCTACCGCTCCGGCCCCATCAAGGTGGTGGCGCCAGCCGGGGTCGATCACATGGTGGCCCTGTGGCGTCCGGGCAGTTTTGGCTCGTTCCTGCGCAAGATGGGCCGCCTGGACGGACGCCGTGAGCCGGAGATTGCCGCGGATCTCATCCTGGAACAGGCGCCGGAGGCTCGGATCGGGTTTCTGACATTGGTGACCGCGGCCCCCAGCAACATGGCCGAGGGTCAGTGACCAGACCTCAATGGGGAACCCGTCATGACGCCGGCCCCTGAGAAACGGATCTGTGCCATGGGCCGCCATGCCCTGATGTTGGCACTCGTGATCGCCATGGCATTCTGCGTGGGCGTGCCCGAGGCGCTCGCCCAGCCCTACGAGCCGGGCAATGGCGCTCTTGAGATCTGGAATGCGCAGGGGATGGCCAGCGCCCCGCTCTGGGTGCAAATTTGGCTCGTTTTTGAGGTGCTGACCTTTCTGGCGGGGCTGTTTTTTGTGCGGACGCGGGTTGAAGCCCGGTGGGTTGTCGGCGGCTTTTTCGCCATGCTCCTGGTGAGCAATGCCATGGTCGTGCTTCTCAGCATCACGCCCCTGGTGGGCTATGTCGCCCTCAATCACGTGATCTACAGGGCTCCCGGCCTCTACCTGCTCCTCACCCGGCGTCCGTTCCTGAAAGAACGTTCTTCATACGCCTTTTGGTCCGCGCTGATGACTGGGGCGCTCCTGTTCTCTCTCATTTTCGATCTGCGCGACGCAGCGATTTATCTGGACCACCTTGCCGGGACCGGCCTGCTGTCGTAAGCGGATGGTCAGGGGGCGGCGTCCCGGATGCACCGGACGCCCCAGGGCGTTTCATCGGACTACGGACAAGTGTCATGGCCCAGTGTCAGGGCCTAGAGCATGAGGCGTTTAGAGCATGAGGCGTTTAATCCGCATCATGCTCAAGGCCGCGACTGCGGTCCGGCGCCACTGTGCCGCCCTCGCGGAGGCGCCTTGCGCCGTGAGCGAAAAAAAAAACTAGAGCGGCGGCCACCCTGTTTGAAAGTGATCGTGATTTTGCGCCCGCCGCTCTGGTGTCGGGGCATGGTGCAAGGCGGCTTGGCCTCGATGCACCATGCTTCTCTGAGCGTGGCCGTTTGAACAGCGCCTTTTGAACCCTCACTCGACCAGGCTGCCCTTGCGAATGACCGCCTTGCCGTCCACTTCCACCGTGGCGTCGGCGAGGGCGAAGCTGAAGGCGCCGGTGTTTTCGTTGTCACCGCCAAGCCAGGAATTGTCACCAAGGATCAGGGTCACACCGCCACCGGCGAAGGCGGGAATGAAGAACGTGTCTTCGTTGGCGACCATTTTCACCGCCGGATTGAGGCCGATGATGACCGCGCCGAACCGGTCCTTGGGGCCGTCCACGGCGGCCATGGCTGCCTCGATGCAGCCCCCGTTCGCCGCCGCGCCGAAATCCGTCATGGTGCCGTTGGTCACCGTGAAGCGCAGATCGGTGATGGGCTCCGGCGGGCAGCGCTCGAAAGGTACCACCACGGTTCCGTTCACGGAGCTTTCCACCGGCGCAACGCTGAGGGACCCTGTGGGCAGTTGGGGGAACCGGTCGGCAAAGCGCTCAGCGGTGCGGTCGGCCTTGGACACCCGCCCGTCATCGATCACGATGGGCCGGTCGCCCACGGAAAAGGTTAGGTCCGTGCCTGCCTCATTGGTGATGCGGATGGTCTTGGCCTTGCGCATACGCGCCGCCAGATCGGCGCTGCGCTGTTCGATCCCATCATAATCGGCGGTGAGCGCACCGTTCATGCTGCCCATCAAGGCGTCTTCGCTGAGGCCGGTCATGATGGCTTCCGCCGGATTGGGCAGGCTGACCATCGCCCCCCGCAGGCCGCTGGCGACAAGCGTCTCTTGGAAGGCATAGAACTGTTCCGCCTGGAGGGCGAGCCGGTCCGGTGTCATACCCATCGTGGACTGATAATCCGCACTCAGGGGGAACATGAACAGCACATCGGACACACCCATGATGTCCGAGATGAACGATTTCTGTTGAAGATAATCCGGATCCACATCACCCCAATAGGCCCGTCCGAAGTCGTCCGACATGACCATGACCTGGGGACGTCCGCCCCGCTTGGCGACACTCAGGGCCAGGGCTTCCATCATCTCCAGATAGGCGGTGTTGCCCAGAATGATGACCCCGTCGCCCTTTTCGATCCCGGCGCTCTTGGCCGTTTCCTCGGCCAGCGCAGCTGGATCCAGAGGCGCCGAATCCGCCAGTGCGGGCAAAGTCCCGAGGGTCAGCGTGGCTGCGAGCACACCTGCTGAAACACGGGCCAGAACGGTCCTGAATGCGGTTTTTCCCTGACGTGCCTTGGGCATCCTTTTTTCCCTCCCTGTACGGATGGTGGCTGCACCTTTCCGGCCAGCCTCCTTCCATCGTCCATGACCCGGTGGTGAATGACCCGGTGGTGACTGATCCGGTGGTGACTGATCCGGTCGTGACTGGGACTGAAGCTATCCCCGGGCCCGCCCCATGAGAAGATAAATTTCCCGAAACCTTGTACGTCACGGCATACCGGCGCGGGGCCAGCCCCGGAGGATGGGATCACACAAGGATAGGATCACACAAGGACAGGATCACACATCCGTCCGCCGGCGGACCGGTTGCGTGCGCAGGGTGCGCTCGGCCCGGGACCGGGCTTCCCGGGACAGGGTGGTGAGGCCCAGCCGGTCGTAGACATTGGCCAGGGACAGGTTAAGGGGCACGCCATCCGGGTCGAACCCCCGGCGGAGCTCCAGCATTTGCTGGGCCGCTATCAGTCTGCCCGAGGAGATCAGGGCCTGAAGATAGATCTGTTCGAACAGATCCCTCTGGGCATGGCTGCCGCCGGTCTCGACGAAGCGGGGGAGGGCGGCGACCAGCCTGGAGGCCGCAGTATTGTAATCCCCCCGGGTGAAGGCCAGAATCCCTTCACAGGCGGGCAGGGCCACTTCGGCCCAGGCCTCCCGGGAGGAGAGGGGGCTGTTGGCGGCATGGTAGCGCACACCGGCCATGAGGTGCTCCGCTTCCGGACGGCCTGCCCGGCCCAGGGCATAGAGATATTGCATGGTCAGGAAGGGCTGGACCGTGTCCACCCCCCGCGCCGCAATCAGATCTGCGGGCTCGGCCCAGCGGTTGCCCACGTCCCCGCCGGCGAATTCAATCCGGGCCAGGAGGGAAACCGCTCCGACCTGATCCTGGGAATAGTCCTTTGCCACCCCCCAGACATGGTGGTCATAGGCCGCGAGGGCATCGTCCATCCGCCCCCGGCTGAGATAGAACAGGGCCAGATGCCACCAGTTGTGGGTGTACATGAAGGAGTTGAGGCCGTCCCAGGTCTTGGACACGGATTCCAGGAAGGCGATGCCCTCCTCGATCCGGCCCTTGGTCAGGAAGACATGGGCCATGGCGTGGTGGGCCCAGGGTTCCGCCGGGTCGATGGCCAGAGCCGCCCGGGCCGCTTTTTCCGCGTCCTCAAGCAGGTGGCATTCCTCATAACCGAAGGCCACCATGCTGTGCATGGCCGCCACATCCCGGTTGGTGTCATAGACCTGGAGTGCCGTGCGCAGCATCCCCGGCAGATCCCCCAGATTGAACTGATGATACTGCTGAAACTTCGCCATGGTCACATCACGGGGATAGCTGCTGAGCAGGCTTTCCCCGAGGGCGAGGGTGCGATCCAGGTCGCCCCTCATCCAGGCATCGGCAATATCGGCACACAGAGCTTCCCTTGGTGTTGCTCCGGCCTTGGCCGCGAGGGCGCGCGCGACAAAGGGCCTCGCCTTTTGCGGGGCTTCCGGCGCTTCAAGAAACATCCATAAAAAACCGGCATAAGCGTTCAGGATGCAGCAGTCCGGATCGGCTTCCGCCGCGGCGAGGGCATTCACCGCCCTGTCCTGGTACCCCACGAACCCGCCGGCAAAATCGTTGATGCCTTGAAGGGTGTCGTCTCGGCTCGTGGTGACGGGGTTTCCAAAACAATCCTGTCGCATGCTGCCTCGCAAATTGTGTTACACTGGTCGGCTTTGTCCAATCCATCGACCACCCGGCGCAAAGCGAAGAGGGGACGAGTGGCACGATGCCTCAACTGGCGGTGAATGGTATCGAACTTTTCTATGAGCGCGAGGGTCAGGGGACGCCATTGATGCTGATCCCCGGCCTTGCGAGCGACTCCCAGAGCTGGGAGCCGGTGCGCCCAGGACTCGTGGGTGCCTTTGATCTCATCCTGCCCGATAATCGGGGCACGGGCAGGACACTTCTGGGAGATCAGGGCGTCACCATTGAGGCCATGGCCCGGGATTGCGTGGCGCTCCTCGATGCACTCGGACTGGAGAAGGCCCATCTGCTGGGCCATTCCATGGGTGCCGTTATTGCGGCCCGGGTGGCCCAGGATCATCCCGGCCGGGTAAACCGGCTGGTGCTGGCCAGTTCCTCCGCCAGTATTTCTCCGCGCACCTGGGCCGCCCTAACCAATCTCCTGGAATTGCGGGAGGCAGGCGTCCCGGAACTGCTCTTCTACAAGGCTCTGTTCCCCTGGCTGTTCGCTCCGGCCTTCTTTTCGGATCCGGTGGCTGTTGAGCGGGCGGCTGAACTCTCCCGGGCCTACCCCTTCGCCCAGCCCGCAAGGGCCATGCGCCAGCAAATCGAAGGGGCACAGGCCTATGACGGCATGGCCGGACTGGAGCGGATCACGGCTCCGGTGCTTTCCCTGTGCGGCGCCAAGGACCTGCTGACCCCGCCCGATGAGGTGCGCGCTTCCCTGGCGGGCATTCCGGAAATCCGTTTCGAGGTGATTGCGGACGCGGCCCATTCTCTTCACTGGGACAAGCCCGACACCTTTCTGGGCCATGTGAACGGCTTCCTGTTGGGTTGAGAAAGCGCTTTTGCGATCAATCCATTGCGTTCTACCGTTCCAGGACGAAGCGAAATTGCGCAAGCAGGCATTTGCGCAGGTATTGGCCTTCAAACTGGGACCCCAGGGAAAACGGGCCCTGACCGCGACGGGAGACTGCTGATGGCCCAGCACGGTTCTGATGGCGACAACCGGGGTCTGGCCCCCTACTGGATGCCTTACACCGCCAACCGGGCCTTCAAGCAGGCGCCGCGCTTGGTGGAGCGCGCGGAAGGCCATTTCTACTTCTGTGATGACGGCCGACCGGTCCTCGATACCTTTTCCGGTCTGTGGACCACGGGGCTCGGCCACTGTCATCCCCGCATCGTGGCGGCGGTTCAGGAGCAGGTGGCCCGGCTCGATTATGCCCACGCCTTTCAGGTGAGCCATTCGGCGGCCTTTGAGGTGGCCCGCCGGGTCACGGACCTGGCGCCAGCGGGCTTCACCCACTGCTTTTTTACCAATTCCGGCTCTGAAGCCGCCGACACTGCCCTCAAGATCGCGCTCGGGTACCACCGCCTGAGGGGAGAGAGTTCCCGGACCCGGTTCGTGGGCCGGGAACGGGGCTATCACGGGGTCAATTTCGGCGGCATGAGCGTCGGCGGCATTCCCAACAACCGGCATATGTTCGGCGGCAACATGCTGGCCCAGGTCTCCCATCTGCCGTTCACCTACAGCCGGGAGCGCAGCGCCTTCACCAGGGGCCAGCCCGCCTTCGGGGCCGATTACGCCGATGCCCTGGACACTATTGCCGGTTTTCATGGCCCCCAGAATATCGCAGCGGTGATGGTGGAGCCCGTGGCCGGGTCCGGGGGCGTGTTCCCCCCACCCCAGGGTTATCTGGAGCGCCTGCGGGCCGCCTGTGACCGGATCGGCGCCCTGCTCATCTACGACGAAGTGATCACCGGGTTCGGACGGGTGGGCGCGCCCTTCGCGGCGGAGCGGTTCGGCGTGGTGCCGGACATCATCACCATCGCCAAAGGGATCACAAATGGGGTGATCCCCATGGGCGCGGTGCTGGTGCGCGAAGAGATCTACGAGACCTTCATGCAGGGCCCGGAAGAGGCGGTGGAGTTCTTCCACGGCTACACCTATTCGGGTCACCCGGTGGCCTGTGCCGCGGCCCTGGCGAGCCTGGACAGCTACGAGGAAGAGGACGCCTTCGCGACGGCCCGGATCACGGAAACCGCCTTTGAACAGGCCATCCACCAGCTCGACGATGCCCGCCATGTGGTGGATGTGCGCAATTTCGGCCTGATGGGGGCGGTGGAGCTTGAGCCCCGGGATGGGGCGCCCGGCGCCCGGGGGATGGAAATCCACAAGGCCTGCTTTGAAAATGGTCTGCTGGTGCGCTTTTCCGGTGACACCCTGTCATTCGCCCCGTTTCTCGCCAGTGAGGCCGCGGAGTTGGATCATATATTCGCAACTCTGGGTCGGCTTCTTTCAGCGGTTGATTGAAGGCCAGGACTTGGCAAAGCCCACGATACACGGGCATAATCTTGCCACCTTCAGGCTAAGGGCTTCGGAATTTGTAGAGGTGGAGCGCCTCGGACTCTTGAGAGCCGTTCTGCGGCTAAGGCGTCACTCGGGCACCAGAGCCGTCCGCTTCACTAGGATACTGGCAACCAATTCCCTGGTAGGGAATGCTTGCCTTCCTTGATGGGACATGGTGTGGATCACCGCTGGGGACCGGTGTAAAGGCGATTGGCTGGACCGTTTGCGCCGCTTTCAGGACTCGTGGAGAGGCAGGGGATTTAAATGACTCGTTTTATGCTTTTTACCGCATTGGCTACCGGGCTCTGCATGCCCCAGGTCATGGCGCAGGATCTCGAAGAGGGCGATGTGCCCGTGGAGTATTCCGGTCTTGAAAAGATCGTGACCACGGCCCAGCGCCGGGAAAGCGTTGATCAGGACACGGCCGTGGCCCTGACCACGTTCAGCGGCGAGGCCATCGTTCAGAACGGTATTGAGACCGTCAACAATCTGGAGAACTTCACGCCGAACCTGGAAATCGAAAGCCAGTTCGGCAGCGGTGCTCCCAGCTTCGCCATTCGGGGTGTCGGGTTCCGCGACTACGCGACCAACAACTCGCCGACGGTGGGGATCTACGTCGACGACGTGAGCTACCCTGTGCCCGTCGCCACCCAGGGCGTGCTGTTTGATGTCCAGCGGGTTGAAGTGCTGCGCGGTCCCCAGGGAACCCTCTACGGGCGCAACACCACCGCCGGTGCGATCAAGGTCATTTCCAACCGTCCCATCGACGAAGGCTACGGGGCGGGCTTTGTGGTCGAGGCTGGCCGTTTCGGCCGGGTCGACGCCGAAGGCTATGTGACCGGCGCGGTCACCGACGCCTTCCGCCTGCGCCTGTCCGGCACCACCTCCCAGGGCGGTGACTGGCAGGTCAACCGGGAAACCGGCGAAACCCTCGGCGATAACGACATCTGGGCGGGCCGCCTTCTGGCTGAATTGGATCTGAGCGACCGGCTGATGGCCACGTTCAATTTCCACGGCTTCACCGACAAGTCCGACGGCCTCGGCCTCCAGCTTTTCAACGACTCCGTGTTCGGCTTCCTCAAGCATGAGGACCGGCGGGAGACCAGCTACGGGTCGTCCCAGGAGTTTGCCGACCTCGTTGGCATCGGCACCCAGACCAAGCCCTTCCGGGACAGCGACGGTTATGGCTTGAGCCTGACCCTGGACTGGGAACTCGGCGACAACCACGACCTGACCTATGTCGGCGCTTATGAGAGCATGGACCGGACGGAATTTAACGATTTCGACGCCCTGCCCATCGGTGGCGCCGGTGTGTTCTTCCAGAGCGATATCGAGTTCTGGTCCCAGGAACTGCGCTTCAGCGGTGAAGTCGCCGACGTGTTCCGGTACGTGACCGGTGTGTTCTACGGCCGTGAGAACCTGGACGAGATCTATCAGTCGGACTTCGTGGACAGCTTCGGTCCCGGCTTTGCGGTCACCACCCCCTACAGCCAGGAAGTCCGGACCATCGGTGTGTTTGCCCATGGTGAATGGGACATCTCCGATCAGGTGACCTTCGTCGGCGGCATCCGCTACGAGGAAGAGGAACGGGACCTGATCGGTCTGGGCACCTTCGGCACGGGTTTTGGCCCCTTCAACTTCGCCAACGGCACCGTCGATGGCACTCTGGAGGACCGGAGCCTGGATACGGGCGAGGTGAGCGGCAAGGTCGGCCTCGAATATCGGCCTGTTGACGATCTGCTGTTCTACGCCAACTACAGCCGCGGCGTGAAATCAGGTGGCTTCACCGCCTATAACACCCTGAACCCCAATGCGATCAACCCCTTCCAGCCGGAAGAACTGAACGCCTATGAGGCGGGTTTCAAGTCCGAATGGCTTGAGAACACCTTGCGCTTCAATTCCTCCGTGTTCCTCTATCGCTACAAGGATCAGCAGATCCAGTCCGCGATCTTCGACGATGCCACGGGCGCCGTTGTCGGGCGTATCGTGAATGCGCCCCGCAGCGAGATCTGGGGTGCCGAGGTGGAAGCCCAGTGGCAACCCGTCCCGAACCTGACCATCTCCCAGGCCGTCGGCTTCAAAGAAGGTGAGTTCAAGGACTTTGACGATCTGGACGCCGTGGCCAGCACCGCCGCGGGCACCACGGTGACCACGGACCGCTCCGGTCAGTCCCTCGGTTTCCCCGAACTGACCTATTCCGGCCAGATCGACTACTTCAACGACGAGATCGTGCCCGATTACGAAGTGAGCGCGAATTTCAGCTACTACTATCGGGATGACACAACCCCGCCGCTTCTGGGTCCGGTCTACACAGTGGAAAGTTACTGGACCGCCAATGCCGAGGTCGGGTTCGCGCCCAAGGACAGTCACTGGAAAGTGGCCTTCTGGGGACGGAACATCTTTAATACCGAGTTCGACGAGACCCGGAACTTCTTCATCGGCACTGGCAATCTCGCCGATGTGGCGGCACCGACCCGTCCGGCCACCTACGGTATTCGGGTGAGTGCCGAATACTGATGGTCGCATGACCCCTCGGCCAGGCCGGTTGTTTGTCAGGTCTTGTCGGCGATTGGCCTGTGCAGGGGTCCGGATCAGCGTGGGTGCGATGGTCCGGAGCTGCGTTGATCTGGAAAAGGGCTCACGAAGAGAGCTTGATTTCCGGGCGGACGTCTCCCGCGGATCCGAAGGGGCGCGGGAGGACACCGCCCGGGGTCGGCGCAAGGCCCAAAGGCTGGCGCAGGGCACGGGGCTCACGGAATAAGTGATTTGCGTAGGGATCATGGCGGCATTACGGTCTTTTTCGTGGCGGGACAGGCCGGGTACGGAGCATCCGGTTCATGGTTGCTCTATCTGCGGCCTGGAAGACAAGAAACCTGAAGGACGGATGTACCGTCCGGGGGGAAAGGCAGTTTCGGGGTCATATGGGTGCGGATCAACTCGACAGTCTTTATCGTGCAATTGAAGACCGGCGCGGCGCGGCAGTCGAACTGACCCGCGACCTGATCCGGATTCCAACGGTGAACCCTCCGGGCGAGGGCTACCGGGACTGCGCGGAGTTTCTGGGCAACCGATTGGCCCGCTGCGGGTTCGATGTGCGGTATGTGCGGGCGGAGGGCACACCGGGGGACAGTGCTGCCTATCCCCGTTTCAATCTTGTTGCCCGCCGGGAAGGTGTGCGCCCGGGTCCTTGCGTCCATTTCAATGGCCACATTGATGTGGTCGAGGCGGGGCAGGGCTGGAGCGTCGATCCGTTCGCGGGTGAGGTGCGCGCCGGGAAGGTGTTCGGCCGGGGGGCCTGCGACATGAAAGGCGGGATCGCCGCGGCGGTCGTTGCGGTCGAGGCCCTGATCGCGGTCTATCCCGATCTGCCCGGTGCCCTGGAAATTTCCGCCACAGCCGACGAGGAGTCCGGCGGGTTCGGCGGTGTAGCCTATCTGGCGGAACAGGGCTGGTTCTCAAGGTCCCGGGTGGATCATGTCATCATCCCCGAGCCGTTGAATGTGGACCGGATCTGCCTCGGGCATCGGGGTGTCTGGTGGGCGGAGATCGAGACGAAAGGGCGGATCGCCCACGGGTCCATGCCGTTTCTGGGCGAGGACGCAGTCCGGCATATGGGAGCGGTTCTGGACCGGATTGAACGGGATCTCCTGCCTGCGCTGGCGTCACGGCGTTCCGACATGCCCGTGGTGCCGCCGGAGGCGCGCCGTTCGACACTGAACATCAACTCCATCCATGGTGGACAGGGGGAGGTTCACGGCTCACTGCCATCCCCGTGCGTTCCGGATTCCTGCCGCATGGTGATCGACCGGCGCTTCCTCATCGAAGAGGACATCAGCGCCGTGAAAGGGGAAATGAAAGCGCTGCTTGATACCCTCACCCGGGAGCGGGCGGCCTTCCAATACGAAATGAGGGACATGTTCGAGGTTCTGCCCAGCATGACGGACAAGGACGCGCCGGTGGTCCAGGCCACGGCCCGGGCGATTGAATCCGTTCTGGGCCGGACCCCGGAATTTGTCTGTTCGCCCGGGACCTATGACCAGAAACACATCTCCCGGATTGGTGGTCTGAAAGACTGTATTGCCTATGGCCCTGGCATCCTCGATCTGGCCCACCAGCCGGACGAGTATGTATTGATCGACGATCTCGTCCAGTCCGCCCAGGTCATGGCAGTTGCGGCCCATGCGCTTTTGACCGGCGCCCCAGTGAGGTGATGACATGATGCGCACGCCCCCAGTGAGTGCCGGCCAGATGACAGCGGGCGCAACAACAACCCGCAGCGTGACGACCGGAGAGCCATCGTGTTTTCCGGCGCGGCTCGCCTCGTGTGTTCTGGGCGGGCTTTCTTCGACCGGCCGCATTCTGTTCGGGATGCTGGCCCTGATGGCGTGTGTGGTTCTGGCTGGGGCACCGGCAGCGGCGAACGGGACCCTGAAGGTTGGCGTTCAGCTCGAGCCCCCCAATCTGGATCCAACCTCCGGCGCCGCGGCGGCGATTGACGAAGTGGTCTACGCCAATGTCTTCGAAGGTCTGACGCGGATCGACCGGGACGGGTCTGTGGTTCCCGGCCTCGCCAGTGACTGGACCGTGACCGAAGAGGGCAGCGTCTACACCTTTACCCTGCGGGAGAACGTCAAATTCCACGACGGCACGGATTTCGACGCCGAAGACGTGATCTTCTCTCTGAACCGGATCATTGAGCCCTCCTCCACCAATGCCCAGAAAGCCCTGTTCAAGCCGATCCAGTCCGTGGAAAAGCTTGGCAGCCACAAGGTGCGGGTGACCCTCTCCAAGCCCGTCGGCGCGTTCCTGACCTATCTCGGCTGGGGCGACGCGGTGATGGTGGCACAGGAAACGGCGGATCAGAACGGTGTCAGTCCGGTGGGAACAGGCCCCTTCCGCTTCGAACGCTGGCGCCGTGGCTATTCAATCAATCTTGTACGCAATGAAACCTATTGGGGCACGCCCGCCAAGCTTGAGCGGGTGGTGTTTCAGTTCATCCCCGATCCGACCGCCGCCTTTGCGGCCATGGTGGCGGGAGACGTGGACGGTTTCCCCAACTATCCGGCCCGGGAAAACCTCCCTCACTTTGAAAAAAGCGACCGCTTCCAGCTTCTGGTGGGTGCCTCGGAAGCGGAAATGATCCTCGCCCTGAACAACAAGAGCGGGCCCTTGGCGGATGTAAGGGTCCGTCGGGCCCTTTCCCATGCGGTCAACCGCCAGGATGTGATCGATGGATCGCTGTTCGGCTATGGCCTGCCCATCGGCTCCCACTTCCCGCCCTGGGACCCGGCCTATGAGGATCTGACGGGCCTCTACCCCTATGACCCGGACCGGGCCCGGACCTTGCTCGCCGAAGCCGGATATCCGGACGGGTTCCAGCTCAGGCTGAAACTGCCGCCGCCGAGCTATGCCCGGCGGGCCGGGGAAATCGTTGCGGCCCAGCTCGCAGATGTCGGCATCCGGGTGCGGGTGGAAAACCTGGAATGGGCCCAATGGCTCGACCAGGTGTTCAAGAACCGCAATTACGACCTGACCATCGTGGCTCATACCGAGCCCATGGACATCGATATCTATGCCCGTGACGACTACTACTTCCAGTATGACAACCCGGAAGTGCGCCGCCTGATCGCCGAACTGAACGGCACGTTCGACGCGGCCCGCCGGACCGAGATCCTGAAGCGGGTCCAGCGCCTGATTGCCCAGGACGCGGCCAATGTGTTCATCGCCGGTGCGGAGAAGACGGCCGTCTGGCGCACGGAAGTTTCCGGTGTCTGGGCGAACGCGCCTGTGCAGGCCAATGACCTGACCGACGCGGCAATCTCCGATGCGGAGCCCATGCCCAGTCCCGGCGGTTTCGATGCCTTCGGCGCGGTCCTGCTCATGATCATTCTGGCCTGTACCGTCTACGGCGCATCGATCCTGGCCCGCTCCGGTCCGGCCTATCTGTTCAACCGGCTGATCACTTTGTTCCTCACCCTGGTGGGCGCGTCCTTGGTTGTGTTCGTCCTCCTTGAGGTTGTGCCCGGCGACCCTGCTGAGTTCATGATGGGCATCAAGGCAGAACCGGAGGCTGTTCAGGCTCTGCGCGAGCAATTGGGCCTCGACCGCCCTGCATGGCTGCGCTACCTTGATTGGCTCGGCGGTTTGCTGACTGGGAATCTTGGGGTGAGCTATACCTACCAAGTCCCCGTCGCTGAGCTCATATGGGACCGGGTGTTCGTGTCTCTCCCGCTCGCGATCATGGCGCTCACGCTTTCCGCCGCCATTGCCATCCCCGCTGGAGTACTCGCGGCCGCCAACCGGTCCAAAACAACGGATATCCTGGTGATGGGGGCCGCGCAGACCGGCATCGCCATTCCGAATTTTTGGCTCGCGATGCTGCTGGTGCTCATGTTCTCGACCACATTCAGACTGGTGACCGCCGGAGGCTTTCCGGGCTGGGATGAAGGCACGCTCACCGCGTTGCAATCCTTCATCCTGCCTGCCGTTGCCCTTGCGGTGCCCCAGGCAGCCATTCTGGCCCGGGTCATGCGCTCGGCCCTGCTGGAGACCCTGAACGAAGATTACATCCGCACCGCCAGGGCCAAGGGTCTCAGCGAGGGCGGCGTGCTGCGCCGTCATGCGCTCCAGAACGCCATGATCCCGGTGCTCACCATCCTGGGTCTGCAATTCGCCTTCCTGCTGGCCGGCGGCGTGATCATCGAAAACGTGTTCTACCTGCCCGGTCTCGGCCGGCTTGTGTTCCAGGCCATCACCCAGCGGGACCTGATCGTGGTCCAGAGTGTCGTAATGATCCTGGTCTTCGCCGTGGTGGTGATGGCGTTCCTGGTGGATCTGGCCTACGGCGTGGTGGATCCGCGCCTGCGCCATGGCCGGGGGCAAACCGTCCGTGAGGTGCGCGCATGACGCGGTGGCCTCTCAATTTGATGGCTGGAACGGTTCTGACGGCGGTCTTCGTGACCTTGGCCCTGGGCTCCTTTATCTGGACGCCCCATGAGGCCACGGCGCTGGATCTTGCCAACCGTCTGAAGGAACCGTCGGCCACCTATTGGCTCGGCACCGACCATCTAGGCCGTGACGTCTTCTCCATGATCATGGTGGGCGCACGCAACTCCATTGCCGTGGCTCTGGTGGCTGTGGGCGTGGGGATGCTGATCGGCGTGCCGATCGGTCTTGCGGCGGCGGCCACACGGGGCTGGTTCGATGAACTCCTGATGCGGACCAATGACCTGGTGTTCGCCTTCCCGGCTCTGATCATGGCGATCCTGATCACGGCGGTATTCGGCCCCAGCGCCATCAATGCGATCATCGCCATCGGCATTTTCAACATTCCAGTTTTTGCCCGTCTGGCCAGGGGATCGGCCCTGGCCCTGTGGCCCAAGGACTACATCCTGGCCGCTCGCAGCGCCGGAAAAGGCCGTGCACGGATTTCGTTCGAGCATATCCTGCCCAATATCGCCAGCCTCCTGATCGTTCAGAGCACGATCCAATTCTCCCTGGGCGTCATTGCCGAGGCGGGCCTGTCCTATGTGGGCCTGGGTGCCCAGCCGCCCCAGCCCAGCTGGGGCCGGATGCTGGCGGAAAGCCAGACCATGATCGACTTCGCGCCGTGGCTGGTCTGGTTTCCGGGCTTTGCGATCTTCTGCACCGTTCTGGGCATCAACCTGATGGGGGACGGTCTGCGCGACGTTCTCGATCCCCGGCTGACACGGGGGCGCTGACGTGAGCAGGCTCCTGACCATAGAGAATCTTACTGTGAAGATCCGGGGCAAGCTCATCCTTGACAGGGTGTCCCTGGATCTGGCGTCGGGTGAGACTCTCGGGCTGGTCGGTGAATCCGGTTGCGGCAAGTCCATGACGGCCCTGGCCATCATGGGTCTGCTGCCCCACGGTGCCCAGGTCACAGGCCGTGTACTGCTCGACGGCAAGGACCTGCTCTCCATGCCCGAACGGGCCATGCGGGAAGCCCGGGGCCGGGACATGGGCATGGTGTTCCAGGAACCCATGACTGCCCTCAACCCGGTGCACCGGATCGGCGATCAGGTGGCCGAGACCATCCGTATCCATACCGGTGTGTCCCGGGGCGAAAGCCTGGACAAGGCCGACGAGACCCTCCTGCGGGTGGGCCTGCCTCCGGAACAGGCCGGGCCTGAGCGTTACCCCCACGAGCTTTCCGGCGGCCAGCGCCAGCGGGTCATCATCGCAATGGCCGTGGCCCTCAAGCCAAAACTGCTGATCGCGGACGAGCCCACCACCGCCCTGGATGTGACCACCCAGGCCCAGGTGCTGGAACTGCTGCGCACCCTCTGCGACGAGGACGGCACAGGCCTGCTGCTGATCACCCACGACCTGGCCGTGGTGGCGGACATGGCCGATCAGGTGGCCATCATGAAAGAGGGCACCATTGTCGAGCGGGATGAAACCGGGAAGTTCTTCTCGGGAACCCGCCATGAATATTCCCGCAAGCTCCTGCTGGCAGCCACCCACCGGCCGGTGCGCAACGGTCCCCGGCCGGGCCCGGATTCCGATGTCATTCTGAAAGCGGACAATGTCGTCAGGGAGTATCCGGTCCAGGGCACCGGGTTTTCCTTGAGCCCACGCAAGCCCGTGCGGGCTGTGGACGGGGTCTCCTTCGATATCCGCAAGGGTGAAAGCCTCGGCCTTGTGGGAGAGTCCGGTTGCGGCAAGTCTACGTTGAGCCGTGTGCTGATGGGTCTGGACCGGGCCCAGGGCGGGACCGTGCGTCTCGAGGGCATGGACGTCAGCCCGAAAAACACTCCTGAAATGCGCCAGGTGCGCCAGAAAATCCAGCTCGTGTTCCAGGATCCCCTGGGCAGCTTCAACCCCCGTCACCGGGTCGAGCGGGTGATTTCCGAGCCGTTCCATCTGCTCGATACGCCGATTTCCGCCGTTGAACGGCGCAAGCGGGTGGAAGAGATGCTGGAACGGGTCAAGCTCCCCCTCTCCGCCGCCGACCGGTTTCCCCATCAGTTTTCCGGAGGGGAGCGTCAGCGGATCGCCATTGCCCGGGCACTGATCACCCGCCCGTCCATCGTGGTGCTGGATGAGCCGGTCTCCGCCCTTGACGTGTCCGTGCGGGCGGACGTGCTCAATCTGCTGGCGGAGCTATCCGAGAAGTTCGGCCTGTCCTACCTGTTCATTTCCCACGATCTCCACGTGGTGCGCAACATCACGGACCGTGTGATGATTATGCACGAAGGCCGGATCGTGGAAACGGGGTATACGGAGAAGGTTTTCACCAAACCCTCCAACCCCTATACCCTGAGCCTGATCAACGCGACCCCCACCCTTGACCCCACCTTCGGTCCCGATGAGTCCAGTTGCGGGCTGGGTGAGGGTGATCCGGACTCTGGGTTCACCGATGATGGGTTCACCGATGATGGGTCCACCGATGATGGAACCGCCGCGGGCGGGTCCGCCGGTGACGATGACATGCCCCGTCCCGCCGCTGCCCGTTAGGATCCTGCCATGACCATTCCCTTCGGCACTCAGACCATGTTTGTCGGGGGCGAATGGAGCCCTGCAAGCGGCGGAACCCTTCCCCTTGAAAACCCCTCCACCGGTGAGGAGCTCGGTCGCATCGCCCGGGGCCTGGGGAGCGATATTGACCGGGCGGTCGCCATGGCCCGGGCCTCTCTGGAGGGGCCATGGGGCGCCATGAGCGCCAGCGAGCGGGGCAGGGTGCTCTCGCGCATGGCGGTCCTGGTTGCGCAGCAGACGGAGGAGCTGGCCCGGCTTGAGGCCCTGGATGTGGGTAAGCCCCTGACCCAGGCCCGGGCGGACGCCAAGGCCCTTGCCCGCTATTGCGAGTTTTACGGCGGCGCGGCGGATAAGCTCCACGGAGAAACCATCCCTTATTTGAGCGGTTACACGGTCTACACCCTGCGCGAACCCCATGGGGTCACGGGTCATATCGTGCCCTGGAACTACCCCATGCAGATCATCGGCCGGTCCGTGGGCGCGGCTCTGGCCACAGGGAATGCGGTGGTGCTGAAACCCGCCGAGGAAGCCTGTCTGACCGCCCTTCTCTTTGCACGGATTGCCTCTGAAGCGGGCCTCCCCGCCGGTGCCCTCAATGTGGTGCCGGGACTCGGCGAAGAAGCCGGCGCGGCCCTGGCGGCCCATCCGGGCATCGATCATCTGTCCTTCACCGGATCCCTTGCCGTGGGCCGCCTCGTGCAGGCCGCCGCCGCGGAACATGTCGTGCCGGTGACCCTGGAGCTGGGGGGCAAGTCACCGCAGATCGTCTTTGATGATGCGGATCTGGACGCGGCCCTGCCATTCCTGGTCAATGCGGGCATTCAGAACGCGGGCCAGACCTGTTCCGCCGCATCAAGACTGTTGATCCAGCGGGGGATCCTCCAGGAGGCCACCCGGCGGCTGAGTGCGCGCTACGCGGAGCTTGTGGTTGGTCCCGCCTCTGACGATCGGGATGTGGGTCCCCTGGTATCCGCCCGCCAGAAAGAGATTGTCGAGGGTTTCCTGCGTCAGGGGCTGGAAAGCGGTCTTGAGATTGCCGCCCGGGGCCGTATCGCCGATGGTGCGCCCTCCGGCGGGCATTATGTAGCGCCGGTCCTGTTTACCAATGTGCCCACGGACAATGCCCTGGCCCGGGACGAGATTTTCGGACCGATACAGACCATCATCCCTTTCGATACGGAAGAAGAAGCGGTCGCCATCGCCAACGGCACCGATTACGGCCTGGTGGCCGGGGTGTGGACCCGGGACGGTGCCCGGCAGATGCGCCTCGCGAAGGCCATCCGTTCGGGGCAGGTGTTCATCAACAATTATGGGGCCGGCGGCGGCGTGGAGCTGCCCTTTGGCGGCACGGGAAAATCCGGCTACGGACGGGAAAAGGGCTTCGAGGCCCTGTACGGGTTCTCCCGCCTGAAAACCATTGCCGCCCTCCACGGCTAGACCCCGGTCCGTGACGGGTGCGGCGCCCAAGTCTGCGGCATGGCCCGGCGCGTCAGAGCCGAGCGCTGCAAGGACAGGTGCTTTAGCGTTGGGCACTTCAGGGCTGGGCGCTTCAGATTGGAAAGGGGAGCTCCATGAGGCTGGAGGGTAAACGGGCCATCGTAACCGGGGGAGCCTCCGGCTTCGGGCTCGGCATTGTCGAGACGTTTCTCCGGGAAGGGGCCCGGGTGCTCATCGCCGATATCAACGGGGATGCCGCGATCGAGGCCGCACGCTCCCTGGACCCTGGCGCCCGCGAGGTGGTGGCCCAAGCCACGGACGTATCCCGGAACGACAGTGTTGCCGCCATGGCGGCAGCCGCGTGTGAGGCGTTCGGCGGTGTGGATATTCTCGTCAACAATGCCGGGATCGGACAAACCCCCATGCCCCTGGAGGCCATGGAGGATGATCAGTTCGACCGGATTTTCCAGGTCAATGCGCGTTCCGTCTATCTCACCGCCCGTCATGTGGTGCCTGTCCTGAAAAGTGGGGGAGCGGGGGCGATCCTGAATGTGGCCTCCACCGGCGGTGTGAGTCCCCGGCCGGGGCTGACCTGGTACAATGCCTCCAAGGGCTGGATGATCACGGCGACCCGGGCCATGGCGGTGGAACTGGCGCCCTCGGGCATTCGGGTGAACGCCATCAACCCGGTCGCCGGCGAAACGCCCCTCCTGAAGACCTTCATGGGGGAGGACACGCCGGAAATCCGCGCCAAATTCCTGTCCACCATCCCCCTGGGCCGGTTTTCCACCCCCCGGGACATGGGGGAAGCGGCGGCCTTTCTCTGTTCCGATGCAGCGTCTATGATCACTGGGGTCGCCATGGAAGTGGATGGCGGACGGTGCATCTGAGGGTGCCGGATCCGCGTGGCGGTCCGGTCAAGGGAGACAGGGATGGCGGTTCCGGGCGATATGAATCTGATTACGGATGTTCCGGGTCTCATGGTCGGTCAGGCCCAGTGCAACCGTGCTGTCACGGGCGTGACCGTGGTGACCGGCGGCTCCCTGTTCACGGCGGCCTGCGATGTGCGCGGCGGCGGACCCGGCAGCCGGGAGACGGATGTTCTGGGTCCGTCCAATCTGGTGCAGAAGATCAATGCCGTTGTTCTATCCGGTGGCTCCGTATACGGATTGGCAGCGGGCGACGGTGTGGTGTCCGCCCTGGCCCAGAATGGCATCGGGCAGGTGTTCGGCAAGACACCGGTGCCCATTCCCATCGTCCCCGGCGCTGTGCTCCATGACCTGGGCAATGGCGGCGACAAGACCTGGGGCATGACGCCCCCCTATCGGGATCTGGGGATTGAAGCCCTGGACCAGGCTGGCCGGGCCTTCGAACTGGGGCTTTTCGGGGCCGGGCGGGGGGCCATGGCCGGGCTGGTCAAGGGCGGTATCGGGTCCGCCTCCCTTGATCTTGGGGACGGGCTTGTGGTGGGTGCCCTGGTGGCGGTCAATGCCGCCGGGTCCGTCGTTACGCCCGGCGGACAGCACTTTTATGCGGCCCCTTATGAAATCGGTATGGAGTTCGGCGGGTTCGGTCTAGGGCCTAAGGAAGATCTGAGTGAGCCGCTCCCGGCCTATTCCCGGCTGCGTTACCGGGAGGAATTGGCTCTCTCCGCCGCCGCCAACACCACCCTGGCGGTGGTTGCCTCCAATGGCGGCTTGAACCGGGCCGAGTGTATGCGGGTGGCCACCATGGCCCATGACGGAATGGCCCGGGCCATCCGCCCGGTCCACACGCCCTTTGACGGGGATATCGTTTTTGCATTGTCCACGGATGATCCCGGCGGTATGCCTCCCCGGGAATACGAGAGTGACCGCACCTTCAAGCTTACCAAAATGGGTGCAGCGGCGGGGGATTGCCTGGCCCGGGCCATCGCCCGGGCGGTCTACCATGCCAATCCGGATCTGTTCAGCACCACTTGAGCGGCGGGGTGAGCACGGTCTTCAGCCGGGGAAGCGTTCGAAGGCCGGCACACCCTCGGGCAGCAGATGGAATGCCTGCATTTCCGAGGTATAGATCACCAACAAGGGCCCTTCGTACTGGGACGGATCATCCATGGACCCCACCTTCAGGATCACCGTGCCGGGAAGCCCCGGGGCCCGGGTGAGGATGGGCGTGCCGCAGGTGGCGCAGAATTCCCGGCTTACGGGATTTTCCAGATCGGGCTTGCTGAACGCAGCGGGCTGATCCTTGGTGTAGCGGAACGCGGCTTCGGGCATGCCGAGAGCATAGTTTGGACCACCTCCGGCGCAGTATTGGCACTCCCGGCAATGGCACTGGATCTTGAAGAGAGGATCCCCATCCACCTCATAGCGCACCGCGCCACAGTAACATCCGCCTTCAATATGCATGGTCCGCTTTCTCCTGTCTGACTACCAATTGTCCGGGTAACCCCACATTCAGGTCATGGTGAACCGGATCGGCAGATGTTTTGGTCCGTTCACGAAGGTTGAGGCGCCGATTTCCGGCTCCCCGTCGAGTTCGACACTGGTCAGCCGGGGGATGAGTTCCTCGAACAGGATCCGCATTTCCATCTTGGCCAGATGCTGCCCCAGGCACAGATGGGCGCCATACCCGAAAGCGAGATGCTTGTTGGGGGAGCGGTCGGAGCGGAACACGAAGGGGTCCTCGAACACCTCTTCATCCCGGTTGCCCGATGCGTAACACAGCATCAGCCAGTCACCCTTGGCAATCGTGCGGCCCGCCAGTTCCGTGTCCGCCGTTGCGCTGCGCATGAAGGTCTTCACCGGCGTGGTCCAGCGGATGGCCTCGTCCACGAGACCGGGAATGAGGCTCGGGTCCGCCTTCACCTTGGCGAATTCCTCCGGATCCGCTGCAATGGCCCCCATGGCGCCGGCGGTGGAGGAGGAGGTGGTGTCGTGTCCGGCAGTCGCGACGATCGTGTAATAGCCCATTTCCTCCAGGGGAGAGATGGGGCGCCCGTCGATCGTGGCATTGGCGATCACGCTGGCGACGTCATTGCGGGGATTGGCCCGCCGGTCATCGCTCAGGGCCTGGAAATAGGCGTTGATGTCCTGGACCACCTCGAAGATCATATTGGTGAATTCCTCCGGGGTCATCGCTTCCATGGCCCGGGAGGTTTCCGGGTCCTGGGCCCCGAAAAGTTCCTGAGTCAGACGCATCATGAAGGGCTCGTCTTCCCGGGGCACGCCGAGAATGCTCATGATCACGTGGAGGGGATAGCCAAGGGCCACGGCGGTGACGAAATCGCACCGGCCCCCCTCGGCGGCCATCTTGTCCACGGTTTCCCGGGCAATCACCCGGATGTCGTTTTCGATCTTGCGCAGATTGGGGGGCATGAACCAGGCCTGGGTCAAGGCGCGGTATTTCGGATGATCCGGCGGGTCCATCTGCACCAGGGAGCGCACCAGATGGGGACTGCCCCCCATGATATCCCGCACCCGGCGGTCCGAGGCCTGGGTGGTCAGGGTCGTGGCCAGGTCCCCATTGTGGAACAGATTGTTCTGGCGGCTGACGGAGAGGATATCCGCATGTTTCGTCACCACCCAGAAGGGATCGTACCCGGGCAGATCGGCCACACCGAGGGGATTGTTCCGGCGCAGCCATTGATGGGCCTGAAAGATCCGGTGATCGGCATAGGCGCCCGGGTCGACCAGGTGTGCGGCGATCTCGTCGGGGATCCGGTGGGCGGACTGGGCAGCGGTCAGCATGGGCAGCTCCTGGCGGTCATCCGATACATGCACGCACAAGCATTCAAGGGGGTGGTGGATTTGTCAATTGGCACCTGGACCCGGCGTGGCGTTCGGGGGGATCTTGATCGGAGCCGGGGAACCGGCCCATCATGGGACCAATGACCGGACAACAACCCGCAACGGGACCAGGAGGAACGCCCCATGCTGTCGCGCCTGTTCGGAGGTCACCATCGCTCCGGCCCGCCGCCCATTCCCGATGATCCCCTCAATCTGGAGCCCGGGTGGTTCAACACCCTTTTCGCCCATCTGGGCTGGGATGCGGTGGTGTCCCGGGTTCAGGGCCAATCCGTGGGCACGGGCCAGATCGGCCTGAATGTGCGGTTCACCATCGCTTACAAGCGCAACCGGTCGAACGCTCCGGCGAGCATTGTCGGCAAGTTTCCCTCCTACAGCGAAACGAGCCAGGCGGCGGCCCAGGCCCTGGGGCATTACAAGCGGGAGGTGTTCTTTTACCGGACCTTTCCCGATGTGGCCCGGCGGATCGCACCGGAGGCTCTTTATACGGATTATGACGGGGAGACCAACCGCTTTGTTCTGCTGATGGAGGACATGGCGCCCTCGGTCCAGGGCGATCAACTGAGAGGGTGCAGCCTCGCCGAGGCGAAACGGGCCATGGATTATGCGGCCATTCTCCATGCGGCACACTGGAACGATCCGGACCTGGACGGTTACGAATGGCTTGAGGCCTCGTCAAGCGCGCCCCAGGGACCCATCACCCTGGAGGTGATCGAAGGGCTCTGGCACGGGTTCAAGGAACGCTATGCGGACCGTCTGACCGGTGACGAGGAGCGGGTGGGGGACGCCTATGCCGGTGCCCTCGCCCGGTGGTCGGAGGGGTATGACGGACCCCGCTGTCTGACCCATGCAGATTATCGCCTGGACAACATGCTGTTCGGCGATGCCTATGCCCAAAAGCCCCTGGTGGTGGTGGACTGGCAGACCGCCGGCGTGCGGGGTCCGGCCATCGACGTGGCCTATTTTATCGGCGCGGGCCTGACCAGGGACATCCGGCCCCAACTGGAACGCCAGCTTCTCGACCACTACCATGCGGCCCTGAACCGGGAAGGGGTGCGCTATTACAGCCAGGAGCAGCTTTTCCAGCACTACCGCTGGTTCTCCTTCTTCGGACTGTCCGTGGCCTTTGCGGCGGCCATGCTGGTCGAGCAGACCGAACGGGGAGACGAGATGTTCCTCACCATGACTCGGCGCCACGTGGATCATATTCTCGCCCTGGACGCCCTCGATCTGCTGAAAGGGTAGGGCGAGGGAGCCGGGTCGATCCTTTTGTTCAGCGAAAACCAACGAGATGTATCAGGGGCAGGACAATGGCGTTCATAGGCCGACTATATCAGCGCATCGGTGAGATTTTGACACCCTCGGAGACCGGGTGGCGGGGGGCTGGGATCGGATTGTGGATCCTGGCTTTGTGCGCCTACGGCCTCTTCGTCACCGGGTTGCTCACGCCGGCGCCAACGGTGGAACGTGCCCTTGGGTTTGCCGTGCTCACCGGCATGGTGGTGGCGGTCTGGCTCGGCGCCATGGCGGCGATGGCGCTGTTGGAAAGCTTGCCTCGCGGCTTCCGCCGGGCCTTGTTTCTTGCCTTTACGCTCACATTTCTGCTCGCCATGGTCATGTGGGGTGCATCGAGCGGGGCGCTGATGGCCGGCGCGCTTGTTCTGGCGGTCAGTTTCCTGTTCGGCGGTCTGTTTGCGCTGATCGGGGGGCAGGGACGGCTTGTGTCGGCCATCGCGGCGGGGCTGGGGGCTGTGGCTCTGGTGAGCGCCGCGGTGCTTTTCCTCATCGACCAGGACGACCCGAACAGTGCCTATGCGGAGTACACCCTTGAGGACCGGACGCTCCCCCTGCCGGACCCTTCGGCACCGGGCCGGTACGATGTGCTCCAGTTCAGCTATGGGAGCGGGACCGACCGTCACCGGGCGGACTATGGCGACGTGGCAACCTGGACATCCCGGTCCGTGGACGGTTCAAAGCTGCTCGATGACTGGAGTTGGGCGCGGACCCGCTATTGGGGTTTTGACGAAAAGGCCCTGCCCGTCCAGGGGCGGGTGTGGGCGCCCGATGGGGATGGCCCCTTTCCCCTTATCCTGATTGTCCATGGTAATCACGCCATGGAGGATTATTCCGATCCGGGCTATGCCTATCTGGGTGAGCACCTGGCCAGCCGTGGCTATATTCTCGTATCCGTGGACGAAAACTTTCTCAACGGCTCCATGGCGGACACCGCCAACCCCATGACCGGGGGCCTGGAGGAAGAGAACGATGCCAGGGGCTGGATGTTGCTGGAGCATCTGGTTCAGTGGCGGGAGTGGGCCCGCGATCCCGCGCACCCTCTGGCGGGCCGGGTGGATATGGACCGTGTGGGGTTGATCGGCCATTCCCGGGGCGGGGAGGCGGTGGCCATTGCCGCTGCATTCAATCCGCTTTCCGCCTATCCGGATGATGTGAGCCAGGCCTTTGATTACGGTTTCAATCTGCGGGGCATTATCGCCATTGCCCCCGTGGACGGACAATACAAGCCGCGGGACCGGGGCACCCTCATGGAGGACGTCAACTACTTCGTCATCCACGGGGGCATGGACGGGGACGTGTCCTCCTTCATGGGCATGTCCCAATATTCCCGTGCGGTCTTTTCCGGTGAGGCGGACCGGTTCAAGGCCAGCCTTTATGTCAAGGATGCCAATCACGGCCAGTTCAACACCGGCTGGGGCCGGCTGGACGCGCCGCCGCCCTTCTCGTTTCTTCTCGATACGGATCCGATTATGGACGGTGGGGATCAGCGGCGGATTGCGCTCGTTTACTTCACCGCCTTCTGGGACATCACCATGAACGGGCGCAACGCCTATCGCCCCCTTTTCGCCGATGCCCGCCGGGGCGCCCAGTGGCTGCCGGACGGGGTCTATATCGCCAACACCCACAGCAGTTCCGACCTGTGGCTTGCTGATTTCGAAGAAGATCTGGATCCTTCAAGCGCCAGTCTGGAGGGTGCGGCCATCACGGGAACGCACCTGACCCGGTGGAAGGAGGCATGGATCGATCTGAAATGGCGGCCTTTGGAAACCCATGGAGCGGTGCTGGCCTGGAACCGGGAGGTGGAAGAGGAAACCGCCTCCTATGCGGTCACCTGGCCGGACGGGGCCGTCGATCTCGGGGAGCGGTCCGTTTTGCGGTTCTCCCTGGCCCAAGCCAAGGTAAAGACCACGCCGAAAGGGTGGGAACCGGACAAGGAAGACCGTTCAGACACGGATGAACAGGACGCCAAGGACGAGCCAGCGCCCCTCGACTGGACAGTCATCGTGACGGATCGGCAAGGTGTCTCCGCAAGTCTGCCCTTGAGCCATGATCTGGCGCTCTATCCCCAGGTTCTCACCTATACCCGCCGTCTGGCGTTCCTGGAAACGGACGAGGCATCGGAACCGGTCATGCGCCGTTACGCGCTGCCCCTGGCCCGGTTCGCCGCCGCCAACCCGGCGCTCGATCCCATGCGGATCACCAAGGTGACGTTCCGCTTCGACCGCAGCGAGGAGGGGGCGATCATCCTCGATGATCTGGGGTTCAGCCCCGACTTTTAAGGCAATGCGAAGGGGGGCGGTTTACGTGAAAGAGCGCCCGGCCTGAAAGGAGGGCACGTGCCCAAATGGGTGCTGGCGGGGCATGGCTCCGCCAGCGGTTTTGATCAGTCCTGCTGCTTTTGGGGTTCGTCGAAAGGCTCGTCGTCGAAAGGCTCATCGTCGTATGGGCCTTCGTCATCGAAACGCTCATCTTCAAAGCGTTCATCATCCCGGTACGGTTCATCCTCGTAGCGGCCATTGCCGTTGTAGCCGCCAGCGCGGCCCTGGCCATCCGCATAGCGCCCGCTCACCAGAATGACTGCTTCACCGCTTGAGCCGATTGCCCGGCAGTTGAGCAGGACATTGCGCACGGAGCGCGGTGCGCCGAAGCTGATGATCTGGGGACTTCCGGGCACCAATTGACCTTCGAAAACCTCCTGGCGCCGGCCATTGCCGAAAGTCACGAACACCCGTCCACAGAACGCCGCGCCCCGGCGCACCCCCAGACGGATCCGGTCCACCGGTGCGCGAAACCCGGACACACCGATGACCCGGCTGCGCCCGGGGCCGAACCGGGCCACACCGACCTCATAGAACTGGCCGGCAAAGCCCAATCCGCCTCGGCCATTCGGCCCCTGGGGTCCGATAGGCTCGACGCCCACACGGGGTCCTTCACGGTAGCCATCTCTGTAGCCGTCCCTGTAGGAATCCCGCTCACCGCCCTGGCGATAACGCCGGTCGAGGTCAACGGATACTTCGAGCCGGGCGTAATTGCCGTTCCGTCCCCGGCAGGCAAAAATCAGATTGCGGACGCCCCGCAGCCCGGGAATATCGATACGCCGGGGATTGCCGCGCCGGATCCGGCCCTGAAAAATCACCCGGCGGTTGCCGTTGCCGAAGGTGACGATCACACGAAGGCATTCCACGCTCGCGCCGCGCGCGCGCAGGCGGATGCGGTCCACGCCGCCGATCTGCACGGGCAGCACCCGTTGGGTGAAATTCGGAGCAAGACTGAGGGTGCCAACACGGTTCCAGTCCGCATAGGCCGGAGCTGTCATCACACCAAGGGCGACGGCCAGCCAGAAAAGCAGGTTACGCATATGAGAGTCCTCCCTTACCAAGGGCGGCAGGGTACCAGAATGCCCGTGCCGTGGCACCTCCCCGGTTCGCCTTCCGCGGGCGGACACCTGCAAGGGGTGTGGCAGTGCAGCATAGTGGCGTGGCCCCTTGCGGTCGCGCGGGTGCCTGCAATGGCGAAAGACCCGATACAGTGAAACATAGGGAGCAAGCCGTGCAGCAGCCGGACAATACCCATCTTGCTCAACTGCCCAGCTCGCTTAAATGCATGTGGCGACCGCCCTGGAGGATTCGGAGAGCCCGACCCTGGCCGGATTCATGGCGGCCCTCGATGCGGTCGATGCCCTGGCGGAGCGGTCCCCCGGGTTCGTCTGGCGGCTGACCAATGACGGCGGAAACGACGCGATCGCCTTGCGTCCATCCGATGATCCGCTCTTTCTGGTCAATATGTCCGTATGGGAAACACCAAGGCGCCTGGAGCACTTCGTCTGGAATACGGTCCACACCAAGGTCTATCGCGGCAAGGCCCAGTGGTTTTCGGCCCACGCAAAGCCCCATTTCGTCATGTGGTGGAGTCCCGTGGGCCATCGTCCGTCCGTAGACGAAGCCCTTGGCCGTCTGGAGGATCTCACTGCACATGGACCAAGCGAGCGGGCCTTCGGATGGGACGCGTTGATGAATGCGGATGCAGTGCGCAACTGCCGCTGCGCCGGACGGTCCAGGCCCAACCTACCGGCCCAGGCCCAGCTACCGGCAGAGGCCCAGATCCCGCTGGCGGGTGCAGTTGGTGAAGTAGTCTTCCATCAGTACCTGGCTGTGGCCACATCCCTTCAGGGCGCCCATGGCCGTGAAGGGGTTCTTGTCCGGCGGCCCGCCGATATGGAGTTTCAGGTCCACGGTCATGGCCGTGGCCTGGGGCGCCAGCGCGCAGCAACTGGCATAGTCCACATGGAATTTGACGTCCGGACCTCTTTTGTTGCGTGTGTCCAGGAACGGTCCCAGGAGTTGGATGCCGACACTGTTGCCTTCGGCGGGTGCGCAGGTGAGCGGAGCAATCCGCTGGTGCCGGCTTTCGATCAGATCGTTCATGCAGGCCTTGATCCGATCCCGGGCATTCTCCCGGCATTCATTCGCCAGCGTCTGGTTCTTGCACTGACCACGGCCGATGAAATTGTCGATGATATGGGTGGCGCCCTTCATCCCTGGGGCATCCTCCGCATCCTGCACTTCGATGAACAGCCAAGCCTGACAACCCCGGGTGACATAAGCATCAGCACCCTGGATAGAGTAGATCAAGGGAAATACAACAAGAACGACTATAGATATTGTCTGATACTTTACACTCACGCGGATCACTTGCTTGAAGGCACCCAGAGCCATTGGCTTCATGCCCATAATCGTTTCCTTTATGGTCAGATTTTGGCGTTTTGGCAGGGTACATTTCTTTTTGTTTATTTTTTATTTGGTGTGGATCCTAGCTCGTGACTCTTTTCTTGGAAAGCGAACAATCGGCGATCTGTTCGCCTGATCAATTAAAAATTGTCCAACTCCACCAGCCCCTTGCACGACCCGCCCCCTGTTTTCGGGGGATTTGTGCACCTGCTGACGCGGGGAGGGCGCGCGGAAGATGCGGTGGGGAAGGGGGCTGTACCGGAACCGTAAGCCTGCCATCATGGGGGTTGGTTGAGGAGACCGGGGGATGTCGCCTGAGGCGTCCCAGGGTTCCAAACCGCAACAGAAAAAAGATCACAGGATCCAGGGAGGAACCGGGATGGCCGATACGATCCCGCCGCTTGGGCGGCCGACGAAGCTGCTGTACGGAATCGGCAGCGTCGCCTATGGCATCAAGGATATCGCGTTTCGCAGCTTTCTACTCATCTACTATAATCAGGTGATCGGCGTGCGTGCGGATCTGGTTTCCGCGGCGATCATGGCGGCCCTTGTGGTGGATGCCATTTCCGATCCCATTGTCGGTCAGTTTTCCGATAATCTGCGCACGAAATGGGGCCGGCGCCATCCCCTGATGTATGCTGCGGTGATTCCGGCGGCGGGCAGCTTCCTCCTGCTGTGGTTTCCGCCCACGGGTCTTTCCGATTTCCAGATGTTTTTCTACATCCTGGTGGTTTCCTGTTTTGTCCGCACCTTGATCACCTTTTATGAGATCCCCAGTTCCGCCCTTGCCGCCGAGCTGACCTCCGATTACGACGAGCGCACCACGATTGCTGCCCTGCGCTTTTCCTTCGGTACGGCAGGGGCCTTCCTCGTCACCTTTGTGACCCTGCGCTACTTCCTGGTGCCCACGGAGGACTATCCCGTCGGTCAGCTCAATCCCATGGGATACGAGCTGTTCGGTCTCCTCGGTGCGGCGGTGATGGTGATGTCCATGGTGCTCTCCACCACGGGGACCCATTCGCGCATCCGCTATCTGCGCAAATCGCCGCCCCGGGAAAAGATCGGCCTCGGGGGCATGTTCAAGCGGATGGCGGAGAGCTATGCCCATCTGGGTTTCATGGCCATCCTGATGTTCGGCCTGCTGAAATACACGGCGATCGGGATGAGTGGTGCCCTGCTGTTCTACTTCGCCACCTATTTCTGGGAATTCACCGCCGCACAGCTCAGCATTCTCGTGATCGATACCCTGGTGGCCGCCTTTGCCTCCCTGGCGATTGCCCCGGCGGTGTCAAAGCGCATGGGCAAACGCAATGCCGCTTTTCTGTTCGCCACCCTCGCCGTGATCACCATGGCGGCCCCCTATGTGCTGCGGCTGAATGGGCTCTTTCTGCCCAATGGCCACCCCATGCTCCTGCCTACGATTTTCGTTCTACAGACGATCTACTATACCTGCGGGCTGTCCTCCTCCATCCTGGTCCACGCCATGATCGGGGATATTGTCGAGGACAGTGCTTTGCGCACGGGGCGGCGTACGGAGGGCCAGTTCTTCTCCGCCAATACGTTCATGCAGAAGAGCATTTCCGGCCTTGGCCTCGTAACGGCGGGCTTGATGCTGACCTATGTGAGCTTCCCCCAGGGGCTTGCCCCCGGTGAGCCGGGTACGGAGGCGATCAATGATCTGGTCATGGTCTTCCTGCCCGGCTTCGCCATCTGCTATTTCGGCGCCGGGTGTGCCCTCTTTTTCTACCGGATCGACCGGGAAGGCCACGCCGCCAATGTGGCCGAACTCCAACGCCGCGACAGCGCCCTGGCGGCGGAGGAGGAACCCTTCGACAAGGATGTCCTGTAGAGGGGCAGGTCCCGGATCCGTTTCCGTTCAAAGGGAAGCGGATCCGCCGTTCTATCGCTCACGGTGCGCAGAACCTCCGTGCGCAGCCTACGCGCCGCTACTGGGAAGACGTGGACAGGGATATTTGAGGGAATTCGGGGTTCCGAGCCGGCAGGGCTCCTGGACACACCCACGCAACCGTTGCCACGCATTGTCTGGCCCGGGCCGCTGCCGTATAGGTGTCGCGTCACCGAGCGTCCCGGGCCAGTGCCAGTGCCAGTGCCAGGGCCAGTCATGACCACCGCGTATGCATGGAGAGACCGTTGAGACAGCCTTTGCCGAATGCCCTCATCATCGGCGTGCAGAAGTCGGCCACGACATGGCTGCAGAAGCGGCTTGCTCAGCATCCGGATATATTCATGGTCGACGAGGAGGTGCACTTCTTCGACAATGACCGGAATTATGCCCGGGGCGTGGATTGGTATCGGGAGAAATTCACGGGCTCGGAGTCCTACGCCATCCGATGTGAGAAGACCGGGGCCTATTTCTGGACCACCTGTCAGGATGTGCCCCATGAGCCCAAGGACAAGTTGGAGCGCATGCACGCCCTGCTGCCCGATGCCAAGCATATTCTGGTGTTGCGCGATCCGGTGCGCCGGGCCCTGTCGGCCTGGAACCATAATGTCCGGTCAGGGAGCATTCCCCTCAAATACTCCATTGAGCGCATTCTGGAGCCGGACCACGACGCGCTGGTGGCCCGCCACGGCATTCTCACCAGGGGGCTTTACCATGCCCAGCTCACCAATCTGCTGAAGGTCTTCCCCCGGGAAAATGTCCTGGTTCTGTTTCAGGAAACGGATGTAATCGGAAATCCGAAAGGCGGGCTGCGCAAGACCTGCGTCTTTCTGGGGGTCGACCCGAATGTGCCCTTTGGCGAAGTCAACCAGCCGGAAAACCGCCATGAGGCTACCCGTCTTGGCACGGCCCTGGCTGGGCGCATGCAAGGAATTCCCCGGCGCATGGTCCACGCCCTGGACCGGCGCATCCTCACCCATCTGCCCCTTGCCCGGCTGACCTACCCCAAGCCGTCCAAGGCCCTGTTGGCCAAGCTCGCGGAATATTTCCAGGAGGACAGCGCAAGGCTGGAGGCCGATTTCGGTCCGCTGCCCCCGCAATGGAGCGTGCCCGCGCGCACGGGCCGGTAAGGACCGGCCTCACGTGATTGGCCGGGCGGGGGAATTGTTCGGGCAGGTGTTTGTGTGCTGGTCCCGGCATGATCACGCAGGACGCGCCGGGGCCAGCAGGCAGGGCTCGCTCAGGGTAAGGTCGACAAATGCCACACAAGGAACAAGGGCAGCGCCAGGGACGTGAGCAGAGTCATTGCGGTACCAAACATCCGTGCAATGATGAAAATCCGCCGCGCGCCCTTGGGATCGACCAGGTGAGATCCGGCTGAGGACGCAAACCCGATCACATGGGCGATCCTGCCGATCGCGAACAGGACACCGAGCCAGAAAATGACCGAGGTCTGGCCTGCGATGAGTTCGAACAGCCCCAAGACAATGAGAAAGATCGGCGCATATTCCGTCATGTTGGCATGGCGGCGTACGGAACGCTCCAGGACCAGATCATCAGCCGTTCCCAGCGCTTTCCGGTTGCGCCCGCGATAGGCCCCGACCATCAGCGCCAGAATGGTTTGCAGAGCAATCAGAAAGGCGCCCAGATAGGCGGTATAGAGAGGCAGGCTCACATCCATCGCTTCACTCCCTTATGGTTCGTATCAGGCTTATGGTTCGTATCAGGAATTTGTGCTCGCCCGCCATTCGGACCTGGAGGGCGTTGGGATTACCGGGACAGACGGGGCGGCAGGATCGCGGCCAGGGCGAGGACAAGAGTAGCGAAGATTTCCATGCCCAGGGTTGCGGTGGCTGTAGGTCCTGCTTCGCCCCCCGTGAGGGACATGACGCGGGCCACGATCATGCAGCCCTCAATGGCCGCCAGCGGCGCAAGCCATGCCCACTGACCCCGCAGGACCGCATAAATTGATACAAGCCCCATGGCCAGATACTGGGCACCGACCAGGGCTCGGATCGAGCCCAATCCGGCCAGCGACTGAGGGGCCAGGAAGAGCGCTTCTGCAAGGCGGTCAGGGCGGAAAAAGCCGGTATAGGCCACGAACAGAAAACCCAAGGCCAGAACCACAACAAGAATGCGCAGGATCATGGTGGTGATCATCGGTTTCCCCTGATTTGGCACGGCATTGTGCGGCACGGCTTCTGGCTCCAAAGGCTGAGCCCACCGTCAGTGCAGGCTTCATTGCCCGCTCATAAACTCGAAAAACACCTAATGAGTACCATTAGACAGGCCCCAGGGGCAAGACACGCGCCGCGGCCTTGAGAGTGTCGGGCGGGGGAGGCTCACCGAATGCGGCTTTCGCCAAACTGTGTTAGGCATTCGCCGCTTCAGAGCAAGATTTGACAGGCGGGAGGGATCCATGGCGTCGACCAAGAAACCACGTAATCCGGGAACCAAAGCAGAGAATGCAGCGCCCGGCAAAGATGAGCCCCAGCAGGACGGCCAAGCCGAGGCAAGCGCGGTTGAGACACCTCAAATGGACCCGGAGATGGTGCGCAAGGTGACACAGGTCCGCTCGGCCATCCGGGAGAATTTCGGCAAAGCGGTCATGGCCATGATGATGCTCCCGCGTTACCGCGCTCAAACCCTGGCCGATTTGCAGCACCTGGTGCTGGACCCGATGATGAAGGACCGTTTGGCGATTGCCTATCCGGGCAAGACCGATGCGGGCCAGGCGCCGGACATGGCGGGCTTTGCCATCTGGGCCAGCGTTTCGGAAGAGGTGGATGGGCGGATCCGCGAGCAGATCGCCCACGGCGTCTTTCCCATCCGCCTTAAGGCCGAGGACTGGAACAGCGGCAAGATCAACTGGCTTCTGGACGTGGTTGCCCCCAACCGCGCCATGACGGCGACCGTGATCGCGAATTTCCGTCAGGTCGCCAAGGAAGGGCAATTGAGGTTGCACCCCCTGATCTCGCGGATGGTCGAGCCGGAAACCCTCGACAAGATGGGCGCGCGGAAAAATCCGCCACCAGACGGTCCGTCCGCAGCGCAAGAGGCGGCGCCGGACTCCTGAGCGCCACTACGGTCCGCTGGATGGAGAAGCGGGCTGGGCAGCGGACTGGGCGACAGACTCGGAGTTGGGCTGTGATTTGGACTGGGCCCCGCACCGTGCGGTGATGTAGTCTTTGTGGCTGCATAAAGCGTCCACCTGCCGGCGGATCTCAGTTTCATTCATATCGATATAGCGCTGCAAGTCGGCTTTGGGGGCGGCATCCACCATGGGGTGGTGCTGCCGGGGCTTCAGTCCCTGACCCCACATGACCTGAAGCCAGCTCGGGATATCGAACAATTCCGTATTGAAGCGGATGATCCGGCCATTGGCCCGGAAGAGCTCCAGTTTCGCATTCAGACTGTCCGGCACCGTCATTGTCCGGCAATAGCGCCAGAACTCGGATTCGTCACGCTCCGTGGCGTGATAATGCAGGATCAGGAAATCCCGGATGGCCGTGTATTCGAAATCCAAGTGTTTGTTGAATTCGCTGGCCAGGGTGGGGTCGCAGGCGCGGTCTGGAAAAAGAGCCAGGAGCCGGGCAATCCCGGCCTGGACCAGGTGAATGCTGGTGGATTCGAGGGGTTCCAGAAAGCCGCTCGCAAGCCCCAGCGCGATGCAGTTCTTCTTCCAGATCTCCCGGCGTTTGCCGGTCAGAAACCGCAAATGCCGGGGTTCGCCCAGGGCCGTGCCGGGCAGATTGGCGGTGAGAGTGTCGAGTGCGGTCTGTTCGTCCGTGAACGCGCTCGCATAGACGTGGCCATTGCCGGTGCGGTGTTGGAGGGGGATTTCCCATTGCCAGCCCGCCTGCCTCGCCGTCGCCCGGGTGAAGGGGTCAAGCCGGCCGTTGCCCGTTGAGGGCAGGGCCACAGCCCGGTCACAGGGGAGCCAGTGGGACCAGTCCTCATAGCCGCTCTGGAGGGCCTGCTCGATCAGCAGGCCACGAAAGCCGCTGCAATCGATGAAGAGGTCGCCCGCAACCCTATTGCCGGATTCGAGATGAAGCGTTTCGATAAAGCCGGTTTCGCTGTTCAAGCTCCAGTCCCGGACGATTCCCTCAAGACGGGTCACGCCCCGAGCCTCGGCGAAACGGCGCAGGAACGCAGCATAGCGCACCGCATCAATGTGGTAGGCGGACGGTGGCATCCGCGCCCCTGTTGTGCCTGCGGCGGGTCCGTAACGGCCAAGTTTCGCCGCCAGGGCGTTCGCGCTGAAGGTTTCCAGGTCCAGCGGCCCGCCTTCCGCCCGGTAGCGCAGCCAGTAATGGTAGAAGGGCACGAGGCCGATGGTGCGCCCGACATCACCGAAACCGTGGAAATAGCGCTCGCCTTCGCGCCACCAGCCGATGAATTCGATCCCGAGCTTCAGGGTGCCCGAGGTCTCGGTGAGGAACGCGCCTTCGTCGATGTCAAGGCCGCTGTTGAAAAGGCGGATCTGAGGAATTGTCGCTTCACCGACCCCGACGGTTCCGATGGTTTCCGATTCAATCAGCGTTATGGCGAGCCGTGTCCCGAAATATTTGGCAAGGGCCGCCGCCGTCATCCAACCCGCCGTGCCGCCGCCGACAATAACGACGCGCATGGGATTCTCTGTGGACGGTGGATTGTCTGTGGTCGGTGTCATCGGGCAAAACCTCCTATAGTGAGGCTGCGTGGAGCCTGATACGTCATTCGGGAGCCAAAACCTGTGGTCTAAAATCCGTTGGGATGGACCCTACCAGTGTGGTGAAGGGAAGCCATGGGCCTGTTTGCCGCGAATCATGACCTCTCCATTGATGTGCATCGCCTGGGGCACATGCGCGAACCCTTGCTGGTGGTCGACAATTTTCTCGACGACCCCCATGGCCTGGTGGCGGCGGCCGTTTCGTCCACGGGATGGTCTACCATGAAGCCGGGCGGTTATCCGGGCAGGCGCGCGCCCTTGCCGGGGCCCTATGTCCGCGCGGTCCTGCGCCGGCTGGACGGGCCGATCCAACGCACCTTGTTCAAAAGGCCCATGCGGCTGGACCGGTTCGACTGTGCGTTTTCCATGGTCACTCGGTCGGCGGACGATCTCACGGTCCTGCAACGGTTGCCCCATATCGATATCGCGAATGATAGCCGTGTCGCGATCCTGCACTACTTGTGTGGCCCGCCCTTTGGCGGCACGGCTTTCTACCGTCAGAAGCGGACCGGCCTCGAACAGGTCAGGGCAGAGGACCGGGCCCGCTATCTTGAGGCACGCATCGAGGATCTCGCTGGCCTGCGCTCCGAAGATCACTATCCGGGGGCACACACTTCTGGGTATGAACGCACGGGATTTGCCGAGGCCCGTTTCAACCGACTCATCGTCTACCGCAGTTTTGTCCTGCACAGCGGCATGATCGAGCAAACCGATCTTCTCTCCGAAGACCCGGCGCGGGGCCGGCTTACCGCCACCTTTTTTGTCGATTACGCGCCCTCCGACCAGTGAGTGCCCTCCGACCAGTGAGCCCTCGGTGCCTTGAGGGGCAAGGTCTCGCCAGCGCCAGCGCCAGCGCCAACGCCCACGCCCACGCAGGGCGGAAAACCCTGATCGGCCTGTCATTTCCCATTTCTGCCATATTGAGTTTACCGCTTGGAAAGTGGTAAATTCTGCGTCAGGTCGGGGCACCGAATCAGAATCAGAAATCCCTTCATTGCGGCGGTCCGCTGCGTATGTCCCTGCTCAAATTGCGCTGAAGTGGGCTTAAAGACCTCACAGGCGTTTCTCGTTCCTTCGTTGAGTATTCAAGTTTCATGTATGGGGCCTTTGGGGGGCGGAAATGGCACTTTCTGTCAATTATACTTTTAATGGACAAGGTAATTGGTCACTGGATGCCATAAGCGGAGCCTCCAGTGATGGCGGTCTGATCCAGGTGAGTGTTCCGGTCGGATCGACGATTGAAGCTGCTTTTCTCTACGCTTCGACATCTGACCAGCTCGGCCTTGGCCGGAGTGTCGATCCCTCGGTGGTGTTTGCAGGCACCCTCGTCGATAGCGCGTCCTTTACCTCCCTGGGCAATGCCCGGGACGGGGCAGCGGACGGCATGGATCTCGTGGCCTACAGGGCCAATGTCACCAGCCTGGTTCAGGCCCAGGTGGGCGGCGGATCCGCCACCACCTTCGACTTTGCCGTCGATCCGGTCGCGGGGGCGGACGCTGATCTGATTCTCGACGGCTATGCTCTGGCCGTGGTCTACAGCAATCCCGCCGAGGAGGAGCGCACGATCCATTTCTTGGACGGATTCAGCGATCCCACGGGGGACGCCTTCACCATCACCTTCGATGAGCCGGTTGATGTGGGGGCGGATAATTTCTCCGCCCTTTTGTCATTGGGGATCGGCGGGAGCCAGCAACCCTCCAGCGGTGACGCGCAATACACCCAGGTTGCCGTGGACGGGCGGACCCTTACAGCGTCGGCGGGCGGATCCGATGACGGCCAGAACCTGGGCCTAGGCGGGCTGATCACCATTGGCGGGCTCGGCGACGATCCGGCGAACCTCTCCGATTTGAGTGCCCGGGGTGATAACAGCCGCGCCGATGACGAACTCTACGATCTTGGCCAGGGCAATACAGCGGACGCCCAGCCTTTCCTGACCGATGGCAGTACGCAAGTCACCATCACAACGGTGAATCCGAGTGATACGAACAATGTCTTCTTTGCCGGGATCAATGTGACCGGCAGTTCGGCCACTGGCGATACGGGGACTGGCGGCACCGGTACGGGTGACAGTGGGGATGACGGTACCGGCGACCCGCAACCCAACCGTCCGCCATTCGCCGTGGGTGATACAGCCAGAACGGACGAAGATACGCCCTTGGCCGGTATCGCCCTGCTGGCCAATGATTCCGATCCGGATGCAGACGATGAGCTGGGTATCCTGTCGGTGGGTGGCGCCGAGGGTATCGTATCGATCATCAGTGCCGGGTCCGTATCCTATGATCCCGACGAGGCGTTCCAGTATCTCGCACAGGATGAGACCGAAACGGATGAATTCACCTATACCATAATCGATCCGGACGGTGCCACGGACACGGCAACCGTGAGGGTGACCATTACCGGGCTGAATGACGAAGTGGTCATCACCGAAGAGGATCTGGTCGGTGAGATCATCGGGGTTGCCGAATCGGTCACGCTGACGGATATGGGCACCCTCTCATTCGAGGATGTGGATCTCGCGGACGTTCACACCGCATCGGCGGAATATCTGTCTTCGACCCATACGGAACAGTTGGGTATGCTGGAGGCGTCCATCACGACGGATACCACGGAGACCGGCACAGGCGGTGTCGTGACCTGGGAGTTCAGTGTCCCGAACGATGATATCCGCTTCCTGGCTCTCGACGAGACCGTGACCGAGACCCATACGATCACGCTGACCGATGATCAGGGGTCGACTGAAACTCGTGACGTGGCGGTGACCATCACCGGCATCAATGACGACGTGATCATTACCGAAGAGGATCTCTTCGGCGACCTAGCAGAAGATGCCGCCAGCCCCCTCCTGACCGATAGCGGCACGCTCGTCTTCGAGGATGCCGATCTGTCCGATACCCACACGGCATCCATTGATTTCGTGTCCTCAAACTTGGGCAGCCAGATCGGTCAGATCACGGTTGATGTCACCGTGGACACCACCGATACCGGGACCGGCGGCGAGGTCACCTGGGATTATTCCGTTGAGAACAAGGCCGTCCAGTTCCTCGATACCGGCGAGACCGTGACCGAGACCTACACGATCACGCTGACGGATGATCAGGGGTCGACGGAAACACGGGATCTGGTGGTCACCATCACCGGCCAGGACGAGGAGCCGGCCCGTCCGCCCAGCGGTGAGCTCTATCTCGCAATTCTCGCGATGGATTCCTATAACCGCGAGTACGAAAATGTCCTTGAGCTGCCCGGCTCCCGGATCGGCGACGCGCGGATTCTGCCCCGCAGTACTATCATCGACCCGGACGGCAGTGTGTACACGAATTGGCAGGCCTCCGGATTTTACGCCGTCGCCTATGACACCAGCGGTGTGGGGGCGATCACCGATCCCATCGTGATTTCCTATCGGGGCACCAATCCCAGTCCGGATCCGGATTTTTTCGAATCGCCCCTGTGGAACGACATCAACAATGGGTGGGCCGCGGGTGGCGGCTGGCTCGATCCGATCGTAGGCGGACAGGAAGGCCAGGCCGCCATTGCCCTCGACTTCTACAATGCCGTCCGCGAGGACCAGGGCTTCACCGATTCCGGCTTCATCACGACAACGGGGCACTCCCTGGGCGGCGGGCTGGGCGGCCTTGTGGCCAATGTCTACAACGAGCAGGCCCTCCTCTTCGATCACATGCCCTATGAGGATGTCTCACGCACCCTGATCGAAGCGGCGGAGAACGACCAGGCCCTCCAGGACCGCTATTTCGAGGGCAGTCCGCCACCGTCCCTGTCCGATACAGGAATCAACGCGCTCTCGGCGGAAGGCGAAATCCTCAGTCTGCTGCGCAATCTTTTCTCCAGCGATTACACCGAACTGCCCACCTATAGCGGCACCCGGGACCGGGTCTCGCTCCACTCCATGTCCATGCTCGTTCATCTGCTTTGGGCTCAGGATAATGAGAAAACCGACTGGCAGATTATCGGTGACGAGCTGTGGGATGCCTGGTTCGATTCCTCGATTGCCGAGACCATCCCGACAATCAGCGATTTTGTCGGAGAGCTTGGAGCAAACGGGGAAGTGCTGCGGTCCGGCATCGCCTATTCGGCCCTGGACAGCGGCGAACGGCCCTTCGGCGATACGGCCATCTGGTCGTTGTTCAACGATGCCGACGATCTGGGCATCGCCATTTCTCAAGGCCCGTCCGAGATTTTCGACGATTTCGTGGAGTTTGACCCCTCCGTGTTCGGCAGTTTCCAGCTGATCAAGGACGTCAAGCAGTCCCTGGCGGATTTCGCCGTCCAGTATGCGGGCGCCCTTGCGGTCCTGGATGTCGAGGGGGATATGGCGGCCCGGGAAGGCGTGCTCGAACTGAATGGCGCCCGGACCCTGATCGCATTCGATGCCTCGGATGCTCTGTGGAGGGACCAGCTTGGTTTGACGGAGAGAATCGAGCCCTACAATCTCGAGAATTTCCGGAATGCCATCTTTGCACAGACCGATGATAATCTGCTTGATACATTCGAGCGCTGGACCGGCCTTGAAACCCTGGAGGAGCTGGCCAAGGAAGGCTGGGATGCCGACATGGCCGATATTTTCGACCGTTTCCATCTGCGCACGAAGGATGACACCACCATCTACATCCTGCCCGAGCGGGTGCTTGGCCCGGCAATGGGCCGGGGCAACGAGGCGAGTGTAGATGTCTTCATTGGCGCGACGCTGTCTGAGGATATCACCGGCACCCAAGGGAACGACCTTCTGTTTGCTTCGGACGGGAACGACACCATCGACGGCAGCATGGGCGATGACGTCATCAATGCGGGCAACGGCAACGACTCGATCATCGGCAATGACGGAAAGAACCTGCTGGTTGGCGGGGATGGCGAGGATACGCTGGATTATGGCGGCGGTGCGTCGGGCAATGTCCTGACCATCACCCTGTCGCCGGAATTGTCCGACGAGAGCTTCGGCTTGTTTGATCAGCCGACGGTGCAGGTCCGGGTCGAGGGGACCAGCTCCACGGGTGCGGCCGTCGAGGATCTGGTTTTCGGTATCGAAGAGATCACCCTCGGAGACAAGGCGGACCATATTACGATCGGTAAGGAGCAACTGGTCGATATCTTCCGGGAAGACCTGGTCATTGATCTCGGCGATCCGACGGGCGGAGGGTCTGACGGGGATACGCTGAGTTTCGATACCAGCGAAGGCTCTCTCTTTGAAGGGCAGGGCGTGTTCTACCGCGACGGATCGGTGCAGGTCACCGTGCCCGGCGCGACCTACGGATACCTGGCCACCAATTTCCTGGGGATCGGGCAGCCCGCCGCCGTAGCCGGTCTCCTGGCCCTGGAAGACATCGCCATTCCCTTCGACCGCGTCGTGTTCAAGGGCGTGGACAATGTCACGCTGACCGAATTCGACGACCGGTTTTCCCTGACCAGTTCCGATGAGGGCAGCCATTCCGGCAGCGGAGAAATCAAGGCTGGCGCCGGCCGCGATGTCATCTATATCAGCAGCGTGGCCGAGGGTGATCTGACCGTCGATGGCGGCGAAGACAACGATATTGTCATCGTCACGGGCGGCGACGGGGTTACGGTGGCGGGCGGCCTCGGCCGCGACGTGGTCATCAACACCACACCGGGCGGGCGGCTTTACGGCGATGTGGTCACCGGCCAGGTGGAAAACCCCGACGGCACTCTGGGCGGTGTGCCGGAGACCGGGGACAATGCCGACCTGTTCTGGTTTGCTCCGGACACGACAATTTTCGATCCGCAAAAGGATGATGTTCTCACCTTTTACGGTGTGCCCCTGACGGGCGGCGATGCAAACGGATCCTCCCTGTCCCTTCTGTTCGGCGCGATGGCCGGGCCGTTCTTCCGTGAGATTTTCGGCGCGGTCGGCGGCGGGTTCGCCAATTTCTCCTTCGGCCTTGCCCTTGCGACGGGCTTCAAGTCACTGACCTTCTTTGATACGTGGCTGCCCAATATCGTCTACATCGTGACCGCTGACTCCGAGGGCGGACGGCCGACCCTTGCCCTGGCGAACATGACCGACATCCTGTTCCGTATCGCGACGGGTCAGGACGTTGCCGACTCCATTGATCTGGGGGACGGCGAAGTCGGGTTCACGGGTTTCCAGACCGTCCGGGACTTCGGCTTCGCGTCATCGGACCTGTTCGGCGGCCCGGATGTTTTCGACTTCAACGGCGGGTTCCGCAGCTATGAGGACAGCCTGTTCGACGATGTCGGCGACTTCGGGATGTTGTTCAATTTCCCGGACATTTTCTCGATCATCATGGGCGGGATCGGCGCGCTCGCCAGCAATATCATCAGTGCAACGCCGATTCTCAATTTCATGTTCGCGGCCTATGATGCCCTCCAGGCGGCCAATGCCGCCTACTGGGTTGCCGGGGCAGCGGTGCGCCTGTCCAAGGGCGTTGGCTGGGCGGCCGGCATCGACCCGCTGGTGATCGATCTGGATGGTGACGGGATCGAGACCATTGCCGTGGAAGATGGTGACATCTTCTTCGATCTCGACCTTGATCTGTTCGCGGAGAAGACCGGATGGCTCGCTGGAGATGACGGCTTCCTCGTCCGCGATCTGAACGACAACGGCCGCATCGACGATCTCAGCGAGATGTTCGGCGGTCAGTTCGATGGGGGGTATGCGGATCTAGCCCAGCACGATCTTGCAGAGAATGGCGGGAACGGTGACGGCAAGATCACGGCTGCCGACCAGGTCTGGTCGGAACTGCTGATCTGGCAGGACCGCAACGAAGATGGTGTGACCGATGCAGGCGAGCTGTATACGCTTGAGTCCATTGGCATTGTTTCCATCGACCTGACATTCCAGCCGCTGGATTTGATGACCCCTCAGGGGGCTGAGCTTCTGGCTACGGGTTTTGTCGAGTTCGCCGACGGATCAACCACACGCATGTTCGAGGCGATTTTCGAATCCCTCGAAACCTTCACCCGCTATGCCGGAGAATCCGGCAAGGCCGCGTGGCAACAGGATCTGAACGTGGACAGCCGTGGTTACGGATCCATGACGGATCTTTCCGTGGCCATGGCCAATGATATTGAGTTCAGCGTCATCGTGGCCGATGTGGCGGCCTCCATGACGGAACCGGATTATCTTGCGCTGCGTGATCAGATCGGGCCGGTCCTGAGCTATTGGGGCCAGACCCTGGAGACCACCCGCGAACTGATCCCGGTCCTCCTCAGCGAGGACGAGAATGGGTCCATCTCGCTTGCTGATTACGGCGTGTACGTCGAAGACGAGGCTGGCGGATACTGGACCCTGTCCAGCGGCGATCCGGTAACCGATGCCAATGGCAATCCCATTGCCCGGGCCACCCTTGAGGATGTTCTGGCCCAGGGCGAGGCGGCGGGCGAGACTTGGCGGTTGGAACAGGCCTGGTCGCCGGCAAGCCGTGGGTCGGAAGTTCAGTTTCGGGACAATGCGCCTTATCTGATGCGTCTGGTTGACGGGCGTGCGGTGATTGACGATTACGGCATTCAGAATGACGATGGCAGCTGGCGTCTGGCCAGTGGACGGGACATCGTTGATGACAATGGTGTCGCGATCGCCCTGCCAAGCGTTGATGACATCCTCCGGCAGGCCAAGGCGGAAGGCCAGGAATGGCGGGTGGAGGATATCGGTTTCAACCGCTATGCCGCGATCGAAGTCGAGGAAATCGGCATCCGGGTGACCGATGGCATTGTCGTCGATTACACCATCGAAGTGACGGACCAGGACGGATCTTTCTTCGTCTGGGCACGGAACCTGGATCGCGCCTTGGAGCTTCAGTTCAAGACCGGCGATTCCCGTGAATTCAATCTGCGCAACTTTGCCGTGGATTTCGACACGCTCGATGAGGTGGGATCAAGCGATGACAGCACTTTCCGTGTCGAGCTTCTGACCCCGGGCCAGTTCCACTTCGCCACCAGCCTTGCCGGGATTGATTTCCGTCCGGAGATGCTGACCGCGACTCTCGACAACACCACCGGTCTCATCGATTACAAGGTCGTTGAAGGCGGCAGTTATACCGCGTCCGAGGCCGAGTTCATTTCCGTCATCGACCCGATGATCGAGCTTGTCGAAGTCTCCATGCAGCAATACTTCCTGACCAGCCGCCGGATGGCCGTGCGCCTGGCGCTTCAGGAAGGTCTGTCGGAGTATGCGGACGGTCTTGAATACAATGTGGAGGAGGACGCTTACCGTCCGACTACGGACCGCGAGCTGGCGCCCATGTTCGAGGCCATTTTCGCCCGCGCCCCTGCCACCAACGAGAATGACGCGGTCTTTGACTATCTCGTTCAGTGGAATGCCATCCTGGGTCAGGTGTTCCCGGATTATCAGCCAGCAGATAAGCGTTTCTTCTTCGACTCCGGTGTCGCGCTGGATCAGCCTTATGTCATGCAGATGCTGATCACGGCCTTTGAGAATGTCGGTGTCGACCTGGACATTTTCGCAGTCGCCAATGCCTTTTCCATTGATGAGCGCCGCATTGTCACCCACACGTCGGACGAGACCGAGGTGCGCGGTCATGACGGCACGAATTTCTTCTATCTGACCGGCGGCAATCAGACCGTCATCGGCAGTTTCGAGGCGGATGCCCAGGAATTCGATAACGCAAACCAGGTCGATATTTATTTTGTCGGCAAGGATGCGGGTGACGATTACATCTATGACCGCGATCTGGGGGACCGGGACCAGCTGCGCTTCACGTCCATCCGCTCCGATGAGGTCAAGGCGGTGCGCGACGGGGAAGACCTCGTCCTCTACTACAATGACGGCGCGAATTTTGTTCGTCTGACGGATCAGTTCCTGGGCGAACTCAATCCCATTCTCGGCAACGGCCAACGGACCCAGACTGGTGTTGATGAGATCATCTTCGCCAACAGCGAGGTCTGGGATCGCTATCGTATGGCGTTTGCGGTGGTGGATTTCGAACGGGCTGCGTTGGATGAGGCCGACGCCTATTTCGGCTCCGGCTCCGGCGACATTCTTTTCGGCGGCCTTGGCAACGATTTCCTGAGCGGCGGTGCCGGGGGCGATACCTACATCATCGAGGCCGGCCATGGCCATGATGTAATCGATGATCTGGGCAACTTCTCCTTCGGACCGGTCCAGGCGGGCATGGACTTCCTGATGTTCCGTGGGGACATCACCCAGGATACCGTGCGTCTGACCCGGGATGGTGCCAGCGAAAACCTGCTCATCACCCTTCTTGATCCGGATGGTAATCCGACCGGGGACAGTGTCGAGCTGGTCGGCCAGTTCGGCGGAATCCGGCTCAATCTTGGTGCATTCAGCGAGATCATTGGATCCGATGACGGCCTCGATTTCATCGCCCCGAACCTCATTGAGAAGATCATTTTCGAGAAGGGAACGACCCTCGACTATGTGGACATTGTCGATCGGGTTATCGCCAACGCGAAAACCGATGGCGATGATGCGATCTACGGCATGCTCAACGACAACACTCTGGATGGCGGCGCGGGGGATGACTTCCTCACCGGCGGCTCCGGGTATGACATCTACATTTATGGCCGCGATTACGGCAAGGATGTCGTCTTTGACGAGGACTTTGCCTCGTCACTGTTCGGCCCCAAGGACGATCTGCTTCGGTTCACGGACGATCTGCGTTGGACTGATTTCGATTTCCTGCGCGACGGACCCGGCGACACCCTGACACTCCAGGTCAAGGGCACGGAAGATCAACTGATCCTCACGGACTATCTCGAGGAAATCATCCTCGTTGGCTATCTGAACCTGATCGAGGAGATCGAGTTCGGGGACGGCACGGTCTGGAACTACCTCAAGCTGCTGCAACACTATGTCGAGATCGCCAAGACTGATGGCAACGATCTGATCTACGGCTTCGAGACCATTTCCGACCGGATCGATGGCGGTCTGGGTAACGACCGTCTCGAGGGGCAAAGCGGCAACGATGTCTATGTCTTCGCGCCGGGTTACGGCACGGACACAATCCTGGATACGTCCGGTACGGAGCAGGTCGAGTTCGCAGGTGTTCTGACGAGCGATATCGAGTTTTCCCGCACCGCCCTGGATCTGATCCTGACGATCCGGGACACCGGCGATCAGGTGATCCTTGAGAACCAATATGTCCGTGCCGGTCAGCAGCAATTCGCCGTGGAATTCTTCCAGTTCGATGATCGCACCCTGGAGTTCACGGATTTCAATCCCGAGGACATTGATCTCGTTGGCACCAATGCCGGCGAGACCATCACCGGATCCAATTTCGCTGAAGTGCTGGACGGCCGGGGCGGCAACGACCTGCTGGTCGGCGGGGACGGGGGCGACACCTATCTCTTCGATGTGGGCTATGGCGAGGATGTGATCGTAGATGTCCGGGTCCGGGCGGCCTGGACGGACCGGCCCGGGATCATCGTTCCCGTCGATGATGTGGTCAAATTCGGCGATGACATCACCCGGGACAATGTGGTCTTCACCAAGGATGGGAATGATCTCGTCATTTCCGTCCTTGAGCGGACGGACACCCTGCGTATCCGGAACCAGTTCCTGGATCTGGACAATGGCGTGGAGCGGTTTGAATTCTCCGATGGCGGCTTTCTCTCCATCGCGGATGTTGAGGAACAACTCAATATCGAAGGCGGCAATCGGGGCGACAACATCATTGTCGGCAATCCGGATGCCCCCAATGTGCTGGACGGGCGCCAGGGTGATGACACGCTGATCGGCGGCACGGCCGAAGACATCTACGCATTCGGTGCGGACTATGATTTCGACCAGATCGTCGAGCAGGCCGATGCGGAAGGGGTGATCGATCAGGTCCAGTTCGGGGCATCGGTCACCCGGGATGTGCTCCGTGTGACGCGCAATGGCGATGATCTGATCATTGATCTTGGCAATGGCGCTGATGTTCTCACCATTGTTGGCGGTCTGGGCAGTACCCGGATTGAGCAGTTCCGGTTCGGCGACGGCAGCATCCTGACCCTTGAGGAAATCATCGATCGTATGCTGACCGGCGGCGACGGCGATGAGGAATTGACCGGCCTCGACAACCGTGACGACACGCTGAGTGGCGGGGCGGGCTCGGATGCCCTGCTCGGCGGCGGCGGGGATGACACCTATCGCTTCGGGTTCGGCGACGGCAGTGACAGCATCAGCGACACGGCCGGCATTGACCGGCTGGTCTTCGGAACCGGCATCACCCCCGAGGTGCTCAGCTTCGAGACGGTTGACGGCGATCTGCTCATCCGTCTCGAGGCGACCGGCGAGCGGATCGTCATTCTGGGCGGCTACAGCGCCAACCCGGTCGAGACCTTTGTCTTCGAGGACGGCACGCAGCTCAGCATTGAAGAGGTGCGGGCCATCATTCTGGATACCCGGACCAATACGGGCCAGGATATTCTGGACACGCGGGTTTTTGAGACGAGCCTGCCCCTTGAGCCGGGTCCCGGCCATGACCGGGTGATCCTGGGCCAGGATGCCCAGGTCATCATCCGTATGGGTGACGGTATCGACCGCATCGAGATGGCCAGCGGCACCACACAGGCCACCCTCATCCTGCCGGACTTCAGTAGTGCCCAGGCCGTGGTCCGTTTTGCCGATGGCAGCGGCGACGATCTTGTCGTTTCTTTCCCAGACAGCGGCGACCAGCTTGTGATCGTCGGGGCTCTGGGTTCAGGTGCCTTGCCCGTGCTTCAATTCGTCAACGGCGCCGTGTGGGGCGCGGCGGAGATTGTTCAGGCTGCGGTCAATGCGCAGATCACCCCAGGTGACGATATCGTTCTCGGTAGCGACCGTGCTGATGTCATCGAGGCCGCACAGGGTGATGATCAGCTGCGGGGCGGACGGGGTGACGACATCTATCGTTTCGTCCGCAGGGACGGTCAGGACGTCATCGAGGACGAGCAGGGCTTTGACCGGCTTGAATTGACAGGCTACCGGCCCGAAGAGGTCCGGGTTGAGCGGCTTGCAGCGGATCGGGACGATCTGATCCTGACCTTCCTGGATGAGGACGACGCTGTCATCATCCGGAATGCCGTGATCGACTCGGTGGATTTCTCCAACGGCACCAGCTGGTCCCGGGACACGCTCCTGGATCTCGCCAATGCCGTTGGGTCCGACACGGATGACCTGCTGATCGGTACGCCCGGTGATGAGGTCTACTTCCCCGGCTTCGGTAATGATGTGATCGTGGATGGCACCGGGGAGGACGTTTACACCTTCGCACGCGGTGACGGCCAGGACCGCATCCAGTCCAATGGCGCGGCGGACGGTTTCGGTGTGATCCGGTTTGACGCGGGGATTGCCCTTGAGGATGTGACGGCCAAGCGGGACGCGGACGGTAACATCATTCTGCTGATTGCCGGCGGCGATGACCGGCTGACCCTGATCGACCCGACCCAGGACCCTGACGCCATCGTGGGAACCCTGCTGTTTTCCGATGGTCGGAGCCTCGACATTGCGGGGGTCGCCCGAAACCTTCCGGGAACGGATAGCGACGATCATATCATCATTGCATCTGGCGCCGTGGCAACGGGAACGGATATTTTCGGCCGGGAAGGCAATGATTGGCTGGAAACCGGGCGTGGACCCGATGTGCTTTATGCCGGACTGGGCAATGACCTGCTTCAAGGTCACAGCGGTGGTGACACCTATTTCTTCGCCCTGGGCGATGGCCAGGACACCATCGCCGATGTGGAACTGGTGGCCGATGACGTGATCGACCGCATCCGGTTCGAGGCAGGTATTCTGCCTGAAGACATTCGCTTTCTTTCCGTGGGGCCTGCGGATCTTGTTATCGGAATTGGAGACGGCGAAGACCGGCTGACCATCCGCGATATGTTCGCCGATGTGGGCCGGGATGCGCGGATCGAAGAATTTGCTTTTGCCACCGCCGAAGCCTGGACCTTTGCCGAGATCATTGATCGTGCGACCGTCGGCACGGCAGGCGATGATATCATTGATCTGGGGACTGAAATTGCCATCGATGCCGTCTTGCAGGGCAATGAAGGCAATGACCGTCTGGCCGGAGGGCAGGGGGACAGCACCTATCTGTTCAACCTTGGTGATGGACGGGACGAAATTGTCGAGGCGGGCAACTGGTCCCAGTCCTCCGATGCGCTCGTCTTTGGCCCTGGCATTCTGGCGGGTGATCTGGTTGCCGTTCAGCAGGGAGATGATCTTCTGCTGCGCATTGTCGGCAGCCAAGACCAGGTCTTGATCCGTGATCAGTTCCGGCTGATCCGGACGCCGGTTGAGACATTCCGGTTCGATGACGGCACGGCTGTGACCTGGGAGGATCTGGTCACTCAACTGGTCTCCGAAGATGCGGCCCAAAGGCTGCTTCATCCCAGCACGCCCGATACCAATCCGTTCACCGATCCGGCCTTTGCCCGGGAAAATGCGGGCGACGGAAGCTCCGGCGGCGGCGATACCGGCGGCAGCAGTGGCGGGGGAACCGGAACCGGCAATCTGCCGCGGACGCTGACGGGCACGAACGGCGTTGTCGATGTCTTTGAATTCTTCGTCCCCGAATTGGACGATGCGGCAGCACTCACCACCATTGTCGGCTTCGAGACCGGTGATCTGGGCGATAAGCTCGATATTCGGCTGGCGGATGGTTTAACCGGTGACGTGGTTGCCCGGCAGGAAGGCGCGGACACCTATATCTACTTCGCCGGTGCCGGGACTTTCGATCTCGAAGGCGCACGCCAGCTCATCCGGTTGCGGGATGTGGCGATCGATGCTCTGACGCTTGGCAATTTCAACGGCGCCCCCTTCGAGACGGCCCAGCCCCAGGTGATTGTCGGGACGGATAGTCCGGAATCCTTGGTTGGGAGTTGGGGTGACGATGACATCCGGGGTGCCGGAGGTGAAGATACGCTGGAAGGCCGTCAGGGTAATGATTTCCTGCGTGGGCAGGATGAGAGCGACATCTATTTCTTCGAGCTCGGATTTGGCCAGGACATCGTCTCCGATGCCGGATGGACGTCGGGGACCAGCGGTTCAACGGCGGACGTCATTGAGTTCGGCGCAGGCATCACCGCAGCGGATCTGATCGTGACGGGAAGCGGTGGCGATCTGATCATCACTGTCCGCGGAACCGGCGATAGCATTCGCATTGAAAGCACTCTGACCAATGACGACTTCCGGATCGAGACGGTTCGCTTCGCCGATGGCTCAAGCCTGACCCATGGGGATCTGACGGCCCTGGCATTTGCGCCCACGGACGCGGATCAGCGGATTGACGGCAGCTATGACGCCGAGCGGATTGATGGCGGTGCCGACAATGACAGCATCTATGCCGGGAGCGGTACGGACACGCTGATCGGCGGCACGGGCAATGATTTCCTGCGCGGTCAGAGCGAGAATGACCTCTATGTTTTCGAACTCGGCTTCGGTCAGGATATTGTCTCCGACGCCGGATGGACATCGGGCACCAGCGGGTCCGTCGATGATGTGATCCAACTGGGCGCGGGGATCGACCCGGCCGATCTGATTGTGCGGGCTGTCGGCGCTGATCTGCTTTTGACCTTCCAAGACAGCGAAGACCGGATCCGGATCCAGAATGCGCTGTCTAATGACGATTTCCGGATCGAGACGATCCGGTTTGACGATGGCACAATCCTGACCCATGCCGACCTCCTTGCCCGGGCATTCGTCCCGACACCGGCGGATCAGCGTTTCGACGGCAGCATTTATGCCGAGACGTTCGATGCAGGGGCGGGCAACGACAGCATCTTTGCGGGAAGTGCCTCGGACATCCTGATCGGCGGTACGGGTAATGATTTCCTGCGGGGTCAGAACGAGAACGACACCTACATTTTTGAATTGGGTTTCGGTCAGGACATTGTCTCCGACGCGGGATGGACGTCAGGGTCGAGCGGATCCACCGGTGATGTCATTGAATTTGGTGCGGGGATCACCCAGGCCGATCTGATCGTCACAGCGGACGGAGCCGATCTCATCCTTGCCCTTCAAGGTACGGAAGACCGGATCCGGATCGATCAGACCTTCTCCAATGACGACTACCGGATCGAGACCGTCCGTTTCGCCAACGGCTCCACCCTCAGTCATGCTGATCTTGTGGCTCTGGCATTCGTGCCGAGTGCGGATAATCAGCGCTTCGATGGCGGGTTCGATGCGGAACGTCTGGAGGGGGGACCGGGCGCGGACACTATTGTCGGTAATGACGGCGCGGATACGCTGATTGGCGGCACGGGCCGGGACTTCCTGCGCGGCGGCAGCCAGAACGACACCTACATCTTCGAGGCCGGTTTCGGCCAGGACATCGTTTCCGATGCCGGTTGGTCGAGCCAGGCGGGGATTGATGCGATCGCGTTCGGCGCCGGTCTCGAGGCCGCCGATCTGACCGTCCGCCATAGTGTTGGCGATCTGATACTCGGCTTTGAGGGCAGTACGGACAGTATCCGGATCGAGAACACCCTCACGAGTTCCGAGTACCGGATCGAGACCGTTCAGTTTGCCGACGGAACCGTGCTCAGCCACGCGGATCTCCTCGCCCTGGCCTATGCGGCCACCCCCGACGATCAGAGGATCGACGGCGGCTATGATGCGGAAGTCATCGCCACGGGTGCGGGCAACGACACCCTGGTCGGCAATGACGGGTCGGACACGCTCACGGGCGGTACCGGGGATGACGTCCTGCGCGGCGGCAGTCAGAACGACACCTACGTGTTCGAGCTTGGGTTCGGCCAGGATCTGGTTTCCGATGCCGGATGGTCCAGCCAGGCGGGCACGGATACCATTGCGTTCGGTGCGGGGATCAATGCCGCTGACCTAAATGTCACTCAGATCCTCGGCGATCTTGTCCTCAGCTTCCAGGGTCAGCCCGATACGATCCGGATTGACAATACACTGACCAATTCCGAATACCGGATCGAGATCGTCCAGTTTGCCGACGGAACAAATCTGACCCATGCGGATCTGGCAGCTCTGGCCTTCGCTCCGAGCGGCGCTGATCAACGGATCGACGGGGGCTATGACGGGGAAAACATCGATGCCGGTGGCGGCAACGATACAATCATCGCCAGTGACGGTGCGGATACGCTGACCGGCGGAACCGGAGACGACTTCCTGCGCGGCGGCAGCCAGAACGACACTTATGTTTTCCAGCTTGGGTTCGGTCAGGACATTGTCTCCGATGCCGGATGGTCCAGCCAGGCCGGCACTGATGTCATCGAGTTCGGCGCAGGAGTGGACGCGGCTGATCTGGTTGTGACGCGGAATATGTCCGATCTGTTCCTGGGCTTCCAGGGCACCACGGACCGTATTCAGATTGAGAATACGATCACCAATAGCGAGTACCGCATCGAGACGGTGCGCTTCGCCGACGGGACGACATTCAGCCATGGGGATCTGCTGGCCCTGGTTCCTGCGCCCTCCACTGACGATGAGCCGATCAATGGTGGAAGCGGCGCCGAAGATCTCGACGGCGGCGCGGGCAACGACACGATCACCGGTAATGACGGCGCGGACACCCTGACCGGCGGCACTGGCGATGATTTCCTGCGCGGGGGCGATCAGAACGACACCTATGTCTTCGAGGCGGGCTTTGGCCGGGACATTGTGTCCGATGACGGATGGTCCAGCACTTCCGGTGCCGATGTTATCGAATTCGGTGCCGGGCTCGACGTTGCCAATCTCATCGTCACGGATCTGGATGGGGATCTGGTCCTGAGCTTCCAGGGCACCACCGACAGTGTCCGCATCGACAACACAATCAACAATGCGGATTTCCGCATCGAGACGGTCACATTCGCCGATGGGACAGCGCTCACCCACGCGCAGCTGACATCCCTGGCCTGGACACCGACGCCAGCGGATCAGCGCATTGATGGCGGCTATGATGCGGAAGTGATCGACGGCGGTGCGGGCAATGACACGATCATTGCCCGGAACGGTGCGGATCGGCTGATCGGCGGGGCGGGAAACGATTTCCTGCGCGGCGGCGACCAGAACGACACCTATGTATTCGAGGTGGGCTTCGGCCAGGATATTATCTCCGAAGACGGATGGTCGAGCAATTCCGGCGCCGATGTCATTGAATTCGGCGTCGGCATCAGTTCGTCCGACCTGATTGTGACCGAAGCCTTCGGTGACTTGACCTTGAGCTTTGCGGGCAGCACGGACCGTGTGCGCATCGAAAGCACTGTCAACAATGCTGATTTCCGTGTGGAGACGGTGCGCTTTGCCGATGGCGCGACTTTCAGCCATGGGGATCTCACCGCTCTGGCATGGGCGCCCCGGGATATCGACCAGCGGATTGCCGGGGGGTATGACGCCGAGGTCCTCGATGCGGGCGCCGGCGAAGACGCCATTTTTGGCAATAGCGGTGCGGACACGCTCATCGGCGGCACTGGAAACGATTTCCTGAGCGGCGGTGATCAGAGCGATACGTATGTCTTCGAGGCGGGTTTCGGCCAGGATCTTGTTTCCGACAACGGACGGTCGAGCAATTCCGGCGCGGACGCCATTGAATTCGGTGTGGGGATCAATGCCGCTGACCTGATAGTGACGGAAGTGGTCAGCGGACTGCTGCTGAGTTTCACGAACAGCACGGACACCGTCCTGATCGAGAACACCCTGACCAATGCCGACTTCCGGATCGAAACGGTTCGCTTCGACGACGGGACGGCCCTGAGCCACCAGGAATTGGCCGCCCGGGCAGCAGCCGCGCTAGCGGGCGACAACGAGACTCTCACCGGGTCTGTTGGGCAGGACACGATTGAGGCGGGCGCCGGCAATGACCTGGTCGATGGTCTGGACAATGACGACAGTCTCAATGGCGGCGCCGGGGACGATACGCTGGAAGGCGGGGTCGGCAATGACACGCTGAATGGCGGGTCGGGTCTGGATGTGCTGAGCGATGCCATCGGCAATGATGTGTATGTCTTCCTGCCGGGCGACGGACAGGACAGCATTTCCGATCTGGCGGGCACGGACGCCATAATCCTGGGCGGCGGGATCCTCGAGGCCGGTGTTCTGGTCGAACAGGATAGTGGGGGTACGGATCTGTTCATCCGGTTCCAGGGTAATGAGGACCGGATCCGGATCATCGGTGCTTTGACCAACCCGGATCAGATTATTGAAGAACTGCGGTTTGAAAGCGGTGCCATCTGGACGTTCGAGCAGCTGCTTGATGCTTCTCAGACGTCTACGGACGGTCCGGATCTCATCTTCGGAACTGAGGCGAATGACAGTCTCGAAGGCGGTCTGGGTGATGACACCCTCAATGGCCGGGGCGGGAACGATAGTCTTTCAGGCGGTGCGGGCGCGGACAATCTCTCCGGCGGTGAAGGCAACGACGACCTCGACGGGGGCACAGGGCCGGACTTGCTTCAGGGCGGGGCCGGTGATGACACCTATCGCTATGACGCGGGCGACGGTCAGACCGTTATTGATGATGCGTCCGGTCTGGACCGGATCGTATTCGGCCCGTCCGTCGACCCTATGGATGTCTCGGTCCGCAAGACCGCCACGGGCCTTGAGTTGCGTTTTGCCGGGTCCGAGGATCGGCTGACCATTGAGAATGCCCTGGAGGGTAGCGGCGCGATCGAGACCGTGACATTCGGCGACGGCACCCAGTGGGATGCAGCCGAATTGTTGCGCCGGGCCACGAGCGGGACCCCGGCTGATGATCAGTACACAGGATCGAATGCCGCCGATACCCTTGTCGGCCTGGGCGGTGATGACACCCTGACAGGGCTTGGCGGCAACGACCTGCTTGATGGCGGTGCTGACGATGACAGCCTGGATGGTGGCGCGGGTGCCGACGAACTGCGCGGCGGACTGGGTACGGACGCTCTGACCGGTGGCACGGGCGGGGACTTTTACGTCTTTGCGGCAGGAGATGGCACCGACACGATTGACGACCGGGGCGATGGCGCGGTCGATACGCTGCGCATCGAGGGTTATGGCCTTGAGGACCTGCGTTTCAGCAAGACCGGTCCGGACGGTGATGACCTGACCATTCGGTTCTCCGGCAGCACCGACCGGATCGTGGTTAAGGGTACGTTTGCCAGTGCCAATGCCGGGCAGATCGAGCGGTTCGAAATCGCCGGCACGGGTGTGGTCCTGAGCCTGGAGGATATTGAGGCGCGGGTGCAGCCGGATGTGGGCGCCGACGGCTCGGTGCTCTATGGCGATGACGGGAACAATGAACTGACCGGTGGTCCCCTGGCGGATTATCTGGAAGGGGGAGCGGGCAGCGACACCTTGCTGGGTGGTGACGGCGCGGACATTTTCGGCGACATCGTGGCCGACACGGCCGTTGATACCCACACGGGCGGCGCCGGACGCGACACCTACCGGTATTTGCCGACCTTCGAGATTTCCGCCGACATTGCCGAAGACATCATCACGGATTTCGAGCCCGGCGACGGGGGCGATATTATCCGTCTCGTCGCGAGCACGCCCAACCCGTTCGAGAGCGGACGGTTGCAACTGGTCCAGGATGGCGCCGATACCCTGATCCGTCTGAACAATGATGATGGGTCGGGCCGTTCTGTCCTGCGCCTTGTGAATGTGGACGTGGGCCAGTTGACCGCCGCCAATTTCGGTGGAGTGGCCCTGGAACGCGACACTTCCGGCATCAGTGATGGCGAGGACGGCAACGAGATCGACGGCGGCCCCCTTGGCGACCTGATTTTCGGCAATGGCGGCGCGGATACCATCAATGGCTTTGGCGGCGACGACGCGTTGGCAGGTGGGGCAGATGGCGATGTCATCCTTGGCGGTTTCGGCGATGACCGGATTGCCGGCGAGGCAGGTCATGATGATCTGGCGGGCGGTGCCGGTAACGACACTCTGACCGGCGGTCCGGGCAATGATCTTCTCGCCGGCGGCGATGACGAGGCCCAGTTCAGCGGCAATGACATCTTCCAGGGCGGCCTTGGCGATGACACCCTGCGCGGCGGCGACGAGAACGACATCTATCTGTTCGGGGCCAATGACGGGCAGGACGTTCTGTCTGATACCGGCGGGACCGACCTGATCGAATTCGATGCCACAGTGCTTGCCGATGCTGTGTCCGTTGTTCAGCTTGGGGAAGATCTTGAGCTGAGGGTGGAGGGCGGCACGACCCGCGTGCTGCTTGTCGGCGCCTTGAGCGCTCCGGACGGGACGGACATCGAGACCATTGCCTTCAGCGACGCCACCACCTGGGACCGGGCCGAACTGCTTGCCCGGGCGATGACTGCCAGCGATGGGGATGACGCCCTTGAAATTCTCATCGGGAATGAGCTCGACGGCCTTGGCGGCAACGACACCCTGACGGGCAGCGCAGGCAATGACACCCTGACCGGCAGCGGCGGGGACGATCTTCTGCGTGGCCGGGGCGGCGATGACACCTATGTGTTCGGCCTGGGTGATGGACAGGACGTTATCGAAGACAGTCTGGGCGACAATATCCTCCTGCTGGGGACCGGCATCGCGCCGGAAGACGTGCGTCTGGTAAGCGGCCTGCCGACCATCAGTCTCGAGATCATCGGTACAGGGGATCGGATCGATCTGGGCTGGGGTCCGGATGCGGCGATGGCCATCCGGGAGGTCCGCTTCGAAAGCGGGGCGATCTGGACCGCCCAGATGCTGGTCGAGATGGCTCTGACGGCGACCGGGGGCGATGATGTCATCTTCGGCACGGATGGGGCTGAGATCCTGACCGGGCTTGGCGGTGACGACCGTCTGGTCGGGCTGGGGGGCGCGGATGACCTGTCCGGCGGGGCCGGGGTCGATCTGCTGGAAGGCGGTAACGGTGACGACACCTACCGGTTCAATCTGGGTGATGATCAGGACCGGATCAATGATACGGGCGGGGCCAGCGATGTTCTGGTGTTCGGTACTGGGATCCTGCCGGGCGATATCCGTGTCACCCAGAGCAGTGACGGCGGGGCGGTCATCCTGTCGGTCGGCACCGATGGCGACCGTGTACGGATCGACAATGCTCTTGAGGGCGGCAGGATCGAAACCATCCGGTTCGAGGACGGCACGGCCTGGAGCGTCGCCAACCTGCTGGCCCAGGTGCCCACGCCGCTTGACGACTTCATCTTCGGTGATGAGAACGGAAACCCCCTTGAAGGCGGGCTGGGTGATGACCGGCTGTCCGGACGCGACGGCAACGACATCTACCGGTTCACCGCCGGCGACGGGCGCGACATTATTCGCGATGCATCCGCCTCCGGCGCCGATCAGCTCGTGATCGTGGGCTATACCATCGACGAGCTGCGCTTCACTCAGCTCGGAACGGACAGTAGCGATCTCGCGATCCAGTTCCCAGGCAGCGATGATCAGATCATCATTGCCGATGGGTTGAGCACCAATGGTCGGGGTATTGAGCAGATCATCCTGGAAGACGACGGCACGGTCCTGACCATTCCTAACATCGTAGCGCTGCTCGTCGATGCTCAGTCCAGTGATGGGGATGACGTCATCTTCGGCAGTAATGGGGCGGACGATCTCGCTGGTGGTCCGGGCAATGATCTGCTCGTAGGTCTGGACGGCAATGACATCTACCGCTACGCCCGGGGAGACGGGGACGATCGGATCGATGCCCTGGGCCGTGGCAACAGTGAACTGAGGCTCACGGATTATACACTGGACGATCTGGTATCGGCGGTGCGCGCGGGGCCGGACAGTCTTGATCTGGTCCTGAGCTTCGCCACCCCGGGCGACCGTATTGTGCTCGTGGATGCGCTGGGCGGTGCCAATGGGTCGCCGGGCAGTCTTGCCATTCGCTTCGCGGACAATGTGGTCTGGGACCGTGCGGATATGCGCGCCAGGGCACTCCAGGATGTGCAAAGCGACGGCGATGATAATGTCTACGGGTTCGACGGAGCGGACTTCTTCGATCTGTCTCTCGGCGGAGATTTCGCCTCGGGCCGTCAGGGTGCTGACCGCTATGTCTTTGAGCTGGGCGACGGCCATGATACCATTGAGGATGCGGTCGCCAGCACATCCGATACGGATATTCTGCAACTTGTCGGACTGGCATCCGATGATGCGACCGTGAGCCGTCTGTTCCGCGGCAGTGATACGGTTGTCATTGAGTTCGCCGGTAACGACCAGGACAGCCTGACGGTCATCGATGCTCTCGCCGATGACGGCCGGTCCGTCGAGCAGATCGTCTTCGACGACGGCACCATCTGGACCCGTGAGACGATTCTGTCTCTCCTGGAAAACAATGCGCCGGTTGCCAATGACGATGGCTTCTTCGTGGTCACAACCGGTGTTGAACTGCTGATCGAGCGTTCGGACGTCCTGACCAACGATTTTGATACGGATAATGATCCCTTGCGGATCGTTGAGGTGGATGCCACACCGGACGGTAGTGCCCTGCTCGATGCGGACGGCACCATCCGCTTCACCTCCGCGGATGGCTTCACGGGAGCCACGACGATCCGTTACCGGATTACCGATGACCGTAATGCCTTCGCCGAGGCGGAGATCAATGTCAATGTCCGGCCCGTGGCGGAAGCGATCGACGATGACGGCTTCACCGTCGCCGAGGATGATTTCCTGACCATCCGTGTCGAACGGCTTCTGTCCAATGACATTGACGGCGACCGGATGATCGTGGGGCAGGTCTTTGATGCCGTGGGCGGAACGGTCTCCCTGTCCAGTGACGGGAATATCGGCTTTACGCCCGATGCGGATTACTTCGGTCCGGCCCAGTTCAGCTATGCAGCCAACACCCCGGAAGGGGGCCGCGCCGAGGCGGTGGTCTATATCGATGTCACGCCGGTCAACGACGCGCCGATTGCCCTGGCCGACCGTGACTTCAAGACCGAAGAGGGCATGGCCTTTACCATCAGCCCGGCGGCGCTGACTGCGAACGACACGGATATTGATGGCGATCAGTTGACGGTGCAATCGGTGCAGTCGTCTGCCGATCTGTTCGCCTCCATAGACGCCGATGGCAACATCGCCATCAACCCGGTCGAGAATTTCTTCGGTGATGCCACCTTCTCTTACGCCGTGGCCGATCCCGCCGGCGAAACCGCGACCGCCACCGTGACGGTTACCGTGGTCCCGGTGAATGATGCGCCGGAGGCCGTGGATGACCGGTTCGAACTGACCCAGGCCGGTGAGCCGATTCTGGAAGACAATCCGATCGTGTTGAGCGTGGATCGTCTCACTGCGAATGATATCGATCTGGACGGTGATGACCTGGCCTTGGTCGCCGTGCGGAGTATCGACGGCGGACGCGCGACATTGCTGGATAACCAGACGGTCCTGTTCGAACCTGGCGCCAACTTCTTCGGGGAGGCCAGCTTCCGCTATACCGTCGAAGATGGGCAGGGCGGCAGCAGCTCGGCCACGACAACCATTGTATATCAGGCGGTCAATGACCGGCCTGTGGCGGGCAATGACAGTTACCGGGATGAGGATCTGCTGGTTCTGCGCGGCCGTCAGGATGAGCCGTTGACGATCCCGATTATTGAACTGCTGAAGAACGACTTCGATGTGGAAGGCTTCGCGGTCACCTTCGAGAACGCCACCGGGGCGGTGAACGGCGATCTTGTGGTCGAGAACGGTTCGATCATTTTCACACCGGATCCAGGCTATTTCGGCGAGGCGACCTTCGGCTATTCCATCACCGATCCCGAAGGACTGGTGGACGGTGCCGAGGTGACGTTGAACTTCTCCGGAACCGGTGAGTTGCCGCCGGAGGCAGTGTCCGATCAGATCCTGGTGCCCGAGGACATTCCGACGGTCATCCGTCTGGATACCCTCGTCGCCAACGATACCGATCAAGACGGGGATGAACTGGAGATCATCGCGTGGCGTCCGCTCAACGGCCTTGGGGATGTCTTCACCTTCGGCGGTGCCGCAGCCGGTCCGCTGAACGGCACAATTGAGGTTGATGCGGACAATAATCTTCTCTTCACGCCGTTTATCGATGCGACCGTCTCCTCGGGCTTTGTCTATCTGGTGACCGATAGATCCGAAGGCACTGCGGAAGGCTTTGTTGATATCGTCATTGTGCCTTCAAACGATGATCCGACGGTGGTGGAAGATTTCGGCTTCGTCACACCCTTCGACATTCCACTGGTGATCCCCGTCGCCGATCTGGTGTTCAATGACTTCGACATCGAGCAGGCGGATACGGACGGCGACGGCACGATTGATGCGGATCTCGATGATCCTGACCGTCCGCGCCCGACCTTTGTCGGCGTGGACGCCATCCTGGATCCGCTGGAGCTGGCCCAGGGCAATCGCGTCAATGTGGGCGCGTTCGAGATCCTCGAATTCCGTGGTGAAGAGTTCCTGGCCGCCCGCTTCGACCCGGGCTTCACCGGGCCGGTGACCATCGAGTATCGCATCGCCGACGAAGAGGGTCTTGAGGACACGGGCTTTGCCTATGCCCATGTTGCCGATTTCTATGACGGCGAACTCACCGGCACGCCCTTCATCGACTATCTGGAAGGCAATGCGCTCGACGAAGTGATCCGTGGTTATCGCCGGGATGACTGGGTTGTCGCCCTTGAGGGCAATGACACCATCGAAACCGGTCTGGGTGCGGACCTGATTGAAGCAGGACCCGGCGACGATGTGATTGATCCGGGCGATGACGGTGACGAAGTGCGGGGCGGGGAGGGCTTCGATACGGTTCTGTTCTCCGGCTCCAATGTGGGTGTGCGGGCCGATCTGAGCACGCTGGTCGGGCAGGGCGGCTTCGCCCAGGGCGATCTCTACGTGGATATCGAGGCATTCGAGGGGAGTGGATTCGGCGATACCTTGGGCGGTGATGAAGCGGGCAACCGTTTGGTGGGCCTTGGCGGCAATGACAGCCTTGAAGGCCGCGACGGCCAGGACACCCTCGAAGGCGGTGATGGCGACGATACCCTTGACGGTGGTCTTGGGGCGGATGACCTGGACGGCGGTGCGGGAACGGATACGGCGACCTATTTCTTCTCGGGGGCCGGCGTAGAGGTTTCTCTCGCCGAGGGGGCGGCCTCCGGTGGTTGGGCCGAAGGCGATACCCTGGCTGGAATCGAGAACCTGACCGGGTCTGACTTTGACGACACGCTGGAAGGCGATGACCTGGACAATGTTCTAAGCGGTGGGCGCGGCGTTGACATTCTGACCGGCAATGGCGGCGATGATGTCCTCATCGGCGGACGGGGTGGGGACGTGCTTCAGGGTGGTGAGGGGATCGATACGGTCGACTACGCCCTGTCCAACGCCGGCATTGTCATTGATTTGCGTGACGGTATTGCCACGGGCGGCGACGCCGAAGGCGATACCTTCAGCAGTATCGAGATCATTCAGGCGAGTTTCCAGGCTGACGAATTGCGCGGTGACGAGGGCGATAACCGGTTCCGGGGTAGCCGCGGGGCCGACATCATCGACGGTCGTGGCGGCTTCGATACGGCCGATTATGCGAAAGCCGATGAAGCGGTGGCCGTGGATCTGTCTCTGGGCCAGGGTCTTGCGGGCGAAGCCCTGGGCGACCAACTCTTCTCCATCGAGAAGCTGATCGGGTCCGTGCACAACGACACCCTGACCGGCGGCGCGGGAGCCGAAGTCTTCGATGGTCTGTTTGGCAATGACCTGTTGCGGGGCGGCTTTGGATCCGATGACTATCTCTTCGGCTTTGACAGCGCCGAGGATGTTATCGAGGAAATCGGTGACGCCGATGACATCGACCGGCTGGTTCTTGATGCGGCCTTGGCGCCCAAGGACGTCTCGGTACTGCGCAACAGCGATGATCTGTTCATCGAATTCGAACGCGACGACGGATTCCTGATCGACACGGTGACCGTGACCAACCATTTCCTCGGAACCGAGACCGGTCTCGAGCAGATTGTCTTTGCCGACGGGACGATCTGGGACCGGGCGGCCATCGAGGACCTCCTGCGCCTTGGCCGGTTCAACGCCGCCGATGATATCTTCCGTCTGGGGATCGAGGATGAAGTCGCCCTGATCGATCCGGCGGAGCTGATCAGGAATGATGCCGAAGAGGGCGTTGACGATCTGGTTCTGGTCTCGGTGCAGAATGCCCAGTTCGGCACGGTCACTGTAAATGCCGATGGACAGATCGAATTCCTGGGGGCGCAGGATCACTTCGGGGATGCGTTCTTTACCTACACAGTTCGAGATCCCCTCGGCCGGGAATCGACCGCGCGCGTGGAGGTCAATCTGTCGCCGGTCAATGATGCTCCGGTGGCCAATGATGACCCGCTGGTCTACGGCGTTGAAGATGTCCCCTTGCGTATCCGTGTGGAAAACCTTCTGGCGAACGACTTTGACGTCGATGGGGACAACGAACAAGAGGGTCTGCGGATTATCGCCGCAACGCCTCTCGTGAACCTCGATGGGGAGCCACTGCGTCCTTACAAGGATCCGGACTATCAGGGTGCGGCAACCGATGCCACCTGGCGCCTGGATGGTCCGTATATCGAGTTCCTGTCACGTCCGGATCATTTCGGCTTTGCGGGCTTCTCCTATGTGCTCGCGGACAATGACGGTGCGACGGATACGGCCGATGTCGAAATCTATTTCGCGCCGGTCAATGACGCACCACGTATCCGGCGCGGCGCGGAGTCCGCGAAACTGGAGGAAACCACCCAGTTCACCGTCGACCAGCTCATGGCCAAGGTCTATGACGTGGAAGGCGATGCGGTCGAGTTTGTCGGGTTGAGCATCGGGGCGGACGGGAACGCCTCCACCAACGGTGTCGAGGCATTCGATCCGGATACGGGCATTATCAATTTCGTGCCCTTCGCCCTGGGGAAGGCCTCCATCGCTTTCGACGTGATCGACGCACGCGGTGCCGAGGCAACCCTGGAATTCAATATCGAGGTGCGCCCGCAAAACCTGCCGCCCGTGGCGCGGGACGATTACGGCATTCGGGCCCTGGAAGATGAGACGATCACCATTGATCCGTCCGTACTCCTCGCCAATGACAGTGACCCTGATGATGATCCCCTGTTCTTCCAGGAGGTCTATCGTTTTGCGGAAAACGGCAAGGTGCGGGTCACCGAGGATGGTCTGATCGAGTTTGCCGTGCGGCCTGATTTCAACGGCACGGCGAGTTTTGAATACACCATCAATGATGGGCGCGGCGGCACGGACAGCGCGACGGCCTACATCACTGTTCTGCCGCGCAACAGTGGACCGGAGCTGCGCAATGACGTGGTGTTCGGCCTGGAGGACGGACCGCAATTCGTCATCCCGGCGGAGGCCTTCGGCAATGACCGCGATGTCGATGGCGATGTGATCTTCTTCCAGCAGACGGACCTTCTGGGTAATCTGGCCTATCGTTTCCTGGCCCCGGATTACACCGTCGAGGCCAAGGCCTCCAACAATACGGAGTTGCCGGACTGGCTGTTCTTCGACCCCGCCACGTTGACCTTCTCCGGCATCATGCCGGTCGATAGTGACGAGCCGGTTGAAGTCGCCGTGTTCCTGACCGACCCGTCCAATGGTGCGGTCCATCCATTCCGCTTCTCGTTCGACCGGGATGACGCGGATGATCTGGTTGCGGGCTTCTCCGTGGAAGAGGTTGTCCTCGGTGGCTTCCAGGTGCGCGAAGCCTTTGCCTGGACGCCTGACGACAATAATGATGGCGTGGCCATCTTCGATATCTCCGCCGGCAGCTTCAGTGCGTCGGTGATTGGGGGACGGCCGCTGCCCGATTGGCTGAATTTTGACGCCGAGACCCGGACCCTTGAGCCTTCTGGCTTTGACCCGGACGAGGATGCCGGCCTGGCACGGGTTCAGATTGTCTTCACCCCCGATCCGTTGCCGGAGCTTCCCGAGGATGACTATCGCGCCACGGATGGTGGCTTTACCTTGGAGTTTGTTCTGGATCCGGCCCAGCCGATCGATCCTGCGATCAATGCTCTGCTGGCCAATGATACGCTGCTGGAGGCCCAGGGGCTGTTCGGTCTTGACCTTGCCAATGCGGCGGGCCTCACGGCGACCCGGGAAAGCGGGGCACCCCTCGACAGTTGGCTGACATTCGATCCGGACACGCTCTCCTTCACCGGCACGCCGCCGTCCCATTATGTCGGTGCGGTTCCCGTGCGCATCGAGGTTCCGGCGGGTGGCGGGTTGCCGGCCATGTCCATCATCACGGAAGTGGTGGTGGATGAGACCTTCACGGTTGATCCGGACGATAGCGGCGGAATTTCCGTGTCCGATGTGCCTGAGCGGATCAATCTGGTCACGCCGACGGACTTTAACGGCTCGGTGGCGTTCACCTATGACGCCAATGACGAGAAAGGCGGTGAATCGGAGACCCCGGCCATCATCGTCTTCAATGTCCGGCCCCAGCGGGAACTGCCCGTGGCGGTGACCGACACCGTGGATCTGTTCGAAAACGGCTCAGTGACCATCGCGGTCACCGATCTCCTGATCAATGATCGTGATGACGACGGCGACCCGCTCCAGGTCGTTGGTCTCGGCGGGTCCGACAATGCCGTCGTGAGCGTTGGTCTTGAAACCGTGACCGTGGCCGCGCCTGTCTCCCTGACGCCGTTGCCGGGCGGAACCTGGTCCGCCACACTGGAAGACGGCTCGGATCTGCCCGACTGGATGACCATCGATCCGGACACGGGCGTTCTGACCGCCGTGGTGCCCCTGGATGCTCAGGGCGACTTTGCCATTCAGTTCACGAACAGTGACGACACGACGAGTCAGTCAGCGCTGGAAACGGTCGCTTTCGATGGCGACGCGAACGCCACGCTGACCTATACGCCGAATGCCGGATTTGCTGGCCTCGACACGGTGACCTACACCTTGGGTGACGGGTCCGAGGGCACAGTCCAAGGGGTGATCGTGCTCGACGTAGCGTCCCTCCTGGATCCACCCGTCGCGGAGACCGACCAGTTGAGTGTGCTGGAGGACAGCCAGCTCTTGGTGGACCCGGCAGACCTTCTGGCCAATGACTTTGACGTCGACGGCGATCCGATACGGTTCCTCAGTGTTCAGGATGCGGTCAACGGAACGGTGACCTTCGACAGTGGGCAGATCATTTTCACGCCCACCCCCGATTTCGATGGCGCCGCGAGCTTTACCTATACCGTGACCGACGACACCCATGGCGAGAGCGCTGGGCTTGTGAATGTGTCGGTGATCAGCACCAATCGGGCGCCGGAAGCGGTAACCGATGTCTTCGAGACCATTGAGGACACGCCCTTTGAGTTCACCATTGATGATCTCCTGGCGAACGATACGGATCTGGATGGCGATGCGATCAGCTTCGTATCCCTCCAGTCGTCCATAGACGATGCGCGGATCCTGGAACTGCCCGACGGCCGCTATCAATTCGTCCCGGATGAGAACATCAACGGCGAGCGGAGTTTCGGGTACTCGATCACCGATGGCCGCCTGACCAGCCGGGGCACGATCACCTTCGACATCGAGGCGGTCAACGATGCGCCGATCGCAAACCCGGACGGTCCCTTCTACGGCGATCAGGACACGCCCTTTGCCATTGATTTTGCCGACCTGCTCTTCAATGACCGGGATGTGGAAGGCGACAGCTTCCGGATTGTCGAGGTCTTTGACGGCGACAACGGCACCGTGACCCGCGACGGCGACACGGCCGTCTTCCTGGGCCGCGAGGGCTATTTCGGAGATGGTGGCTTCCATTATCGCGTGACTGACGAATTCGGGGCCACAAGTCTGGGATATGCCTCGGTTCTGGTCTTCCCGCTCTTTGATGTGCCGGTCGCGGTCTCCGATGCCGGCTTCGAAGTCCTGGAAGACAGCTTCATTGATATTGATCCGGCCACCTTGCTGGCCAACGATCAGATCCCGCTTGGTTCCGAGGTGATCTTCCTTGGGCTGACGGGTCCAGGAGTGACAGAACTCGAGAACGGGTTCTATCGGGTCACACCGGAAGCGGATTTCTTCGGTGAGCTGACCTTGCGATACGCGCTTACCAACGAAACCGGTTTTGAAGTGCCGACCACGGTCACGATCGACGTTCTGCCGGTCAGTGACGCGCCGGTGGCCGTTCCCGACGAATTGACCGTGGAGGAGAATGCGTCCCTGGTGATTTTCACGACGGCCCTCACGGACAATGACTTCGACGTGGACCGTCAGGCCATTGAGCTGACCCGCATTCTGGAGACCCGGAATGTCAGTGTTGAGGACCTGGGCAACGGCCAGCTCGTCATCACGCCGGATGCGAATTTCAGCGGTGTGGCGTGGTTCGACTACGAACTCAAGGATTCGACTGGGATCGCCGCAACAGGGCGGGTCACGGTCACGGTCGGGGACATCAACAATGCACCGGTGATAGGGGAAGTCGCTCTTCTTGAGGGCGTTGAGGACACCCCCTTCCTGGCCACCTTCGCCAATGATCTGATTAGCGATCCGGACAATGATGTTCTGCTCGTGGAGTTGCGCGGTCCTGAAGGCGAGGCGCTGCCCGAATGGCTCACCTTCGATGCGGAGACCCTGACGCTTTCGGGAAATCCGCCGCAGGACTTTAACGGGGATGTGCTGCTGGAACTTTCGGCATCCGACGGACAGGCCGAGACGACCGCAGCGGTCACGGTTCGGATCGCGCCGGTCAATGACGCCCCTGTTGCCGGTGAGGATGAGGCGACGACGGACGAAGACACGGCGCTCACCGTCATTGCGGTGTTGGACAACGACACGGATGTGGATGGCGATACGCTGACCGTGACCGGTTTCCAGACCTCTGAAACCCTCGGTGTGGTAACCGATAATGGCGATGGCACATTCGGCTACGACCCGAATGGTCTGTTCGAGGGGCTGGCAGACGGAGAGACGGCCACGGACAGCTTCACGACAACGATCTCCGACGGAAATGGTGCCACGGATACCGCCTCGGTGGTGATCACGGTCACCGGCGCGAACGATGCACCCATCGCGGTGGATGACAGCGCCAATACCGACGAAGACACGCTGCTGGCCGGTGATGTCTCCACCAATGACAGCGATATCGACGGGGACGGCCTGACCTTCGCGGAACTGAACGGTCCCTCGAACGGTACACTGGATCTCATGGCGGACGGTACCTTCACTTATGTGCCGAACGCGGACTTCTTCGGGTCCGACAGCTTCTTCTACACGGTGAGTGATGGAACGCTGAGCGACACGGCCACCGTAACCATAACGGTGAACCCGGTTGACGAACCAAACGAGGTCACGATCGACGCGACCGGTAATGCCGCCGAGGGGGGTACGAATGGTCTGTTCACGGTCCGCCTGGACGAGGTGGCACAGACGGATACGACGGTTACCTACGCGGTGGGCGGTTCGGCGGCCGCGGGAAGCGATTATCAGTCCCTGTCGGGAACGGTGGTCATTGCCGCCGGTACGACCGCTGCGACAATCACTGTGGAGGTGATCGACGACGCCGAGGTTGAGACTGAAGAGGAGATCATCCTCACCCTGACCGAAGCCCTCGGCGATGCGAATGTGGCTCTGGGCGCCACCACCCAAGCCACCATCACTCTGACCAGTGATGATGCGGGCGCCGGCACGGGTCTACTGGTTCTGGAGGGTAACGATGGGAGGGCACAGCCTTACCTTACCAGCCCGGACCTGATCGGTGTGGCAGGCAACACCGCCTCGGTGCTCAACGGGGCGGTCGGCGGGCCCGGCACGGACCCGGGTTCCCTTGCGTTCACCCAGGCGTCGAACGGCTGGAACACCACCAAGAATATTCTGCTCACCAACCAGAATGTTCCTGTGACCGGTGCCATCGAGGCGACCCTTGATCAATATGTGCAGGCAGAAGTCAATCTGGGCACGCAACTGGGTGCGGTCGACCTCACCATCCTTGATGCCAAGCGGGGCACGATCCTGACCGGTAGCGGGGATGACGTGATTGATCTGAGCCTCGTCACCAATGGCGGCGCTTGGACCAACAGCTTCTTCATCGAGACCGGCGATGGCATGGATACGGTCACGGTAAGGAATGGCGCGGTCCAGAACCAGGCCGATGACGCCACCCAGGCCACGATCACCGACGGCCGGTTCACCACCATCACCCTGGAGCTTGGTGAAGGGGACGACACGTTGCAGAACACCACTCAGGCAACGGACGATATCTTCGGTGGTCAGGGCAATGACCGCATCGAGACCGGCGCGGGTGATGACACGCTCCAGGGCGGTGAGGGGAACGACACCCTGAATGGCGGCGCCGATAACGATACCTTCATTATGGAGAGCGGCTTTGGGACCGATCGTATAGACGGCGGTTCCGATGGTACGGACAAGGATATCCTTGACCTGTCCCGGGTGACCGGCGGGCTCTCATTTGCCGGCTCGAACCTGTTCCAGGGCAGGGCGCCGGTCGTCTCCATCATTGACCAAAGCGATGCGGCCACCTTCACGGAGATCGAGACGATCATCAGTGGTGATGGTCATGACGTCTTCGCATCCGGCTATGCGCTGAAAGATGTCGAGTCGATCGCCATGGGCGACGGGGACGATACCTTCTCCTGGGCGACGTTCCGGGGGGATATGCTCGACATTGATGGCGGCGACGGCAATGACGTCGTCAAGATCGGCGGCAATACCGGATCGGGTTCCACCGGCTTGATCGACGGCACGGTTTCCGGCGGCGCAGGCGTGGACACACTGGCCTTGGGAGTGACGAATGGCGCGAACGGGGCGACCGGATTCAATCTGTTGGTCACGGGCGAGGAAAAAGGATCTCTGAGCGGTACAGTGACCTACCGGGATGCCCAAGGTCCGGTGACGGACTTTACCGGGTTCGAGGCCTTCACGTTCACCAACTTCCGGAATGACAAAGCCAATAACGATTTCATTGATGCCAGCGTCATGACCACCGGCCTGGTGCTCAACACCGAGAACGGCGACGATACAGTGCTCTTCGGCAGCGGCGATGACCGCTTCAAGGTTACGAAAAAGGGCTTTGGCCAGGATGAGGTCGATGGCGGGGCGGGGACCGACGTCCTCGATCTCACGCGTCTGCGCGGCACTCAGACCACCAACCTTTCTTTCACCGGCTCGAACCTGTTCCAGAGCAGCGCGCCGGTGGTGTCCGCGGAGGGCCAGACCGACCAGATCACCTTCACCGGGTTTGAGAAGATCCTCAGTGGCAGCGGCCATGATGTCTTCACCTCGGGCTATGCCCTCCGGGACCTTCAGAAGATTTCCATGGGCGGGGGGAATGATACCTTCTCTTGGCTGACTTTCCTGGGGGATGCCTTGAACATCGAGGCGGGCTCCGGCGATGATACCGTTGAGGTCGGCGGGAGTATTGGATCGGGCGGAACCGGATTGATTGAGGGCACCGTGTCCGGCGGTGACGGCACGGATACCCTGGCGCTGCGTTTCACCACTGGTCAGGGAACCGGTTTCAGGTTGACCTTTGACGGCGATACCAGCGGCACCGTGACCTATATTGACGGCGCGGAAACGGTGACGGTGTTCAACAGTTTCGAAGTCTTCACCTTCGGTGACTTCCAGAACGATCCGAACAACAACGATGTCGTCGATGCCAGCGCATCAACCAGAGGGCTGACAATCAACACGGCACGGGGCAACGACAGCGTTCTGGGTGGTTCGGGCAGAGACGATATCAATGGCGGGCGTGGCAACGACACCCTGGATGGCGGTGCCGGCAACGATACGCTGACCGGCGGGGACGGAGATGATCTCCTCCTTCAGACCGGTCCGAACAGCGGTTCCAACCTCCTCTCCGGCGGCGCGGGTAACAACACCTTCCTCTTCGACGACAATGGTCTTGATCAGAACAATAGGATCACGGACTTCACCGATGGGGCAGATATCATCGCTCTGCGTACGGCGGGCCGTATCGACAGCATTGAAGATCTGACGATCATTCAGGATGGGATCGACACCCGCATCACCTTCAACGACCCGGCAGACACCGGCTCGATCACCCTGAAGGCTTTCGACGCCAGCCTGCTGGACACCACCGATTTCGACTTGATTTAGAGCATGAGGCGTTTAATCCGCATCATGTTCAAGGCCGCGACTGCGGTCCGGCGCCACTGCGCCGCCCTCGCGCCGTGAGCGAAAAAAGTAGAGCGGCGGCCACCCTGTTTAAAGGTGATCGTGATTTTGCGCCCGCCGCTCTAGGGCTTGTTGAGAATCAGGGTTCCAATTGAGCGCGATTGGTGATTCAAGCT